>NZ_JBIWGA010000004.1:0-184789 GCF_044763345.1 Streptomyces sp. NPDC096132
AGGTGGTGCAGGTCCGCCATGAGGAGCATGTTCTCCTCCCCGGTGATCAGACCGTCCACGGCCGAGAACTGGCCGGTGACACCGATCGCGGCGCGTACCGCCTGGGCCTCGGCGGTGAGGTCGTGCCCCGCGATCAGCGCCTGTCCGCCGTCGGCGCAGATCAGGGTGGACAGGATGTCGACCACCGTGGTCTTGCCGGCGCCGTTCGGCCCGAGCAGCGAGAAGATCGTGCCGGCGGCCACCTGGATGTCGATGCCGTCGAGGACGGTCCTGTCCCCGTACGCCTTGCGCAACCCGGTGGCTGCGATGGCGAGTTCGTCATGCGTCGTCGTCATGCCGCAGAGCGTGCGCCCGCGACGGTTCAGAACGGCTTCAGTCCGGTTTCAGCCGCCGGGGAGGGGTGCGCGGCGCTGAAGGCTCATGCCCTCACCGTGCCGGTCACGTCACCGGATCGAGGAACGTCAGCACCGAGGCGTCCTCCTCGATCAGCGGGGCGAGCGAGGCGTTGAACGGGCCGCCGTACGGGGCCCGCAGGTGTGCCCGGAAGGCGTCCTCGTCCCGGTACACCTCGAAGATCCAGTAGGCGCGGGGGGCGGCCTGCTTCGTGTAGACCTCGAAGGCGAGATTGCCCTCCTCCTCGCGCACCTTCTTCGCGTACTCCAGGATCAGCCGGGCGACCTCGTCCTGAGCGCCCTCGCGAGCGGTGAACTCGGCGAGCAGGGTCTTGTGCATGTGTCGTGTCCTCCGTGGCCGGGCGACCAGGGTGTCGTCCTCGACTTGTGTCATCGTTGACATCGAGCGGGTGGCCCGATGATGAGCGCAGTGCGGCCGACGCGTCAACGGTCCGGGCGCGATCGCCCCGACACCGGCCGCCGCCCGTCGGCCTCCACCGCCGCCCGTCCGTCAGGCTCCGCCGGCCGTCGCGAGCTGCTCCAACCGGCTCCGCCACGGCGGGTTGGGACCGGCGACGGAGCAGGTCAGGGCCGCGACACGGGCGGCGAACCGGCAGGCTTCGGCGACGTCGTCGAGGCGGAGTTCCGTCAGCCGGCCGCCGAGGAGACCGCGGGCGTCGAGATGGTGCAGCAGTCCGGCGGTGAAGGAGTCGCCCGCCCCGACGGTGTCGACGACGGCGGTCGGAACGGCGGGGACCCGGACCCGCTCACCGTCGAGCGAGGCCAGGGCGCCGTCGGCACCGCGTGTGATCACCACGAGCCGCGCGCCGGCCGCGTGCCAGATGTCGCAGGCCCGCTCGGGCGGGGTGCCCGGCAGGAGGAGTTCCAGGTCGTCCTCGCTGAGCCGCAGCACGTCGGCGAGGCCGCACCAGTGGGCCAGCCGGGCGCGGTAGACGTCGGGACGCACCAGGAGCGGCCGGACGTTGGGGTCGATGCTGATGGTCGTGCGGGGGGCGGCCGAGGCGAGGAAGTCCTCCACCGCCGCCGCTCCGGGTGCCTGGACCAGGGCCAGGGATCCGGTGTGCAGGCAGGCGGTCGCGGACAGGTCGACCCGGTCGAGCTCCTGTGCCGTCCACTGCCAGTCGGCCGTGTTCTGGGCGTGGAAGGAGAACGCGGCCTGTCCCCGGGCGTCCAGCTCGGCCACGGCGAGCGTGCTGGGCTCGGCGGCCCGGACGGCGTCCGACAGGTCCACCCCCGACTCCTCCAGATGGGCGCGGAACAGCCGGCCGAACACGTCGCCGGACAGGCGCGCGAGGAAACGCGCGGGGGTGCCGAGGCGGGCCAGGGACACCGCCGTGTTCGCGGGTCCGCCGCCCGGCAGGACACGCAGGGCGAGTTCGGTCGAGGTGCTCGCGGCTTCGGTGAACGCGTCCGCGACGCACTCCCCCAGGACGGTGATCTGACGCGGGCTCATGGGCTGCTCTTCTCTGGCGGACGTACGGCCACGGACCGGGTGATGTGCGCAGCGGCCGCGGGTCGGCCCCGGCGGAGCGGCGGCCGCGGACGTTTGCCGATTTGTGACGAGTACAAGGCATTGACGTTTCCGGGAAGCGGAGTCCATCATCCTCGCCAGGCCGTGTCAACGATGACATAAGTCAACGATGACACTGGGTCGCATGCTCTGATCCCCACCCTGCGGCCCGCTATCCCACAGGAGTCGATCATGTCTCGCACCACTCGCCTCTCCTCCTCCCTCCTCAGAGCAGCCGCGGTCACGGGCGTCGCGGCGCTCACGCTGACGGCCTGCGGGTCCGGCTCCGGATCGAGCTCCTCGAGCTCCGGCTCGGGCACCGTCAAGGTCGGCCTGATCACCAAGACCGACACCAACCCGTTCTTCGTGAAGATGAAGGAGGGCGCGGAGAAGGCCGCCAAGGAGAACGGCGCCCAACTGGTCAGCGCCGCGGGCAAGTTCGACGGCGACAACGCCGGTCAGGTCACGGCCATCGAGAACATGGTCGCCTCCGGCGTGAAGGGCATCCTGATCACCCCCAGCGACTCCAAGGCCATCGTGCCCGCGATCGAGAAGGCGAAGGCGAAGGGCGTCCTGGTCATCGCCCTGGACACCCCGACCGAGCCGGAGAGCGCGGTCGACGCCCTCTTCGCCACGAACAACGTCACGGCCGGCGAGCTGATCGGCGAGTACGCCAAGGCCGCGATGGCGGGCAAGACCGCGAAGATAGCCACCCTCGACCTGGCCCCCGGCGTCTCGGTCGGCGTCCAGCGGCACAGCGGTTTCCTCAAGGGCTTCGGCGCCACCGACAAGGACGTCCTGTGTGCCCAGGACACCGGCGGCGACCAGGCCAAGGGCCAGACCGCCATGGAGAACTGCCTCCAGAAGAACCCCGACATCAACCTCGTCTACACCATCAACGAGCCGGCCGCCCTGGGCGCGTACACCGCCCTGAAGGCCAAGGGGCGCGAGAACGACGTACTGATCGTCTCCGTCGACGGCGGCTGCACCGGCACCCAGGCCGTCAAGGACGGCAAGATCGCCGCGACCTCGCAGCAGTACCCGCTGAAGATGGCCGCCGAGGGCGTCAAGGCCGTCGTGACGTACGCCAAGGACGGCAAGAAGGCCTCCGGTTACACCGACACCGGCGTCACCCTGATCACCGACAAGCCGCAGGACGGGGTCACGTCCAAGGACACCGCCTTCGGCCTGGAGAACTGCTGGGGCTGAGCCGCCCGCCCGATCCGTAACTCCCCCTCAGCGGGGCGGCCGGCCCCCTCCTCCCCGACCTCGGGACGGCCGCCCCCTCGTCTCCTCGTCCCCCTGGCCTCCGGCAGGCACCGACAAGGACATCTGTCTTCCGACAAGGACTTCGCATGACAGCCACGACCACGCCGTACGCCGAGCTCAAAGCACCGACCACGGCCCGCAGACTGCTCACGGCGCCGACCACCGGCCCGCTGGTCGCCCTCCTCCTGGCCTGCGCCTTCTTCTCCCTCTCCACCGACCAGTTCCTCACCGGCGGCAACTTCTCGCTGATCGTGCAGCAGGTGATGGTCGTCGGCACCCTCGCCATCGGCCAGACCCTGATCATCCTCACCGCGGGCATCGACCTGTCGTGCGGTGCCGTGATGGCCTTCGGCAGCATCATGATCGCCAAGATGGCCGCCGAGGGCTCCCTGCCGCCGCTCGCCGCCATCGCCCTGGGCATGGCCGTCTGCGGCGGGTTCGGACTGCTCAACGGGCTGCTGGTGCAGAAGATCCCGCTGCCGCCGTTCATCGTCACCCTCGGCATGCTCAACGTGGCGTTCGCCCTGACGCACATCTACTCCGAGGAACAGACGGTCACCAACCTGCCGGGTTCTCTTACGGCCCTCGGCGAGACCTTCCCGCTCGGCCACACCGACATCACCTACGGCTCCCTGGTCACCATCGCCCTGTTCCTCCTCCTCGCCTACGCGCTGAGCAACACCGGCTGGGGCCGGCACGTCTACGCGCTGGGCAACAGCCAGGAGGCGGCACGGCTCAACGGCATCCGCACCTCCCGGCTGACCATCGGCATCTACACCGTGGCGGGTCTGCTGTACGGCATCGCCGCCCTGCTGCTCATCTCCCGCACCGGAGTGGGCGACCCGCAGGCCGGCCAGACCGACAACCTCGACAGCATCACCGCCGTGGTCCTCGGCGGCACCAGCCTCTTCGGCGGACGCGGCTCGGTCCTGGGCACCTTCATCGGTGTGCTCATCGTCGGTGTGTTCCGCAACGGCCTGCAGCTGATGGGCGTCGCCTCCATCTACCAGACCCTGATCACCGGCGTGCTGGTGATCCTCGCGGTGACCGTCGACCAGATCTCCCGGAAGAAGGCCCGATGACCGCCACGTCCTCCCCCACGCCCGTGCTGCAGGCCCGCGGTCTGGTCAAGCGCTACGGCCATGTCACCGCCATCGACGGCGCCGACTTCGACCTGCTGCCCGGTGAGGTCCTCGCCGTCATCGGCGACAACGGCGCCGGCAAGACCAGCCTGATCAAGGCCCTCACCGGCGCGCTGGTGCCCGACGCGGGCGAGATCCGCCTGGGCGGCGAGCCCATCACCTTCTCCGGCCCGCAGAGCGCCCGCGCCCACGGCATCGAGACGGTGTATCAGGACCTCGCCGTGGCCGCCTCGATGGACATCGCGTCGAACGTGTTCCTCGGGCGCGAACTGCGCCGGCCCGGCATCCTGGGCAGCGCGTTCCGGATGCTCGACAAGAAGCGGATGCGTCAGGAGGCCGCCGAGCACATGGCCGACCTGAAGATCGGGCTGCGTTCGCTGACCCAGTCGGTGGAGACGCTCTCCGGCGGACAGCGGCAGGCCGTCGCGGTCGCCCGCGCCGTCGCCTGGGCCCGCAGCGTCGTCGTCATGGACGAACCCACCGCCGCTCTCGGCGTCAAGGAGTCCGGCCAGGTGCTGGACCTCATCCGCCGCGTCCGGGACAAGGGCATGCCGGTCGTCCTGATCAGCCACAACATGCCGCATGTCTTCGAGATCGCCGACCGGATCCACGTCCATCGCCTCGGCCGGCGCGCCGCGGTGATCAAGCCTTCCGACTACTCCATGGCGGAGGTCGTCGCCATCATGACCGGCGCGCTCACCGTCGACGCGGCCGGAGATACTGTCGTTGCGGATTCCGAGGCGGCGAAGGCCGCCGGAGTCCAGGCCACCTGACAGCACAACCAGCTCTCGTGTGTCCGGCCGAGGCCGCGGCCGGGACCGAGGGCCCACAGGAGACGCTTCCTCCATGGCAGCGAACCGCCGCCCCACCCTGGCCGACGTCGCCCGAGAAGTCGGAGTCAGCGCCAAGACGGTCTCCCGCGTCCTCAACGAGGACGGGCCCGCCTCGGCCCGGACCAGGGAACAAGTGCTCGCCGCGGTGGCCAAGCTCGGCTTCCAGCCGAACCTCATGGCCCGCAACATCCGCGTCGGCGGACCCGACACCACCGTCGGACTGGTCATCCCCGACCTCGCCAACCCCTTCTTCGGAGCCGTGGCCCGGAGCATCGAGGACACCGTCCGCGACCGTGGCCTGACCCTGCTCATGGGCTCCTCCGCGGACGATCCCGACCGCGAACGCGCCCTGACGGACAAGTTCCTGGCCCGCCGCGTCAGCATCCTGATCGTCGTGCCGTCGGTCGGCGCCGACCACTCCCATCTCAAGTCCCACCGTACGGCGGGACTTCCCGTCATCTTCCTCGACCGGCCGGGAGTCGGCCTCGCCACGGACAGCATCGTGAGCTCCAACCGCGCGGGCGCCCACGACGGCGTCGCCCATCTGATCGCCCACGGGCATCGGCGCATCGGCTTCGTCGGTGACCTGCCCGTGAAGCTGTACACGCGCCGCGAGCGTCTGGCGGGCTATCGCTCGGCGCTCCAGGAGGCCGACCTCCCCTACGACCGCTCACTGGTCGCCAACGCCCACGACCAGCACGGGGCCGAGGCCGCGACCGCCCAGCTCCTCGACCTGGCCGATCCCCCGACGGCCCTGTTCGCCGGCAACAACATCATGGCGCTGGGCATAGTGGCCGAGCTGGCCCGCAGCAGGCGCAAGCACGTGGCCGTCGTCGCCTTCGACGACGTCTCGCTGGCCGAGGCGCTCGAACCGGCCCTGACCGTCGTCGCCCAGGACCCCGAGGAGATCGGCAGAGCGGCGGCGGCCACCGCCCTGACCCGCCTGGACGGCGACCGCTCCCGCGCCCGCACCCTCACCGTGCCGACCCGGCTGATCGTCCGGGGCTCGGCCGAGCAGCCGGTCCTCGCGACGCGGGAGGCATGAGGAGCCGGCCTCCGTGGTGGACCTCCACAGTCGGTCGCCGTTGACGGTGATCTTGTCGGGGTTCGTCATGGCCTCTCCCGGAGGCTGTCGTGAACGGGTGGGTGGCGTGGCGGCCGTGCCGGAGGACACCGTGTGCGGTCCCGACGTGGGTCAGGGCGCCTTCGCCCGGTGCGGGTTCGCGGCCGTGCCCTCGGCGGACGGCCCGATGGCGGCGCTGCGCTCGCTCGCCGACCACCCCTGGGCGATGGAACCCGAAGGAACGACCGCCCGGCACTGGGCCATTGCCCTGTGCCGCGGTGCCGGCTTCGAACCCGACGTAAGGTCGGGACCACCGACCTGACCTCCTGCTCCACCTCCGTCTGGTGCAGCAGGGCCACGCCGCCGCCTTCCTGTCCGATCTCGTCTGGAGCGGGCAGCCCCCCACCGTCGCGCTGCGGCAGCTCCCCCGAGGCCGGCGCACCCGCCGCGTCCTCACCGTCGTCCGCCGCGGCCGCAGCCGCCACCCCGCCGTCCTGGCCTGCCGGGCCGCCCTCCTCCGGGCGGCTTCCGCACCGCCCGACGGGGCACGGCCGTAGGGCCTGTCCGACGGATCCCGCCGGACAGGCCCCTGGTCCCGGAACGGCTCAGCGCTTGAGCGTGAAGGTGAAGTCGCCGGAGAGCCTGCCGCTCAGCCGGACTGCCGAGACGAGCTTGCCCTCCGTGAGCAGTCTTTCGACCTCGGCCCGCGACAGACCGCACCCTTCAGCGATCAGCCGCACCGGCCGGACGGGGATCCGCGCCGCGAAGCGGACCGAGACGTCGATCACCTCGCGGTCCAGGTGATCCGATCCGCCGGTGTCGATGCGCCAGGCGCCGTCCCAGTCGAGGGCGATGCGATTACGGCGCCGCACGACCGGATCCTGGAGCAACTCGGCCGTCAGGCCGGGGTCGTTGTCATGCAGCCGGTCCAGCAGCTCGGGTCGTACGGAGCGCACATGCACCCGCTCCAGGAGCGCGAGCTTGGCGGTCTCCCCGCACGCGGTACAGAGCACGAGGAGCCAGGCGTCGATGAGCTTGTGGTTGGCGTTGACACGGAATTTGCCGCTTGCCCGGGACCGTTCGGACGCGCAGGAGTGGCAACGGCGGGAAACGAGCGGCAGGCAGGTGGGCATGACCACCCAGTTGTTGAGCACAGAAGTACACCGGTTTCAGTGAGAAGTCCGCAGCAAGAAGCAGCGCGGCGCACATGCGCGACGCGCGACAGATCAGCGCTCGGGAGGTCTCACAGGGTGTACAACGGCATGTCCTTGCCTGGACGACTCAGGTCGGCAGCACGCTAATGGCGCGCAACGGCGCCGCTCCACTGGTTTTCGCGTCACTCACCGCGTGTCGAAGTCCATCCCCCGGGAGACCCGCTCCCACGTGGCGAGTTCCGCTCGCACGGGTGATCGCCGTACCCGGCCGGGGCCTGGCCCCGTCCCGACTCGCGGTGGCTGCCCGCCGGGGCGACGAGCGGCCCCGGCGTTGGCGACGGCGAGCGCGCCCCCTGTTGCCGGTCTCGCGAACGAGGCTCCTGAATATCAGCTCGACCATCCTCGAAAAGGAGACAGCACGGGGAACACCGGCGGTCGGGGAACTGCGCGACACCCTCGTCCAGGACCGCCCCTGACCGGTTACAGTGTCCGGCATGTCAGGAACATCGTCCCCCAGCTACCGCGAGCGCAACTCCACGGCCGACCGGGCCCTGGACATCCTGACCATGTTCGACGACACCCGCCTCGTCGTCTCCGGTACGGCCGTGGCGGAGCGGCTCGGCGTCGCGCGCTCCACCGCGTACCGCTACCTGCAGAGCCTCGTCGCCGGCCGCTTCCTCGAGGAGGCTCCCGGCGGCGGGTTCCGGCTCGGCCTGCGGGTCCTGGAGATCGCCCGGCTGGCCCGCCGCAGCTACGGCCTGTCCGAGGTCGCGCTGCCGTCGATGCGGGACCTCGCGGAGGAGGTGCAGGAGACCGTCCTGCTCACCCGCCGCACCGGTGATCTGGTGGTGTGCGTCGACCGCGCGGAGAGCGGCACCCGCGCCGTACGCATCTCCTACGAGCGGGGCAGCACCCTGCCCCTCAACGCCGGCGCCTCCGCCCTGGTCCTGCTCGCCTGGAGCCCCGAGGACGAGGCGCGCCGACTGCTGGAGACGACGGAACTGCGCCGCTTCACCCCGGCCACCCTCACGGACGTCGACGCCCTGATGGAGCGCCTCGGCCGGATCCGGCGCCTCGGCTACTCGGTCACCCGGGGGGAACTCGACCCGGACGTCGTGGGCATCGCCGCCCCCGTCGAGGAGCCGGACGGCCGGATCACGGCGGCGGTCAGCGTGGCCGCCCTGGCCTCCCGGGTGTACCCGGAGGCGGAGGCGGAACTCGCCCAGAAGGTGCGCGCCACGGCGGGCGAGATCAGTGAGCGCCTGGCCCTGACCATGGCCTGACACCTTCGTATAATTTGACTCCGAACGATCGAAGGAGCGTGCCTGTGCCCGGCCACCGGTCCATCACCGAAGCGGAGAAGCTGGCAGCGGCGAAGCTCGGTGGCATACCGATCCACCGCGAGCAGATGGCGGTGGTCGCCAACATCTACCGCGCCGCGTCGTCCGTCCGGCAGCATCTGGAGAACTCCGTGCTGCGCGGCGCCGACCTGACCTGGACGGCGTTCGTCGTGCTGTGGGTGGTGTGGGTCTGGGGCGAGTCGGAGACCCGGCACGTCGCGGAGGAGGCGGGGATCTCCAAGGGCACGCTCACCGGGGTCTCGCGGACGCTGGAGGGCCGGGGGCTGCTCCGGCGGGCCGGTCACCCCTCGGACGGCAGGCTCGTGCTGCTGAGCCTCACCGACGAGGGCGAGGCGCTGATGCAGAGGCTGTTCCCGCAGTTCAACCAGGAGGAGGCGTTCGTCGCCTCACGGCTCACCGACGAGGAGTGCCGCAGTGTCGCGGAGGGGCTGCGGCAGGTCGTACGACAGGTCGAGGAGCACGGTGAGGAACGCCGTCTGACCCTGCTCGACGGTGCCGAGCCGGCGCCGCGCCGCAGCGGCCGGCGGCCGAAGGGCTGAGGCTCGCCCCAGGAAACGAAAGCGCCGCACCGGGCGACCTCCTGGGTCGCGCCCGGTGCGGCGCCGTCTTGGGGAAGAGGGAGGTCAGCGCCGGGGCGGGCGGATGCCGCGGAACTCCCAGTCGCCGCCGAGCGCGGTGGAGAGGACCTCCTCGGACTCGGTGGGCTGGGCGCCGACGTCGGTGCGGACCGGAGTGGGGCCGGTGACGATGTGGTTGGTGAGCCGGCCGAGGCCCTCGACCTCGACCTCGACCACGTCACCGGGCTGGACGGGCCGGGAGTTGGCCGGGGTGCCGGACAGCAGCACGTCCCCCGGGTACAGGGTGATGGTGCGGGCGATGTCGGCGACGAGGTAGTGCATGTCCCACTTCATCTCGTCGGTCGAACCGTCCTGGACGACCTCGCCGTTGACGTAGGTGCGCAGGCTCTTGCCGCGGAAGTCCCAGTCCGTGACCAGGCCGGGGCCGAGCGGACACAGGGTGTCGGAGCCCTTCACACGGAGCATCGAACCGGCGTCGGTGTCACGGAAGTCGTGCAGCCCGTAGTCGTTGGCGACGGTGTAACCGGCGATGTACTCCCCCGCCTCCTCGGGGGAGACGTTCCGTGCGGTCCTGCCGATGACGATGGCGACCTCGCCCTCGTAGTTGAGCCACTTGCAGCCCTCGGGGCGGACGATCGCGCCCTTGTGGGAGTTGAGGGAGGAGGTCGGCTTGTGGAAGTAGGTCGGAGTGTCGGGGAGGTCGATCCGGAACTCGTCCACGCGGCTTCGGTGGTTGAGGTGGACGGCGATCACCTTGGACGGGACGACCGGGGGCAGATGCCGCGCCTCCTCGATCTTGACGCGGCGGCCGTCCCCGGCGACGAGTTCGTCCCCGTCGACGGCGACCTGGACGGCGGCGCCGTCGAGGAGGATACGGCGGTACTCGGAAGATGCGGCCATGGCAGGGCTCCTAGATGCGGCTGTGCGGGGTGCGCGGGGTGGGCAGGCCGGTACCGGTCCAGCCGTCGGCGGGCCGGTCGAACCAGAGGTGGACCTGGCCGGTGCCGACGGAGTTCTCGTACTCCCCGTACTGCCGGGCCTTCGCCACACAGGCCTGCTCGCCGAGGGCACCGGCCATCATCAGGTAGTGGAAGAACTTCGCCTCGGGCTTGTACGTCCAGAACTCGTCCATCGTGTCGAGGACCTTGTCGTGGCGCCCCTCCTTGAACCAGGCGATGCGCTCGTGGTCGGCCTCCCGGGCCTCGGGCGTACGGATGTGCACCGGATCGCTGGCCTCGTGGTCGCGCAGTTCGCGCAGCGGCCAGAAGGTGTGCGAGAGGGCGCCCGAGGCGATCAGCAGCACCCGGCGCCCCGGGGTCGCGGCGATACCGTCCGCGAGGGCCCGGCCCAGCCGCAGATGATCCTCCATGTCCCCGGTCTGGCAGACGCCGATGGTCACCCACCGCTTGTCCGGCAGCCCCTCCCCCAGGAACTTCCAGAGGTTGGTGGTGGCGTAGTAGATCGGCAGGTAGTCGTCGTCGATCGCGGTGATCCAGGTGCCGTGCTTGTCGGCGAACCTCTCGACGGCGCGGGCGAGTTCGGGGTCGCCCGGGAAGTCGTACGGCATCCGGCACATCCCCCGGGGCAGTTCCTCGGAGGTGAACAGCCCGGCCCGGCGCTGCTGGGCGGTGACGACGAACTCGACGGTCGTGGCCCAGTGGGAGTCGAGGACGACGACGGTGTCGTAGTCGTCGCGCTCGAACACGTCCTCACGGAGCTGCCGCAGTCCGGTGACGAGGGTGATCTCCTTGCCCTCGTTCAGCTCCAGCCGGTCGGCCTCGGGCAGCACGATGGTGGGGACGTGGGCGAGGAGTCCCGCCCCGACGATCTCACCCATGGTTCTTCCATCCGTTCGGCGCGGTCACGGTGTTCTTCAGGTCGCAGTAGAAGTCGAAGCTCCAGGTGCCGCCCTCGCGGCCGACGCCGGAGTGGCGGGAGCCGCCGAAGGGCGCCTGCAGGTCCCGTACGAAGAAGCAGTTGACCCAGACCGTGCCGGCCACCAGCTGTGCGGTGACGCGTTCGGCGCGCTCGGGGTCGCCGGTGGCGAGGGTGGCGGCCAGGCCGAAGCGGGTGTCGTTGGCCAGGCGGACGGCTTCTTCCTCGGTGTCGAAGGTCTGGAGGGTCAGGACCGGTCCGAAGACCTCCTCCTGCACGATCTCCGAGTCCTGCGCGACATCGGTGAGCAGGGTCGGCGCGTAGTACTGGCCGTCCCCCCGGTGCCCGCCGACGACCGCGCGCGCCCCTGCCGCGAGCGCCCGCCGCACGAACCCGTCGATCTTCTCCAGCTGGCGCGGGTGGATGTTGGGCCCGATGTCGGTGGCCTCGTCCCTCGGGTCGCCCTGGACGAGCCGCCCGGCCTTCTCGACGAACCGGCGGGTGAACTCCTCGGCGACCGACTCCTCGACCAGGAAGCGGGTGGCCGCGAGGCAGACCTGCCCGGCGTTGTCGTACTGCTCCACCGCGAGGTCGACCGCCAGGTCCAGGTCGGCGTCGGCGAAGACCAGCAGCGGGGACTTGCCGCCCAGTTCGAGGCTGAGCGGGGTGAGGTTGCCGGCCGCCGACTCCGCGATGCGCTTGGCCGTCGGCACGGACCCGGTGAAGCTGATCCGGCGCACGTCCGGGTGCGAGGTGAGGGCGTCGCCGATCTCGGAGCCGTATCCCTGGACGACATTGAGGACACCGGCGGGCAGCCCCGCCTCGGCGGCGATGTCGGCGAGGAGGGAGGCGGTCAGCGGGGACCACTCGGCGGGCTTGAGGACGACGGTGTTGCCCGCCGCCAGCGCCGGGGCGACCTTCCAGGTGGCCAGCATCAGCGGCGCGTTCCACGGCGTGATCAGCACGCTCGGGCCCGCCGGGTCCCACGAGACATGGTTCGTGTGACCGCGCGTCTCGAAGTCCTCGTGGTCCAGCTTCAGCAGCCAGTCCGCGAAGAACCGGAAGTTGTGCGCCACGCGGGGCATCACACCCCGCCGGTGCGAGCGCAGCAGCGCCCCGTTGTCGGTGGTCTCGACGATCGCCAGCTCTTCGATCCGCTTCTCGACCCCGTCGGCGACGGCATGCAGGACGCGGGCGCGTTCGGCGCGGGGCGTGGCCGCCCAGCCGGGGAAGGCGGCCTTGGCGGCGGCGACGGCGGCGACGGCCTCCGTGGCCGTGCCGCGGGCGATTTCGCCGATCGTGGTGCCGTCGATGGGCGAGACGTCGGTGAAGGTGTCGGCGGAGGCGACGCGTTCACCACCGATCCAGTGCCGGGTGTCGACGGACACACCGCCGACAGTGATCTTGTCAGGCATGAGAAGGCTTCCTTTTCGGACGAGGGGACAGCTGACCTACCTAGGGGCGCGGGGCTGTATCGATATGCGGCTCCGCCGCGTGGGCGCGACCAGCCACAACGGACCCGCGGGCGCCCACCGGCCTCACTCGGCACCCGCTTCGGACGTCCCGGACTCCAGAAGCCGCCCCCCGTCCCAAACCACCCCGACCTGCCGGTAGTACGCAGCAATCGGCTCCCGTATCTCCAGCCGCGCCAACTCCTCCGTCGGCGCCTCGAACAGCTCCAGCTCGGCATCACCGACCCACGGCTGCCCGCCCTCGAAGGACGCCGCGCCCGACTCGATCAGCTCGTCCAGCGCCGGCCCCTTGCCCTTCTCGATCGACGGCAGCCACCGGTGATGGGCCATGGGATGCCCGTTGACGAACCCGTTCGTCTCCGAAGGCTCCCGCAGGGTCACCACGGCCTGGGCGAGCCGCCGGTCCGCGGCGGCGAGCGTCGCGCCGAACCGCGCCCCCGCCTCGATCCGCGGAGCGGGCCCGTACGGATGCGGGCGCGTCTGGTGGATCGACCCGAGCTTCTTCGGGTACCCCTGGTGCAGGCCCCGGGCGATCGCGAAGTCCTTGTCGACCCAGATGTACACGCACCGCGAGTACGTCCGGCCCCGGAACGTGCACCGGACGACCGCGAACGCCTCCTTGTACTGGGAGAGCACCGGGTCCAGCAGCTCCGCACCGGAGCCGGAGCAGGACTGCCAGTCGGCCCAGATCAGCGCGACCGCGCCCGGGTCCTCCTCGGCCGGCTCCAGCGGCTCGGGCAGGAGTTCACGCACCCGCGCCGGATCGGTCCGGTACTCGACGGTGAGCAGGTCACCCGAGTACCGCCACGGCGGCGACGGAATCAGCGACGAGGCACCGCTCGCCGTCTTGGGGTGGAAGTAACCACGGACAGGGGACATGACGGGCTTCCTTACGCGGTGAGAGCGGGCGACTTGAGCAACTGGGCGCGATAGCGGGCGGCGCCCGTCGCGGCGGCCTGGCCGCCGAGCGCGACGACACCGACGAGCCGGCCGCCGGTGTGGTAGCCGACCAGGACGTCGCCCTCGGGGTCGCCGTCCAGGACCCGTACGTCGTCCTTGCCGAGGACGGGCGCCCCGAAGGACTGGAGCCGGAACCCGTGCTGGTTGCTCCAGAAGGTGGGCAGGGGCGCGAAGGGAGTCAACTCCGCATCCGTACGGGCGAGATGGGCGACGAGGGCCTTCGCGGCGTGCTTGGCCGTGTCGGTCGGGATGGACCAGTGCTCGACGCGGCGCGGCACGCCGTCGTAGCGGGCGTTGGGGAAGCGGGCGACGTCGCCGACGGCGACCACCTCGGGCCGCCCCCCGACGCGCAGCTGCTCGCACGTGAGCACACCGTCGGACAGGTCCAGGCCGTTGCCCTCCAGCCACTCCACGTTGGCCACCGAGCCGACCGACTCGACCACCACGTCGGCGGGCAGCACCGTGCCGTCGCTCAGTACGACCCCGGTCACCCGTTCGTCACCCGCGAACCCGGCGACTGACGTGCCGAGCGCGAAGCGCACCCCGCGGTCCTCGTGCCGCTTCAGCAGCGCGCGGCCCAGCAGCTCGCCGAGCGGCCCGACCATGGGCAGTGGCAGCGGGTCGGCGACGGTCACCTCGCGGACGCCGAGTCCGACGGCGGTGGCGGCGACCTCGCAGCCGATGAACCCGGCGCCCACCACGACCACCCGGACGCCCGGCCGGGTCAGTTCGTCCCGCAGGCCGTGGGCGTCGGCGAGGGTGCGGACCGTGTGGCGGCCGGCGAGCGGGCCGGGGCAGCGCAGCCGCCGGGGGCGCATTCCGGTGGCGACGACGAGACCGTCGTACGACAGCGACGAACCGTCGTCGAGCGTGACGGTCCGCTCGTCGAGGCGGGCCGCGACGATCTTCGTGCCGAGTCTCCACTCCACGTCGGCGGCGGCCGCCTTCGGGGTGAAGGCCAGCGACTCGAAGGGGGCCTTGCCGGCCAGGACCTCCTTGGAGAGCGGCGGCCGGTTGTAGGGCATGTGCGGTTCGTCGCCGACGACGGTGATCGCGCCGGTCCAGCCCGCCGCGCGCAGCTGTTCGGCGGCGCGCAGGCCGCCCATCGAGGCGCCCGCGACGACTACGCGTGCGGTCATGGGGCTCAGTCCTCGATCCGGATGGCCTGCAGCGGACACACGTCGGCGGCTTCCTCGACCTCGTCGCGCAGCGCGTCGTCGGGGTCGGGGACGAAGGCCAGGCGCCCGTTGTCGTCCATCGAGAAGACGTCCGGGGCCGCGAAGACGCATTGGCCGTGGTCCTGGCACTTGTTCATGTCGACGACGACCTTCATGGCCGGTCCTCCTGAGGGGTGAGGGCGTCGGAGCCGAGGAGAGGGGGTGAGAGGGGCCCGGACCGGGGTGTTGCCGGGCCGGGCCCCTCGGCCAAAGGGGTGCGGAGATCCGTACCCCTAACTCGTTTGGCGTCAAACAACATAGGAAGCCGACCGGGCCTGGTCAATACCTATCCAGGCGGATAAATTTTTTGCACCACCCTCTTGCGGGGCGGCGACTCCTGTCCATACCGTTCGGGGCCAAACGATTAACAGCTCCGGGGAGCCCCCGCCCTTCCGCTCAAGGAGACATCGGTGAGCGCATCCGACACCCCAGACATCCGCCGGCACATGGAGCGGCTCGCCGCCGAGGGCGTCGACGTGGTCCGGGTGATCTACCCCGACCTCATCGGCACCGACCGCGCCCGGGACGTCCTCCTGGACCACCTGCCCTCGGCCGCCGAGCACGGTCTGGCCTTCTGCCGCGCGGTGTACCACACCAGCCCCCAGGGTGACGTGGTCCCGGTCGCGGGCGGTCTGGACGCCGGCCTGCCGGACGTGTGCGTACGCCCCGACCTGTCCACGGCGGCCCGCCTGCCCTGGGAGCCCGGTGTCGCCACCTGTCTCGGCGAGGTCACCGACCCGGCGACCGGCGCCCCGGCCCCCGAGTCTCCGCGCGACCTGCTGCGCACGGTCCTGGCCCGGTGCGCCGAGCAGGGACTGCGGCCGGTCGTCGGCCCCGAGCTGGAGTACTTCCTGCTGGAGCCCGCCCCCGGCACCCCCACCGGCTGGCGCCGCTCACCGGACACCACGGGCGCCGTCTACACCGCCGGGCTGCGCGCCGACCCCGGCAACCATCTGCTGCGCACCCTGCGGCTGCTGCGCGACCTCGGCCTCGGCGTCGTCACCGGCAACCACGAGTTCGACGGCGGCCAGTACGAGATCAACCTGACCCACTCCGCGGCCCTGGACGCCGCCGACCGCTCCTTCCGCTTCAAGGCGGCCGTCAAGGAACTGGCGCGCCGGGAGGGCAACCTGGCCACCTTCATGGCCAAGCCGTTCGGCGACGCGGGCGGCTCCGGCTTCCATCTGCACCTGTCGTGCGAGGACACCGACGGGCGCAACACCTTCGACGACCCGTCCGGCGCCCACGGTCTCTCCGCCACCGCCCGGCACGCCATCGCCGGCATCCTCGCCCACGCGCCCGCGCTCGCGGCGCTGGCCAACCCGACCGTGAACTCGTACAAGCGCTTCGGCCCGGACACGCTCGCCCCCTGGCTGATCGACTGGGGGCTGGACAACCGCAGCGCCATGGTCCGCGTCCCGCCGGAGCGCGGCTCCGGCGCCCGTCTCGAACTCCGCCTCGGCGACGCCAGCGCCAACCCCTATCTGTTGATCGCGGGCACCCTCGCCGCCGCCCTGCTCGGCATCCGGGCGGGCGAGGAGCCCCCGGCGCCGCTGGAGGGCTACGGCTACGACACCGCCCGGTCGGCCCTGCTGCCGGCGACCCTGACGGACGCCCTGGACGCGCTGGAGGCGGACACCGCCCTGGCCGACGTCCTCGGCAAGGCGTTCACCGCCTCCTTCCTGACCTACAAGCGCAACGAGGTCGACCGCTTCCAACGGCACGTCACCGACTGGGAGTTCACCGAGTACGCCTACCACCTGTGACGCCGAGGAGCCTTTGATGACCGAGATCCTGACCCCCGCCGTGAACGAGCCGATGCCGCTGGCGGACGTCGACCTCGCCGACCTCGACCACTTCACCGACGGGGTGACGCCCTGGCGGATGTTCCACACCCTGCGCCACGAGGACCCGGTGCACTGGCAGCCCGAAGCCGCCCCGAACTCCGGTTTCTGGGCGGTGACCCGGCACGCGGACATCGCCCGCGTCGACCGGGACGCGGAGACCTTCACCTCGACACGGTTCGTCAACCTCGAAGAGGTCGACGACGACCAGATCAAGAAGCGGGCCTCCATCCTGGAGATGGACGGCGTCCGCCACCGCGCGCTGCGCAGTGTGATCCAGCGCCAGTTCGGCGCGGGCGTCATCAACAGCTACACCGACTTCCTGCGCGGCCTGACCGCCCAGACCCTCGACGCTGCCCTCGCCAAGGGCACCTTCGACTTCGTCGCCGACGTCTCCGCCGACTTCCCCATCAACGTGCTGGCCCGGCTGCTCGACGTCCCGCCGGAGGACAACCAGCAGCTCATCGACTGGGGCAACCGCATCATCGGCAACACCGACCCCGACTACGCGGACGTGCTGCTGCACAGCGAGGAGAGCGAGAAGTACCGCGACCTGCCGTTCCGCTCACCCGCCTCGATCGAGGTCTTCGAGTACGGCCGTGAACTGGCCCGGCAGCGGCGCGGCGGCGACGGCACGGACCTGGTGTCGAAGCTGGTCAACACCACCCCGCGGGACGGCGTCCCGCTCTCCGCGCAGGACTTCGACAACTACTTCCTGCTCCTGGTCGTCGCCGGCAACGAGACCACCCGGCACACCATCTCGCACTCGATGCTGGCCCTCCTCCAGCACCCCGAGCAGCTGGCCCGGCTCAAGGACGACCCGTCCCTGATCCCGACGGCGGTCGAGGAGTTCCTGCGCTGGGCCTCCCCCGTCTACCACTTCCGCCGCACCGCCACCCGCGACGTCGAACTCGGCGGCAAGCGGATCAGGGAGGGCGACAAGGTCGTCATGTGGTACGCCTCCGGCAACCGCGACGAGGAGGTCTTCGGCAACCCCTACGACTTCGACGTCACCCGGCGGAACAACGACCACGTCACCTTCGGCAAGGGCAGCCCGCACCTGTGCCTGGGCAACCTGCTCGCCCGCACCGAGATCCGCATCATGTTCGAGGAGCTGATCCCGCGGATCGCCGACATCAGGCTGACCGGCGCCGTCCCGCGCGTCCGCTCCAACTTCGTCAACGGCATCAAGAAACTGCCGGTCGAGGTCACCCTCGCCTGATCCGAGAAAGACCCCGGGGCCTGTCCGGCGGACAGGCCCCGGCGCCCGGCGTCCGGCCCGGAGTTCAGCTCCGGGTCGGGGTGAGGACCACGAAGTCCGCGTTGGAGGGGTCGAGGCAGACGGCCAGGCGGCCGACGCCCTCCGCGTCCATCGGGCCCATCTGCACACTGCCGCCGTGCCCGGTGACCTCGGCGACCGCGGCGTCGCAGTCGGCGACGGCGAAGACCGGGTGCCAGTACGGCCGCCCCTCCGCCAGGGAGAGGTCGTCCTTGCCGACCTCCATGAGGCCGCCCTGCATCCGCTCCTCGGGCAGCCCGGCGGGGGTGATGAGGGTGTACGTGCCCCCGCCGCCCGGGAGTTCCATGTCGCCGAACTGCCAGCCGAAGACACCGCCGTAGAACTCCTTGGCGGCCGAGGCGTCGCTGGTGTACAGCTCGGTCCAGGACAGCGAGCCCGGTTCCTCCACCAGCTCGAAGCCGGCGTCGCTCCCCGGCTGCCAGACGGCGAACTGGCCGCCCTGCGGGTCGCTGTACTGTGCCATCCGGCCCCATTCGCCGAGGTCCCTCGGCGCCACCCGCACGGTGCCGCCGGCCCGCTCGACGGCCGCGGTCGTGGCGTCCGCGTCGGCGACGTCGTAGTAGATCATCCAGGCCGAACGCGCGCCCTCCTCGGTCAGTTTGCCGAGCCCGGCGACGGTCTTGCCGTCCTTCTTGAACATCCCGCCTTCCACGTCCTCCCCCTCGTCCATTCCCTCCATCTCGCTCATGGGCTGGTACTCCCAGCCGAGCACCGCGCCGTAGAAGTCCGCGGCGGCCCCGATGTCAGGGGCACCGAGGTCGAGCCAGCAGGGGGAGCCGGGGGTGAGGTCGGTGGTGATCACGGCGATTCCCTTCCTCGGGTCCGTATGACTTCAGCCTGACACCGGGCCCGGGTGATCGCGCGTCGGCCCGCTGGTCAGACGGCGGCGAACGCCGGGAGACCGGCCGTGTCCGACAGCTCGGCCCAGACCGTCTTGCCGAGCCGGGCGTGCCGCGTACCCCATTGTTCGGAGAGCTGCGCGACGAGGTGCAGGCCCCGGCCCCCCTCGTCGTAGACGCGGGCGCGGCGCTGGTGGGGGGTGGTGCTGCTGGCGTCGGAGACCTCGCACAGCAGGGTGCGGTCGTGGATGAGGCGCAGCCGGATGGGGGGCCGGCCGTAGCGGATGGCGTTGGTGACCAGCTCGCTGACCACCAGTTCGGCGGTGAAGTCGAGCTCGTCCAGCCCCCAGGTTCTCAGCTGCCGGGACACACGGGACCGGGCGAGGGCGACCGCGGCCGGGTCGGGCTCCAGGTCCCAGCCGGCGACCTGACGGTCCCCGAGGGCGTGGGTGCGGGCCAGGAGGAGGGCCACGTCGTCGTCGGGGCGGGCCGGCAGCAGGGTGGCGAGCACGGTGTCGCAGGCCGCCTCCAGGGAGGGGGCGGGCCGGCCGAGGGCCGTACGGAGCAGGGCGAGGCCCCGCTCGACGTCGTGGTCGTGGGCTTCGAGCAGGCCGTTGGTGTAGAGGGCGAGGAGGCTGCCCTCGGGGAGCGGGACCTCCACCGCCTCGAACGGCAGGCCGCCCAGGCCGAGCGGCGGTCCCGGGGGCAGGTCGAGGGTCTCGACGGTGCCGTCGCGGGTCGTCACCGCGGGCGGCACATGCCCGGCCCGGGCGAGGGTGCAGCAGCCGCCGACGGGATCGTAGACGGCGTACAGACAGGTGGCGCCGATCTCCCCGTCGGCCTCCCGGTCCGGGTCGGCGGCCGCTTCGGCGGACAGGCGCAGCACGACGTCGTCCAGGTGCGTGAGGAGTTCGTCGGGCGGCAGGTCGATGTCGGCGAGGGTGCGGACGGCGGTCCGCAGCCGGCCCATGGTGGCGGCGGCGTGGATGCCGTGGCCGACGACGTCGCCCACCACGAGGGCGACGCGGGCGCCGGACAGCGGGATGACGTCGTACCAGTCGCCGCCCACCCCGAGCCGGTCACCGGCGGGCAGATAGCGGCAGGCCACCTCCACGGCGGAGTGCTCCGGCATGTGCGACGGGAGCAGGCTGCGCTGGAGGCTGAGGGCGGTGGCGCGGGCGTGTGTGTAGCGGCGGGCGTTGTCGACGGCGACGGCGGCCCTGGCGGTGATCTCCTGCGCGAGGAGCAGGTCCTCGTCGTCGTAGCGGTCGGGGGTGCGGTGACGGCAGAACCGGGCGACGCCGAGGGTGATGCCGCGGGCGCGCAGGGGCACCACCAGCGTCGAGTGGACCGGCGGGGGCTCGCCCGCGCCGCCGGGGTGCGGTGGGCCGTCGCGATGGTGCCGTGAGGGCCGGCCGGTGGTCAGGGCGCGGTCCGGCGGTGATCCCTCCGGGTAGGTGTGGAGCCGCTCCGGCGTCAGCTCGGCCTCCCGGCCGTCGCCGGTCGCCGGTCGCCGGGCGAGCCGGCGCAGGACGAGGGGTCTCCCGGCCGGGGTGTCGGATCCGTGGAGCGCGGAGTCGAGCAGGTCGACGGTGACCAGGTCCGCGAAGCGATCGATGGCGAGGTCGGCCAGTTCCTGGGTGGTGCGGGCGATGTCCAGGGTGGTGCCGATGCGCGTGCCGGCCTCGTTCACCACGGACAGCCGCCAGCGCAGTCTGCGCTCCCGCTCCTCCTGGTAGGCCGTCACGCTCTGCTCGGACGTGCGGTCCACGTATCCGGTGGTCACCGTGATCAGTCGGCGTGCCGCCGCGCTGATCAGGCGGGGGTCGCTCGTCAGCCCGGGCAGCAGTCCGAGCAGCTGGTCGAGGGCGATGCCCTGGGCGAGGCGGTGGGCGCGCAGCATCGCGGTGACGGGGGTTCCGTGCCGGGCCAGCCGGCGGACGCGATCGAGGTCGGCGACGGGCGGATCCGTCAGCCCCGGTTCGAGGCCGTGTTCGAGGTTGGCCAGCGCGGCGCCGATGTGCTCGCTGATGGCCTGCGAGGTCATCCGGCCGATGTCCGGGTCCTCCCACAGCTCGGGCACCTTGCTGCGCAGGCACCGCTCCACGTCGGCGACCAGCCCGTCCGCACTGCGGCCGAGCTCCTGCGCGGCGCGGGCGACGACGGTGTCCGCGGTGACGTCCACAGTGTCGACGGTACGCCGTACGGGCGGGTCCGCACCGCCGACCGTTGTGTACCCAACAATGAGCAGACTAGTTTATTGCCCATCAGTGTGCAAGTATTGGGATGTCCTCCCCCGTCGACCGGAGGTCCGACATGACCAGCCCACGCATCACGGGCGCCGGGCGCCGCCAGACCCGGCTCACCCGGGCCCGCATCCTCGAAGCGGCGCGGCGGCAACTCGGCCGCGACCCCGACAGCAGCCTCGGTGACATCGCCGAGGCCGCCGGCGTGGTGCGGCGTACCGTCTACGACCACTTCGCCTGCCGGTCCGCGCTGATGGAGGGGCTGGTCGCGGAGGCCGCGGAGGCCCTGCGGCGCGCCCTGGCGGCCGCACGGATCCCCGAGCACGACGCCGTCACCGCGCTGGCGCAGTTCGTACTGGCACTGTGGCCGGTCGGCGACCGCTACCGGACACTACTGGGACTCGCCCCCCAGGACCTGGGGCCGGCACGTCTGGACGAGGTCCTCGCCCCCGCCCGCGACACGGCGAGAACGATCATCGAGCGGGGCCGGCGGCAGGGTGTCTTCCACAGCGGTCTCCCGCCGGGACCGCTCGGCAGAGCCGTCGAAGGGCTGATGCTGGCGCTCCTGGACTGCGTGAACACCGGGGCGTGGAGCGACGACGACGGCACCCGCGCCGCGACCGCCGCCCTGATCGCGGTGGGCGTGGACGTCGACCTCGCCGTCGCCCGGGTCCACGCCCTCCACCACCCCGAGCGCGTCAGCGCCTAGGGGGTGTTGTGAAAGTCCCGCACAGCACCCGCGGCGCCCGGCACGCTCCCCCACTCTCGGCTTCGCTCGAGCGGGAGGTACCCCCACCGCCGCACCGGACACCGCGGGCACCGCACTGGACTTTCACAACACCCCCTAGCAGCCCTGTCCCTCCCGAGAGGAAACCGATGCACCGGTCCCAGCACGACGAAGCACCCCGGTACCGCTCCCGGAGAAGGCGGCGCACGATCGCCGCGGTCGCGTCGGCCGCGGCGCTGCTGGTCGGCGCCGTCGTCGCCGACCGGGTCGCCGCCGCCCGCGCGGAGAGCCGTACGGCGGCAGCCTTCCAGGAGGGCACGGCGACGCCGGAGCGGCCATCGGTGCACGTCAGCGGCTTCCCCGTGCTGACACAGCTGGCCGGGGGCAGCCTGCGGCACGTCGACATCACGGCCCACGACATCCCCGCCCGCGGCACCGACCGGCCCCTGCCGGTCACGGAGCTGACCGTCGGCCTCGACGGCCTCAGCACCGGAGGCAGCGCCGACGAGGCCCACGCCCGGAGCGTCGAGGCGACCGCGTTCCTGTCGTACGAGGACGTGTCGGACGCACTCGGCCTGACCGTCTCGCGGGGCGACGAGCCGGGCCGGGTCGACGCGACGGTCGGCCTGCCGCTCGCCGGGAACGTGACGGTGAGCACGGCCGTCTCGGCGGCCGGCGGCAACCGCATCGCCTTCACGGACGTCCGTGTGACCCGGGGCGAGCCGATCCCTCCCGCGAAGGCCCTGCTCGACCGGGCCCTGGCCGAGCCCGTCCCCCTGCGCAACATCCCCGAGGGCCTGCGTCTGCGGTCGGTCGACCCCACGGACGACGGGATCAGCGCCCGCTTCACCGGCAAGGCGGTCACCTTCCGGCCGGACACGTCGTCCGCGTGACAGCGGGACCCGTGGTCCTCGTCAGCCGAGGTCGGGCAGCGGGCGCCGGGCGACGTCGCGGGCGTCCTCCGGCGGGACGCCCAGCATGCGCAGCACCATCTCCGCCAGATGCGAGGCCGCCTCGTCGCCGTCCAGCTCGGGGCGGCTGAACCGCAGCTCCACCAGGGACAGCAGCGTGCCGCCCAGAGCGGAGAGGGCGACGACGGGGTCGAGGGCCGCGAAGCGGCCGGAGGCCATGCCGACCTCCAGGTCGCGCAGCGCGCGAGGGGCCAGGCCGATGTCGGAGTGGATGTAGCCGAGTCCGCGGTGGCGCAGCACCTGCATGAGCTCGGGGTGGGAGCCGGCCATCCGGGCGCTGAGCCGGAAGCCGCCCGCGACCAGTTCCGCCGGGTCGTCGATCCCGGCCAGATGCTCGTCGAAGGCCTGCCCGAACTCCTCCAGCGCGTCCACCACCGCCGCGTCGAACAGCTCCGTCTTGGACTCGAAGTGGTTGTAGAACGATCCGAAGCCGACGTCCGCGCGTTCGGCGATCGCCTGGATGCTGGCGCCGGCGTCCCCGGTCTCGGCGAGGATCTGCCGCGCCGCACGGATCAGAGCCTGGCGGGTCTCGGCGCGACGCCGCTCGAAGCGGTTGCGGGGCGGGGCTGACGACGACATGCACGGAGTCTAGCTGCGGCGACACATGGATCGACAGTTCTGATGAATCCATCATTTCTTCGGCCTCACCCCTTGACGAAGGTTCTGTCAAACTTGATGATTTCATCATTACGGCAATGTTGCTTGGAGGACGCCATGTCCAAAACAGCCCATCAGGACCTCCACAGTGGACGGGGTGCCCTCCGGGGCGAGCACCCCGGTCGCTCCCGGAACCCCGTGATCAAGGTGGCGGACCTCGCCTGGCTCGAGTTCGAGAAGCCGGACCTGGCGCGGGCGGAGGTGTTCGCGCTCGACTTCGGCTTCTCCGTGGCGGGCCGGACCCCGGACGCCCTGTGGCTGCGCGGCACCTTCGCCGGCTCCCCGTGCATGGTGATCCGACGCGGCCGTACGTCGCGTTTCATCGGCCCGGCCTTCCGCGCGGCCGAGCGCGCCGACCTGGACCGGCTGGCCCGCGCCACCGGCACCGCCGTACGCGAGGCGGACGTGCCCGGCGGCGGCAGGGCGGTCGGTCTGCTCGACCCGTCGGGCTTCCCGGTACGGGTCGTGCACTGCGCCGAGCCGCTCCCCGCACTTCCGGGACAGCGGCCGCTGCTGCTCAACTTCGGCACCGACCACCGCCGTACGAACGCCACACAGCGTCCGCCGCGCGAGCCGTCCCGGATCCAGCGGCTGGGGCACGTGGTGCTGGAGACCCGGGTGTTCGGCCGGGCGCTCGACTGGTACCTCGACACGCTCGGCATGATCGTGTCCGACTTCCTGTTCCTGGACGGGCAGCGCGACCGCGGTCCGACGATGGCGTTCGTCCGCTGCGACCAGGGCGGCGTGCCCGTCGACCACCACACGCTGGCCATGCACCTCGGTCCGGGCAACGGCTATGTCCACTCCGCCTACCAGGTGACCGACCTGGACTCGATCGCGGCCGGCGGGGAGTACCTGGCCGAGCGCGGCTACCGGCGCAGCTGGGGCATCGGCCGGCACATCCAGGGCAGCCAGCTCTTCGACTACTGGCGCGACCCCGACCACTTCATGCTGGAGCACTTCGCCGACGGCGACCTGTTCTCCTGCGACCTCGAACCCGGCTGGGCGCCCATGTCCACCACCGGCCTCGCCCAGTGGGGGCCGCCCGCGACCCGTGACTTCCTCGGCGCGAGCCCCTCCCCACAGCGGGTCCGCGACGTCGTCCAGGCCCTGCGCGGCGACAACGAGATGGACGCCGCCCGGCTGTTCGGCCTGCTCAAGGCCGCGAACTCCTGACCTCCCCTGATGAAGGCACTCACATGAGCATCAACGTCCTGCGCACCGCCGACAGCTGGTGGGTGGTGCGCGACGCGCGCGCCGTCCGTATCGCCACCGAGGCCGTCACCACCGCCGAACTGCTGACCGACCGCGACGCCGTGGGGGAGGCCGCCGCGTCCGGGGAAGCGGGCACGCCCGTCGCCGACCTGGTGGCCCTCTCCCCCGTCACCACCCCCTGCCGGGTGGTCGCCCAGATGGTCAACTACCGCAGTCACGCCCGAGAGTCGGGCTTCACCGGCGACATCCCGCCCGCCTTCTTCCGCAAGGCGTCCGGCTCGGTGAGCGGCCCGCACGACGCCGTCGTCCGGCCCCCGCACGTGAGGTTCCTGGACTACGAGATCGAACTCGGCCTGGTCCTCGGGGCCCCGCTGCCGGTGGGCACGGTGGTGGAGGAGCGCGACCTGCCCTCGTACGTCGCCGGGCTCGTCATCACCAACGACATCAGCGCGCGGGACGTCCAGCTGACCAAGACGCAGTTCTACGAGAGCAAGTCGTACCCGACCTTCACGCCCACCGGCCCCCACCTGACCCTGCTGGAGCCGGACGACTTCGCCCGTCTCCCCGACCTGCGGCTGAGGCTCGGCGTCAACGGCGAACCGCGTCAGGACCGCACCCTCGCCGACATGATCGTCCGCCCCGCGCGGGCGCTCACCCTGCTGGCCCGCTTCCAGTCCCTCGACGCCGGTGACCTGCTGCTGACCGGCACCCCCGGCGGCACGGCGCTGAAGGCCCCGCCGAAGGCCGTCGAGAAGATCGGCGCGCTGCTGCCGCCCGCCGTGAAGTGGAAGGCGTTCTTCAAGAGCCAGGAGAAGAACCCGCGCTATCTGCGGCACGGCGACGTGGTGACCGCGACGATCGCCACTCCGGACGGGCGGATCGATCTCGGCGAGCAGCGCACCCCCGTGACCGACGCGAACTGACCGACGCGAACCGAGAACCGAATTGAGCCGCACATGACCGTCGAGCACAACCCGGCAGACGTACCCGTGGTGATCGTCGGAGCCGGTCCCGTGGGCGTGACCGCCGCCCTGCTGCTGGCCCGGCGCGGGGTGAGGACCGTCGTCCTCGAACGCCACCGGGACGTCTACCCCCTGCCGCGCGCCGTCGCCACCGACGACGAGGTGCTCCGCATCCTCCAGGCCGCGGGCGTCCACGAGGAGTTCGCCGCGATCGCCCGCCCCGCGCGGGGGCTGCGGCTGCTGGACGCCCGGCACCGGGTGATGGCCGAGTTCCCGCGCGCCGCGCAGGGCGCCCACGGCTTCCCGCAGACCAGCATGTTCGACCAGCCCGAGCTGGAGCGGCTGCTGCGCGACGCGCTGGCCCGCACCCCCGGATGCGAACTGCGCGGCGGGGTGGAGGTCGTCGGCGTGGAGCAGGACGGCGACGGTCCGGTCCGGGTGACCTACCGCGACGAGGAGGGCGAGCGGCTGCTGCGGGCGGACGCCGTCCTCGGCTGCGACGGCGCGGGCAGCCTCACCCGCGAGGCCGTCGGCGCCGCGTGGGAGGACCTGCGCTTCGAGGAGCGCTGGACGGTCGTGGACGTGCGCACCCCTCTCCCCGTCCGCTGCTGGGAGGGCGTCGATCAGATCTGTGATCCGCGGCGGCCGGCCACCTTCATGCGGATCGGCGAGGACCGCTACCGCTGGGAGTTCCGGCTGCGGGACGACACCGAACCGGACCACGAGCGACTGCGGGAGCTGGTCGCGCCCTGGGTGGACCTGGCGCCCGGCGCCGACTTCACCGTCGTGCGGCAGGCGCGGTACACCTTCCGGGCGCGGATCGCCGACCGCTGGCGCCGGGGCCGGGTCTTCCTCCTCGGGGACGCGGCCCATCTCACCCCGCCGTTCATCGGACAGGGACTGTGCGCGGGCCTGCGGGACGCCTACAACCTGAGCTGGAAGCTGGCCCGGGTGCTCCGGCAGGGCGCCGACGAGGGGCTGCTGGACACGTACGAGAGCGAACGCAGACCGCACGCCCGGTACGTGATCCGGCTCGCGGTCGCCATGGGCTGGGCCATGACCGGCGGCCAGGACGGCGCCGCCGCCGTCCGCCGCGGACTGCTGGGCGCCGCCGTCCGCATCCCCGGGCTGGGTACCGCGGCCGCCCGCGACCTCAGCCCGGCCCTGACCGCGGGGCCGCTCGTTCGCCGCCGGATCCGCGGGGGCGGGCACTCTCTCGTGGGCCGGTTCTGCCCGCAGCCGTGGGTGACCGCGGCCGGCCGGCAGGTCCGCCTGGACGACCTGCTCGGCGACTCCTTCGCCGTCCTGACCGCCGTACCGCTGCCCCTCGCGCTCCAGGCGGTCGCCGACGGCCTGGGCGCCCGGACCCTGCCCGTGACCGGTCTCGGCGACGACGGCCGCCTCGCCGCGTGGCTGCGCGCGGGCCGGGCCGACGCCGTGCTGCTGCGGCCGGACCGCGTCGTGATGGACGCCGTCCCGTCCGGCGGCCGCGACTTCACCGGGACGGCCGGCTGGGCGTCCCTGCTGCACACCACCCGAAGCCCGTCCCCACGGTCCGTCGAGAAAAGCCTGTCGAGGAGCACGACGCGATGAACACGCCGTACCCGGAACCCTTCTTCACGCCCGATCCGGCGGCCTCGGCCGGCAGCCGCGTCGTGGACTTCGGCCGCTGGGCCGCCCGGCACCGGGGCGTCGACGCCGACCTCACCGACTACGCCACCCTGCACCGCTGGTCGGTCACCGACCTGGAGGGCTTCTGGGGGGCGGTCTGGGAGTACTTCGACATCGACGCGGACACCCCCTACGAGCGCGTGCTGGAGGAGGAGCGGATGCCCGGCGCCCGCTGGTTCACCGGCGCCACCCTCAACTACGCCCACCACGCCCTGCGCGACCTCGCGGACGACGGGCCGGCGATCGTCGCCCTCGACGAGACCGGCTCCGGGTACGAGGTGACCGGGAAGCGGCTGCGCTCCCAGGTCGCCTCGGTGGCCGCGACCCTGCGCGAGCTGGGCATCGGCAAGGGCGACCGGGTCGTCGGCTATCTGCCCAACACCCCGCACGCGATCGTCGCGTTCCTGGCCGCCGCGAGCCTGGGCGCCGTGTGGTCGGTGTGCGGGCAGGACTACGCCCCCAGGGCGGCCGCCGACCGGTTCGCCCAGCTCGAACCGACCGTCCTGATCGCCGCCGACGGCTATCTCTTCAACGGCACCACCCACGACCGCCGCGAGGCCGCGCTCGCGCTGGCCCGCGCGCTGCCGACGCTGAAGGCGACGCTGCTGGTGGACCACGTGGGCCTGCCGTGGCCGTCGCAGACCTACCCGTCGCTGGTCGTGCCGTGGGAGGACGCGTCCACCCGCACGGAGGAACTCGCCTGTGCCGCCGTGCCGTTCGACCATCCCCTGTGGGTCGTCTTCTCCTCCGGCACCACCGGCCTGCCCAAGGGCATCGTGCACGGCCACGGCGGTGTCCTGCTGGAGCACCTCAAGACCCTCGGCCTGCACTCCGACCTGGGCGCCGGGGACCGCCTGCTCTGGTACACCACCACCCACTGGATGATGTGGAACCTGGTCGCCTCCACCCTGCTGACCGGCGCGACCACCTGCACCTACGACGGCAGCCCGGCGCCCTTCGCCCGTCCGGACGTCCTGTGGGAGCTGGCCGCCCGCCACCGTGTCACCGTGTTCGGCACCAGCCCGCAGTACCTGCTGGGCATGGCCAAGTTCGGCATCGACCCGTCCGTGCACGACCTGTCGGCCGTGCGCGTGGTCGGCTGCACCGGCTCGGCCCTGCCGGCCTCCGCCCACCCCTGGGTCCGCGACCACGTCGGCGCCGGCGTCCTGCTCGCCTCCACCAGCGGCGGCACCGACATCGTCTCCGGCTTCGCCGGCAGCGCCCCCACCACCCCCGTCTGGGCGGGCGAGCTGTCCGCCCCGAACCTGGGTGTGGCGCTGGCCGCGTACGACGCCGAGGGCCGGCCGGTCGTGGACCGGGTCGGCGAGCTGGTCGTGACCCGCCCGATGCCGTCCATGCCGCTGTCCTTCTGGAACGACCCCGACGGCACCCGCTACCGCGACGCCTACTTCGCCGGCTACCCCGGTGTCTGGCGGCACGGCGACTGGATCACCGTGACGAGCCACGGCTCGGTGATCGTGCACGGCCGCTCCGACAGCACGCTGAACCGCAACGGCGTACGTCTGGGCAGCGCCGACATCCACGACGTCGTCGAACGCATGCCGGAGATCTCCGAGGCGCTCGTCATCGGCGCGGAGGAGCCCGACGGCGGCTACTGGATGCCGCTGTTCGTGGTCCCGGCGGCCGGGGTGACGCTGGACGAGGCCCTGCGCGACCGCATCCGCGAGGCCATCCGCACCGGCGCCTCCCCCCGGCACGTCCCCGACGAGATCCTCGGGGTGCCGGCCGTCCCGCACACCCGCACCGGCAAGAAGCTGGAGGTGCCGGTGAAGCGGCTGCTCCAGGGCGCGCCCGTCGAACAGGTCGTCAACCCGGCCGCGGTCGACGCCCCGGAACTCATCGACTTCTACGTCCGTCTGGGCGCCGAGCGCCGCCTGCGCAGGAACGGCGGGGCGTGAGCCTCGACGAGAACAGGCGGCCGGACTCGGCCGAGCCTCGGACCCTCACACGCTGAGCGCCGCCCGTACGGTCTGCTCGGCGCCGCTTCCGCCCTCCCCCGAGGAGGTGACGCGGCCCGCCTCCAGGACGTGGTACGTGCGGGCGGCCCGCAGGGCGAAGCCGACGTGCTGTTCGACGAGGAGGACGGACAGACCGCCGCGCCGGGCGAGGGCGAGGATCGTCTCCTCGATCTCGGCGACGACGGACGGCTGGATGCCCTCGGTCGGTTCGTCGAGCAGCAGCAGCCGGGGCCGGGTGACCAGGGCCCGGGCGAGGGCGAGCTGCTGGCGCTGGCCGCCGGAGAGCAGCCCGGCGCGGCGCCCGGACAGCTCCCGCAGGACGGGAAACAGGTCCAGCGCCTCCGCGACGGCCCCCTTACCTCCCCCTCTGCCTGAACGGCGTGGGGGGACCCCCAGGCGGCCGTCGGCGACGAGTTGGAGGTTCTCCGCGGTGGTGAGGTGCGGGAAGGACTGCTGGCCCTGCGGGACGTACGCCATGCCGCGGGCGACCCGCTCGTGCGGGGCGAGGCGGGTGATGTCCTCGCCGTCGAGCCGGACGGTCCCGCCGGCCGGCTTCAGCAGTCCCACGGCCGCGCGCAGGAGCGTGCTCTTGCCGGCGCCGTTGTGGCCGAGGACGGCCGCGACGCCGTCCTTCGGGACCGTGACGGACACGCCGTGCAGCACGGTGGTGCGGTCGTAGCCGGCCCGCAGGGTGTCGATCTCCAGCATGGGCTTCACGCCTCCTCGGTGACGGACGCGGGGGTGGGCTCGGGATCGGAGGCGCGCCCGAGGTAGACCTCCTGGACCCTGGCGTCGGCCTGGACCTCGGCGACCGTGCCCTCGCTGAGGACCTTGCCGGCGTGCAGGACGGTGACGCTGCGGGCGAAGGAGCGCATGAAGTCCATGTCGTGCTCGATGACGACGACCGTGTGGTCCTCGCCGACCCGGCGCAGGAGTTCGCCGGTGGCCTGGCGTTCGTCGTGGCTCATGCCGGCCACGGGCTCGTCGAGCAGCAGCAGCCTCACGTCCTGGACGAGCAGCATGCCGATCTCCAGCCACTGCTTCTGCCCGTGGGCGAGCGCCCCGGCGGGGCGCTCGCGCAGGTCGGTCAGGCCGGTGGTCTCCAGCGCCCTGGTCACCGCCTCCGGTACGGCCTTGCGGCGGCGCAGGAGGGTGAGCGGTCCCCGGCCCGCGCCCGCGGCGATGTCGAGGTTCTGCAGGACGGTCAGTTCCTCGAAGACGGTGGCCGTCTGGAACGTACGGCCGATGCCCGTGCGGGCGATCCGGTGGACGGGGCTGCCGAGGAGTTCCTCACCGCCGAAGCGGACCGATCCGGTCGCCGCGACCAGGCCGGTGACGGCGTCGACCAGGGTGGTCTTGCCGGCGCCGTTCGGGCCGATGAGGAAGCGCAGGTCACCGGGGCCGATGTCCAGGTCGACGCCGTCGACGGCGGTGAACCCGTCGAAGGTCACCCGCAGGTCGCGGACGGTCAGTCCCTCGCCGCTCATGCTGTCTCTCCAGTCGTACGGGTCCGAGTACGGCGCCGGCGCAGGACGACCCCGAGGGAGGCGAGGCCGCCGGGCAGGAAGCCCACCGCCACGACGAACAGCAGGCCCTGGAGGTAGGTCCACGCGGCGGGGAAGGCGTCCGAGAGGGTGCTCTGCGCCCAGGCCACGCCGATCGCGCCGAGCACCGCGCCCACCAGCGAGGCCCGGCCTCCCACCGCCGCGCCGATGACGAAGCCGATGGACGGCACGATCCCGATCAGCGCCGGGGAGATGATGCCGACCGCCGGGACGAACAGGGCGCCGGCCAGACCCGCCATGCCGGCCGCGAGGACGTACGCGACGAGTTTGACGTTGGCCGGGTTGTAGCCGAGGAAGCGGACGCGCTCCTCGGAGTCCCGTACGGCGACGAGGAGTTCGCCGTAGCGGCTGACGAACAGCTGGCGGGCGGCGGCCATCAGCAGCAGGAGGACGGCGGCGATGAGGAAGTACACCGTGCGCTGGTTGACGGGGTCGTCGAGCGAGTAGCCGAAGAAGCCCTGGATGTCGGTGAGGCCGTTCGTGCCGCCGGTGGTCGCCTGCTGGCCGATCAGCCAGATCGACAGTGCGGCGGCCAGCGCCTGGCTCAGGATCGCGAAGTAGGCGCCCTTGACCCGGCGTTGGAAGACGAAGAAGCCGAGCAGCGCGGCGACCGCCATGGGCAGCAGGACCGTCATGGCGAGCGCGAAGGCCGGGTTGGCGAACGGCTTCCACCACCAGGGCAGGGCGTCGCCGGTGCCGTACAGCTGCATGAAGTCGGGGAGCGTCTCGCCGGTCGCGGCGGCGTCGGCGAGCTTGAGGTGCATGGCCATGGCGTAACCGCCGAGGCCGAAGAAGACGCCCTGGCCGAGCACCATGAGCCCGCCGCGGCCCCAGGCGAGGCTGACGCCGACGGCGACGATCGCGTAGCACAGGTACTTCGCGAGGAGGGAGAGCCGGAAGTCGGAGAGGACGAGCGGGGCGACGCCGAGGAGGAGGACCGCGCCGAGGGCGAAGGCGCCGGGGACGCGGAAGCGTGCCGCCGGGGAAACGGGGGTCGCGGTCGTCATGCCAGGCTCCTGGTGCGCAGTGTGTACAGGCCCTGGGGTCGCCACTGGAGGAAGGCGACGATCGCCACGAGCACGATGACCTTGGCGACGCTGACGGTCGTCGAGTACTCCAGCACCGACTGCAGGACGCCGAGCGCGAACGCGGTGATCACACTGCCCTTGAGCTGTCCGATGCCGCCCACGACGACGACCAGGAAGGCGTCGACGATGTAGTTGGTGCCCATCGTCGGGCCGATCGGGCCGACCAGGGTGAGGGCGACACCGGCCACGCCCGCGAGGCCCGAGCCGATGAAGAAGGTCATGCGGTCGACCCGGCCGGTGGCGATGCCGGACACCTCGGCGAGGTCGCGGTTCTGCACGACGGCCCGGATGCGCCGGCCGAGCGGGGTGAGCCGCAGGATCAGGGTGAGGGCGAGCACGCAGAGCAGGGCGAGGCCGAGGATGAACAGCCGGCTGCCGGCGAAGCCGACGCCACCGCCGAAGGAGACGCTGCCGGTGAGCAGGTCCGGGGCGTGGGTCTGCACGTTGGGGGCGCCGAAGACGTCGCGGGCCAGTTGCTGGAGCATCAGGGAGACGCCCCAGGTGACCAGCAGGGTGTCCAGCGGCCGGGTGTACAGACGCCGGATGAGCAGCCATTCCAGCAGGGCGCCCATCGCCCCCGCGACGAGGAAGGCCAGCGGCAGGGCGACGAGCAGCGAGACGCCGGCGCTGCTGATGGACTTCTGCAGGACGTACGTCGTGTAGGCGCCGGCCATGATGAACTCGCCGTGCGCCATGTTGATCACGCCCATCTGCCCGAAGGTGAGGGTCAGGCCGAGCGCGATGAGCAGGAGGACGGCACCGATGCTGATGCCGGTGAAGGACTGGTTGAGGACGACCGTCATGGAGCGGCTCCGGGTCGGGGACGGGATGCGGGCGTGGGACGGGACCCGGCGCCGCAAGGGCCGGGTCCGTGCGCGTGCGGCCTCGATCAGGAGAGGCCGGAAGCCCAGTCGTAGCCCTTGAGGTACGGGTCCGGCTTGATCGGGCTGCCCGAGTTCCAGACCTCGGTGATCAGGCCGTCGGAGCCGACCTTGCCGATCCGGGCGGTCTTGTAGACGTGCTGGCTCGCGCCGTCCACGGTGACCTTGCCCTCGGGGGCGTCGAGCTCGATGCCGTCCGAGGCTGCCTTCACCTTCGCCACGTCGAAGGAGCCGGCCTTCTCGACCATCTCCTTCCACAGGTACACGGAGATGTAGGCGGCCTCCATCGGGTCGGAGGTCGGCTTGTCCTTGCCGTACTCCGCCTGGTAGGCCGCGACGAACTTCTCGTTCGCCGCGCCGGGCGTGGTCTCGTAGTAGTTCCACGCGGTCAGCTGGCCGTCCAGGTACTGGGTGCCGATGCTCTTCACCTCCTCCTCGGCGATGGACACCGACAGCACCGGCATGCTCTTCGCGGTCAGCCCCGAGGACTTGTACTCCTTGAAGAAGGCCACGTTGCTGTCGCCGTTGAGGGTGTTGAACACGGCGTCGGCGCCCGAGTCCTTGACCTTGTTGACGATGGTGCCGAACTCCGTGGAGCCGAGCGGCGCGTAGTCCTCGCCGACCACCGTCATGCCCTTGGCCTTCGCGTACGCCTTGATGATCTTGTTGGCGGTGCGCGGGAACACGTAGTCGCTGCCGACCAGATAGAGCTTGGTCAGGCCCTGCTTCTTGAGGTAGTCGAGGGCGGGCACGATCTGCTGGTTGGTGGTGGCGCCGATGTAGAAGATGTACGGCGACTCCTCCAGGCCCTCGTACTGCACGGGGTAGAACAGCAGCGACTTGTACCGCTCGAAGACCGGCTTGACGGCCTTGCGGCTGGCGGAGGTCCAGCAGCCGAAGGTGGCCGCGACCTTGTCGTCCTTGATCAGGGCTTCCGCCTTCTCCGCGAAGGTCGGCCAGTCGGAGGCGCCGTCCTGGCTGACGGCCTTGAGCTTCTTGCCGAGCACGCCACCGGCGGCGTTGATCTCCTTGATGGCGAGCAACAGCGCGTTGTGGACCGTGACTTCGCTGATGGCCATGGTGCCGGACAGCGAGTTCAGCAGACCCACCTTGACCGTGCTGCCGGAGGTGTCGGCCTTGGCGGCGGAGTCCGACGACGTGTCGCTGCCCGTCTTGGCGCCACAGGCGCTCAGGGCCGCGGACGCGCCGACCGCCGAGATCCCGGCCAACAGGCCTCGTCTGCTGATGCTGAGTCCGGACATGTGAAACCTCGACTCTGGAGAGAAGGGGAGCGGAACACGCTTCGGGGAAGGGGGCGTTGGCGCACAGCCTGCGAGGAAACTGTTTCCTCGGCGTTGCGCGGCAATTGAAGAACAGTTTCCGGAGGAAGTAATAAATGTGAGTCGGCGGAAACAAATCACGACCACCGATCCCGGGTTGACGGCTTTCCGGCGACGGCAATTGACGCTTCCTGCGAAAAGGAATCGACGGTAGGCTCGGCGGCCCGCCCCCCGCGGGGACACCAGGGCTTCGAGCGGAGGAGTGCGATGGCGAGACAGCCCCAGGAACTGCTCCGTCTGCTGACCCGGGCCGAGCGTCTCGCCGTGCGCCGAGTGCAGTCCGTGCTGGAGGAGTTCGACTGCTCGGTGGAGGCGTGGCGGGTCCTCGACCTGCTCTCCGACGGGCAGGGACACCACATGTCGGCGCTCGCCGACCACGCCTTCCTGCCGGCGCCGAGCCTGACCAAGCTGATCGACCACCTCGTCGACCAGAACCTGGTGTTCCGCCGGGTGGACCCGGCCGACCGCAGGCGCGTACTGGCCTACCTGACCCCGCGGGGACTGCAGCGCTGGCAGCAGCTGATCCGTGAGGTGCGGGCGGACTGGGCCGAGTTGGAGTCACTGCCCGCCGAGGAGGGGGCCCGGCTGGAGAGCCTGCTGGACCGTCTGGCCGGGGTGCTCGACGAGGGCGGGGGCTCCGGCGTCACAACAGCTCGTGCGGAGCGCGCAGTTGAGCGAGGACGTTGAAGTCGAGACCGTCCGCCCGGGCCAGGTAGATGCGCTGGCGCACATGCCGGCCGTCCAGGCCGAGCAGTCCGCGCGGGCCTTCGTAGGAGACGGTGTCGGCGGTCGCCCCGATGGCGGCCACGTCCAGGGTGCGGGCCCGCTCGATGAGCGCGGCGAGCAGCAGGACGCCCTCGTAGCAGGACTCGCCGAGACTGCCCGGGGTCGGGGCCGCGATCCCGAACCGGCCCGCGTACCGGCCGTGGAAGTCCAGGGTGTTCTGGTCGGCCAGTGAGGCGAAGAAGCCGGCCGTGCTGTAGAGGTCCGCGGTGGCCTCGGGGCCACTGCCGAGCAGCATGTTCTCGTCCATCAGCGTGCTCAGCCTCAGGCACCGCTGGTCGAGCCCGCAGGCGGCGAAGGCCCGGTTGAAGCGGATCGCGTCGCTGCCGACCAGCAGCATCAGGACGGCGTCGGCGTCGGCACGCTCGATCCGGCGCAGTACGTCCTCGAACGCGTCGGTGCCGAGGGGCAGGTACGCCTCTCCGCAGACCCGGCCGCGCGAGGCGCGTGCGTAGCGGCGGGCGGCCCGGGCGGTGTGCCGGGGCCACACGTAGTTGTTGCCGACGACGAACCAGCGGCGCACCCCCCGGGTCTCGGCGAGCAGCCGCATGGCGGGCAGCAGCTGCCAGGCGGGGGTCTCGCTGGTCAGATAGACGCCGTCGGTGTGCTCGCCGCCCTCGTACAGGGCCGTGTAGACGTACGGCACCCGGTGCGCGATCCGTGGGGCGACGGCCTGCCGTACCGAGGAGATGTGCCAGCCGGTGACGCCGTGCACCACGCCCGTCGCCACCAGGGCCTCCACGTCCTCGGCGACCCGGCGCGGCTCGGCACCGCCGTCGACCTCCAGGAGCCGCAGCTCCCGGCCGAGGACGCCGCCTGCCTTGTTGACCTCCTCGGCGGCCAGCCGGGCGCATGCCTCGCACGTCGGTCCGAAGACGCCGGCGGGCCCCTGCATCGGGTACACCAGGGCGATGTTCAGGGTCGAGTCGTCGGCCGTGAACCACTCGGGGGTGTGGAAGCGGGCGGGCCGGTGCATGGCCAACATGATTGCGGCAGCGCCCCCGCCGCCCAAGCGGCGGCCCGGATCGAGACCGATTCGTAGAGAATCCGGGCCGGAGTCGGGCTCCCGCACGGACGTCGTCGCGTCGCGGGAGCCCTCCTGCGTCCGCCTGCGCGCGCCGGTGAGAAGACGACCACGAGCAGGCATTTATTGCAAGTATCACGCAAGTGCAATTTGCTGGCAAGAGTGCCGTGCCGACGATCGTTTGCCGTGGGTATGCTCGCGGCCATGCCGAACACCGTGACCAGCTACGACTACGAAAAGGACGGCGCGGCCATCTACCGCCAGTCCTTCGCCACCATCCGCGCGGAGGCCGACCTCACGGGCCTGCCCGCCGATGTCAGCCAGGTCGCGGTGCGGATGATCCACGCCTGCGGGATGGTCGACCTCGTACGGGACCTGGCCTACACGCCCGCCGTCGTGGCCCGCGCCCGCGAGGCCCTGCGCGGCGGGGCGCCCGTCCTCACCGACGTGCAGATGGTGGCCAGCGGTGTGACCCGCAGGCGGCTGCCGGCCGGCAACGACGTGCTGTGCACGCTCTCCGACCCGGCCGTCCCCGAACTGGCCGCCCGGCTCGGCACCACGCGCAGCGCCGCCGCGCTGGAGCTGTGGCGGGACCGGCTGGAGGGTGCGGTCGTCGCCGTCGGCAACGCGCCCACCGCGCTCTTCCGTCTGCTGGAGATGATCGAGGCGGGCGCCCCCCGGCCCGCCGCCGTGATCGGCGTACCGGTCGGCTTCGTCGGCGCCGCCGAGTCCAAGGACGCCCTGACCGCCAACACGTCCGGGCTGGACTACCTGGTGATCCGAGGCCGCCGAGGCGGCAGCGCCATTGCCGCCGCCGCACTCAACGCGATCGCCAGCGAGGAGGAGTGAACGGGGGGCGGTAGGACGACCGGGTACGCGCCGGGCCTCAGCCGCCGACGCGGCGGACGCCGGGCGGCCGACCCGCGCCAGGCATCAATCGCCGACGCGACGGAGGCCAGGACAGCCGGATCCGTCAGGCCTCAATCGCCGACGCGACGGGCCTCGGGGCGGCCGGTCCGTGTCGGGGCTCGGTCGTCGGTGCCGTGGGCGGGGCCGCCTGCGCGCTGGTCTTCGATCCAGTGGGCCGCTCGCTCCGGGGCGGTCGCGATCGGGACGCCCTCGGGGATCGGTGGTCGGCGGATCACGAGGACTGGCAGGCCGGCCTCGCGGGCGGCCGTCAGCTTCGGGGCGGTGGCGGCTCCCCCGCTGTCCTTGGTCACCAGGACGTCGATGCGATGACGGCCCAACAGCTCGCGCTCGCCGTCGAGGGTGAACGGGCCGCGATCGAGCAGCGTCTCCATGCGGGCCGGGCGCGGGCCCTCGGGTGCGTCGACGGACCGTACGAGGAACCACAGGGCGTCCAGGTCCGCGAACGCGGCCAGGCCCATGCGGCCGGTGGTGAGGAACACGCGGCGGCCCAGTGCGGGAAGCAGGGCCGCGGCCTGCGCGAGCGAGTCGGCCTCGTGCCAGTCGTCTCCCTCGACGGGGACCCAGCCGGGGCGGCGCAGGGCCAGCAGGGGAACCCGGGCCGTGGCGGCGGCCCGGGCCGCGTGCAGACTCATCGTCCCTGCGAAGGGGTGGGTGGCGTCCACGAGTGCGCCGACCCGGTGCTGGCGCAGCCACGCCGTCAGCCCCTCGATGCCGCCGAAGCCTCCGGCACGGACCTCGCCCGGGGGCAGCCGGGGGCTCGCGACCCGTCCGGCGAGGGAGGTGGTCACCACCAGGCCGGGCGTGCCGTCCAGCAGTTCGGCGAGGCGCCGGGCCTCCGTGGTCCCGCCGAGGATCAGTACGTGCATGGGGGCCGGGTCCGTTCGGGAGCGGTGCGGTGTTCCACTCAAGCACACCCGTCCGCCGGCCGGGGTCGCGGGCGGCGCGACCGGCCCCACGTCCGGACCGCTCCCGTCAGCCGTTCGCCGACGCCTTCTTGATCGCTTCGCGGATCCGGGAGTACGTGCCGCAGCGGCACACGTTCTCGATGCGGTCGATGTCGGCGTCCGTCGGCCGGGCCGTCCGCTTCAGCAGGGCCGCCGCGGCCATGATCTGGCCGGGCTGGCAGAAGCCGCACTGCGCCACGTCGCACTCCAGCCAGGCCTGTTGCACGGGGTGCAGCCGGTCGCCGTCGGCGAGGCCCTCGATGGTGGTGACCTCACGGCCGGAGCAGTCCTCGACCGGTACGACACAGGGCTGTATCTCGTCGCCGTCGAGGTGACTGGTGCAGGCGCGGCAGACGCCCACCCCGCAGCCGTACTTGGGCCCGGTGACGTTCAGCAGGTCCCGCAGCACCCACAGCAGGGGCATGTCGGCGGGGGCCTCGACGGTGACCGGCTTCCCGTTGAGGACGAAGGAGTAGGACGGCATCGGCACCTTCCAGGCGTCGTGGGGTTCAGAAGTTCAGGGGGAAGCGGCGGGGCTTCGTGCCGGTGGCCCGGGCGTAGGCGTTGGCGACGGCACCGGCCGCGGCCGGGACGCCGAGTTCGCCCGCGCCGCCCGGTTCCCCGCGCGAGGGCATGATGTGCGCCTCGAAGCGGAGGGGGGCGTCGCGCTGACGGGCGTAGTGGAAGTCGGCGTAGCTGCTCTCGCGGACGGCGCCCCGGTCGATGTGCAGCCCGGCGGTGAGGACGGTGGAGATGCCGTCGACGGCGGTGCCCATGAGCTGGGCCTCCAGGCCGCGCGGGTTGACGGCCGTGCCGACGTCGGCGGCCATCACCACCCGGGTCACCCGGGGGTTCTTCGGGTCGGTCGCGTCGATCTCGGCGAGACAGGCCACGCAGGAGCCGTACTCCTCGTGGACGGCGACGCCCTGCCCGTGACCGGGCGGCAGCGCCCGCCCCCACTTCCCGGCGGCGGCCGCCTTGTCGAGCACGGCCCTGACGGCCTTGCTCCGCAGCGTCGTACGCCGGAAGGCGACCGGGTCCTTCCCCAACCGCGCGGCGATCTCGTCGACGACGATCTCCTCCGCCGTCCGCATGGTCCCGGAGTCCACCGACCGCCAGGCGCCGAGCGGTATCGCCAGCGAGACGGAGCCGAAGTCCCCGGACAGGCGGCCGAAGTTGTACAGGCCGCTGTCGCTGGGCGCCGGTCCGGCCGCCGACGCGAAGGACGCCCGGCGCACGGCCCCCTCCCCCTCGTAGGCCTCGCTCACCGAGGCCATCGCGTGGGCGAAGGCGACCACCCGGCCGCGGGCGTGGCTGGCGCGGATGCGGTGATGGCTGGCGGGGCGCATCCGGCCGTGCCGGATGTCGTCGGCGCGGCTCCACATCAGCTTGACCGGCCGGCGGGCCGCCTTCGAGATCAGGGCCGCCTCCAGCGCGGCGTCGGAGTCGAGGCGCCGGCCGAACGAGCCGCCGCCGCGCAGGACATGGACCTTCACCTTGGACGCGGGCAGTCCGACCGCCGAGGCGATGCTGTCGCGCGCACCCATCGGGGTCTGCGAGGAGAACCAGATCTCGGCCCGGGCCGCGCGGACGTCCGCCACCGCGGTCAGCACCTCCATGGGCGCGTGACCGACGAAGGCGAACTCGAACTCGCCCTCCACCTGCGCCGATCCGCTCGGCGGGGCGGCGAGGCGGGGCACGGCGGCCCGCAGCCGCCGGCGGATCGCGGCGTCGGACAGCTCCACGAGCGGCCCCGGCGCCCAGGTGATCTTCAGGGCGTCCCGGGCCCGGAAGGCGTGGTGGAATGTCTCCGCCACCACGGCGACCCCGCCCTCGACCTTCACCACGGCGTGCACGCCGGGCATGGCCCGCGCCGCCCGGTCGTCGAGTGAGAGAACCTTTCCCCCGAGCGTGGGCGGGCGCGCCACCACCGTCGGCTTGGCCCCGGCCACCGCCAGGTCACCCGCGTACGTCGCCTTGCCGGTGACGATGTCCCGGGCGTCGATCCGGGTGGTCGGCCGCCCGATCACCCGGTGCCGGGAGGCCGGCTTGGGCGTGGCCGACCCCACCCGGATCGCGGCGGCGGACCGGGTCAGCTGGCCGAAGGTGGCCGAGCGCCCGTCCGGCGCGTACACCTTGGTATCCCGGGTCCGCAGGGCGCGCGCCGGAATGTGCCAGCGGCGGGCCGCCGCGGTGACCAGCTTGGCCCGCGCGGTGGCGGCCAGTTGACGGGCCGGACCGTACAGCGAGCGGACCGAGCTGGAACCGCCGGTGTACTGGTTGCCCTCGGTACGGGCGTCGGCGAGGGGGATGTCGATGTCGGCGAGCCGGGCGTCCAGCTCCTCGGCGATCATCATCGCGACCGCGGTGGTCACCCCCTGCCCGACCTCGACCCGCGGCAGCCGTACGACGATCCTGTTGGCCTCGGTGACCTCGAGGACCAGCATCTCCTCGTCGGTCCCCTTCACCAGGACGTCGGAGGAGCGGCGGGCGGGCTCGGCGCCCTCCGCGGGCGAGGAGTCGCAGGCGAGGGGGGCCGCGACGGTCAGGGTGGACGCGGCGAGCGTGTAGACCATGAACCTGCGGCGGGACAGCTGACGGTCCAACGGGCACTCCTGTTCAGGTTCCGTGGGGTTCGACTCCTAGGAGGGGCCCACGGCCCACGGGGTTGCCTGCGGAGGGCGAAGCGCTGAAACGACCTACGCGGCGGAGGCCGGCGTGGGTCCGCCCGCCGGTACGGGGACGGCCGCGTCGACCAGTTGCCGCACCCGGGAGGCGGGCACCGGGACGCCCGGTGCCTGGAAGAACCAGCGCCCGCGTTCCTCGGCGCTGCTCAGCCCGTCCGGCCAGGCACCCAGATAGGGCTGGACGTGGAGGGGGGTGTTCGGTCCGATGCGCCGGCTGTCCGCGAGCGTGCCGATGTCGACCGCGTCGTAGCCGATCGCGTCCAGGAAGGCGATCACCTGCGCCTTCGCCGCGGGGTCGTCGCCGGCGACGGCCTGGGCGCTGCGGTCGGCGACCCCGGCCGGCCGGGCCAGGGTGAACAGTCGCCGGAAGTCGAGGTTGGCGAAGGTCTTCACGACCCGCGAGCCGGCCAGGTGCCGCTGCACGAGCTCGCTGGAGGTGAGCCGATATCAACTCGATCGTGTGATGGTCGGCTTGCGGGCTTGCGGTGGTGTGGGCGGGCTACGGTGATCGTGCGATCTGGGACGCCAGGTACGGCGCCGGCGTGCGGGGCCCCGCTCCACCGGAGTGATGGTTCGGGGCCTCCCCGACGCCTCTGGCCGTACCTACATGGCCAGGTCGTGAGGGCAGTATCCATAACGGCCTCCGGCCGCGGAGGCCTCCCGGGATCGGACCACGGACAGGATCAGTGTCGCCGACCTGGGGTTGAGTACGCCGGGGACCAGTGCGCCGAGGTCCGCCGCCAGGTGGCCGGGGTGTCCGACCGGATGCTGTGGCAGACCCTCCAGCGACTGGAGGACCACGGGCTGGTGACCCGCACCCCGCACCCGACGGTGGCGCGCCGCGTGGACTACGGCCTCACCGCCCTCGGCCGGCCCATCGCCGAGCGCGTCGGCGACCTGATCGACACGATCTACGAGCAGTTGCCGGGCATCGTCGCCCACCAGCGCGCACTCGCCGCGGAGGCGGCGCCGGACGACTCCCCCGAGGCGCCCACCCCCTCCCAGACCATCCGGACCCGCCCAAAGCATTGACGGGGACATGCACGCCCCCTATCTTCTGGCCGAAGTTACGAACTGCGTTCGAAATTACGGACAAGGGACGGTCCTGTATGCCTCGGATGTTTCGTCGTCGCCCCGGCGTGCCCGCGACGCGCCGCAGACCCCTGCTGGTCTGTGTGCTCGCGCTCCTCGTGGCCCTGGTGGCGGCGACCCAGCCGGTGTCCGCGGCGGACGGCCGCCCGTACACCAACCCGCTGAAGTCGGCCAAGGGCGCGGACCCCTGGCTGGAGTACTACGACGGCAACTACTACCTGATCACCACGACGTTCACCGGTGTCCTCGCCATGCGCAAGGCGCCGACCCTGGCGGGCCTCGCCACCGCGCCCAGTGTGCAGGTGTGGTCGGACACCACGTCCACCCGCAACACCAACATCTGGGCGCCGGAGATCCACCAGTTCAACGGGCACTGGTACCTGTACTACTCGGCCGGCCAGAGCGGTGTCGCCTGCTGCGACTCCCAACGCACCCATGTCCTGGAGAGCGCCGGCACCGATCCGCTCGGCCCGTACACCTACAAGGGATCGCTCACCGGCTCCAATCTGACGCCGGGCGGCTGGCTGATCGACGCCACCGTGCTCCAGGTGAGCGGCAAGCTGTACCTGGTCGGCAGCGGTTTCGTGAACGGCAGCACGCAGAGCCTCGTCATCGCGCCGATGAGCAACCCGTACACCCTGTCCAGCAGTACCTTCACGGTCATCTCCAGCCCCACGCTGAGCTGGGAGACCTCGGGGCTGCCGGTCAACGAGGGCCCTGAGCCGCTGTACCACGACGGCCGTACGTTCCTGACGTTCTCCGCGAGTTACTGCAACACGGCCGACTACAAACTGGGCCAGCTCGAACTGACCGGCACCGATCCGCTGAGCCCGTCGTCCTGGACGAAGAAGCAGACGCCCGTCTTCCAGCGCAGTGACGCCAACGGGGTCTACGGCCCCGGTCACAACGGCTTCTTCGGCTCGCCGGACGGCACGGAGAACTGGATCGTCTACCACGCCAACTCCTCCTCCAGTGGCGGCTGCGGCAACGGGCGGACGACCCGGGCCCAGAAGTTCACCTGGAACGCCGACGGCACCCCGAACTTCGGCACCCCGGTCGCCCTCGGGACGACGCTCCCCGGCCCCTCCGGCGAGACCGCGACGACCCCCACCTCGTACACCCTCGTCAACCGCAACAGCGGCAAGTGCCTCGACCTGAACGGCGGTTCGACCGCCAACGGCACGAACATCCTCCAGTGGACCTGCAACGGCGGGTCCAACCAGAAGTGGAGGATCGAGGACCTCGGCGACGACACGAGCCGGCTGGTCAACGTGGCCGGCGGCGGGGTCATGGACACCGCCGACTGCTCCACCGCCGACGGCGCCGACCTGCGCCAGTGGTCCTGGCTGAACAACAAGTGCCAGCGCTTCCGGCTCGTCTTCACCGCCACCGGCGACTACGTCCGGATCGTGAACGAGAACAGCGGCAAGGTCGCCGACGTCGCGGACTGCGGGACCGCGAACGGCACCGACGTACGGCAGTGGACCTGGCTGAACAACAACTGCCAGCAGTGGCGCCTGGTGCCCACCACCTGATCCCCGACTCCCGTGTGACTCCCCCCATTTGGAGAACCATCTTGAGACGCAACGCCGTACGGCTGCTCCTGGCCGTCCTCGTCGCCCTCGCGGCCGTCGTCACCGGCACGGCCGCCCCCGCCCAGGCCGCCGTGCCCGACTCCCCCGCCGTGACGTACACCAACCCGATCGCCGAGAAGCGGGCCGACCCGCACATCTTCAAACACACCGACGGTTACTACTACTTCACCGCCACCGTGCCCGAGTACGACCGGATCGTGCTGCGCCGGGCGACCACCATCCAGGGCCTGTCGACGGCCCAGGAGGTGACCATCTGGACCAAGCACACGAGCGGGGTCATGGGCGCGCACATCTGGGCGCCGGAGATCCACTACATCGACGGCAAGTGGTACGTGTACTTCGCGGCCGGATCGACGTCCGACGTGTGGGCGATCCGCATGTACGTCCTCGAAGGCACCGGTGCCAACCCGCTGACCGCGACCTGGACCGAGAAGGGCCAGATCAAGACCACGTGGGAGAGCTTCTCCCTGGACTCCACGACGTTCGTCGTGAACGGTGTCCGCTATCTCGCCTGGGCGCAGCGCAACCCGTCCGAGGACAACAACACCAGCCTGTTCATCGCGAAGATGGCCAACCCGTGGACGATCTCCGGGACTCCGGCGGAGATCTCGCAGCCGACGCTGTCCTGGGAGACCGTCGGCTACAAGGTCAACGAGGGCCCGGCGGTGATCCAGCACGGCGGCAAGGTCTTCATGACGTACTCGGCGAGCGCGACCGACGCCAACTACTGCCTGGGGATGCTGACCGCGTCCGCGACGGCCGATCTGACCGCCCCGGCGTCCTGGACCAAGGGGACGCAGCCGGTCTTCAAGTCGAGTGACGCGACCTCGCAGTACGGGCCGGGCCACAACTCGTTCACCGTCTCCGAGGACGGCAAGTCCGACATCCTCGTGTACCACGACCGCAGCTACAAGGACATCTCCGGCGACCCGCTGAACGACCCCAACCGGCGCACCCGGGTGCAGAAGGTGTACTGGAAGGCGGACGGCACGCCGGACTTCGGCATCCCGGTCGCGGACGGGGTCACCCCGCAGCGGTTCTCCTCCTACAACTACGCGGACCGGTTCATCCGCCACTGGGAGTACCGGGCGAAGATCGAGGCGAACGTCAGCCCGCTGGCCGACTCGCAGTTCCGGGTCGTCACCGGTCTGACGGGCACCGGCACGGTCTCCCTGGAGTCGGCGAACTTCCCCGGCTACTACCTGCGGCACAAGAACTTCGAGGTGTGGCTGGAGAAGAACGACGGCACGTCGACGTTCGCCTCCGACGCCAGCTTCTACCAGCGCGCCGGGCTCGCGGACTCGGCGGGGATCTCGTACGAGTCGTACAACTACCCGGGCCGTTACGTCCGGCACTACAACTACCTGCTGTACGTGCAGACCCCGAGCACGGCGACGGACCGGGGGGACGCCACTTTCTACGCCCAGTGAGGCGCCCCGTGAGGGGCTGAGAGCACGACGCCGAGACTATACATAGGGCGTATACGCTCTATGTATAGTCTCGGCATGTTTTCTCTGACCAGGAAGATGAAGAAAACGGGGGCCGGGTTGCGTGCCGTCGCCGTCTCGGCGGCGGCCGCCTGCCTGGCGGTCACCCTCAGTGCCTGTGGCGGACTCGACACCACCGCTCCGAGCGCCGCCCGCGCCCACCCCGCGGCCACCACCCAGGCCGCCCGTTTCGGCGCGGTCGACTGCCGTGAGGTGAAGTGCATCGCGCTCACCTTCGACGCCGGGCCCAGCGAGAACTCCGCCCGCCTGCTGGACATCCTGAAGGAGAGACAGGTCCCGGCGACCTTCTTCCTGCTGGGGAAGCGGCACATCGAGAAGTACCCGGAGCTCGTCCGCCGGATGGCCGACGAGGGCCACGAGGTGGCCAGTCACACCTGGGACCACAAGATCCTGACGCGGCTGGAGCCGGACGAGATACGTGAGGAACTCCAGCGCCCCAACGACGAGATAGAGCGCCTCACCGGCCGCCGGCCCACGCTGATGCGCCCGCCGCAGGGCCGCACGAACGACACCGTGCACGAGATCTCCCGCGAGCTGGGCCTCGCGGAGGTGCTGTGGACGGTGACCGCCAAGGACTACACGACGACCGACTCGGCGCTGATCGAGAAGCGCGTCCTCGCCCAGGCCGGCCGGGACGGCATCATCCTGCTGCACGACATCTACGACGGGACCGTGCCGGCCGTGCCCGGGATCATCGACGCGCTGAAGGAGCGGGGTTACGTGTTCGTCACCGTGCCCCAACTGCTGGCACCGGGCGAGGCGGAGCCGGGGAAGGTGTACCGCTGACTCACCAGACCAGGTGCAGCCGGACCGGGGAGCGGTGGATCATCGTGGGGCGCATGACGACCGGACGGTCGGCGTCGAGCCGTAGGCCGGGCAGTCGGCGGGTCAACTCGGTGAGAGTCAGCCGGAGTTGCTCGCGGGCCAGCTGGGCGCCCGGGCAGGCGTGCGGGCCGTGGCCGAAGGCGAGGTGACGGCCGGGCGGACGGGTGATGTCGAACTCGTCCGCCCGCGGATGCCGTGCCGCGTCCCGGTTGGCGCCGCCGAAGGCGACGAACAGCGAGGCCCCGGCGGGGAGTTCGGTGCCGGCGAGGGTGAGCGGCCGGGTGGTGACCCGGCGGAAGCCCTGCAGCGCGGAGTCGTAACGGGCGGCCTCCTCGACCGCCGCCGGTATCCGCTCCTCCGGCTCGGCACACAGCAGTTCCCACTGGCGCGGATGCCGCAGCAGGTGCAGCACGGTCGTCCCGATCAGCGCGGTGGTGGTCAGGTGCCCGGCGATCACGAGGTTCTGGAGGTGCGAGACCACCTCGTGCCGTTCGTCCAGGGTGAGTCGGTCCTTGGAGGCGGCGACGGAGGCGACGATCTCCGAGCACAGGTCCTCGCGGGGGTCGGCGTGCCGTTCCCTGGCGTACCGGTCGAGGAGGTGCTGCGCGGCGACCATGTCCTGGGCGGCGGCCACCTGTTCCTCCTCCGGCAGGGGCCGGAACAGCAGCTCCTCCGCGCGGTGTCCGCCGTGCACGACGGCCGGCACGTCGGCGGGGTCGAGCCCGACGATCCGCCCGACGACCTCGCCGGGCAGCCGCCGCGCGTACGCCGCCATCAGCTCCACCCGCCCGGCCCCGGCGAACTCCTCCACCAGGGCGGCGGCGCGCTCGGCGGCGTACGGGAGGACGGCGGCGACGCGGGCCGGCGACAGACCGCGCACCAGGGGTGCGCGCAGCCGCTGGTGCGTCTCCCCGTCGGTGCCGACGACCACCGGCCGTCCGCCGAAACCGGTGGCGAGCACCCCGAGCGCGGCCGGTGCCGGCAGCACATCGGGCCTGAGCGCCCCCGCCGACGAGAAGTCCCCGGGTCTGCGCAGCACTTCGCGTACGTCGCTGTCGCGGGCGACGATCCAGGCGTCCAGCTCGGGGACGTGGAGCAGCCCCTCGGTGTCCTGCGCCCGCCCGTAGAGGGGATACGGGTCGCGCTGAATGTCGTCTAATCCGCCGAGCCCTGTGCGGTCCATGGGACGTCCTCCCGGCCGGTCGTGGTAGAGGGTCGGCCTCATGGTGCCGTACGGCCGTACGACCCGACAGGGGGGCGTGAGGGGCCGTACAAAGCTGTGAGTCGTGGCCGAACGCGCCGTCGGACTCCGCGGACTCCCTACGATCATCGCGTGGTCATCTTCCAGCTCGAACGCACCGCCCCGCTCTCCCTCGAGGAGGCATGGCGCCGGCTCACCGAGTGGCACCGGCACGGCGAGGTGGTTCCCCTGACCCGGGTCACCGTGGTCACTCCGCCGCCGACCCGCGAGGGCACGGTGTTCGTGGCGCGCTCGGGCCTCGGCCCGTTCGCCTTCGACGACCGGATGGAGGTCACCGTGTGGCACCCGCCGGCCGACGACGAGCCGGGCCGGTGCCGGCTCGAGAAACGCGGTCGGGTGATCCGGGGCTGGGCCGAGATCGAGGTGTGGCCGGGGCCCGGCGGCCGGACGCGGGTCGTCTGGCACGAGGAGCTGCGCGTCCGCTTCCTCCCGTCCCCCTTCGACCCTCTCCTGCGCGCCACGGCCCGCTCGGTGTTCGGGCGCGCGGTGAACCGGCTGCTGCGGCGGCCGTGAGCGGCGCCGGGCGGGCGGAGGGTTCAGGCCACCGAGCCGATGCGGGCCGTCGGGGCCGAGGTGGTGTCGTGGTGGATCGGGGTGTGGGCGCCGGTCAGGGAGACACCTCTGCCGCCGCGGCGGCTCGCGACGATCTCGGCGGCGATCGACAGGGCCGTCTCCTCGGGGGTCCGGGCGCCCAAGTCGAGGCCGATGGGTGAGCGCAGCCGGGCCAGTTCGAGTTCGGTGACGCCGACCTCGCGGAGGCGGGCATTGCGGTCCAGGTGGGTGCGGCGGGAGCCCATCGCGCCGACGTAGGCGACCGGGAGGCGCAGCGCCAGCCGGAGCAGGGGGACGTCGAACTTGGCGTCGTGGGTCAGCACGCACAGCACGGTGCGGGCGTCCACCTCCGTGCGCTCCAGGTACCGGTGCGGCCAGTCGACGACGATCTCGTCGGCCTCGGGGAAGCGGGCCCTGGTCGCGAAGACGGGGCGGGCGTCGCACACCGTCACATGGTGGCCGAGGAACTTGCCGACCCGCACCAGCGCCGAGGCGAAGTCGATCGCGCCGAACACGATCATCCGGGGCGGGGGGACCGAGGACTCGACCAGGACGGTCAGCGGTGCCCCGCAGCGGGAGCCCTGTTCGCCGATCTCCAGGGTGCCGGTGCGGCCGGCGTCGAGGAAGGCGCCGGCCTCGGCGGCCACCGTGCGGTCCAGTTCGGGGTGGGCGCCGAAGCCGCCGTCGCAGGTCCCGTCGGGGCGGACGAGGAGCGCGCGGCCGACGAGGTCCGCCGGGCCCGTGACCACCCGGGCCAGTGCCGCCGCCCCGCCACGCGCGGCGGCGGCGAGCGCGGCCTCGGCCACTGGGCGGACCGGGTCGCCGGCCCGTACCGGTGTGACGAGGATGTCGATGACACCGCCGCAGGTGAGGCCCACGGCGAAGGCGTCGTCGTCGCTGTAGCCGAAGCGTTCCAGGACCGACTCGCCGTCCTCCAGGGCCTGTCGGCACAGGTCGTACACCGCGCCCTCCACACAGCCGCCGGAGACCGAGCCGATCGCCGTGCCGTCGGCGTCCACCGCGAGGGCGGCGCCCGGCTGGCGGGGCGCGCTGCCGCCGACGGCCACCACGGTGGCGACGGCGAAGTCACGGCCCTGCTCGACCCAGCGGTTCAGCTCCTCGGCGATGTCCAGCATGTCTCGGTCTCCTCAGGGCAGCGGTCGTGTGGCGGTCGGTCGCGCGTGCGGCTAGCGCACGCCCAGCCAGCTCTCTATGGGATGGAGGGCGAAATGGACCAGGAAGATGCCTGCCAGGCCCCACATGAAGGCACCGATTTCCCGCGCCCTGCCCTGACCTGCCTTGATGGCGACGTACGAGAGGACGCCGGCGGCCACGCCCGTGGTGATGGTGTACGTGAACGGCATCAGGACGACGGTCAGGAACACCGGGATCGCGGTGGCCCGGTCGGCCCAGTCGACGTGCCGGGCGTTCATCAGCATCATCGCGCCGATGACGACCAGCGCGGCGGACGCGACCTCCTGCGGGACGATCGCGGTGAGCGGGGTGAAGAACAGGCAGGCCGCGAAGAAGGTGCCGGTGACGACCGAGGCGAGGCCCGTACGGGCGCCTTCGCCGACGCCGGTCGCCGACTCGATGAAGACGGTCTGGCCGGAGCCGCCCGCCACGCCGCCGATCGCGCCGCCGGCGCCGTCGATGAACAGCGCCTTCGACAGGCCTGGCATCCGGCCCCGGTCGTCGGCGAGCTTCGCCTCGGTGCCGACGCCGATGATGGTGGCCATCGCGTCGAAGAAACCGGCGAGGACGAGCGTGAAGACGATCAGGCCGACGGTCATCGCGCCGACCTCGCCCCAGCCGCCGAACTCGACGTGCCCGAAGAGCGAGAAGTCGGGCATCGAGACGGCGCCGCCGTGCAGTTCGGGGGCGCCGGCCGCCCACTGCTTCGGGTCGACGACCCCGGTGGCGTTGAGGACGGCGGCGACGATCGTGCCGCCGACGATGCCGATGAGGATGGCGCCGGGGATGTCGCGGGCCTGGAGCACGAAGATCAGCAGCAGGGTGCCGGCGAACAGCAGCACGGGCCAGCCGACCAGTTCGCCCGCCGGGCCGAGGGTGAGCGGGGTGGCCTCGCCCTGGTGCACGAAGCCGGACTTGTGGAAGCCGATGAGGGCGATGAACAGGCCGATGCCCATCGTGATGCCGTGCTTGAGCGCGAGCGGGATCGCGTTCATGATCATCTCGCGCAGGCCGGTGACGACGAGCAGCATGATGACCACGCCGTACATCACGCACATGCCCATCGCCTGTGGCCAGGTCATCTGCGGGGCGACCTGGGAGGACAGGACGCCGGAAACGGAAAGGCCGGCGGCGAGGGCGAGCGGCGCCTTGCCGAGGAAGCCCATCAGCAGCGTGCTGAGGGCCGCCGCGAACGCGGTCGCGGTGATCAGTGCCTGCCGGCCGAGCGTGTCCCCGGCCACGTCCTTCCCGGACAGGATCAGGGGGTTGAGCAGGAGGATGTACGCCATCGCCATGAAGGTGGTGACGCCGCCGCGCACTTCGCGCGCGACCGTGGATCCACGCCGGGAGATGTGGAAGTACCGGTCGAGCCAGGACCTGCCGGCCGGGACGCGGGTGCCGTCGCCGGCGTCCTCGGGTGTGGTTCTGGGCTGCACTGACTGCTGGGTCATGGTGCCGTCTCCCAAGTTTCAGAGGGGATTGGGATGTGCACGACCCGGGGGACGGCCCGAGACGAACATAGGGGTACGGCGCCGGGGGTGACCCTCGGTGTGGCAGTTGCCCGGCGCCGGGGTGCCGTTGCGCCCACCCGTGCCGCGCATGCGGCACGACTGCCCGCAACGGCAGCCGGGGTTATGCCGTGCCCGTCAGGTGTTCGGGACGGACCGGTGTCCGGTCGATCTCCAGGCCCGTCGCGGCGCGGATGGCCGCGAGGACGGCCGGAGTCGAGGACAGGGTGGGGGCCTCGCCGATGCCGCGCAGCCCGTACGGCGCGTGGTCGTCGGCGAGTTCGAGCACGTCGACGGGGATGGTCGGCGTGTCGAGGATCGTGGGGATGAGGTAGTCCGTGAAGGAGGGGTTCTTCACCTTCGCCGTCTTCGGGTCGACGATGATCTCCTCCATGACGGCCACGCCCAGGCCCTGGGTCGTCCCGCCCTGGATCTGGCCGAGCACGGACAGCGGGTTGAGCGCCTTGCCGACGTCCTGCGCGCAGGCCAGCTCGATCACCTTGACCAGGCCGAGCTCGGTGTCGACCTCGACGACGGCGCGGTGCGCGGCGAAGCTGTACTGCACATGGCCGTTGCCCTGCCCGGTGCGCAGGTCGAAGGGCTCGGTGGGCCGGTGCCGCCACTCCTGCTCGACCTCCACGGCCTCCTCGCCGAGGACGTCCACCAGGTCGGCGAGGACCTCGCCGCCGTCGGTGACGACCTTGCCGCCCTCCAGGAGGAGCTCGGCGGTGGCCCAGGCGGGGTGGTAGGTGCCGAACTTGCGGCGGCCCAGCTCCAGGACCTTCTCCCGGACCAGTTCGCAGGCGTTCTTGACGGCGCCGCCGGTGACGTACGTCTGCCGCGAGGCCGAGGTCGAACCGGCGCTGCCGACCTCGGTGTTGGCCGGGTGGATGGTCACCTGGGCGACGCCCAGCTCGGTGCGGGCGATCTGCGCGTGGACGGTGACCCCGCCCTGGCCGACCTCCGCCATCGCCGTGTGCACGGTGGCCACGGGCTCGTCGGCGATCACCTCCATGCGCACCCGCGCGGTGGAGTAGTCGTCGAAGCCCTCGGAGAAGCCCACGTTCTTGATGCCGACCGCGTAGCCGATGCCGCGGACGACGCCCTCGCCGTGGGTGGTGTTGGACAGACCGCCGGGCAGCTGCCGTACGTCGGCGCCCTCGCTGCTCTCCCACTGGCGCTCCGGCGGGAGCGGCATCGCCTTGACGCGGCGCAGGAGTTCGGCGACCGGCGCCGGGGAGTCGACGGGCTGGCCGGTCGGCAGGAGGCTGCCCTGTTCCATGGCGTTGAGCTGCCGGAACTCCACCGGGTCCATCCCGAGTTCCTTCGCCACCTTGTCCATCTGCGCCTCGTAGGCGAAGCACGCCTGGACCGCGCCGAAGCCGCGCATCGCGCCGCAGGGCGGGTTGTTGGTGTAGAGGGCGATGGCCTCGATGTCGACGTCGTCGACGACGTACGGGCCGATGCCGAGCGAGGAGGCGTTGCCGACCACGGCCGGGCTGGCCGAGGCGTACGCGCCGCCGTCCAGGACGATCCGGCACTTGACGTGGGTCAGCTTGCCCTCGCGGGTGGCGCCGTGCTCGTAGTACAGCTTGGCGGGGTGGCGGTGGACGTGTCCGAAGAAGGACTCGAACCGGTTGTAGACGATCTTGACGGGCTTGCCGGTGCGCAGGGCCAGCAGGCAGGCGTGGATCTGCATCGACAGGTCCTCGCGGCCGCCGAACGCACCGCCGACGCCGGCCAGCGTCATCCGCACCTTCTCCGGCGGGAGGCCGAGGACCGGGGCCATCTGGCGCAGGTCGCTGTGCAGCCACTGGGTGGCGATGTAGAGGTGGACGCCGCCGTCCTCCTCGGGCACGGCGAGGCCGGACTCGGGGCCGAGGAAGGCCTGGTCCTGCATGCCGAAGGTGTACTCGCCCTTGACGATCACATCGGCCCGCCCGGCGGCCGCGGCCGCGTCGCCGCGGACGATGGGCTGGCGGTGGACGATGTTCGGGTGCGGGACGTGGCCGATGTGGTAGTCGGTGCGGTTCTCGTGGACGAGGACGGCGTCCGGAGCGGTCGCGGATGCCTCGTCGGTGATGACCGGCAGCTCGCGGTACTCGACCTTGATCTTGGCGGCGGCCCGGCGCGCGGTCTCCGGGTGGTCGGCGGCGACGATCGCGACCGGCTCGCCGTGGTGCCGTACCTTGCCGTGGGCCAGGACGGGGGTGTCCTGGATCTCCAGGCCGTAGTTCTTCACCTCGGTGGGCAGGTCGTCGTACGTCATCACGGCGTACACGCCGGGCGTGGCGAGGGCCTCGCTCGTGTCGAGGGAGACGATCTCGGCGTGGGCGACCGTGGAGCGCAGGATCTGGCCCCAGAGCATGTCCTCGTGCCACATGTCGGACGAGTACGCGAACTCGCCGGTGACCTTGAGGGTGCCGTCCGGGCGGAGGGTCGACTCACCGATGCCGCCCCTGGTCTGCGAGCCCTGGGTGATCTTCGTGGGAGCGCCGTTGGTGGGGGCCATCGGGGTCAGACCGCCTCTCCCTGCCGGGCGGCCGCGAGGCGGACCGCGTCCATGATCTTCTCGTAGCCGGTGCAGCGGCACAGGTTGCCCGAGAGGGCCTCGCGGATGTCCGCGTCGGTCGGGGTGGGGTTGCGCTCCAGCATCTCGTCGGCGGCGACCAGCAGCCCGGGGGTGCAGAAGCCGCACTGGACGGCGCCGGCGTCGATGAACGCCTGCTGGACGGGCGAGAGTTCCGTGCCCTCGCCGGTGTGCGAGTCGGTGCCCCTGGCCTGCCATCCCGTGGCCTCGTCGAGCGAGGTGCCGCGGGAGTCACCGCAGGACCGCTGCCTGGCGTACTCTGCCAGTCCCTCGACGGTGACGACCTCCCGGCCTTCCGCCTGACCGGCCGCGACCAGGCACGCGCACACCGGCACGCCGTCGAGACGGACCGTGCAGGAACCGCACTCGCCCTGCTCGCAGGCGTTCTTGGAGCCGGGCAGCCCGAGGCGCTCGCGCAGGACGTACAGCAGGGACTCGCCCTCCCACACGTCGTCGGCCTCCTGCGGACGTCCGTTGACGGTGAAGTTGACGCGCATCACGCAGCTCCCTCGGTGTGGCGGCGGGCGCCGCGGTACGACTCCCAGGTCCAGGTCAGCGTGCGGCGGGCCATGACGCCGACCGCGTGGCGGCGGTAGCTCTCGGTGCCCCGGACGTCGTCGATCGGGTTGCAGGCGGCGGAGCACAGGTCCGCGAACCGCTTGGCGACCGACGGGGTGATGATCTTCCCGTTGTCCCAGAACCCGCCTTCCTCGAGGGCCGCGTCGAGGAATTCCTCGGCGGTCTTCGCCCGGACGGGGGTGGGGGCGGCGGAGCCGATGCCGGTGCGGACCGTGCGGGTCTCGGGGTGCAGGGCGAGACCGAAGGCGCACACGGCGATGACCATGGCGTTGCGGGTGCCCACCTTGGAGTACTGCTGGGGGCCGTCGGCCTTCTTGATGTGGACCGCGCGGATCAGCTCGTCGGGGGCGAGCGCGTTGCGCTTGACGCCGGTGTAGAAGGCGTCGATGGGGATACGGCGGCTGCCGCGCACCGACTCGGCCTCGACCTCGGCGCCGGCCGCGAGGAGGGCGGGGTGGGCGTCGCCGGCCGGAGAGGCGGTGCCGAGGTTGCCGCCGACGCCGCCGCGGTTGCGGATCTGCGGGGAGGCCACGGTGTGCGAGGCGAGGGCCAGGCCCGGGAGCTCGGCCCGCAGGTTCTCCATGATCTTCGTGTAGGGCACGGAGGCGCCCAGCCGCACGCTGTCCTCGCCGACCTCCCAGTCGTAGAGGTCACCGATGCGGTTGAGGTCGAGGAGGTACTCGGGCCGCCGGTGGTCGAAGTTGATCTCGACCATCACATCGGTGCCACCCGCAATCGGCACAGCGGTGGGGTGCTCGGCCTTCGCGGCGAGCGCCTCCTCCCAGCTGGCGGGGCGAAGGAAGTCCATGACCGGCTCTCTTCTTCGTCTCTCGTCGGGTCCGTAAATGAGCCAGATCGGTGCGGCGGGCCCGGCTCGTTCATGTGGTGTTCACGCTGAACGGGGCCAGTACACAGCTCTGTGCTCCGACCGTGTCAGTCACGGAAACCATGAAGGAGTTGGCTGGCCAGCACGGGCATCTTGTAGATTCGTATGAACGGAGGTCATCGGTAACCTCTTCGGTTTCCCCTGGAAACACCACCGGGCCCCCGCCTCATCGGCCCGTCAGAAATCATCGTAGTTTTCGAGACACAGAACGGCGGCGACGAGATGCGGCTGCGCGCACTGCTGGACACCGATGCGCTGGGGCTGCGGCTGCTCGGCGGCGGGGACGAACTCGACCGCACGGTGCGCGGTGTGATGACCACCGACCTGCGCGACCCCAGCCGCTACCTCTCCGGCGGTGAGCTGGTGCTGACGGGCCTTGCCTGGCGCCGGAGCGCCGCCGACTCCGAACCGTTCGTACGGATCCTGGTGCAGGCCGGGGTGTCCGCGCTGGCGGCCGGCGAGGCGGAGCTCGGGGACGTGCCGGACGATCTGGTCGTGGCCTGCGCCCGGCACCGGCTGCCGCTGTTCGCGGTGCACGAGTCGGTGGCGTTCGCGACGATCACCGAGCATGTCGTACGTCAGGTCAGCGGCGAGCGGGCCGGGGACCTCGCGGCCGTGGTCGACCGGCACCGGCGGATGATGACCTCGGGTCCGGCGGGCGGCGGCCCGGACGTGGTCCTGGACCTGCTCGGCTCCGACCTGGACCTGCGGGCCTGGGTCCTGTCCCCCACCGGGCGGCTGATCGCGGGCCCGAAGGTGGCGGGACCGGCGCTGCCGGCCGAGGTGTGCGCGCGGCTCGCCGGGGAGCATCTGGCGGCCGTCCGCGGCGGCCGGCGCGGACCGTACCGGGTGCTGGTGGGCGGGACGACGTACTCGCTGTTCCCGATCCGCGGCAGCAGCCGTTCCGGACAGGGCGCGCAGATCGCGCGGGACGTGCGCGAGAGCGTGCTGTCGGACTGGCTGATGGCCGTCGAGGCGGACGCCGGGGACTGGGCGGAGGAGCGCCTGGACCTGCTGTACGGCGTCACCCAGCTGATCGCCGTGGAGCGCGACCGGCGGGACGCGGCGCGCACGGTACGCCGACGGCTGGCGCAGGAGGTGCTGGAACTGGTGCAGGCGGGTGCGGCCCCGGCGGAGATCGCGGCCCGGCTGCGGGTGGCCGCACCGGTGCTGCTGCCGGGCCTGGGGGCCGCCCCGCACTGGCAGGTGGTGGTGGCGCGCGTCGAGTGGGACCGTCCCGGCGGCGGGGCCCTGGAGGCCGGTCCGCTCACCCAGTCCCTGCTGGAGGAGATCCTGGTCGACCCTCTCGCGACCGGCCCCGAACCGTCCGACCGGATCGCCGTCGCCCACACCGGTGACGAGGCCGTCGCCCTCGTCCCGCTGCCGGCGGTCTCCGGCGAGCACGACGGCTCCGAGGCGGGGGTCCTCGCCGATGTGCTGCTGGCGGCCGTACGGGAGCCGCTGTCGGCGGGGCTCGACGGCGACGGGCGGCTCACGCTGGGGGTGAGCGCGGCCGTGCACTCGGCGGAGGGGCTGCGCGGGGCGCTGGAGGAGGCCCGGCACGCGCGGCGGGTGGCGGCGGCCCGGCCCGGCCGGGTCTGCGCGGCGGGCCACCAGGAGCTGGCCTCGCACGTGCTGCTGCTCCCGTTCGTGCCGGACGACGTGCGCAGGGCGTTCACGGCGCGTCTGCTGGACCCGCTGCGCGACTACGACCGGCGGCACCGCGCCGAGCTGATACCGACGCTGGAGGCGTTCCTGGACTGCGACGGCTCGTGGACGCGGTGCGCCTCCCGGCTGCATCTGCACGTCAACACGCTGCGCTACCGGGTCGGCCGGATCGAGCAGTTGACGAGCCGTGATCTGTCGCGGCTGGAGGACAAGCTGGATTTCTTCCTGGCGCTGCGCATGAGCTGACAGCGGTACCCGCCCGTCGAAACCTCGGGGGGCGGACAGTCCCACGACTTTGTGAAATCCTTCACCCGCCCCCTTGGCCCGGTGCCGCGATTCGTGCTGAGATGCCGCCACCACTCACTCAAGGCTCGACGGCGCGCTCGGGGAGGGCAACGTGGCGTACTCCGCCATGTCTGGTACCGGAACGACCGCAGGTGACGACCCCCTCCGGACCGCGGTGTGGCGACTGCGCTCACGGGCCTGCTGGGCGGACGCGGCGGCCCTGCTCCCGCAGGACACCGCGGCGGGCTCGATCCAGCGGGCCTCGCTGCTGGTCGAGCGGTGTCTGTACACCGAACAGGGCTGGCAGGACGCCGAGGACGCGCTGCGCAGCGCGGAGGCGCTGGCGCACAGCGACGAGGAGCGCGGCGCGGCCGCCTGCGAACGGGGGCAACTCGCCTACGCCGCCACCCTGCACGGGGTGCGCGACCGGGTCGACGAGGCGCGGGCCGCGCTCGGCCGGGCGGCGGCGCTGATCCCGCCGGACGCGGCGGGGCGGGGGCTGCTGGACTTCCGCCGGGGGCTGATCGCGGAGAACATCTCGCGGTCCCCGCAGGCCGCACGGGCCGCGTACCGGCGCGCCCACACGGCGGCCGCGGCGCACTCCGACGAGCTGCTGCTGTCGTTCACCTGGCGCCATCTCGCCGGACTGGCCCTGCGGGACGGGGAGGTGGCGGAGGCACGGCACGGCTTCGCCGAATCCCTGCGGATCCGGGAGGAGCTGGGATACCTGGTGGGCACCGCCCCGGCGCTCGCCTCCCTCGCGGACGCCGAGGTCGAGCCGGAGGCCTCACGCCTGCGGGAGGAGGCGCGGCGGCTGTTCCGGCTGCTGGGCGGCGTACCGACCTGGCTGGCCCGGCAGTTGGCACCGCCCGCGGCGACGGCGTAGGTCGCCTCCCGTCCGGCGTCACGATCCGGTCGGCCGGATGTGACGGCGGGCGCCGGTCGGGGGCTCAGGCCGCGCCCGCGAAGTGCTTGCGCACCAGCAGCTGTACGGTCTCCGGCTCGCCTGCCGACAGGGCGTCCAGCAGGGCCAGGTGCTCGGCCGCGTCGGCGGCGAGGTCGGCGCGGCCCCGGGAGGCGGGACCGCCGACCAGCGGCCACTGGGCGCGCCGGTGCAGGTCCTCGGCCACGGCGACCAGTTGCTCGTTGCCGGCGAGGGCGAGCAGCGCCCGGTGGAAGACACGGTCCGCCTCGGCGTACGTCGCCCGGCAGCCGGAGTGCGCCGCCCGTACCGTCGCCTCCGCCAGGGGCCGCAGCTCCGCCCAGCGCTCGGCCGGCACGGTACGGGCCAGCCGCAGCATCACCGGCACCTCGATCAGGGCCCGTACCTCGGCCAGCTCGGCCAGTTCCCGTGCGCCGCGCTCGACCACCCGGAAGCCCCGGTTGGGCACGACCTCGACGGCGCCCTCCATCGCGAGCTGCTGCATCGCCTCGCGCACCGGGGTCGCCGAGACCCCGAAACGCTCGCCGAGCACCGGCGCCGAGTACACCTCGCCCGGGCGCAGCTCCCCGGAGACCAGCGCGGTGCGCAGCGCGTCGAGGATCTGCCCGCGCACGGAGGCGCGCTGGACGACGGTGCGGGGGCGCGGGATCGGGGTCTCGCTGTGCGTGTGCTCGCCGCGGGCGGCGCCCTGCGGACCGCACCGCTCCCCGTCCAGCTCCTGGGAGGAGGCGGCGCGCTGCTGGGCCGGGACCCGGGCCCGGGCGGGGTCCTCCCGGGGGATCCCCGTTCCGGCGGAGCCCTGCGTGCCCTGCTTCACGGGTCCTCCTGCGGACGTGTCGGTACTTGGGGAGATTACGGCGGGTTGTTACTCGCCCGTCAAGCACCTTAGGCGTACTGGCCGTCAGTTCAAATCCCGAGGAGAATCGGTAAGGTTAGGCTTACCTTCAAAAGCGGGCCCTTGTGCCCCTCCAGGTCCCTGACGTCACTCCCGGAACGGTGGTCCCGGCATGCCCTCAGCCCCGTCGGTCACAGCGGAGTCCTACGCCCGCCTCACGGAGGTCTACCCGGGCCTGACCGTCACGGAGCTGGAACCCGGCGCGCCGCCGCCCCGGGGCGGCGGCTGGGTCGCCGCGACCGACCTCGCCGCGGGCGGGGCGGCCCTGGACGCGTTCCTGGCCTGGGACGACGCCCAGGTCGTACGGGACTACGGGCAGCGGGCGCGCCCGGACGTGATCGCGAGCTTCGGACTGCACCGGTACGCCTGGCCGGCCTGTCTGCTGATCACCGTGCCCTGGTTCCTGCACCGCCGGGTGCCGCGCTATCCCGTGACGCACGTCTCGTACGACCGCACCGGCGACGGCATGCGGATGGCCGTCCACCCGCCCACGTCGTTCGCCTGTCTGCCGGGCGACCCGGCGGCGGCGCTGCCCGGCGCCCGGGTGGTCCCGGACGAGGAGGCGCTGCGCTCGGAGGTACGGGCGGCGGTGGCCGAGCACCACGAGCCGGTGCTCGCCGGGTTCGGGCCACGGGCGCGGCGGCGCGGGCGCGCCCTGTGGGGCATGGTCACGGACGAGATCGTCGAGGGCCTGTGGTACGTGGCCCATCTGTTCGGCGAGGGCGAGCGGGAACGGGCCCGGCACGAGCTGGAGCTGCTGCTGCCGGGCGCCACCAAGCCGTACGTCGGCTCGGCGGCCTTCCGCGAACTGACCGGTCCGGACGGCGAGTCGCTGCCCACCCGGGACCGGGCGAGCTGCTGCATGTTCTACACGGTGCGCCCGGAGGACACCTGCGCCACCTGCCCGCGCACCTGCGACGCGGACCGGGTCGGCAAGCTCACGGCGGCCGCCGCCAGTTGAGCCCCCCTCAGACACCCCCCCGAGGGGAAGGCCCCTTCGGGGGTCACGTAAGATCACCCGGACGAGACTTCCCCGCGGTTACAGCTGATTCACAATTTCCTCACGAGTCCCGGGAACTTTCCGTGGAACCATCCGTACGGGTAGTCTTGTTCGAACTCAACTCCCGCCCCTCAAGCGGCAGTTCGAGCAGAACGTCGCCCTGGGCATCCCCTTGCACTTCCTTGGCGGCCTCTTGCCCCGAAACCCCCTGAGGGACGGCGGGATTGGGCCACTATGGCGGGCGTTACGCCCTATCCCAATGCAAGGGACCCCAGATGAGACTGACCGACATATCGCTGAACTGGCTGCTTCCGGGCGCCGTACTGCTCCTGGGCATGCTGGCGGCGGTGGCGGTGCTCGCGCGCAGCAAGCGGTCCGGGGAGCACGCCAAGACCGACGACTCCTGGGAGCGCAGCGAGGAGCGCCGCAGGCGCAAGGAGGCCATATACGGCACCGCCTCCTACGTCCTTCTGTTCTGCTGTGCGGCCGTCGCCGCCGCGCTCTCCTTCCACGGCCTGGTCGGATTCGGCGAACAGAACCTCGGCCTCTCCGGCGGCTGGGAATACCTGGTGCCGTTCGGCCTGGACGGCGCGGCGATGTTCTGCTCCGTCCTCGCGGTGCGCGAGGCCTCCCACGGTGACGCGGCCCTCGGCTCCCGGATACTCGTGTGGACGTTCGCCGGTGCCGCCGCGTGGTTCAACTGGGTGCACGCGCCCAGGGGCCTGGGGCACGCGGGCGCCCCGCACTTCTTCGCCGGCATGTCGCTCTCGGCGGCCGTGCTGTTCGACCGGGCCCTGAAGCAGACCCGCCGCGCCGCGCTGCGCGAGCAGGGCCTGGTGCCCCGTCCGCTGCCGCAGATCCGCGTCGTGCGCTGGATGCGGGCCCCCCGTGAGACCTACAAGGCGTGGTCGCTGATGCTCCTCGAGGGCGTGCGCAGCCTGGACGAGGCCGTCGAGGAGGTCCGTGAGGACAAGGTCCGCAAGGAAGAGACGAAGCTGCGCCGCCGCGAGGAGCAGCGCCTGGAGCGGGCCCAGCTGAAGGCGATCAGCCGGGGCCACGGCCGCTGGCCGGGCCGGGGTGGCGGCGGCGGTGGCGGTGGCCGCCAGCTGGAGCCGGGCCAGGCGGCGGCGCTGGAGCCCGCCGGGGCCGAGCGGCTGTCCGCGGAGCCTGCCATAGCCAACGCGGCGGAGCAGCTGCCCGTCCGCCAGCGGCCCTCCCTGCAGCCGGTCCGCCAGTCCTCCGACGCGTACTCCGTCGACCTCACGGCGGAGGACGACACCATGGCACTGCCGCGGCTGGACTCCCTGGAGCGCAAGCTCAAGGACCTGGAGCAGCAGTTCGGCTGACGACCGGCCGATGACACCACGGGAAGGGGGCGCGACCTCGGCGGTCGCGCCCCCTTCCCGTGGCGTTTCCGCCTCAGGCCGCTCCGGCGGCCAGCTCGAACCAGACGACCTTCCCCGCCCCCTGCGCCCGGACCCCCCAGGAGTCCGCGAGGGACTGCACCAGGACCAGCCCGCGGCCGTGTGTGCTGTCGTCGGCGTTCGGCACACTCGGCCGCGGGCGGCCCGGCACCGAGTCCCGCACCTCCACCCTGAGGCCGGCCGGTGACACGGTGGCCGTCAGGACCGCGTCGTCGTCGGTGTGCACGAGCGCGTTGGTGACGAGCTCGCTGGTGAGCAGTTCCGCCGTCTCCGACCGCCCGGGCTTCCCCCACCCCCGCAACAGCTCGCGCAGCGCGCGGCGCGCCTCGGGCACCGCCCGCAGGTCCGCCCGCCCGAGTCTGCGACTGAGCTGCGTGTCCACGGCGTCGTCCGTCTCCGCGGTCTCCGTGTTCCGTTCCGCCGCCGAGGTGCTCGCGATCGTCGTCGGACCGCTGCCTCGTGCCTGCCTCTTCATGACCCCCGCCCGCGTGCCGATGTCGGTTCCCCTCCTGCTCGAACACGTTCACGGGGATCCTTGCCCGGTCGGCACGGCGCCAGTCATGTCGAATCGTCCACGCCCGGATGTTCGGCCATGTTCGACCGGTCCCCGGGGGCGCACCCGGGGGCCTGTACGGGCCGGGCGGCGGGGCCCGGACGGGCAAGCGGGGCACCGGCACCGCGGCAGCACCCCGCCGGACACGAGTGCGGAGCCCACGGCACGCCCGCAGCACCCGTGCCGGACCCCGATTCCGGCCGCGGCCGCCGCCGTACGGCGGCACGGGCGCCCGCGGGAGGGGCGTGCGCCCGCGCAACCACCCGGACGGGCGAAGTTGGCCGGAATGCGGTGGGTCGCGGCGGTCAGGTGCGCGTCCCGTTTCCGGTCAGTGGAGCTTGTTGACGGCCTTGGCCGTCGTCTTCTTGAAGGCCTTCACCGGGGCGTCCCCGAAGTCGCCGAGCTGCCCCCAGTCCACGACCGTCACGGTCCGGCCGTCACGGCCGACGGAGATCAGGCGGATGTCGGTCGCACCCCAGGAGGTCTCGGTGTGCAGGCCGTAGACCCGGGCGCCCTCCTCGACGTTCACCTTGCCGTAGTCCTTGAGCCTGGCCTCGATCTCCGGGTCGGCCCGCTCGATCCGGACGGGGCAGGACCTGATGTCCCGGTTCAGCCGCGAGAACCGGCCCTTCGCCGCGCTGACGCTCGGCAGTTCGACGGTGACCTGGCGGGCCGAGGTGTCGAGGTCGGTGCGGAAGTCGCGGTACCAGGTGTCCCGGCCGCCGCCGAGCGCCATGCCCAGGCAGCGGTCCAGTTCCACCTCCTCCGGAACGCCGGCGGTGACCCGGCCGGCCGTCCAGGGGGAACTCGGGTGCGGCGGAAGGTCCTTGGCGGCGAGGAAGCCGGGCACCCTCGGGGCGGCGCCCGCCGGAGCGGCGAGCACGGTGGCGAGGGTGAGTCCGGCGGTGGCGAGCGCCGTGAGCGCGGCTGCTCGGGTGTGCTTGGGCATGGGTGTCCCCCGTGAGTGGGTGGGTGGATGCGACGTGCCGCCGGGGCGCCGGGTGGTCCGCCCGGCCGGGTCCGTCCGGCGACACCAAGAGCATCGGCCGAGCCGGGGCTCCGGGGCAACGCCCTTCGCCCGATCGGCGGTGGTGGAACCATCCCAGCCCATCTGACGTGCAGGTATACGAGTGCCTGGGATGACCGCCCGGGCCGGGACGAGGTCGGGGGCCACGGTGTCGAGCGGTGAGGACGTCACGGAGTTCGCGGCACTGCTGACGGAACTGAAGGCGCGTACGGGACGCAGCTACGGCTCCCTGGCACGCCGCGTGGGCATGAACACCTCGACACTGCACCGCTACTGCGCCGGAGAGGCCGTACCCCAGGACTTCGCCCCCGTGGAACGGCTCGCGGAGTTCTGCGGGGCGACCCCCGGGGAACGCCTCGAACTGCACCGCCGCTGGCTGCACGCGGCGGCGTCCCGCCAGCAGCGGGGCCGGGGCGCGGCGGGGGCATGGGCATCGCAGGCGCCGGACGAGACGACGACACAGGAGCCGACGGCCACAGCCGCGCAAGCGCGGGACGAGGCAGCGATGCCTGGCTCGGCCACCGCGACGACGCAGGCACCGGACGAGGCAGCGCCGCACAGCCCGAACACCACCACCACGCAAACCCCGGACCAGGCAGCGCCGCACAGCCCGAACACCACCACCACGCAAACCCCGGACCAGGCAGCGCCGCACAGCCCGAACACCACCACCACGCAAACCCCGGACCAGGCAGCGGCGCAGGACTCGACCACCGCGACCGCGCAGGCGCCGGACGAGGCAGCGGCGCACGGCCCGGCCGCCGGGGTCGCGCACACCCCGGACGAGGCAGCGCCGCAGGGTGCGGTCGCAGGCGGGCCGGCGTCCGGTGGCGAGGAGGCCGGGTTCCGCCCCTGGTACCGCCGGCGTCGTGGCGTGGTCCTTCTCGGTGTCGGCTGTGTGCTGCTCGCCACCCTGGGCACGCTGTCCGCGCTGCCCGGCGACGGCCGCCCGGCCTCCAGTGCTCCGGCCCCGTCCTCCGCCGACCCGTCGTCGACTCCTACGACGCCCACGACGGCACCCCACTCCTCCCTCACGCCCACCGTCTCCCTCACCCCCGGCGCCCTCGCGCCCTCCCCCGGCCGGACGGACACGGACCCGTCCGCCCCGTCCTCGGCCGGTCCGACGTCCGCCGCCCCGGCGTCGGGCGTGCCGCTCGCCTGGACCGCCGACTCCCAGGTCTGGGCGCTCGGCTGCGATCACGACTACGTCGTCGACAAGCCGCCGGCACGGGTGCCGCCACCCCCGGCGGAGCAGGACGCCGGGCCCTGGGCGACGGCCCAGGGAGCCGTGCACGGGCGGGAGACCAACGTGGAGATCTCGGTGCAGGGCCGCAGCTCCACGGCCGTCGTGCTGACGGCGCTGCGGGTCCGGGTCGCCGGCCGGGCCACGCCCGCGCCGGGCACCGTCTACGCGATGGACCAGGGATGCGGCAGCTCGCTCAGCGAGCGGTACTTCGCGGTCGACCTGGACAAGGACCGCCCGATCGCACACCCGGTCGCCGGCAATGACGCGGGCACCCCGATCCCGGCGATCCGCCTGCCCTACCGGGTGTCCGCGCAGGACCCGGAGGTGCTGCTGGTCACGGCGCGCACGAAGACCTGCGACTGCGCCTGGTACCTGGAACTCGACTGGTCCTCCCAGGGCCGCACCGGAACGGTCCGCATCGACGACCACGGCCGCCCGTTCCGCACGAGCGCCGTCGAGGGGCTGCCGCGGTACCTCTACGACACGTCGGCGCGCGCATGGCAGCCGTACACGCCCTGACGCGACCGCGAGAGAAAGCCGCACAGGCGGACAATTCACCTATGGTGATGGCCATGCGATACGCCGTCACCATTCTCCGCCCGCCCGGTTACCAGCACTGGGAGGCGTTCCAGGAGGTCGCCACGACGGTGCACTGCGCGCTGTCGCGCCTCGGCCATGACAGCGTCCTCACCCATGACCCCCGGCCGGCCGGCCGCCGGCACATCGTCCTCGGATGCAATCTGCTTCCGTCGTACCCCGTCGACATCCCGGACGACGCGATCCTGTACAACCTCGAGCAGATCCAGGGTGGATCGCCGTGGGTCACCGAGGAACTGCTGCGTCTGTTCCGCAAGCACACGGTCTGGGACTACAGCACTCTCAACATCCGCGCACTCGAGCGCATGGGTGTGCACGACGTCCATCACGTCCCGATCGGTCACGTCCCGGAACTGGAACGGATGCGCCCGGCGCCCGAGGAGGACATCGACGTGCTGTTCGTCGGCTCGCTGAACGAGCGCCGTCTGGAGACGATCCGGCAGCTCGAAGCCGCCGGACTGAACGCGGTGGCGCGGTTCGGGCTGTACGGCGACGAGCGTGACGCCCTGATCGCCAGGGCGAAGATCGTCCTGAACGTTCACTTCTACGAGGCCAAGGTCTTCGAGATCGTGCGGGTGTCCTACCTTCTGGCCAACGGCAGGTTCGTGGTGTCCGAACGCGGCAGCGGCCCGGAGGAGGAGGCACCGTTCGCCGACGGAGCGGCCTTCGGCGACTACGCGGAGATCGTGGACCTCTGCCGGTACTACGTCGACCACGACGACGAGCGCCGGGCGCGAGCCGAACGGGGCCGGTCGATCATGCGTTCGCGGTGCGCGACGGACATCCTGCGCTCCGCGATCGCCGCCTCGTAGCGGCACGCTTCAGGGGCGGGGAACGTTGCGGAGGTTGGAGCGGGCCATCTGGAGCATCCGGCCGACCCCGCCGTCCAGGACGATCTTCGAGGCGGACAGGGCGAAACCGGTCACCATCTCGGCGCTGATCTTCGGCGGGATGGACAGGGCGTTGGGGTCGGTGACGACGTCGACCAGGGCCGGCCCCTTGTGCCGGAAGGCGTCCTTGAGCGCGCCGGCGAGCTGCTTGGGCTTCTCCACCCGTACCCCGAAGGCCCCGCAGGCGCGGGCCACCGCGGCGAAGTCGGGGTTCTTGTTGTGGGTGCCGTACGAGGGCAGTCCGGCGACCAGCATCTCCAACTCGACCATGCTCAAGGAGGAGTTGTCGAACAGCACGACCTTCACGGGGAGGTCGTACTGCACGAGGGTCAGGAAGTCGCCCATCAGCATGGTGAATCCGCCGTCGCCGGACATCGACACGACCTGGCGTCGGCGGTCGGTGAACTGGGCGCCGATCGCCATGGGCAGCGCGTTCGCCATGGAGCCGTGGGAGAAGGAACCGATCACCCGGCGGCGGCCGTTGGGGGTGAGATAGCGGGCGGCCCAGACGTTGCACATCCCGGTGTCCACGGTGAACACGGCGTCCTCGTCGGCGAGTTCGTCGAGGACGGAGGCGACGTACTCGGGGTGCAGCGGAACGTGTTTCTCCACCTTCCGGGTGTACGCCTTCACCACCCCCTCCAGCGCGTCCGCGTGCTTCTTGAGCATCCGGTCGAGGAACCGCCGGTCGTCCTTGGGCCGCACCCGCGGGATGAGACAGCGCAGCGTCTCGCGCACATCGCCCCACACCGCGAGGTCCAGCCGGGAGCGGCGGCCCAGGTGTTCGGGCCGGACGTCGACCTGGGCGATCCGCACGTCGTCGGGGAGGAAGGCGTTGTACGGGAAGTCAGTGCCCAGCAGGATCAGCAGGTCGCACTCGTGGGTGGCCTCGTAGGCCGCGCCGTAGCCGAGGAGACCGCTCATCCCGACGTCGAACTCGTTGTCGTACTGGATGAACTCCTTGCCACGCAGGGCGTGCCCCACGGGCGACTTGATCTTCCCGGCGAACTCCATGACCTCGGCGTGCGCGCCGGCCGTGCCGCTGCCGCAGAACAGGGTGACCTTGCCGGCCTCGTCGATCATCCGGACCAGTGCGTCGATCTCGGCGTCGCCGGGGCGGACGGTGGGCCGGGTGGTGACGAGGGCGGTCTCGGCGGACTTCTCGGGCGCGGGCTCGGAGGCGATGTCACCGGGGAGGGAGACCACACTGACGCCGCCGCGGCCGACCGCGTTCTGGATGGCGGTGTGCAGCAGCCGGGGCATCTGCCGGGGGCTGGAGATCAGCTCGCTGTAGTGGCTGCACTCGCGGAAGAGCTGGTCCGGGTGGGTCTCCTGGAAATAGCCCAGGCCGATCTCGGCGGAGGGGATGTGGGAGGCGAGGGCGAGGACGGGGGCCATCGAGCGGTGGGCGTCGTAGAGGCCGTTGATGAGGTGCAGGTTGCCGGGGCCGCAGGAGCCCGCGCAGGCGGCCAGCCGGCCGGTGATCTGCGCCTCGGCGCCGGCGGCGAAGGCGGCGGTCTCCTCGTGGCGGACCTGGATCCACTCGACGGCGGAGTTGCGGCGCACCGCGTCCACCACGGGGTTGAGGCTGTCCCCGACCACCCCGTACAGGCGTCGGACCCCGGCGCGGGCGAGGATGTCCACGAACTGTTCGGCGACGTTCTGCTTGGCCATGACCGGACGCACCCCTTCACTGTCCTGCCTCGGGTACCTCCCTCCACAGTGGCCGCGGCAGCGCCGTCACGCCTCCCAGACGGCGGCGGCCGTACGGTCGTCGGCGTAGCCCTTGACCCGCACCTGGGTGTCGGCGAGGAACGCGGCGAGCCCGGGCGGGGTGGGGTCCGACCAGCGTTGCGTGAGGTGGGCGGAGAGTTCGGGTTCGCCGCGCAGGGGGTCGGCGAGGCCGCCCGTGCACATCAGCAGGGTGTCACCCGGACGGGCTACGGAGGCACGGAAGCGGAAGGGGTCGCGGGGCGGCTCGGGGGGCGCGTCGAAGGGGCTGGGCGGAGTCGGGATGCCGAGGTCCATGGTGAGGCGGTCGCCGTCGGGTGTCTCGGCGGGCAGCGACCCGAACCCGACGACGGGTTCCCCGGCGATCTCGCCGACCCGCGGCTCGATGTCCTGCCACTCCCCTCCGCGCAGCCGGAACAGTCCGCCGGCGCCCACGCCGAAGAACACGCGGGTGCGGCACCCGGGGTCGGCGGGCAGCAGCAGACAGCGCAGGGTGGCCGTGTACTCGTCGGGCTCCAGGCCCTGTTCGGCGGCGCTGGCGCGCAGCCGGCCGAGGCTGCGGTCGGTGAGGCGGTGCAGTCCCGACTTCAGGTCGCCGCGCCGGCCGGCCCTTATGTCCTGGGCGAGCCGGACGTGGCTGCGGCCCACGGCCCGCCCGATCCACTGGCACGCCTCGGCGGCCGCCCGGTGCGCGCCCGGCGTCGCCCGCGCGCCGGTCGCCATCGCGACCAGCAGCAGCGCCTGCGCGCCCGTGCCGAAACGGGCGGTGAGCAGGGAATCCCGGCGCGGCTCACCCCGGTACCGCGCGGAGTCCCCCCGTACCGACGCGGCCCGCAGCGCACAGGTCCCGTACCGGGCCCCGTCCAATACGGTGTCGGCGACCAGGTCGTCCAGCCGGTCCGGGTCGGCGGGCGGGAGGGCGGTGGGCTCGGCGTCGTAGGTGGGGGGCCGGGAGCCGACGTAGGCCTTGGGCCGGTCCCGCAGGACGGGCAGGTCGAGGGCGGTGGCGGTCCGGGGCTCGGGGGTCTCGGTGGGCACGAGGGGGCCGGCGGTGCCGCTGACGGACACGGTCGGCGCGTCGGCCGGGGGCGCCTCGGGGGCGGGGTCCGCGGGCGCCTGATGAGGGAAGCCGGGGGGCAGCGGACCGGGCGGGAAGGCATTCGGAACCGGGGACGGCGGGGTCTCGGGAGCAGGGCCCGCCGGAGCCGCGTCCGCCGGAGCCGGGGGCTCGGGGGTCGCGTCCGCGGGAGGCGCGTCCGCGGGCGCCCGGGCCGTGTCGCGAGCGGTTTCCGCGGTGGGCGTGGTGCCGTTGCGCGGCGGTGGGACCGTGGCCTGAGCTGCCGACGCCCCAGGTCCCGGCTCCGCCCCCGCCCCCGGCCCCGGCCCCGATCCCGGTCCGGCTCCCGGCGCCGGGTCCTCGGGCAGCCACCAGTCGGCCGGCTGCCCGTCCCGTACGGGCTGTTCCGTACGGGGTTGCGGAACGGTGTCCGCCGGACCCGCGGAGCGCACCGCTCCCGCCGCCGAGGCGAAGCGGTCGTCGAGGGAGTCGGCGGTGGGCGCGGGGCCCATGTCCGCGGTGGAGTCGTCGTACAGCTGCCCCCACCAGTCGTCCTCGGGACCGGTGGGCCTTCCCCCCTGCTGGCTCATGCCCCTAATTGTCCACCGCACGGGCCGTATGAAAACGGGGCATCCGGAAAATGCGCCACCGTCTCCACCGCCGAACATGCGTACGGGGGTTCAGGGGCGACGATCGCCGGGCGGTCCCACCCCCCACGGGAGAACCGCCCGGCGACCTTGAGGTGACCCGTGCTCAGATCCCCTATGCGCCCCTGCGCGTCATGAGCCCGGACCACGTTCCGGGGCAGAGCTGTGCCCGGCCCGGAGCCGAAGTGTGCACGGCGTTCCTGGAGATGCGCTGTGGATGATCACGTCTTCCCGCCGTGGCCACACCTTGGCAGAGTGACCTGCGGTACGGCGATGATGTGCGGCGGCGGGTTTACGCCGTGACCGTTTCCCGCCACCCCTTGGATCGCCGCCCCTTGACCGTGGAAGAAGGGACCGCACCCGATGCTGGGAGCGATTGGGCTCGACGAGACGCACGAGACTGCGTACCGGGCGCTGGTGTCGGTGGGCGCCGCCGACGTGCCCGACCTGGCGCGCCGGCTGGCCCTCGGCGAGTACGACACCGAGCGCGCCCTGCGCCGGCTGGAGCGGCACGGTCTCGCGGCGCAGTCCTCGGGCCGGCCCGGCCGCTGGGTCGCCGCGCCGCCGGGCGTCGCCCTGGGCGCGCTGCTCACCCAGCAGCGGCACGAACTGGAGAAGGCGGAGCTGGCGGCCGCGCTGCTCGCCGAGGAGTACCGGGCGACGGCCACCGAACCGTCGGTGCACGACCTGGTCGAGGTGGTGACGGGCGCGGCGGCGGTCACCCAGCGTTTCCTGCAGATCCAGCTGGGCGCGAGCCACGAGGTGTGCGCGCTGGTCACCGGCACCCCGGTGGCGGTGACCGGGGTGGAGAACGACGCGGAGGAGCGGGCGGCCGAGCGCGGGGTGCGCTACCGCGTCGTCCTCGAGCGCGAGGTCCTGCGTCAGCCGGACGGTGTCACGGAACTGACCGCCGCGCTCGGCCGCGACGAGCAGGTGCGGGTGGTGGAGCGGGTGCCGACGAAGCTGGTCGTGGCCGACCGCTCGCTCGCCCTGGTGCCGCTCACCGGCCGCTCGGCGGAGCCCGCCGCCCTGGTGGTGCACGCCAGCGGCCTCCTGGAGCTCCTGTCGGGTCTGTTCGAGGCGGTGTGGCGGGACGCCCTGCCCCTCGGGCTCGGCGCGGGCGGTGTGGTGGAGCAGGGTCCGGCCGGCCCCGACGCCGTCGACCTGGAGATCCTCTCCCTGCTGCTGGCCGGGCTCACCGACGCGAGCGTCGCCAAGCAGCTCGACCTGGGCCTGCGGACCGTACAGCGCCGGGTGAAGGGGCTGATGGAGCTGACGGGCGTCTCCACCCGGCTACAGCTGGGCTGGGTCGCGTACGAGCGCGGCTGGGTGACCCGCGAGCACTAGCCGCGCCCCGCGCCCGCGTACCTCTTGACCTGCGGGTTCCTGCTGATTCCGGCACTCTGGGCAGATGGGAGCGTGGGAACTCCTGCTGGTCGGTCTGGTCATCCTGCTCGGCCTGTGCGGAGTGCTGGTGCCCGGCGTGCCGGGGTCGTGGCTGGTGTGGTCCGCGGTCCTGTGGTGGGCGCTGAAGGATCCGCAGCCGGTCGCCTGGTGGGTGCTCGTGGGCGCCACGGTCGCACTGTTCCTGAGCCAGGTGGTGCGCTGGGCGCTGCCGCCCCGCCGACTGCGGGAGAGCGGCGCGACGCCCCGGATGGCGGTGTACGCCGGGGTCGGCGCGTTCCTCGGCTTCTTCCTGCTGCCCGTGCTCGGCGCGATCCCCGGCTTCGTGGGCGGCGTCTACCTCTCCGAGCGCCTCCGCCTGGGCCGCCACGGCGAGGCCCGCGCGGCCGAACGCACGGCGATGCGCTCGGCCGGCTGGAGCGTCCTGGCGGAACTGTTCACCTGCCTGCTGATCATGGGCGCGTGGCTGGGCGCGGTGCTGTGGGGGTGACGCGACGCGCAAGTGGTTGGGGCCGGCGGAACAGGGCCGTCCAGAGGAAGGGCTCGCCGAAGGTGGGCGACTCGGCCTTCTGCTCCCGCATGCCGCGCAGCTCGATCTCGGTCAGGTCGCGGAAGATCCGGCGCAGTGACTCGGGGGTGTAGGCGAGGCCGCCCTCCAGACGGGAGCGGTGGTAGAAGGCCTCGTCGGGGAGCTCCGAGCCCATCCGGCCGGAGGCGAAACAGGTGAGGGCGAAGTGCCCGCCGGGGGCCAGGGCGCGGTCCAGCAGGGCGAGGTGGCTGATCCGACGGTGCGGTGGCAGGTGGTGGAAGCAGCCGGAGTCGTAGATCAGGTCGTAGGGGCCGTCAAGGCCGGAACCGGCCGCGGTGAGGGCGAAAACGTCGCCGCAGTGGAACCGGATCCGGCCGGCCCCCGCCCCCGCCTCGCGGGCCCGGTCCTCGGCCCAGGCGACGGCCGTCGGGGAGAGGTCCACGGCGTCCACCTCGAAGCCCCGGGAGGCGAGGTACAGGGCGTTGCGGCCCGGTCCGCAGCCGAGGTCGAGGGCACGGCCGGGTGCGATCAGGCCACGGTCGAGGTACGACACCAGGTTCTCGTCGGGCTTCGCCACGAAGAACGGGACGGGCTTGGACCGATCCGCGTAGAAGCCGTCCCACCAGGAGGCCCCGTAGGCCGTCCACCGGTCGGCGTCCGGCGCGAACAGCCCGTCCAGCAGCGTCAACACGTCGTCCACGGTGCGTATGTGACGATCCATTACCTACTCCCCTGTCGCTCGTCCGGCGCTGGGGAGAACCTACGTGCGGCGGACACGGAAGGCCGGCTCGGGCCGGGTGGCGGGAGGGCGCGGGTGAGTGTCTGACGGGCGCGGGCGCGGGACGGCGACGGTGGGGCCGGTGGTGTCGCGCTCCGGATCCCAAGCCCTCGCCGAGGGCCGTCAGGGGCCGTTTCCGACGCCTCCGACGGCACCTTTTTCACGCCAGGGCCTCACCCCAGCACCTCACCACCGCGCCACCCCCTCCAGCTCGAGCAGCCGGATCTTGCGCTCCAGGCCGCCCGCGTAGCCCGTGAGGGAGCCGTCGGCGCCGATGACGCGGTGACAGGGGCGCAGGATCAGCAGAGGGTTCGCGCCGATCGCCCCGCCGACGGCCCGTACGGCCGCCCGGGAGGCGCCGACGCGGGCGGCGATCTCGCCGTACGTCGTGGTCGCCCCGTAGGGGACGGTGTCGAGTGCGGCCCACACCCGTTCGCGGAATGCCGTTCCCTCGGCGCGCAGCTCCAGCCGGAACTCCTTCAGCTCGGCTGCGAAGTAGGCGGCGAGTTGCTCCTCGGCGGCCCGGAAGGGACCCGGGTCCTGCCGCCAGGCGTCCTGGACCTTGCGTCCGCCCTTCTGCCCGGGCACGGACAGCGAGGTCAGCGCGCCGTCGGCGTCGGCGGTCAGGAGCAGTGGACCGAGCGGACTGCCGACGCTGGTCCAGTACACGGGCCCGTGCGCGGTCGTGGGGGTCAGGGGGGTCAGGGGGGTCATGGGGTTTCCTCCGCTGCACGCAGGTGGTGAAGGGCGTACGTCCGCCAGGGACGCCAGGTGTCGGGTACGTCCACCCCGGGCGGCGCGACGTCGGGGTCGCCGAGGGCCCGGGCCCTGATGGCCGCCACGGTACGGGCGTCCAGACCGGGTACGGCGAGCAGGGCGGCCTCGGCCTCGTCCCGGTCGGTGCCGGGGTCGAGGCGTACGGTCCCGTCCGCGAGGGCGACGGCGAGCGGGCCGACGGCCTCCGCCAGGGCGGCCGGTTCCGGGAAGAGATGGGTGAGGGTGCCGCAGGGCGCGTCCAGGGCCTTGCCGTGGGCGCGCACGAGCAGCTCGGCCTCCGTCCGGCCGACCAGGGCCCGTACGGCGTACTCCTCCGGGTCGGCGGCCCCCGGAGCCCGCAGTCCGGGCCGGGCGGCGACGAGCGGGGCGAGCCGCGGGTCGGCGCCGAGCCGCTCGTCGACGGCGTACGGGTCGGCGTCCAGGTCGAACAGCCGGCGCAGTCGCTGGACGGCGGTGGTGAGGTCGCGCGGGTCGGTGAGGTGCAGCCGGGCGTCGAGCCAGCCGCCGGGATGGAGCGCCGAGGCGCGGCCCGGGTCGCCCGGCCGCTCGTCGACGGCGACGATCCCGGTGCCGTAGGGGAGGCGGAGCGTACGGCGGTACGTCCGCGCGCCGGCCGGTCCGCTCACCTCCTCCACCCCGGCCACGGCTTCCTGTTCCAGCAGGTCGAAGACCGGGCCCGCCCGGTAGGGGCCGCGGTGGGCGAGCCGCAGCGGGATCCCGGCGGCCGGGGTGGCCGTACGGCGGGACGTGCGGACGGCGGCCCGCAGCTCGGTCGGGGTCGCCGCGTACACGGCCCGGACCGTGTCGTTGAACTGGCGCACGCTGGCGAAGCCCGACGCGAACGCGATCTCCGTGACCGGCAGGCCGGTCGTCTGGAGCAGGACCCGCGCGGTGTGGGCGCGCTGCGCGCGGGCGAGGGCGACGGGGCCCGCGCCGAGTTCGCCGGTCAGCTGACGCTGCACCTGGCGGGCGCTGTAGCCGAGCCGGGCGGCGAGCCCGGCGACGCCCTCCCGGTCGACCACGCCGTCCCCGATCAGCCGCATGGCCCGGCCCACCACGTCGGCGCGCACATTCCAGTCGGCCGAGCCGGGCACGGCGTCCGGGCGGCACCGCCGGCAGGCCCGGAAGCCCGAGCCCTGCGCGGCGGCGGCCGTCGCGAAGAAGCGCACGTTGTGCCGCTTCGGGGTGACGGCGGGGCAGCTGGGCCGGCAGTAGATGCCGGTGGTCTCGACGGCGAAGAAGAACTCCCCGTCGAACCGGGCGTCCCGGCTGCGCACCGCCTCGTACCTGGTGTCGTACGGCGTGTCGTACCTGGTGTCCTGGCCCGTCATGGGTTCCAGTCTTCGCCCGCGACGGGAACCCTGCTAGCGGAAATCGGACATGACGGTGGTGCGGGAGGCGGTCAGCGGGGCGGGGCGGGCTGCCAGGGGCTGCGGCCCCGCTTGGCGTCCCCCGCCGCCCGGCCCTGCGCCTGCTTGCGTTTCCAGTCCTGGCGGATGCCGGCCCGTACCCGGGCGTCGGACTTGGCGACGATCCACTGGTTCTCGCGGACGAGCTTGCGGTAGCTCTCCAGCCGCCGCTGGGGGAGTTCCCCCTCGTCGACGGCGGCGCGCACCGCGCACCCCGGTTCGCAGTCGTGCGCGCAGTCCTGGAACCTGCAGTCCCGGGCGAACTCCTCGATCTCGGAGAACACCTGCCCGACACCGCTGCCAGCGTCCCACAGGCCGACCCCGCGCAGGCCGGGTGTGTCGATGAGGACGCCCCCGCCGGGCAGCGGCAGCAGATTGCGGGTGGTCGTGGTGTGCCGCCCCTTGCCGTCCTGGTCACGGGTCGCCCGGACGTCCATCACATCGGCGCCGACGAGCGCGTTCGCGAGCGTGGACTTGCCCGCGCCCGACGCGCCGAGCAGCACGGACGTGCCCCGCCCGAGCAGGTCGGCGAGTTCCTCGACGCCCTCGCCGTCGCGGGCGCAGACGGTGAGCACCGGCACGCCGGGCGCGCTGGTCTCGACGTCCTGGACGAGGTAGGACAGCGCGACCGGGTCGGGCACCAGGTCGGCCTTGGTGAGCACGACGACGGGCTGCGCGCCGGACTCCCAGGCGAGCGCCAGGAACCGTTCGATCCGGCCGAGGTCGAGTTCCACGGCCAGGGACATCGCCACGACGGCGTGGTCGACGTTGGCGGCGAGGATCTGCCCCTCGGACCGCTTGGAGGAGGTGGAGCGGACGAAGGCGGTACGGCGGGGCAGCAGGGTCCGCACGTACCGCGGATCGGCCCCCTCGGGGTCGACGGCGACCCAGTCGCCGGTGCAGACGACCTTCATCGGGTCGCGGGGGACGACGAACTCGGTGTCGGCCCGGACGAGGCCGTCCGGGGTGACGACATCGCACAGGCCCCGATCGACCCGCACGACACGGCCGGGCAGGAGTCCCTGCTCGGCGTAGGGGATGAACTCGGCTTCCCGTCCCTCGTCCCAGCCGTGGGAGGCGAGAGGGTGCGACGAAGCCGAAAAGGAGGAGGAAGAAGACAAGGGGAACCCTTCACAGGGCGGCCCCGGCGGCGCTCGAAGGCGCGAGGTGAGGAACGTGGTCAGCCGGAGACCGCGGAGGTGGAGTGGATGATCGTCCGGCCGCGGCGCGCGGCCCTCGTGTCGGTGACAGTCATCGGTCACACCTCCTGTTCCTCTGGTCCTCGTACGACCCCGTCAGGTTAGGGAGCCTTACGGGCGGACGCCACCCCATTTCTTCCGCGGTCGGGTCAGGAGTCGGTGCACTCCTGCCCGTTGAGCGTGAACTCGGCCGGTGCCGGGTTCGTGTCCTGCCAGGAGGCGAGGAAGCCGAAGCTGAGGGTGCCGCCCGCGGGGACGGACCGGTTGTAGTCGGCGGCGGTGGCGGTGACGCGGGTGCCGTTCTGGGCGACGCTCGCGTCCCACATCTGGTCGACCCGCTGCCCGTCCTCGAAGGACCAGGCGACGCGCCAGGAGTCCAGGGCGGTGGGCGAGGTGACCGTCACGGTGGCCTGGAAGCCGTCGGGCCACTGGTTGACGAGGTCGTAGCGGACCGCGCAGACGGCCGCGTCCGAGCCTCCGCCCGTGCCGGCGGTGGAGGAGGAGGTGCCCTGGGGTTCGGGGTCGGGCTTCTCGTCCTCGGGCGCGCTCGGCGTGTCGCTGCGGGACGGCGTCGGGGACGCGGAGGACGGCGCGGCGGAGGTCGCGGGAGCCGCGGACGGCAGCGCGGAGCCGGAGCCGGCCACCGGGGTGCTGTCCGTGGGGGCGCCCTGCACACCGGTTTCCATGTCGCCGTCGCCGAAGGGCATCAGCGACGCGGCGAGCGCCAGTCCCGAGACCAGCACGGCGGCGGCGAGCAGCCCGTTGCGCCGGAAGCGCGCCTTGTTCGCGGCGGCCCGCTCCGCGTCGCCCTCCGGGTCCGGGGCGTCGGGGCGTACGCCCAGGCGGACCTCGGCGGCGCGTCGGCGGCGCTCCAGGTAGGCGAGGCCGCCCCAGCCGATGACCCCGCCGGCGAGGGCGGCGGGCAGCCCGCCGCCGTGCAGACGCAGACAGGCGGCGGCCTCGGCGCACTCCACGCAGGTGGCGAGGTGGCGGGAGAGGTCGTCGGGGGTCTCGGCGCCGGGTGAGCGGGTGACGGCGTCGAGCAGCCGGACGTAGGAACGGCACTCCGCGCTCATCGGCGTGTCGAGGTGGTTGCGGTGGCAGCGGTCCCGGAACAGGCCGCGCACCTGGTTCAGTTCCTCGACGGAGGCGTCCGGGTCCAGGCCCTGGCGGCGGACGACGGCGCGCAGCGGCAGCGCCTCCACCTCCGCCAGCCACAGCAGGGTGGCGTCCGACTCGCCCATGTCGCGCAGTCCGCGCAGGGCGATGGGGCGGCTCAGGGGCGGGCCGGTGTAGCGCCAGGCCTTGTCCGAGTTGAGCCACAGGCGCAGATCGGGGTCGAGTTTGTGGCCCTGTCCCTCGGCCTCCCAGGCGGCCGCCGTGTTGCGTACGGCGGTCAGCAGCATGGGGATCCGGGGCAGCCGGGACGAGCGGCGGCCGGCATTGCGCGCGGTACCGTCCTCGGCGGCGCGGGCCTCGTGTATGCCGAGCGCGAACGCCTCACGGGCCAGCTGGTTGGCCGCGGTCGAGCCGGACGTGCACAGGTCCGCATACGACAGGACGGCGTCCCAGCACTCGGAGAACAGCGCGGCCTCCGCGGCGTCCTTCGGGGTCGGCAGGTCGGGCATGGGTCTCCTGCATCCAAATGCGAGGTCAACTCACCATGACGGCAATGGAGTTGGGGGGAACCTCGCGGCAGGCACCGAGGATTTCACGTTTCTCACACAACTGACAAGCGCCCTGTTCAGATGTCATGTCAGGACGTCCGGACAGGGCATCGGCAGGCGGCCGCGCCCACTTCTCCGCCGTGAAGTACGGACGCGGACCGCTCTGTGCTCAACGGCGGTGCCGGAAACTGCTCGACGGCGGTGCCGGGACTATACGGCCGCGGTCTCCTGCGCCGGAAGACTGTCCATGAAGGAACTCACGGAGAACACCGCGCGGCCGGGTCCGGGCGGGCCGTAGCCGGGGGGCGAGGACAGTCCGAACTCGTCCATCGTGGAGCGGTAGGCCTCCAGGAGCCGGATGTGGTACTCCAGCGGCGCGCCCTGCGGGTTGGCCTTGCCGAGCGGGGTCGTCGGCTCGGGGCACCACGTGGTGAAGCGGGGCGTGATGCCCTGCGACATGAAGAAGCGCAGGCCCTCGGTGGTCGACGCGATCGCCTCGTCGACGGTGGTGAAGCCGAACGGCTCGGCCATCTCCACGCCCGCCACGAAGTTGGGGATGACATTGCGCGCGCCGAACACCTCGGCGGAGTCGAGGATCCGCTTGTGCCACTCGTCGCGGCCGACGTAGCGCTCCTTGCCCGGGCAGTACAGCTCGAACAGCCGGCGGTCCCACACCTCGTAGTTGGGGTGGTAGATCTGCACGCCGTAGTCCTTGAACCGCTGTACGTCGTCGCGCGGCAGCGCCTGGGCCACGACCTTGCCGATCCAGCGGCCCGGGAAGCGCTCCTCGATGGCCTTGGCGTAGTGGCCGTAGAAGTCGGCCTCGTCGCGCCCGGCGACCGTCTTGGTGATGGCGCCGCCGGTGAGGGTGTACGCGGTGGACGCCTTCGCGGTGTCGTACCGGTCGATGATCTCGAGGGCCTCCAGCACCTCCTCGACGTCCTTGACTCCTGTGTACGGTCGGCCGGCGGCCTTGTGCTGGCGCCAGTTGTGGTTGATGTCGCAGTACTGGCACTCCTCCTTGGCGCCGAAGTACTGGCAGACCCGGAAGACGGTCAGATAGATCAGGTAGCCCCACTGGATGGTGGGGGCGACCTCCATGACGGACTTCCCGTTGGAGAGCGTGTGCCGGTAGTACTCCGGCATGGGCGGCACACCGACGTCGGCGATGCGCTTCCCGTCGAGGTAGAGCCCGAGCAGCCCCTCGTCGTCGGCGGCGACCCGGTAGGGGGACGACGGGTTCACCCGCACGGACACGACGGTCCGCCGCAGGTCGTACGGGCCGCCGGTGAGGATGATCTCCTCCGGCGGGCGGCGCAGCGCGGCCTCGCCGAGCTCGGGCAGGGTGCCGTGGTCGAAGGAGAAGATGAAGTACGACTTCGGCTTGACCTCGCCCGACTCGTTGTCGCTCAGGGCGGAGGGGTCGAAGGCCACTCCTCCGCGCAGGAGGTCCTCCTTGAAGACGGCCTCCCGCGGCACGTGCGGAAACCGCTCCATCAGATCCTCGACCAGCGCGGTACGGCTGCCCATCCCTCTCTCCTCCCGGCTCGGACGTACGACTCCTCACGGTATGCCCCCGGCGGCGCGGGGGTGGGGGCGGGGGGCCTCGTGTTGCGGGCAAGGTAGGTTCGACCAGGGAATCTCGTGGTTCTCGATCTCCTCGGGAAGGGCGGGCAGTCGGATGGGCGGAACCGTGACGGACGGGGTGGAGCGCGGCGGGGCGGCGTCGAGCCGGCCGTGGCGCAACTGGGCGGGCAACATCGTCTTCGCCGCCGGGGAGCTGCACCGCCCGGACTCGCCGGACGCGCTGCGCGCGCTCGTGGCGAGGAGCGGGCGGGTCCGGGTGCTGGGCAGCGGGCACTCGTTCAACCCGATCGCCGAGCCGGGCGCCGACGGGGTGCTGCTGTCGCTGGACGCCCTGCCGGCCGAGGTCGACGTGGACACGGCGGCCCGGACGGTGCGGGTCGGCGGCGGTGTGCGGTACGCGGAGCTGGCCCGGCGGGTGCACGCGCACGGGCTCGCCCTGCCCAACATGGCGTCCCTCCCGCACATCTCCGTGGCCGGTTCGGTGGCGACCGGCACCCATGGGTCGGGGGTGCGCAACGGCTCGCTGGCCTCGGCCGTGCGGGAGGTGGAGATCGTCACCGCCGACGGCTCGACCGTCGTGATCGGGCGGGGCGACGAACGGTTCGGCGGGGCCGTCACCTCCCTGGGCGCGCTCGGCGTGGTCACCGCGCTCACCCTGGACCTGGAGCCCGGCTACGGGGTCGAACAGCATGTGTTCACCGAACTGCCCTTGGACGGGCTGGACTTCGAGACGGTGGCGGCGGCCGCGTACAGCGTGAGCCTGTTCACCGACTGGGGTGCGCCCGGCTTCCGGCAGGTGTGGCTGAAGCGGCGCACCGACCAGCCCCTCGGCGCCTTCCCGTGGGCCGCGCCCGCGACCGAGGCGCTGCATCCGGTGCCGGGGATGCCGGCGGTCAACTGCACCGAGCAGTTCGGGGTGCCGGGGCCCTGGCACGAGCGACTGCCGCACTTCCGGGCGGAGTTCACGCCGAGCAGCGGGGAGGAGCTGCAGAGCGAGTATCTGCTGCCACGGTCGACCGCCGACGGGATGCTGTATGCAATCGACGGGATCCGGGAGACGGTCGCCCGTGTCCTGCAGACCTGCGAGGTGCGTACGGTCGCCGCCGACGAGCAGTGGCTGAGTCCGGCGTACGGCCGGGACACGGTGGCGGTGCACTTCACCTGGATCGCGGACACGGCGGCGGTGCTGCCGGTGGTGCGCGAGGTGGAGGCCGCGCTGGAGCCGTTCTCCCCGCGGCCGCACTGGGGGAAGGTGTTCGGGATCCCGGCCGCCGTGGTGCGTGGACGGTATCCCCGGATCGGGGACTTCGCGGCGCTGGCACGGCAGCTGGATCCCACGGGGAAGTTCACCAACGCCTTCGTGCGGGACGTCCTGGGGGCCTGAACCCGCCACCTGCGCGCCGGGACTTTGTACAGCCCCTTTCTTAACCCCTTGTCGAACGTCGTGGCACGCCATAGCCTGTCGCCGCGCCGGTGCCGTCGCCCGTTACCGGCATCGGTGCCGGTGGCGAAGGGAGCTCGATGAAGCGCGGCACATCACGGGACATCCGCACCGCGAACCGCTACGAGGTGCTGCGCCAGATCATCGCCTCCTCGCCCACTTCCCGGCAGGAGCTGGCGGCCGCCACCGGTCTGTCCCTCGCCACGGTCGCCACCCTCGTCGGCGAGCTGCTCGACCTCCGCATGATCACGGAGGTCGGGTTCGAGGACTCGGCGGGCGGCCGCCCCCGGGGCCTCGTGGCCGTCAACGCGTCGGGGGGCGCGTTGATCGGCGTCGACATCGCGGAGACGTACGTCCATGTCGAGCTGTTCGACCTGGCGCTGAACGTCCTGGCGCGTGCCGAGGAGGACATGCGGCCGGGCGAGAGCCGCCCGGAGCAGGTGGTCAGCCATGTCGCCACGGCCGTCGGCTCGGTGGTCGCGCAGGCCGGGATCGAGGCCGCCCGGGTGCTCGGCGTCGGGGTCAGCGTGCCGGGGCAGGTGGACCGGGACACGGGCATCGCCGAGTACGCGCCCAACTGGGACTGGCACGACGTGCCGTTGCTCGACCTGCTCGCCGAACACATCGCGTATCCCCTGTACCTGGACAACCCGCTGCGGGCCGGCGCGGTCGCCGAGCTGTGGTTCGGGGCGGCGCGCGGGCACGGGAACGCGGTCGTGGTCAACCTCGGCACGGGCGTCGGCGCCGGACTCCTCCTCGGCGGCGGACTGCACCGGGGGGTCAGCAACAGCGCGGGCGAGTGGGGGCACACCACGCTCGTGCTCGACGGCCGGCTGTGCCGCTGCGGCAACCACGGCTGTGTGGAGACCTATGTCGGCGCGCCCGGCATCATGCAGAACCTGCGTGAACTCAGCCCGCAGAGCCCCCTGTTGCACCCCGACGACCAGACCGCGACCATCGACGCCCTGGCGGCCGGAGTCGCCGCGAAGGATCCGGTCGCCGTCAAGGTGGTGCGGGACACGGCCCGTTACCTCGGCGCCGGTATCGCCAACCTGGTCAATGTGCTCAACCCCGAGGTGGTGGTCCTGAGCAGCTGGGTCGCCGCCCGGCTCGGCGAACCTCTCCTCGGCGAGGTGCGCGAGGCCGTCGCCCGGCACGCGCTGAAACGGCCGCTGGCCGCCAGCCGGATCGTCCTCTCCCCGATCCCCACCGACCCGGCCTGTCTGGGTGCGGCGACGTTCGCGCTCGAGGGGGCGCTGCAGTCCGTCGGGCAGAGGAGCACGAAACGCACGACCGCGGCGAAGAGCCGTACCGCACCGACCTCATGAACCACCGAACCGCACCACCTTCACGCTGACGGAAGGGATGCCGTGGGCCATCCGACGTACGACGGTTCCGGGCCGACCACGGCCGCCGCCCGCACCGGGGACGCCGGGCGACGACGGCTGCCGACCGGCGGCGGACAGGTCACCGGCGAGGTCCGGACACCCCGGTGACCACCCCCTGAGCCGAGGGCCGCCGGACCTGACCCGGCGGCCCTCACCTCGCTGCCCCGAACCGGCCCGCGACGGCGTCGACTTCCCCTTTTCCGCGCCCGCGTTACCCACTTGCCGACGCTCTACACCAGACGATTCAGCCCCATCGGTTCGCGATCCCGAACCGATCACAACGCTTCGAACAGACTTCGTCCAACCCCTTGCCGAAGCCTTAGCCGAAGGTTAACGTCCCGCTCCGCGACAGGAATTGAGCCACCTGGCGTCGAGGCATTGAGCCGTAGCCGCATTTCGAGACAAGGACGTCACCATGTCGGCAATGAGCAACAACTGGTCCCGCCGTTCTCTCTTCCGGGCCGCCGCGGGCATGGCCGCGGCAGGCACCCTGGCCGCCTGTGGCGGCAACAACGGCAGAGGTGGCAGCGGGGGTTCGGGCGACGCGCTCGTCCAGTACTTCCACGCCTACGGCGAGGCGGGCACCGAGCAGGCCATCAAGCGGTACGCGAAGGCCTACAAGGACGCCAACGTCACCACCCAGTGGATCACCGGCAACACCTTCGAGCAGAAGCTGTTCGCCGCGCTGCTCACCAAGAACGCGCCCGACGTCTTCGAGTTCCACCCGCAGATCCAGCTCATCAAGAGCGGGCAGGTGGCGGATCTCACCGACATCATCGAGCCGGTCAAGGACGACTTCAACCCGGCCGACATCCAGTCGCACACGGTCGACGGGAAGATATACGGCGTCCGCATGATCGACGACCCGCAGTTCTTCTTCTACCGGCCCTCGGTGTTCGAGAAGGCGAAGATCGAGGTACCGCAGACCCTCGAGGAGCTGATCGAGGCCGCCGACAAGCTCACCACCAGCAAGGTCAAGGGCGCCTTCCTCGGCAACGACATCACCACGGTGCAGAACCCGCTGATCTGGTCGGCCGGCGCGGACACCCTCACCGCGGACAACAAGCCCGCCTTCAACACGGACGCGGTCGCCGACGGCCTGAAGCAGCTGCGTGGCCTGTTCACCAGCGGCAACCTGCTGCTCGACGCCCCCACCGACTGGTGGGACCCGTCGGCCTTCACCCAGGGTCTGACCTCGATCCAGTGGTGCGGCATGTGGGCCATGCCCGCGATGATCAAGGCGCTCGGCGACGACATCGGCATCTTCCCCTTCCCGAAGGTCGGTTCCGCGGGCAAGCAGTCGGTCACCAACGGCGGCTGGTCGATGTTCGTCAACGCCAAGGGCGAGAACGTCGAGGCCGCCAAGGAGTACGTCAAGTGGCTGTGGATCGACCAGAAGGAGTACCAGGAGGACTGGGCCCTGTCCTACGGCTTCCACATCCCGCCGCGCACCTCCATCGCCCAGTCCGCCACCAAGCTGAAGACCGGCCTGCCGGCCGAGGGCGTCAAGCTCTTCAACGAGTTCGGTCACTTCGACAACATCGGCTGGACCCAGGCGATGATCGCGGCGGTCAACGACGTGATGGCGAACTCCGTCCGCAAGGACGGTGACCCGAAGGCCCAGCTCGCCGCCGCCGAGAAGAAGGTCGACGCCGAGCTCACGAAGCTCTTCGGATAGGCCACCGGACGGATCTCGACATGTCGACCACCACCACGCACGGGGTCGCCTCCCCCGCCCCGGCCAAGGTCTCCCAGGACCGGCCGCGGCGGGGCCTGCGGGCGAACAGCACCTTCAACTTCTGGCTCTTCACCGGGCCGTTCCTCATCGGCCTGGTGATCTTCGTCTTCGTGCCCATCGGCTGGAGCCTGTATCTCAGCTTCTTCGAGGCACGGTTCACCGTCACGCCGAGCGAGTTCGTCGGCCTCGACAACTACCGGCAGATCCTGTCGGACACGGACTTCCGGAACTCCCTGCTCGCGTTCACCGTGTTCGCCGCGTTCATCGTGCCGACCACCTGGGCGCTGTCGCTCGGACTGGCGCTCCTGGTGAACCGGCTGCGGTTCATGCGGGCGTTCTTCCGGTCGGTCTTCTTCCTGCCGACCGCGGTCAGCTACGCCGCCGCCGCGCTGATCTGGAAGATGTCCATCTTCAACGGTGTCCGCTTCGGCCTGGCCAACACGGTCATCGGCTGGTTCGGGGTCGAGAACATCGCCTGGCTGAGCAATCCCGACCCGCCGTGGTACTGGCTGGTCATCGTGACCGTCCGGCTGTGGCTGCAGTCCGGTTTCTACATGATCCTCTTCCTGGCGGCGCTCCAGAACATTCCGCAGGAGCTGTACGAGGCCGCCGCCATCGACGGCGCGAAGCCGGGCTGGCAGACCTTCCGCTACATCACGCTGCCCCAACTGCGGGCGACGTCGACCGCGGTGATCCTGCTGCTGCTCATCGCCGCGTACCAGGCCTTCGACGAGTTCTACATCCTGCTCGGCAAGGCCACATGGGGTATGCCGCCGCTGGTCGAGCTGTACAAGATGGCCCTGGGCGAGAACCAGAACTACGGCGCGGGCAGTGCCGGTGCGCTGCTCCTGACGGCGCTCATCTGCCTCGTGACCCTGCTCCAGGGCAAGATCATGGGCTTCGGAAGGGGGGACGAGTCCCAGTGACCACCACAGCACCCGAGGTCACGAAGCCGGCGAAGGCCAGGCGCCGGGGCGGCGTCATGGGCAACACCGGTCTGTACGTCGCGACGAGCGTGGCCGCGGTCCTCTTCCTGATCCCGTTCTATCTGATCGTCCGCAACGCCCTCATGACGGACCCGGAGATCACGGGCGAGGAGTGGAAGTGGTTCCCCACGGACATCCAGTGGGGCAACATCACAGAGCCGTTCGACGACGTCACGGTCGACTTCGCCCAGTCGATGTGGAACTCCCTGGTCGTCGCCGTCCTGCACACCACGGGGATCCTGCTGATCTGCTCGCTGGCGGGATACGGCCTCGCCCGCATCCCGTACAAGCACGCCAACAAGGTCTTCTACACCGTCCTGGCCACCCTGATGGTGCCCACGGCCGTCACCTTCGTGCCGAGCTTCGTGCTCGTCTCGTCGCTCGGCTGGGTGGACACCTACCGCGGTCTGATCATTCCGGGCCTGTTCAGCGGTTTCACCTGCTTCCTCTTCCGGCAGTACTTCCTGGGGTTCCCCAAGGAGCTGGAGGAGGCGGCGCGCGTGGACGGACTCAGCTACTGGGGCGCGTACTGGCGCGTCGTGGTGCCCAACTCGCTGAACTTCTTCGCGGCGATCGCGACGATCACCTTCATCGCGGGCTGGAACGCCTTCCTGTGGCCCCTGGTCATCGGCCAGGACCCCAGCGCGTGGACGGTCCAGGTCGCGCTCTCGTCGTACGCGACCAACCAGACCGTCAACTACCACCTGATCTTCATGGCCACGGCCATTTCCATCCTGCCCCTGGTGCTCGTGTTCCTCTTCCTCCAGCGCTGGCTGGTGCAGGGGATCGCGCAGACCGGCATCAAGGGCTGAGCTAGGAGACAGATGTCCTTCCGCACCACCGGCACCACGACGGCCGTCGATTACGTCGAGGACGTCTCACCGGGCAGCGGGGCGCTCGCGCCCCGCGCCTGGTACGCCGCCTCGGACGCGAAGTCACTCTCTTTGAACGGCAGTTGGCGTTTCCGTCTGTCGCAGACGGCGGACGCCGAGGACGACTCCTTCGCCGAGGACGGTCACGACGCCGGGGACTGGGCCGAGGTCACGGTCCCCGGCCACTGGGTCCTGCAGGGCGACGGCGCCTTCGGGTCGCCGATCTACACCAACCACCTCTACCCGTTCCCGGTCGATCCGCCGCGCGTGCCGACCGAGAACCCGACCGGTGACCATCTGCGGGTCTTCGACCTGCCGGCGGACTGGCCGGACCTGTCGGAGGGCGGCGCCGTCCTGCGCTTCGACGGCGTCGAGTCCTGCGCCCGGGTGTGGCTGAACGGCGTGGAACTCGGCGAGTTCAAGGGCTCGCGGCTGGCGCACGAGTTCGCGGTCGGCCATCTGCTGAAGACTGCGGACAATGTACTGGCGGTGCGGGTCCATCAGTGGTCGGCGGGCTCCTACCTGGAGGACCAGGACCAGTGGTGGCTGCCGGGCATCTTCCGTGACGTGACCCTGCTGCACCGACCGGCGGGCGGCGTGCTCGACTTCTTCGTGCACTCCTCCTACGACCACGTCACGGGCCGGGGCACCCTGCGCGTCGACTCCGACGTCGACGGGCGGGTGACCGTGCCCGCCTTGGACATCGATGTCGCGACCGGGGAGACGGCCACCGTCCCGGTCCGCCCGTGGACGGCGGAGACCCCCCACCTGTACGACGGCGTCCTCGCCACCGAGGGCGAGCGGGTACCGCTGCGGATCGGCTTCCGGACCGTGGAGCTCGCCGACGGCCTGATCAAGGTCAACGGGCGGCCGGTCCTGTTCAAGGGCGTCAACCGGCACGAGTGGCACCCGGAGCGGGGACGCGCCCTGGACCCGCAGACCATGCTCGAGGACGTGCTGCTGATGAAGCGGCACAACGTCAACGCCGTCCGCACCTCCCACTACCCGCCCCACCCCGCCTTCCTCGACCTGTGCGACGAGTACGGGCTGTGGGTGATCGACGAGTGCGACCTGGAGACCCACGGCTTCGTCGAGCAGGACTGGCGGGACAACCCCGTCGACGACGACCGCTGGACGCCGGCCCTGCTGGACCGCGCCGTCCGTATGGTCGAGCGGGACAAGAACCACCCGTCGGTGGTCATCTGGTCCCTCGGCAACGAGGCGGGCACCGGCCGCGGTCTGACCGCGATGGCCGAGTGGATCCACGCCCGCGACTCCTCGCGCCTCGTGCACTACGAGGGCGACATCGACTGCCGCGACACCGACATGTACTCGCGCATGTACGCCGACCACGCCGAGGTCGACCGGATCGGCCGCCGCCTCGACGGCGGCACGCTCAAGCGCCGCGCACTCCCCTTCATCCTCTGCGAGTACGCCCACGCCATGGGCAACGGGCCGGGCGGACTCGTCGACTACCAGAGGATCTTCGAGGCGCACGACCGGGTCCAGGGCGGCTTCGTCTGGGAGTGGATCGACCACGGCATCCGGCGTCCCGAGCTCGGTTACGCCTACGGCGGCGACTTCGGCGAGGAGTTGCACGACGGGAACTTCGTCTGCGACGGCCTGGTCTTCCCCGACCGCGCCCCCTCCCCCGGTCTCGTCGAGTTCAAGAAGGTGATCGAGCCGGTCGCCGTCGAGAGCTCCGGCGACGGCACGGTCCGGGTCACCAACAAGCACGACTTCGCCGACCTGTCGGCGCTGACGTTCACCTGGGCCTTCGAGGCGGACGGCGAGACGGTCGCCTCCGGCACGCTGGCCGTGCCGGCGCTCGGGGCGGGCGAGTCGGCGGACGTGAAGCTGCCGCCGCCCCCGGCGGTCCCGCCGGCCGGCGCGGAGACGGGTTGGACGGTGCGGGCCATGCTCGCCGAGGACACGGCCTGGGCGCCCGCGGGCCATGTGGTGGCCTGGGGCCAGGTGCCGGTCGCGGCACGGACCGTGCCGGCCGTCACCGAGACCGCCCGGCCGGTGTCCGACGGGCGGCTGATCACCCTGGGCCCGGCCTCCTTCGACGCCCACACCGGTGCCCTTCGCTCCCTCGGCGGTGTGGCGTTGACCGAGGGCCCGCGGCTGGACGTGTGGCGGGCGACCACCGACAACGACGACGGCGCGGCCTGGCAGTCGGACATCCGCCACGGCGAGCTCTGGCGCAAGCTGGGCCTGCACCGCATGCGGCACCGGCTGGACGCGGTGGAGGTCGACGACGAGGCGCTGACGGTACGGACCCGGGTGGCGCCGGCCGCCGCCGAGGTGGGCCTGTCGACGGTATACAGGTGGACGTCGGACGGCGACCGTGTACAGCTGACCGTATCCGTCACACCCGAGGGCGACTGGACCGTCCCGCTGCCCCGTCTCGGTGTCCGCCTCGGGCTGTCCGGGGCCGCGACCGACGCGGTGACCTGGTTCGGTGGGGGTCCGGGTGAGGCGTATCCGGACAGCAGGATGGCGTCGGCGGTCGGCCGTTGGCAGTCGACGGTGGATCGTATGCAGACCCCGTACGTCCGTCCGCAGGAGAACGGCGCCCGTGCCGACGTCCGCTGGGCGGAGCTCGGCGGGCTGCGCGTCGAGGGCGACCCGGTGTTCTTCTTCAGCGCCCGCCGCTGGACGAGCGAGCAGCTGGACGCCGCCCGGCACCGTCCGGACCTGGTCCCCGGGGACACGGTGTGGGTCCACCTCGACCACGGTCAGCACGGACTCGGTTCGCAGTCCTGCGGCCCGGGCCCGCTGCCGCAGTACTTCCTGGACGTGGCGCCCGCCGAGTTCTCGTTCGTCTTCACGCCGACCGACCGACGCTGACAGGAGTCAATTAATCGATTGACCATGTGATCGGCATTCCGACACGGTGATGACGTCTCCCGCGGCCGTCCGGCTCCCCGCCGGCCGGCCGCGCTTCACTGGAGGTTGAACGAGTGAGCGGCACCATCCAGGTGCGCGGTCTGTCCCGCACCTTCCACACCACCGTCCGCCGACCCGGCTTCGGCGGAGCGCTGCGTTCCCTGGTCAACCCGGAGCGGGTCGCCAAGCACGCGGTCAGCGACATCACCTTCGACGTGGACTCGGGCGAACTCCTCGCCCTCCTCGGCCCGAACGGCGCCGGCAAGTCCACCACCATCAAGATGCTCACCGGCATCCTCACCCCCACCTCCGGCGAGGCGCGCGTCGCGGGCGTCGTGCCGTACGAGGAGCGGGAACGCAACGCCCGTAACATCGGGGCGGTGTTCGGGCAGCGCACCCAGCTGTGGTGGGACCTCCCGGTGCGTGAGTCGTTCGCGATCCTCCGGGACATCTACGAGGTGCCGAAGGCCGAACACGCCGCCCGCCTCGAGGAGTTCGACGACCTGCTCGCGCTGTCCTCCTTCTGGGACACCCGCGTGCGCCATCTCTCCCTCGGCCAGCGGGTGCGCAGCGACCTGGCGGCCGCGCTGCTGCACGATCCGCCGGTCGTCTTCCTCGACGAGCCGACCATCGGCATGGACGTGGTGGTCAAGGAGCAGGTGCGCGAGTTCCTGCGCCATCAGGTCGAACAGCGGGGCCGTACGGTCCTGTTGACCACGCACGACATGACGGAGGTCGAGCGGCTCGCGGAACGGGTGGTGCTGATCAACCACGGGCGGCTGGTGCTGGACGGCACGCTCGACGAGATCCGCCGCAAGTTCGGCTCCACCTGGCAGGTGCGGGCCACGCTCGCCGACCCGCACACCGAGGTGACCGCGCTGCCGGGAATCGCGGTGGTCCGGCGCGAGGGCGCACGCGTGGTGTTCGGCCCCGAGGGCGCGACCGCGCCGACCGTGCACCAGGCGCTGAAGTCGGTCATCGAGCGGTACGAGGTGACGGACATCGCCCTGGACGAGGCGGAGTTGGAGGACGTGATGCGCGCGGCCTACGTGCAGGCCGGGGAGGCGTGATGGCCGTCCTGCACAGGCGGCCCGTCGTGCACGGGTGGCGCGCCACCCGCGTCACCCCGCTCGGCGAGCTGAACACCCCGCCCCGGATCACCGCGTCCCTGCTGCGGCTGTCCGTCCAGGTGGTGCTGGTGGCGTCGCTGTGGAACGGCCTGTACGCCCAGACCGGTACGACCGCGGGCATGAGCCGCGACCAGGCGGTCACGTACGCCGTGCTGGCGGTACTGGCGTCCCGGCTGCGCATGCTGGACCAGTACGCGGGCCGGGACACGGTGCTGCAGCACATGCACTTCGGCACCATCGTGTACTGGTACCTGCGCCCGCTGGCGCCCGGCCGGTACTACGCCCTGCGCGCGCTGGGCGAGCAGCTGTACGGACTCGCCTGGGCGCTGGCCGGGTACGCGGTGTGCCTGGCGGCCGGAGTCGTGCAGCCGCCCCACTCCGCGGCCGCGGGCGGCGTGTTCGCGCTGAGCCTGCTGCTCGGCCAGTGGGTGCTGTACTACGTCATGCTGGTCATCGACCAGCTCTGCTTCTGGACGCTGCGCAACGGCGCCGCCGTCATGATCCTCATCTTCGCGCAGAACCTGCTGGCCGGGGTGTACGCGCCCCTGTGGTTCTTCCCCGACTGGTTCGTGACCCTGAGTTCCTTCCTGCCCTTCCAGGCGACCCTCAGCGTGCCGCTGTCGCTGTACGTGGGCCGCATCCAACTCTCGGACGCGCCGGGCCAGTTGGCGATCCAGGCCGCCTGGGTCGTCGTACTCGCGCTGGTCACCCGTTTCCTGTGGCGGCAGGCCGGCCGCCGTGTCATCTCCCAAGGAGGCTGATGCGCTTGAACGCCGTACGGATCGCGTGGCGCATCACGCGCCTGAACTTCCGCTCCCAACTCGAGTACCGCTCCGAGTTCCTGATGATGATCGCGATCGGCGCGGTCTGGCAGGTGTCCGTCATCGTCTTCGCGACGGTGCTGCTGACCCGGTTCACCGGGATGGGCGGCTGGGACAGCTCCGAGGTGCTGCTGATCCCGGCGACCCGCATGCTGGCGCACGGGCTGTTCGTGCTGTTCCTGGGCCGGACGTTCGGTCTCGGCCGGCACATCCAGGAAGGAGTCATCGACACCTACCTGGTGCGTCCGATGCCGGTGCACCGCCAGGTCCAGCTGTCCTACTTCCCGACCAACGCGATCGGTGACCTGACGGTCGCGGTGGGGCTGATGGCGGGCGCGCTCAGCCGCAGCGACCTGGACTGGACGTCGGGCCGGATCACGTACCTGGTGGTGTCGGTCATCGGCGGCATGCTCCTGGAGGCGGCCCTGTTCACTGCTCTGGCCGGCGCCTCGCTGCGCTTTCCGGCCGCCGACTACTGGGGCAGCTGGCTGGAGGAACTCCTCGGCACCTTCGGCAGCTACCCGCTGAACGTGCTCCCCCGGGCGGTCGGCGGCCTGCTCACCTACGGCCTTCCCCTCGCGTTCGTCGCCTACCTCCCGGCCGCCGTCCTCACGGGCCACGGCCACGAGACCATCGTCCCCTACTGGCTGGCGGCGGCCTCCCCGCTGCTGGGCGCGCTGGCGTACCTCGGCGCCCGGCTGCTGTGGCGGTGGAGCCTCAAGCACTACACCGGCGTGAACGGATGACCGGCATCCGCGAATACTCCGATATAGCTATTTAAGCAACCAAGCACATCAATCCCGACAAGTCGGCCGGTAACCTTCGAGTGTCAGTCACCGCACGACGAAGGAAGTCCGGCCATGGCGTTCATCCCCGGCGATCAGGTCCACTTCGGCGGTGAGGTCGCCGTCGTCCTGGCGGATCGCGGTGACGGCGGATACCTCATCTCCAGCGGCTCCGCGCGGCTGCCGATGCAGGTACCCGCCGACACCCTCAGGGAGGCACAGCGCAAGCCCTCCGCCAAGCGGATGTTCACCCCCTCCGCCCCGCACCTGCTGTCCGTGGACGACTTCCTCGACGACCCGGACGAGGTGCGCGGGATCGCGCTGAGCACCGGCTACCACACCGACGCGCGGTACTTCAAAGGCCTGCGCAGCGACCACCGGTTCCTCTGGCCCGGCCTGCGCGAGGAGTTCTCCCGGCTGCTCGGCACCCCGGTCACCGAATGGCTCGGCCACAACGCCAACGGCGTCTTCCAGCAGACCGCGCACGACGACCCGCTGGTCTGGCACCACGACTCGCAGACCTACGCCGCCGCGATCTACCTGAACCCGAACCCGCCCGCCGGCGCCGGTACCAGCTTCTGGCGCGACAGGACCTACGGCTGCCGGCGCGCCCCCAACCACCCGAAGGAAGAGGCTCGCCTCGGTAGCCCCGAGGCTGTCGAGGCCGCGCGCTCGGTCGTCTACGACGCGTACAACCTCGAGAACGGGGACAACTGGGAGCTCGTCGAGTCGATCTCCGGCCAGTACAACCGGCTCGTGATCTGGGACGCCAAGCTGTTGCACTCGGCCACGTCGTACCAGCATTTCTCCGGGGAGCACGGCAGCCACCGCCTGGTGCAGCTCTTCTTCTTCGACATCGGCGTCTGAGCCCTTCGGCACCGTAGAGCGCCCTTCGGCCACCGCGGCCGGAGGGCGCTCGAGCGTCCACGGCGGCGGCCCGTCATCCCCGTCCCGCCCCGCGTATCGGTGTCAGCAGCGCGACCCCCGCGACCAGGACGCAGGCGCCGCCCGCCGCGAGCGCCACGGGGGCGGTCCCGTGGTGTTCCGCCGTCCACGTCAGGACGGCCGCGCCCACCGGGGCCGCCGCGTAGTGGAGGGTCCAGAAGGCGGAGGTGACGCGCCCGAGCAGGGGCTCCGGGGTCACCTCCTGGCGCAGGGACATCGAGCAGGTGCCGGCCACGGCGACGCAGGCCAGGAAGACGGCGGCGAGGGCGCCGACGACGGGCACGTCCCGTGCCCGGCCCAGCCCCGCGACGGCGATCCCGCTCACCGCGACCGCCGCCGTCCAGGTGGGTCCGAAGCCGAGCCTCCGGCGCACGGGGGCGACGAGCAGGGACCCGGCGATGGTGCCGAGCGCCCCGGTCGCCATGACGGTGCCGACCGTGCCGTCGTCGTGGCCGAGATCGTGCTTGAGGTGGTAGATGACCAGGTCGTTGAGGCCGAGGGTGAGGAAGCTGAAGACGAAGAGCAGGGCGGTCAGGGCGCGCAGTACGGGATGGCCGTACAGGAAGGCCACCCCGGCCCGCAGGTCCCGCCACAGCCCCGCCCGCTCGGGTGCCCGCTCGTCCGGTGGCCGCCTGCGGATCCGTACGACGGCCAGGCAGGCGGCGGAGGCGCCGAAGCTGGCCGCGTCCACGCCGACCGCGGCGGCCGGGCCGGTCCAGGCGGCGAGCAGGCCGGCGCACAGCGGGCCGAGGACGCCGGCCGCGGCGGCGGTCGCGTTGAGGCGCCCGTTGGCCTCGGTGAGCTGCCCGGTGCCGACCAGACCGCGGACGACGGTGACGTAGCCGACCGCGAACAGCATGCCCACGGCCTCGCACAGGGGCAGCACGGCGTAGAGCAGCCAGATCCGCGGTCCGAACAGCCACACCAGGGGGATCAGCCCGTAGAGCACCATCCGGACCAGGTCGCAGGCGATGAGCAGCCGGCGCCGGTCCACCCGGTCGACCACCGCCCCCGCGAACACCGCGGCGACGACCGAGGCGGCGCCGCCGACCGCCGTCAGCAGGCCCATCCGGGCGAGCGAGCCGGTGGCCTGGAGGACGAGCAGGGGCAGGGCGATCAGCGCGAAGGAGTCACCGAGGAAGGAGAGCGTCTGCGCGGCCCAGAAGATCCCGAAGTCCCGCTGCCGCCAGAGGGGTCGGGGTCCGCTGCCGGTGACGGTCCGCTGCGATCGGCCGCCGCTGCGCGCCCTGTACGCCACTCGTCCCCCTCCGATTTCCCGGCAACCTTACGTTCCCCGGCGGCGACACACAGGGGAAGACCCGCATCCCCACTCCCCCAGCTCCGAGGAGCAGCCGTGCCCCACACACCGGTGAACCACCGGCGCCGTCGCCGCCTCCTGCGTCCCGTCCCGCTCGCCGTCGCGGGCGCGCTCGTCGCCACGGCGGCCGTGGCGCTGCCGCGTCTCACGCCCGACGCCTCGGCCGCCACCACCCTGCGCGGCTACGCGGACGGGCGCGGCGTGAAGATCGGCGCGGCGGTCGGCGACACCCCGCTGACCTCCGACTCGTCGTACACCACGGTCCTGGACCGGGAGTTCAACTCGGTGACGGCGGAGAACGCGATGAAGTGGGACGCCGTCGAACCGAGCCGGGGCAGTTTCAACTGGGCCGCCGCCGACCGGCTGGTGGCGCATGCCGCCGCGCACAACCAGGGCGTACGGGGCCACACCCTCGTCTGGTACGCGCAGTTGCCGTCCTGGCTGAAGAACGGCAACTTCTCGGCGAGCGAGCTGAACACGATCCTCAAGAGCCACATCGACACCGAGGTCGGGCGCTACAAGGGCAAGGTGTACGCCTGGGACGTGGTCAACGAGACGTTCAACGAGGACGGTTCGATGCGCGGTTCGCTGTGGCAGACCAAGCTGGGCACCGGGTACATCGCCAACGCGCTGAAGTGGGCGCACGCCGCCGATCCGAACGCGAAGCTGTACATCAACGACTACAACATCGAGGCGGACAACGCCAAGAGCGACGCCCTGTACGCGCTCGCCAAGCAACTCCTCGCGCAGGGTGTGCCGTTGCACGGCATCGGCTTCCAGTCTCACTTCGAGGTGGGCAAGGTGCCGTCGACGATGAAGCCGAACCTGAAGCGGTTCTCCGACCTCGGCCTGGAGGTGTCGGTCACCGAACTGGACATCCGCATCCCGCTGCCCGCCTCCTCCGCCGAACTCGCCCAGCAGTCCACCGACTACAAGACGGCGAGCGAGAACTGCCTCGGTGTGCCGCGCTGCGCCGGCGTCACCCTGTGGGGCGTCACCGACAAGTACTCGTGGGTGCCGGGCACGTTCAGCGGATACGGGGCGGCACTGCCGTACAACGAGAGCTACGGGGCGAAGCCGGCGTACACCGGGCTGTCGAACGGGATCAATCCGAACGCGTGACCCCGGCCGGGCCGCGGCCGCCGGTCCGCTTCCGACGGCGGCCCCGCGGAGGGGAGGGCAGCAAGCGATTTCGTCCCGGCACTCACTGTTTCCTCGACAACCCTTGTGCGTCACACCGGTCGGCCCCAATCTTGAGCACTGTTCAGCTCTCTTGCCGCTCCCCCGACCGGAGACACCCCCACATGAGACGACTCATCGGCACCCTCGCGGCCGCCGTCCTGGCCCTGACCGGCCTGACCGCGGCCGCCGCCGCACCCGCCCAGGCGGACTCCGCCGCCGCCACGACGGGCACGTTCAACGTCCTGACCTACAACGTCGCGGGCCTGCCCGAGGGCCTGAGTTCGGGCCACCCGGCCACCAACACCCCTTTGATCTCACCCCGGTTGACGGCCTACGACATCGTCAACGTCCAGGAGGACTTCAACTACCACGCGGCGCTGTACGCGGGTGACAACCATCCGTACCGCACGGCGACCAGCGGCGGCGCCGGCATCGGCGACGGACTCAACACGCTCTCCGACTACGCCTTCCAGGACTTCGAGCGGGTGCGCTGGAACGACTGCACCGGCACCAACTGCCTGACCCCGAAGGGCTTCACGCTGGCCCGGGTGCGGCTGGCCGAGGGCGTCTTCGTGGACCTCTACAACGTGCACACCAACGCCGACGACACCGACGACGCGCTGGCCGCGCGCCGCGCCAACATCGAGCAGCTGTCGGACTTCATCCAGGCGAACTCCTCGGGCAACGCGGTGATCGTGATGGGTGACACCAACACCCGGTACACCCGCAGCGGCGACAACATCCGCACTCTGGCCGACGAGAACGGGCTGACGGACGCGTGGGTGCAGCTGGTGAAGGGCGGCGTCCGGCCCACGCAGGGCGCGGACGCGCTGCTGTGCCCGACGACGGCGCCGACGAACGACTGCGAGGTGGTGGACAAGGTCTTCTACCGGGGAAGCAGGCTGCTGTCCCTGACGGCGACCCGCTACAACAACGAGTGGGCGTCGTTCCTGGACTCCGCGGGCGGCAATCTCTCCGACCACTTCCCGCACACGGTGGACTTCTCCTACACCCTCAACTCCTCCCTGCGGGCCAGTGACTTCTTCGGCGGTCCGCACGGCACGGCGTTCAACGACGCGGACGACCTGCCCACCGCCCCGGCTCCGCGCACCCTGACCCTGCGGGGCGGATCCCGCCTGGACGCGGTGGCGTTGACGCACGACGGGGGCACGACGCTCACCCACGGCGGCACGGGCGGCACCGCGACCTCCCTGACCCTGGCGGCCGGCGAGCACCTCACGTCCGTGAAGCTGACACAGGGTCAGAAGGACGGTCACACAAGGATCTTCTCCGCCGCCTTCACCACCGACAAGGCACGCACCCTGTCCGCCGGAACGGCGACCAGCGACACCACGACCTTCACGGCACCCACCGGCTGGCAGATCGTCGGCTTCACGGGCCGCTCGGGCGACGAGGTGGACAAGCTGGGCGTGCTGTACGCGCCGATCGGCTGAGCGGGACGCCCCGGCCCGTCCCAGGGCGGGAGCCCTCGGGGGCCGGGGCGGACCGGGGTCGGGGGCGGGCCGCTGCTTCGCGCACTCGGGCCTCCGGGCACGCCGGCCCGGCCGCCTCTAGGATTCCCCCTGACCTGCTCAAAGCCCGAGTCGAGTACACCAGGCGGTCCCCCATGCCCCGCGCCGGCCTCACCACCGACCGTCTCGTCGCGGCCGCCGCCGAGCTGGCCGACGAGGCCGGCTCCGACGGCGTCACCATCTCGGCGCTGGCCCGGCGCTTCGGCGTGAAGGACGCGAGTCTGTACTCCCACGTCAGGAACCTCAAGGACCTGCGGACCCGGCTCGCCCTGTTCGTGGGCGGCGAGATGATCGACCGGATCGCGGTGGCCGTCGCCGGGCTGGCCGGCAAGGACGCGCTCGCCGCCTTCGCCGGGGCCTACCGGGAGTACGCCCTCCAGCACCCGGGACGGTACGCGGCCGCGCAGATCCGTATCGACCAGGAACTCGTCGTCGACTCCCCCGCCCTGCGCCGCACCGCCGAGATCACCCACGGCATGCTCCGCGCCTACGGCCTCACCGAACCCGACCTCACCGACGCCGTCCGCCTGCTGCGCAGCACCTTCCACGGGTACTGCGCCCTGGAGGCCGGCGGGTCGTTCGGCGCGCCCCGGGACGTACAGCGGTCGTGGGACAAGGCGATCGACGCGCTGCACACGGCCCTGACGTACTGGCCCCGCGAGGACACGCACGACGGGGCCCGAGCGGAGTCCGAGGACGACTGACCTCCCGGCAGGGAAGGTCCCGAGCGGCTCGGGCACCGGCCTGTGAGCGCGGCCTCAGCCGAGAGGGTCCGTTTCCGCCAGGGCCTGGACGTCGCCGTACGTCGGTGTCCGCCCCCCTGGTGTCCGGCCGTCACGGATGTCCGTGACCGCTTCCAGGGCCGCGCCCAGGGCCCGCCGGTAGAGCAGCGAGCCGAGGCTGACGCGGCGCACCCCGAGGTCGGCGAGGTGGGGGACGGTCGGGCCGGCCGGCGAGTAGAGGATGTTGAGGGGCACGTCCAGGCGGGCGACGAGGTCGGCGATCCGCCGCGGGTCGGTCAGCGCGGGGACGAACACGCCGTCCGCGCCCGCCTGTCGGTAGGTGTCGAGGCGGGACAGGGTTTCGTGCCAGGTGTCGTCCTCGCGCTCGTCGGCGCCCGACCAGTACGTGTCCGTACGGGCGTTGACGAAGAGGCCGGGTGCGGCGCGCTTGACGGCGGCGATCTTCGCGGCGTGCCGGTCGGCAGGCCCCAGCGCGTCCTCCAGGTTGACGCCGACGGCTCCCACGGCGGCGAGCCGCCGCGCGAACTCCCCCACCTCGTCCGGATCCTGGCTGAACCCGTCCTCCGCGTCCACGGAGAGGAGGAAGGGCTCCGAGCCGAGGAGCAGGGCGAGGCGGAGGGTCTCGTCACGGGTCGCCGCCGTCCCGTCGGGCAGCCCGGCGGCCGCGGCGACGGCCAGACTCGTCGTGCCGATCGCCGGGAAGCCCTCTCGGGCCAGGGCCAGCGCGGAGGCATGGTCCCAGGCGTTGGGCAGCAGGAGCGGCGCGTCGGCGTGGTGAAGGGCGGCGAACGGGGTCACGGGCATACGTCCACGCTAGGGGTCCGACCCTTCGGCGCCCGCCGAACAACGGCCGACGACATCGGGCGGGCCCGGGCGACGGCGCCGCTCAGCCGGATGCCGTGGCCGCCCGCTCCGCCGCACTGCGCTCCACGCAGAACTCATTGCCCTCCGGGTCCGCGAGCAAGGCCCACCCGCTGCCGTCCGCCCTGCGGTGGTCGTGGACCAGCGTGGCGCCGAGGGCGAGCAGGCGTTCGACCTCCTCCTCGCGGGTCCGGTCCTGCGGCTCGAGGTCGAAATGGATGCGGTTCTTGACGGTCTTCCCCTCCGGAACGGTGACGAAGAGCAGGCCCGCGCCCTCGATCAGCGCCTCCTCGTCCCCGGGCTTGTCGTCCTCGTGGAGGGGCTGGTCGAGCACCTCGGACCAGAAGCTGCCGAGGGCGTAGGCGTCGGAGCAGTCGATCGTCACGTGGCGGATGGCAGAAGTCATGCCCGGATTGTTGTGCACGCCGTCACCCGCTGCAACGGAGAAACCCCGGTGCGGCCAGTGCCGTCCCCCGTACCCCGGAATTCTCTCCCGTCACGGCAACCCTTTCCCGCCCCGGTGGCAACCACAGGCCATGACATCTGCACGACGGACAACGCGCCACCGCCGCATCCGCGCGGCCCGCAAGCCCGCCATCGGCGCCCTCGCGGCCGCCGGGGTGCTCGCCGGCGCGTGGTACGCCACCGCCGGGGCCGCGACGACCACCGCCGCCCCGAACCTCACCCCCACCACCACGGCCGTGGCCCTCACCGCCAAGTTCCCCTACCTCTCGGCCGGTTACAACAACACGCGCGAGTGGACCCGGACGACGACCGCGGTGGCCCCGAACGGCACGCTGCGGGTGGCCTGGCCCGCCGCGGACGGCATCCACGTCACCCCGCTGACCGCCGCCGGGAAGCGCTCGGGTGCGGACACGGTCGTCAAGGGCGCCAAGGAAGTCGGCGGCCTGGTCGCGCACAACGACGGCTTCGCGCTGCTCACGCGTGTCTCCGACACCAACAAGTGGAAGGAGACGGCGGCCGCGATCGTCCGCTACACGAACGGCAAGCAGACGTTCCGCACCAAGCTCACCGGCACCGCCTCCCACGACACGTCGCCCACCCTCGACGGTCAGCTCACCTGGAACGGCAAGAAGTACGGCGCCTACTTCGTCGTGCACGGCGCGGGCGGCTTCGCCGACGGGCACTACGGCGACAAGCTGACCTACATCAGCGCCAAGGGGTCCAAGCTCAGCGGCGGCTGGGGCTGGGGGTGCAGCCACAACGAGGGCATCGCGCTGCACGCCGAGACCTCCGGCGCCTTCACCTCCCTCTGCTTCGACGACTGGCGCTCGGGGCTGTTCGTCTCCACCGGGATCGCCGCCCCGGACGTCGCCCCGGTCGTACAGCGCGAGCAGTGCTGGGCCGGCTACTGCGGCGGGACCTTCCCCGGCCGCACGGGCGACCTCGTGAAGTCCTCCACCGGCCGCTACGCCACCGCGTTCGCCTCGCGCGGGGCCGCCTCCGCGAAGAAGAACCCGGACGACTCCAGCGGCCGCGGCTGGACGGTCAAGCCGAAGACCAGCACCCATCAGGTCGCCGTCGCCTTCATGAAGAACCGCAACTCGGGTCCCGGCAAGGCGGTGTACCTCACGAGCGCGGCCGGCACGGAGAACGTGAACGTCCACATCGCCCCGTACGGCAAGGACCGGCTCCTGCTGTCCTGGGAGTCGCTGAAGAACGCCAAGTGCGCCTCCGGGACCTGCACCGGCACCTTCACCGGCACCCATCTGCGTCTCATCGACTGGAACGGCAAGTTCCAGAGCGCGGACAAGGTGGTGAGCACCCGCATCACGGGCGACATCGCGGTCCTCAAGGACTCCACCCTGACCTGGGCGTACGCCCCCGTGACCCCGACGTACGCGAAGCCGCTCAGCGGGGCCTCGCCGACCACGAAGACCCTGCGGATCGCCCGCCTCAAGCCCTGAGACGGATGATCCGGCCCCCGGGCCCCGGCCGCGCCGGGGCCCGGCGTGCAGCCGAGGGCTCAGAACGTGGTGCTCACCGCGTTCCCCGAGACGCTCACCCGGACCTCGGGGCCCCCGCTCCAGCGGACATGGATCCGGTCCTGTCCCTCCACCCGCACCGAGACCGTCTCCTCCAGGGGTACCGGTGCCGGCTCGGCGGTGAGCCGGGCGAGCGCGACGAAGAGGGTGTCGCCCTCTCCCGTAGTACCTGTGAGGGATCCAGTAGTACCTGTGAGGGGTCCAGTAGTACCTGCGAGGGGTCCGGCGGAATCGTCCAGGCCGAAGATCGGGGCGAGGTCGGCCCGCACCCCCTCCGCGGCCGCCCACCCCGTCACCCGTACCGGCGTCCCCGGCTCCGCCCCTGTCACCAGATGCGCCCGTACCTCCGTCGCCCGGTGCGCCAGCACGACACTGGTGACCCGCACCCCGCCGCCCACGGTGTGCCGCGACGCCACCCAGCCCTCCCCCACGCCCAGCGGCTCGATACCCGTACGACTCGGGTCGTCCCCGACGATCACACTGTTGTCGTACGTGACTGAGGACGACGATGAGGGCGTCGGTGAGGACGAGGGCGAAGGCGCCGTCACCGTCGAGTACGCCAGCCGTGTGTAGTACGGGTCGTAGCGGACGTCCTCGCTGCCGTGGTTGTGCAGCCGGACCAGGCCGTCCGCACGGGTCGACTGCAGCAGCCAGTTGGGCGCGCCGACCGGCGTGACCGCGTCCTCCCGCTCCGCCGGGCCCGGCTCCTCCGGCGCCGTCCACACCTCGTGGTCCGGGGGCAGCAGCAGGCCCAGGAAGCCCTTGCTCGCCCAGTAGGGGGAGGCGGGACCCGAATAGCCCTGCAGGACGGAGGGGTCGGGGCCGTGCCAGCCGAGGGTGAGCAGGCCGCGCTCGTCGACTGCGCCCCGCTCCAGGAAGTACTTCAGCGTGCCCGAGGCCAGCCGGCGTGTCTCGCCGGGCGGCAGCGGGGTGCGGCCGGTCAGGGCGCCGAGCCACAGTGGGGCGGTCGTCGCGAAGCGGTAGGTGAGGGAGCGGCCCTGGCGCACGGGGGCGCCGTCGCCGCCGAACAGGCGGGCGTAGTCGGCGAGGTGGGCCTCCAGCCGGTCACCGTATACAGTCAGCAGTCGACTGTCGTCCGCGAGCCATGCGTGCAGCACCGGATACAGGTGCATCGCCCAGCCGTTGTAGTAGTCGTACTTACGGCCGTCGCCGTCCGTGTACCAGCCGCCGCCGACGTACCACTCCTCGATCCGCTCCAGACCGCGGTCGACCGCCTTGCGGGACGCCTCGGCCTCGTAGCCGATCTCCTGGAGGAAGCCGCCGACCGTGACGGGGAACAACTCCCAGTTGCAGGGCCAGGGTTCGGCGGTCAGCGCGTCGCCGAGCCAGGCGGCCGCGCGGTGGCGTACGGAGTCGTCCAGGCGGTCCCACAGCAGGGGTCGGGTCAGCCGCAGCGCGAGGGCGACGGACGCGGCCTCGACGAGCGGCTGGCTCCGGTCCTCGATACGGGGCCAGACGCCGGACACACCGGCCGCCAGTCCGTCCGCGTACCGCTGAAGCGCCGTCTCGTCACGGCGGAAGGCGGCGAGGAGCAGAGTGCGGGCGTACCCCTCCAGACCGTCGGAGAGACGGCCCGCCCAGCTCTGCCGGTCGCCGGGGAAGTGGTAGAGGGCGAGGTCCTCGGTGGCGTACGGCTCCACGGCGGCCAGCAGGGCGTCGGCGGCCGCCTCCCAGTGGGCCCGGGTGTAGCCGGTGCGGGGGCTGAGGGCGGGATCGGGCGGGGGCAGTTGCATCGGCGGTTTCTCTCTCGGCGCGCGGCTGGTGCGGGAGCTGGGAGCCCCGTTCCCGTGCGGGAACCGGGAGCCCGGGGGCAGGACCTGGGGGCGTCCCGGTTCCGGTCGGGGCGCCCCCAGGAGTTCATCCCACCCGCACAGTGCCCCTCGGCACCAGACGCTGCGCCACGAGTTCGTCGCGGACCAGGCCCGCGTAGACCGTGGCGCCGTACACGGAGGTGTGCGTGTTGTCGCGTTTTTCGTTGTACAGGTACAGCGCCTTGGAGCCCTCGACGCCCAGCGACTCCACCAGCGCCTTGGTCTTCGCGGTCAGGTCGATCAGCGGTACGTCCTGCGTGGCGGCGACCGAGCGGATCACCGCCGGGTGGTCGACGCCGAGTCCGTTGACCAGCAGGGCCGTTCCGTTGTTCAGCGTGCCGTCGGCGTTGAACCAGCGGCGCACGACAGGGGTGACGAGGACGGGCCTGCCGCCCTTCTCCCGGACCCCTGCCACCAGTGTCTCCAGGTTCGCGCGGTACGTCACCTCGTCGGTCGTCTTGTCGTTGTGCGCGAGCTGGATCAGGACCAGGTCGCCCGGTCGGATCAGCGGCTGGACGGTGGCCCACAGCTGCGGGTTCTGCAGGTAGGTGACCGTACTCTCCCCGGAGTCCGCGTAGTTGGCGACCGAGACGCCCTTGCGCAGATACTGCGGCAGTTCCTGGCCCCAGCCGGTGTAGGGGTCGCCGGGCTGGTCGCAGACGGTGGAGTCGCCGACGAGGAAGATCTGCCGGGCGTGCCGCGCGGGGGTCACCCGGATGTCGGCGAGGGCGGGTGCCGTACCGCCAAATGCCAGATCCAGGCCGGGAGTTCCCTCGGCGCCGGTCGGTTCGCCCTCCGGCGTACGGACGTCGACGGTGAAGCTGCGGGCGACGCGTTCGCCGGCCGGGACGGCGGTCTCGGGGAGCAGCGCCCGCCGGGTCTCGCCGCTGACGCTCGTGCTCGAGTCGGCGCCGCCGCCGAGGACGACCTTGACGTCGTACGTGCCGGGCGGGACGTCGAAGTGGCAGGCGGTGGCGGTGCAGTGGTCGATGCCGAGGGGGGCGGGCCGGCGCTCGTGCGCCTGGGCGGAGACGGGGACCGCCGTCAGGACGGCGGTCAGCGTCAGCGCCGCCGGCACGGCGATGTTGAAACGTCTCACTCGAGGCTCCTCCGTCACGGTGGCAGTCCTGGCGGCTGGACCGTACCGCCTCCTGCAAGCGCTTTCTAGACTCTGAACCGATTTCACAAGATTGCCAACCTCCCGCAAGCGAAAGCCCTTTCGCGAAATCGATTCAACTGTCACTCTCTCCCACACCCGCACACCCCACACCTCCCGAAGGAGGCCCCCCCATGTCCGGATCCGAGCCCCACCCGGTCCGACGCCGCGCCTTCGTCCTCGGCACCGCGGCAGCCGCCGGCTCGGCCGCCCTGGCCGGCCCGCTCGCCGCCCCCGCGTCCGCCGCGGCCTTCGGCTGGAGCGACGACGGCTCGAACTACGTCGTCGACACCGGCGCGAGCCTGGTCTTCAAGGTCAGCAAGACCAACGGCGACCTGACCTCGCTGGTCTACAAGGGCACCGAGTACCAGGGCTACGACGGCAAGAACTCGCACATCGAATCCGGTCTCGGCACCTCGACGGTGACGATCGCCCAGTCCGGATCGACGATCCTGATCTCGGTCACCTACGGCACGCTCAAGCACTACTACGCGGCCCGCAGCGGCGAGAACAACGTCTACCTGTGGACCAACAAGGCCGACACCTCGGTCTCGGCGACCCGCTACATCGTCCGCGTGAAGAAGGGCCTGTTCCTCAACGACGAGCCCGACTCCTACACCTACACGTCCTCCACCATCGAGGCCTCGGACGTGTTCGCGAAGTCCGACGGCCAGACCCGCTCCAAGCACTACTCGAAGCTGCGCGTGATCGACTACAACTACATCGGCTGGTCGACGGGATCCGTCGGACTGTGGATCGTACGCAGCAACCACGAGAAGGCCTCCGGCGGCCCCTTCTACCGCTCCCTGCTGCGTCACCAGAGCGCCGACGGCGGCGGCCTGTACGAGATCCTGTACTACGGCGAGAACCAGACCGAGGCCCAGCGCTTCGGCCTCCAGGGCCCCTACGTCATCGCCCTCACGGACGGCGGCGCGCCGTCCTCGTCGCTCTTCCCCGGGACCCTGACCACGTCCTGGGCGGACTCCCTCGGCATCTCCGGGTACGTCGCCGCGAGCGGCCGGGGCCGGGTCGCCGGCGTCGGCATCAGCGGGCGCGACACGGCGTACCCGTACGCGGTGGGGCTCGCCAACTCGGCCGCCCAGTACTGGGGGTCGGCGCGGGCCTCGGACGGGTACTTCTCGGTCGCCGGGATACTGCCGGGGACGTACACACTGACCGTCTACAAGGGCGAGTTGGCTGTATACAGTACACAGGTGACCGTATCCGCCGGCGGTACGACCACCCTGAACACGATCGCCATCCCGTCCTCCAACGACCCGGGCAACGCGAGCGCGATCTGGCGGATCGGCGACTGGAACGGCACGCCGGGCGGCTTCAAGAACGCCGACCTGATGACGTACGCGCACCCTTCCGACGTCCGGGCGGCGTCCTGGACCGGGAACGTGGTGATCGGCAGCGGCACCGAGACGTCCGCCTTCCCCTGCTACCTGTGGAAGGACGTCAACAGCGGCATCATCGTCTACTTCAGACTGACCGCCGCCCAGGCCGCCGCCGCGCACACCCTGCGCATCGGCGTGACGACGGCCTACGCCAACGGCCGCCCCCAGATCGTCGTCAACGACACCTGGACGTCGGCCGTCCCCTCCCCGCCCACCCAGCCGAGCACCCGGTCGCTGACCGTGGGCTCCTACCGGGGCAACAACTACACGTTCACCTACAGCGTGCCGGCGTCCGCCTGGCTGACGGACACCAGCGCCTACAACCAGCTGAAGATCTACGTGGCGAGCGGTTCGGGGACGACGTCCTTCCTCAGCGCGGGCACGTCGATCGACGCGATCGACCTGCTCGCCTGACGTCACGTCATGTTCCTTGTGTCCACTGCTGGTTCGTGCCGCCGTTGCAGGTGTACGTGATGATCGCGGCCGAGTTGGCGGTGGACGCGCCGTTCACGTCGAGGCATTCGCCGCTCGCCCGGGACTTGATGTTCACATAGCTGCCGCCGGCGGTCACGGACCACTGCTGGGTGGTGGCCGAGCCGTCGCAGTTCTCCTGGGAGACGGTGTTGGCGTTCTCCTGCACACAGAGGGAGCTGTTGCGCACCACCAGCTGGTAGTAACCGCTTCCCACCGACTTGAACCAGTACTTCTGGTTGTTGCCGCCGTTGCAGGTGTACTGCTTGATCTGGGTGCCCTGCCACAGCGACTGGCTGGTCACGTCGGCGCACTTGGAGGAGTGCCGGGCGACTAGCGTGTTGTAGGTGGCGCTGGTGCCGGTCACCGTCCCGGCGGCCGTGTCCACGGTGACCTCCGGGTACCAGGACATGGACAGGGTGCTCGAGGTCGGGAAGGTCAGCGGCAGCCACACATAGCGGGAGTCGTTGACGGTGCCGCTGAAGGAGTTGCCCCAGCGGTCGCCCATGTACAGGTAGGAGGTGCCCGAGGTGCCCTGGACCGGGAGGACATACGCGGTCTGCGAGCCGTAGGCGGTGGAGTCGCCGACGTTCGTCATCGACGACCAGGGGCCGGACAGGCTGGTCGCGGTGGCGTACTGCTGCTGGTTGGGGTTCCAGCCGGTGGCGCCCGAGGTCAGCATGAAGTAGACGCCGTTGCGCTTGAACAGGGCCGGCGCCTCGCGGTGTCCGCCCGCCCAGGGGTTGGCGACCAGGCTGTCGATGGCCGTGTAGTCGGCGGTGAGCCGGTAGATGTGCAGGTCGTAGTTCTCGTTGGCGGCGGAGACCATGTAACCGGTTCCGTCGGTGTCGACGAACGTGGTGATGTCCCGGGACATGTAGGACCCGAGCGGGCGGAAGCTGCCCTGGTAGGTGTAGGTCCCGTCGACGGTGTCGGAGACGGCGACGGCCGCGCGGGCCTCGCTGTAGTCGGTGCCGTTCTCCTTGTGCATCCACATCACGAACTTGCCGGTGGACGCGTTGTAGACGACCTTGGGCCGCTCGATGTAGGCGGTGGCGAGCTCGGAGGCGCTGGACTGGGTCAGGACGTGGTTCCTGAACTCCCAGTTCTTCAGGTCCGTGGAACGGTAGGCGTCCACGTACCGGAAGGTGTTGTCCGCGTTGCGGTCCTCGCCGAACCAGTAGTAGTAGCTGCCGACCTTGATGACCCCGCCGCCGTGCGCGTGCACGACATTGCCGGAGGTGTCGGTGAACTGGACGCCGTTGGGGACGGTCAGGGCCGCCGCCTGGACGGGCCCGGCGGTGGCGAGGGCGCCGATCAGCGCCAGACAGAGGGCGAGCAGGGTGGCGTACACACGTCTCATCTCACGCACTCTCCTTCACGGTCTCGGCGACGGGCGCGCCGAGGTCGGGGGTGCCGTCCGGCTTCCAGCCGAAGGTCTGGATCCGGGTGTGGCGGTTGGGGTCGTCCAGCGGTTCGCCGTCGATCTCCTGGTAGGAGCGGGCGTGGTAGACGAGGACGTCGGTCTCGCCGTCCTCGGCGACCGTGAACGCGTTGTGGCCGGGGCCGTACACACCGGCCCAGGCGCTGCTCGTGAACACCGGCACGGGGGACTTGGACCAGGCCGCCGGGTCCAGCAGTTCCGCGTCGGCGTCGGCGGTGAGCAGGCCGACGCAGTAGCGGTGGTCGGTGGCGCTCGCGGAGTAGGTGAGGAAGATCCGGCCGCCCCGCTGCAGGACGTACGGGCCCTCGTTCACCTGGTGGCCGGCGCACTCCCAGTCGTACTCGGGGGCGGACAGGATGACTTGATGACCCGTCAGGGTCCACGGGTTCGCCATCGCGGACAGCAGGATCGCGGTGTTGTGCCCCTCACGGGTGGGGTCCTGCTGCGCCCAGGCGAGGTACCGGGTGCCCCGGTGGGTGAAGGTGGTGGCGTCGAGGGAGAAGGTGTCCCAGGCCGTCTCGATGCGCCCCTTCTCCGTCCAACTCCCCTGGAACGGATCGGGGTTCGTGTTCTCCAGGACCCAGACGCGGATCGCCCACTCGTCCTCGGCGGGGGCCGCGGCGAAGTAGACGTACCAGGAGTCGTCGGCGCGGTGGAGTTCCGGCGCCCAGATGTGCGCGCCCATGTCCCCGGTGGGATGGGCCCGCCAGATGACCGACTCGTCGGCGGTGGCGAGACCGGCGAGGGTGCGGGAGCGGCGCAGGACGATGCGGTCGTAGTCCGGGTGGGTCGCCGTGAAGTAGTAGAAGCCGTCGGTGTGACGGTGGATCTGGGGGTCGGCGCGGTGCGGGACGAGCGGGTTGGGGTGCACGCGGTTGCCTCTCGCGAGAGGGGCGTTCGGAACTGCGAACGACATGTGGAATGACGAACGCCGAAAAGGTAAGGGTGTGTTACGAGCAGGTCAACGGGTCGGGCGGGACTTGATAGAAAGCCTTTTCCGGAGGATTGCGGCGCGGCCTGGAGGATTCCGGCGGCGCGACCGCTCTCCGAGCGGCAGGAGACGAAATTTCTGTTATCGGTGGCGGCCGTGATCCGTCTCCGAACCGTGCGCAGCCCCCTCCACACCTCAGCAGCGGCCGCCGGCGCCCTCGCGGCCGTCGCCGCCCTCCTGGCCACCGCTCCCCCGGCGGCGGCCGCCGGCGTCCGGGACGTCACCGCCGACGTACGGGCGAACCGGGACGTCACCCTCACCGGCGACACGGTGGTCACCGTGCCGTCCGGGACGACGACGTACGACGGCGTCTTCCGCGGCCAGGGAACGCTCACCGTGCGCGGCGGCGGGACGCTGATCCTCACCAGGGACAGCGACTTCACCCTGCCGAAGGCCCGGCAGCGGCAGGTGGTGCGCACCCAGGGCGGCAACCACCCGTACACGACCGTCACCCGACCCGACCCGCCCGCGATCACGGTCGAGCGCGGGGCGACCCTGCAGTACGGCACGGGCGGCGGCACCGGTCTCATCGGCCACTTCCCGTACGACACCCCCGGCTATCGGCTCAACCAGCTCAACGTCCGTGTCGACGGCACCCTCCGCCTGTCGCTGACCCGCACCTTCAACATCGGCACGATCAGCGGCTCCGGTCTGGTCACCCAGCCGCGCAACATGTGGGGCACCCTCGACCTGGCGGGCACACACCCCTTCTCCGGGGTCATCGACAACGGCACCGGCATGGCCGTCGGCCGCCCCGAGTACCCCGTGTCGCTGCCCAACGCCCGCGCCATCCTCAACCAGGGCTCCTGGATCATCGACACCCCGCTGTACCAGACGATCACCCTGCGCCAGGACTTCTACCAGCGGGAGTACGGCAGCGACGTCAACGTCCACAGCCGGCCCGGCAGCAAGGTCGTCCTCACCGGGCAGTACAGCTACAGCGACCGGGGCGGTGACACGAACCCGTCCCTGAGCGATCCCGGCATCAACTGGCGGGCGATCCCCCATCAGTTGAACAAGCGCGGCACCAACATCGAGGGTGCGGACGTGCGGTGGGGCGACGGCACCACGCACCGGATCTTCATGCCGGGCACGAAGGACACCGTCTACATCAATCTCCACGAGCGCAGCGGGCGCCGGTCCCTGCTGACCTTCGACTACAACGGGCCGGTGACGCTCGGCGCGCCCATCGGCGGCGGCAAGTACCACGACACGCTCGCCGCACCCGGCGCCGGGGACGTCGTCATCGCCGGCACCAAGGGGAACGACGTCACCTTCGCGGCCGCCCAGTACTACGACGGCTCCACCACCGTGGAGAAGGGCGCGGTGCTGCGGCTGGGGTCGGGTGCGGCGGGCGGAGACGGGTCACTGCTCACCGGCACGACCCGGCGGCGGATCGTGAACGACGGCACGCTCGTCGTGCGGAACACCAAAACACCGGTCTCCCTGTCGACGATCGGCGGGAGCGGCGCACTCGTCCAGTCCGGGGCGGCGACCACGACCCTCACCGGATCCTCGGTGACGTACACCGGCACGACGACGGTGCGGAAGGGAACCCTCGCCCTGCGCTCCGGAGCGACCCTCGTCAACAGCCGTGCCATCAGGCTCACTTCGGCGGGCGCGCGGCTGGACATGGGCGGCTCGGCGCTGCGGGTGACGAGCACGCTCGTCGGCAAGGGCGCGGTGAGGGGGTCCGTGACCAACGAGGGTGTGGTCACGAGCGGGTTGACGGTGAGTGGTGACTACACCCAGAACGGGCAGGGCCATCTCGTCCTGGGGGAACGGCCGTTGAAGGTGGGCGGGCGGGTGCGGCTGGCAGGCGGGCTCGATCTGTCGGCGAAGGCGGAGGCGGAGGAAGCGGCGAAGGAGATCGCCGTTCTCGATCACACCGGGCGCGGCGCGGTCTCCGGCACCTTCGAGGGGCTGCGGGAAGGCGCCGAGGTGAAACTCGCCGACACCGTGTACCGGATCAGTTACCGGGGCGGCGACGGCAACGACGTCCTGCTCACCGCCGACACCGCGAGCCCGTCGCCCTCCGCCCGGAATCGGGCCTCCTCCAAAGCGGTGGCGGCGGAGCCCCGCAGTGCGAACACCGGCATGAGCGGGGACATGGGGTGGTGGCCGTATGTGCTCGCCGCGGGACTGCTCGCGGGGCTCGGGATGCCGATGACACTGCGCCGACGGGCCCGGCCCCGCCGGGCGGGCGGACGGCACGCGGCGTAGGAGCGGCGGGACGGCGCGCGGCGCAGGTGCGGCGGGCCGCAGACGGCGCAGGAGCGCCGCTATCTGCCGCTGGGGGCCTCGGGAAATCCGAGCCGGGGAGCCAGCACGCGTGCTTCCGCCGCCCATTCGCCGAGGAAGGCGAGTGTCAACCCCCGTTCACGGTAGCGGAGTTCGGGCGACACGGTGCGTTCGCCGCCGTAGTCGAGCTGCCGCTCGCCCGCGCGGGCCAGCATGCGGGCGGTGAGCCAGTCGTACTTCACGGCCGAGGCGCACACCGCGAGGCGTACGAGCCGTTCGTCACCACGCCACCCGCTCTCCCGCAGGCCGTGCAGGTACGCGTCGTAGGCGGCCGCCGCGTACGCGGGGAGACGGGCCGCGGGCAGGAAGAGGTCGAACACGGTGTCCGGGAGGTAGTTGCCGAGGTCCTCCCCGAGCGCGCCGTCGCCGGCGAAGGCCCAGTCGAGCGCCACGGAGTCCGTCCCGTCCGACGAGCGGACGTTCGCCGGCCACATGTCGAGATGCCCGAAGGCGCGCGGAAGCCTCTCCATGACGTCGAAGAACCATTCCCGGTCGTGGTGCAGGCGGACCATGCCGGCGCGCAGGCCGGGCGGGAAGTGGTCGCGGACCAGGGGCTGCCGCCAGGCCGCGGCGTCGTCGAGGAGCTCCTGGCCGAGGGTGTTGCTCTCGACGTACTGCCGCAGGAAGCGCCGCGTCAGCCACGGCCGGTCGGCCGGCTGGGCCGCCCCCTGGGCCCGGCCCAGCCGGCGGAGGTGTTCGATGTGCCGGGCGAGGGGCCATGCCGTGGCCGGTTCGCCCGGCACGTGCTCCAGCCACAGCGCCAGGTCGCCGTCCGGCCGCTCGACGCAGGCCAGCAGCCGGGGAGCGCGGATGCCGTACGGCTGCCAGTGCGCGGCGAGCCCGGACGCGTAGACCTCGGCCTCGCGACGCCAGTAGTTCCAGTGCCGCGGGTCGTCCGAGGCGGCCCAGCCGCCCTCCGTCTCCTTGGCGCGGGTGAGCACCTTGAGCACGGCCGAACGGTCTCCCGCGGACACGGTCCAGACACCGCCGGTGACGCCGTTCTTCGGGTTGTGCCTGAGCGGGGAGAGGACGACGGATCCGCCGGAGGAGCCGAGTAACTCAGCGGCTTCGGCGGTCACGAGGTCGGTGTCGGTGTGTGGCGGCATCCCCCAAGGCTAGCGAGACCGTCTCCCACATGGTGGGCGATCTGTTCACGAACTGGACGGGGACGGTCGTCCCGCCACTCCTTCGACTAGCGTCATGACATGACCAGCGACACCGCTCCCCCGCACGGCGCACCGCTCGCCGCAGCCCTTGCCGCAGGAACCGTGGTCCTCGACGGCGGCATGTCCAACCAGCTCGAGTCCGCCGGGCACGACCTGAGCGACGAGCTGTGGTCCGCGCGGCTGCTGGCCGAGCGGCCCGAGGCGATCACCGAGGCGCACCTCGCCTATTTCGAGGCCGGCGCGAACGTGGCGATCACCTCCAGCTATCAGGCGACGTTCGAGGGGTTCGCCCGACGCGGGATCGCCCGCGAGGAGGCTGCCCGGCTGCTGGCGCTGAGCGTGGAACTGGCCCGGGAGGCCGCCCGCCAGGCCCGTGACAAGGGGGGCGCGCACCCGCTGTGGGTGGCCGCGTCCGTGGGGCCGTACGGTGCGATGCTCGCGGACGGTTCCGAGTACCGGGGCCGCTACGGGCTGAGCGTCGAGGAGCTGGAACGTTTCCACCGGCCCCGGCTGGAGGTGCTGGCCGCGGCCGGGCCCGATGTGCTGGCGCTGGAGACGGTGCCGGACGCCGACGAGGCGCAGGCGCTGCTGCGCGGTGTACGGGGGCTCGGGGTACCGGCCTGGCTTTCGTATACGGTCGACGGTGGACGGACGCGGGCCGGACAGCCTCTGGACGAGGCGTTCGCCCTGGCCGCCGACGTGGACGAGGTGATCGCGGTCGGCGTGAACTGCTGCGCCCCCGAGGACGTCGACGCGGCCGTGGCGACGGCGGCCCGGGTCACGGGCAAGCCGGTCGTCGTCTACCCCAACAGCGGCGAGGTCTGGGACGCCCGGGCGCGGGCGTGGAACGGCCGCTCCACCTTCACCCCCGAACAGGTCCTGGGCTGGCGGGAGTCGGGCGCGCGGCTGATCGGCGGCTGCTGCCGGGTCGGCCCGCGGGCGGTGGCGTCGATCGCCCGCACACTGGGAACGTCGTAGATCTCCGCCGACGCGGGCGACCGCTGCTAGCCTCCGCTCATGGAAACCGGTTGCTGCCGGTGTTTCCGAGGGGAGGGGCGGGATGACCAGAAAGAGCGCGGACGCGGCGCGCAGCACCATCCGAGACGTGGCGGCCCGGGCGGGGGTGTCCGCGTCGACCGTGTCGCGGGTGCTCGGCGGGGTGTACCCGGTGAGCGCCGAGACCCGCACCCGGGTCCTGCAGGCCGTGGGCGAACTGGACTACGTAGCCGACGCCCGCGCCAAGGCGGTCGCCGGGGCCGGGACGCCCACCCTGGCGTTCGTGCTGGAGGACATCACCGGGCCGTCCTTCGCGCACATGGCGCACGGCGTCGAGCGCGAGGCGCACCGGCTGGGGCACCTGTGCCTGGTGTGCAGCACGGAGGGCGACGTACGGCACGAACTGGACTTCGTCGAGACGATGCGGGCCCAGCGGGCCACCGCCGTGATCCTGGTCGGCGGCGCCGCCGACACCCCGGAGTACCGCGAGCGCACCCGCCGCATCGCCGACTCGCTGGCCTCGGCGGGATCCCGGCTGGTGCTGTGCGGGCGCCCGCCGCTGGGTCCGGGCGCGCCGGTGACGGTCGTCGAGTACGACAACGAGGGCGGCGCCTTCGCCCTGGTCGCGCACGTCCTCGCCCAGGGGCACCGGCGGGTGCTGTTCCTCGGCGGCAAACCGGACCACACCACGGCGCTGGGCCGTGAACGCGGTTACACCCAGGCCCACCGGGCCCGCGGCATCGACGTGGACCCGGCTCTGGTGCTGCACGGCGACTTCACCCGCGACACCGGTCACCGCCTGTTGCGCCGGGCCCTGGAGCGGCGCCTGGACTTCACGGCGGTCGTCGCCGCCACGGACATGGTCGCGGCGGGCGCCCTGACCGCCCTCCACGAGGCCGGCCTGGACGTCCCCGGCGACGTGTCGCTGGCCGGCTACGACGACATCCCCTTCGCCCGCGACCTGCATCCCTCCCTGACCACGGTGCACGTCCCCTACGAGGAGCTCGGCCGCCTCGCGGTGCGCACAGTCCTCAACCGCGCCCCCGACGCACCGGGTGAGCACCTGCTGCTGGGAACGCACGTGGTGGTGCGGGACTCGGTGGCGGGGGTGGGGAAAGGGTCGCTGGCTGTGCGGTGAGGCGCGGTTCAGTCGCGCCCCACTCCTCCGGGGCGGCGCAGGCGGCGTACGGCCGATCTGAGTTCCGTACTGCGGATGATCCGGCCGTCGGTGAGCGGCTCGGGCGTGGCGGCCGGTACGTCGTCGGGCCGGGCGGGGATGGAGGCAGTCGTCCACAGGGCCAGCTCCCGATCACGGAGACCGTATGCGGTATACGATCCACCGTCGTCCGTATGCGCGGAGTCGCCGAACACCCGCACGGGATGCCGCGCGTCCCACGGCTCCCACCCCGGGTCGCCCGTCGCCGCGAACCGCACCCACGCGGCGTGCATGTCGTCGGCCAGTTCCTGTGGGGCTCCCTCTCCGGCGAGTTTCGCGGACTCGGGTGTGTCACCGGTGTCGAAGACGAACCCGAGTTCGAGGGCGTGGCAGGCGCCGAGGCCGGGGCGACGGGAGGGCCAGGCGAACTCGTAGACGTACGACGTTCCGGGGCGGGCGTCGGCGAGGCGGTGCAGGGGCAGGCGCAGCAGGCGGTCGGTGACCATCTGGCCGACGATCTCGGCCGTGCCGGACTCCGGGTGCAGGGCGCGGTACCCGCGGGGCACCTCGTGACCGCAGTGACAGCGGGCCATGGCTCCGGCCAGGGCGACCGCGCCGAGCCGGTCGACGCGTTCCAGCAGGCCGCCCGGGACGAGCCACAGGCGGTACTCGTCGCGGGTCCAGCCGAGGAGGAGGTCGGTTCCGGTGGCGGCGTCGCCGTCGACGAGGGCCTGGAGGGGATCGCGCGGGACGAGGTCCCCGTCGACGACGACGCCGAAGGCGGGCCCGCCGAGGACGGGGCTGCTGAGTCTGCCCACGTCGGCCTGCGTGCGCAGCAGCAGATCGCGGTCGACCGCGGCGAAGGCCTCGGCGGTGGCGGGGATCTTCAGCCGGGTGGCCATACGGCGCACCATGCGGCGTACCTTGTCGCGTTCGAAGGCCTCCGGCGCCCCGCTCTGCAGGACGGCCCGCCGGAACAGGCCCTGGGCCTGCGGGGCGGCGACGAGCGCGCCGATGCTGATGGCTCCGGCGGACTGTCCGGCCAGGGTGACCCTGTCGGGGTCGCCGCCGAAGGCCCTGATGGACCGGTGGACCCAGTGCAGCGCGGCGAGCTGGTCGCGCAGGCCTGGGTTGGCGGGGGCGTCCGGGAACAGTCCGTAGCCCTCCACCCCGAGCCGGTAGTTGACCGAGACGAACACGATTCCGTCGCGGGCGAAGTGCCGTCCGTCGTACACCGCCACGGCCGAGGAACCCCTGGTCAGCGCGCCGCCGTGCAGCCACACCAGGACGGGGAGGCGGGCGCCCGGCCCGGGCTCGGGCGTCCATACGTTGAGGTTGAGACAGTCGTCGCCGGGCACGACCGGGTCGGACAGGTACTGGGCGAAGGCCTCGGAGTACGGCGGTTTCGGCGGTGTCGGCCCGAAGGCGCCCGCGTCGCGCACCCCCTCCCAGGGCTCGGGCGGTCCGGGCGGCCGGAACCTGCGGGGTCCGAAGGGGGGTGCCGCGTAGGGGATCCCCCGGAAGACCGCGATGCCGTGCTCGTACCGTCCTCGTACCGCCCCGTAGGGGGTTCCGACGACCGGGTCGGGGTCCTCCTGGTCCTCGGCCACGGGGTTCGTCTGGTCTGCCGCCATCTGCTCACCAGCCCTTCGCCGCGCTCGCGCACCGGTAGTACCAGAGCACCACACCGGTGCGGGGTATTCCGGTGCACGAGCCTGTAGCAGGGCTATTTGGCGTACATGAGGGTGCCGAAACCGAGCTGGTCGTAGCCACCGCTGGTGGACCCGTAGTCCCCGCCTCCGCCCTCGGGGGCGACGAGGTCGTAGTACATCTGCGAGATGTACTTGTCGTCCAGATACAGGCGCCGGTTGTAGTGGAAGTGGAGCATGGCCCACACCGGGCGGACCTGGCCGCGGGAGGAGGCGGAGATCGCGGTCTGCGACTGCTGTGCGCAGTTCTGTCCGCTGCCCCAGGTGTAGGTCGTGAAGGGTACGTCGCCGCCGAGGTTGTACTTGGCGACGTACTGGGCGGCCTTCATGAAGCGGCGGCTGTCGTAGGAGTACAGGTCGTCGCCCTGGTTCCAGGCCATCTCGCAGATCGCGCCCATCTGGCCCATGCCCATGACGGTGTGCCCCTGGTCGCGGCCGGACTCCTGCCACTGGCCGAGCGCGTAGCCGTCGTCGTCGGTGTACAGGTACGGCACGGCGTGCGCGATCGAACCGTTCCCGGCACCCGACTTGAAGTAGGTGACGGCCTGGTCGTACTTGGCGGAGTCCTCGTTGAGGATGCCGATGGCCAGGATCGAGGCCATGTTGCACAGGTCCCAGTTGGCCCAGTAGTTGGTGATGCAGGCGTCGTTGTGCTGGGTCAGGAAGCTGTTGTTGAGCGGGTAGAAGACGTCCTCCATCATGCTCTGGAACGCGGCGAGGTCGAAGTCGTCGTAGTCCCGCATGAGTTCGGCGGCGTTGGCGAACTGCCAGCCGTAGATCCCGGCGGCGAGGAACCGGTCGGCGTTGCCGGTGACCGAAGTCAGGGTGGTGGCCCAGGCGTTGAGGATGTTCGCGGCGCACCGGGCGTTGGCCTCGGTGCCGCCGACGCGCCAGCGCAGGGCGTTCTGGTAGGCCGCGGCGATGTCGTTGTAGAGGAGGCCGTAGTTCTCGCCGGTGCCGCCGCGGATGATCGTGGCCGTGGCCCGGGGGGTCCAGGTGGACTGGGAGTGGGAGTTGGCGGTCAGCTTGTTCCAGCCGGACAGCCAGGGGTCGGTGCCGGCGGCGACCCTGACCTTGGCCCGGTTGATGTCACCCGCGTTGTGCAGCATGCCCGGGTGGGTGAAGGTCGCGGGCGCGGCGTCGGCGGTGGTGGCGGCCGAGGTGGCTCCGGCGCCGAGGGCGAGGGCCGCGGTGAGACCGCCGGCGGTCTTCAGCAGACCGCGGCGGCTCACCTGCGTCGGCTCGTCCTGCCGGTGGTGGGGGGATGTGCGGCTCATGGGTGTGCGGCTCCCATCGTGGGGGATCCGTGGGGGATCCCGGTGTCTACGGCGAGGTGACGATCACCTCGCCGAACCGTGCGGTGCCGAGGGCCGTCTGGCTGCGGGAGCAGACCACGAGGCCCACGTGGTAGGGGGCGTCACCGAAGCCGGGGATCGCGCCTGCGGCGAGGGGGGTCCAGGTGACGCCGTCGTCGGTGGAGAGGGAGGCTGCGAAGGTGGTTCCGGTGCGCTTCAGCCGTAGGAGGAGGGGCAGTTGGACGGCGGTCGTCCCGGTGAAGGCCGAGGCGCCGGCCACCGTCGGCCGCAGCATGAGCTGGGCGCTGGTGCCGCCGGTGACGATCACTCCGGCCGCCTGGTCGAACGGCGACAGCGACTTGGCCATCAGCAGCCCCACCCGGTCGGCGCTCGCGCCCTCACGGGACAGCAGGCGGGCGGTGATCTCGCAGTCGCCGGTGACCGTCTGTCGGACGAACTGCCCGGTCATGCCCTGGGAGTTGACGTTGAGATCGACTCCGGCGCCACTGACGACGAACGTCCCGTCGGCGTGGACCGTGCTGCCGGGTGTGAGGACGGCTACGACGCCGAGGGTGCCGTAGTCCCGCCGGTCGGCGACCACGTCCCCGAGGTCGCCACCCGTCCACGGCGTGGGCAGCGCGGGAAGTGCCGTGTCCTCGGCGGGGGTTGACCCGCCCTGGAGACCGTCGGCGGAAGGGGCGACGGCCCCGACCGCGTCCGAACGAGGGCCTCGTCCCCCGCAGTTGGTCTTGGCGACCGCGTAGTGGTACGTCGTGCCGGGCGCACCGGTCGCGTCGGTGTACCGGATGCGGGTGCCGAAGCCGACCGGCCCGACGGCGGTGGCGAGCGTGCGGTACGGCCCGTCGGGGCGCGGGGCGCGCAGCACGGTGTAACGGGCGGAGAGGTCGGGGTCGGTCCACGTCAGCCGGACGCCGTCGGCCGCGGCCGCGGCGCGCAGGTCGGTGGCGGTGCGGGCGGGGCGCGGTGTGCGCCAGGCGTCTCCGTGGGTGCACGTCACGCTCACGTTGTCGAAGGCGCCGGTTCCGGTTTCGGCGTAGTCCTCGTCGATGCCGAGGGAGGAGGTCAGGGCGAGACCGGCGTATGCGAGGTGCGGCATACCGTCGACCTCCGTCGTACCGACTACGGTCCACTGCATACCGTCTGCGGACATCGAGCCGGTGAGGCGCCGGCCCTTCCGCGTCACGCGCACCCAGTACGGGGCCCGCAGCCGGTAGCCGTCGCCCGCGCCCTCGACGTACGGCGCCTCGAGCGGGGTCGCCGACTCGGGCAGCGCGCCGAGGTTCGAGATCGGGAAGGAGGCCTTGGTGGTGATCGCCTCCTGCTGGGACGGGGGCACGGGCGTGCTGCCGGTGGCCGAGACGGGCGCCCCCCGGCTCGGGCGGACGGTCCACACGCCGCTCCAGGTGTGCAGCGGCAGCCCCTGGACGAGCATCGAGGCGTGCGGGGCGTCCGCGTCCAGGGAGGCCCGGACGGTGACGCCGATCTTGGAGTACTGGGAGCTGAGCGGCCACACGATGCGGGCGGTGACCGTGCCGTCGCCGTGCAGGGGCAGGTGGGCGACGCGGTAGGTGTCGGCGGTTCCGGATGCCTCCAGCACGAACCGTTCCCCGTCGAACGCGGCCGACCCGGGGGTGCGCACGGCGCCGGCATCAGCGGTGGCCCAGGGCGCGGGCAGGCCGGCGGCTGCCGAGGCGACGGCCGAAGTTCCGCTCACGCCCAGGGAGTTGGAGGCGGTGACCGTGTAGTGGTAGGTGCGTCCCCGGCGGACGCCGGTGTCGGTGTGCGTCGGCTCGGTGACGCCGGTGGCGAGCTGCTCGTAGGGGCCGTCGGGGTCGGTGGCGCGCAGGAGCGTGTAATCGGTCGCCCAGACGGAGGGCAGCCAGGACACCGTCACCGCCTCCCCCTCCCCCGTCGCCGTGACGCCGGCCGGGGGTGCGGGGACGGCGGGGCCGGGGGCGGTCGCGCCGGCATGGGCGAAGGTGCCCCAGCCGGGCAGGTCGTCGTTGCTGCCCTCGACGACCCGGGCGCCGGCCGTGCCGCGGAAGACGGCCGCCTTCGTGTACGGGGTGTCGAGGCCGCGGACGCCGGCGTAGTGGGCGTAGTACATCTCGTAGATCGGGGGCAGGGTGCCGCGGCCGGTCGCCGAGACCGTCTTCTTGATGTACTTGCCGGTGCGGTCGAGGTCGGGTGTGAAGGGGACGTCGCCGCCGAGGTTGTAGCGGGCGGCGTACTCGGCGTTGGCGAGGATGCGGTTCGCGTCGTACGCCCACAGGTCGACGCCCTGGTTCCAGGCGACCTGGGCCGCGTCGCCCATCAGGCCGACGGCGAGCTGTTCGTGGCCCTGGTCGCGGCCGGACTCCTGGCCCTGGCCGTCGGCGGTGACGACACGGTGGGCGACGCCGCCGTTTCCGGCGCCGGCCGCGGCGAAGCGCAGGGCGTCCTCGAAGAGGGTGCGTTCCTCGCAGAACACGCCGATGGCCAGGATGGACTGAATGGCCGTCAGGTCCCAGTTGCCGTTGGCGTAGAGCATGTATCCGGAGATCGCCGGATACCAGACGTTCAGGAAGGAGTCCTCGCAGCGGGCGATGCCGGAGTCCGCCCATCCGTCGTAACCGGTGTGGCGCAGGAGCTCGGCGGCGTTGGCGAACTTGAAGGCCTGCAGTCCCGCGCCGAGCGGGCCGTCGGCGCCCGTGACGATCGTCAGGGAGGCCGACCAGGCGTCGAGGATGTCGCGGGCCTTGTCGGCGTGGGCGCGGTCTCCGGTGACGGCCCAGATGAGGGCGCTCTGGTAGGCGGCGGCCGAGTCGGCGACGGCCTGGTTCATGAAGTTGGACGGGCCTCGGCCCCAGGAGGTGATCTGGCCGGTGTTCTGAATGGTGTATGCAGTCTGCGATCGACTGTGTGCGGTCAGCGCGAGGAAGCCGTCGTGGACGGGCGACTGCCGACCGTCGACCGCCGCCTTCATACGGGCGAGGTCGGCCGCGCTGTGCAGCAGGCCGGGGTGGGTGAAGGTGAAGGCCGGCGAGTCGCCCGTGCCGTCCGCCGCCGCCCGGGCCGCGGGGACGAACAGGGTGTTCGTGCCCGCGGCGAGCAGCAGCGCAGTGGAGGACTTGAGCAGGCCGCGGCGGCTGATCGGGGTCACTGTGCGGCCGCCTCCGCCTCGGCGGTGGTCAGGAACTTCAGGTTGATCACGTGCTCGTTGTAGAACCACTGGATGGCGTCGGTGGTGTAGTACCAGCTGGGCTTCTTCATCGAGTCGGCGATGACCTGCCCGTTGATCACCAGGTTCTCGAAGGTGACGTTCTTGACGGCGTGGTCGGCGTCGTAGCCGAGGAACAGCGACGGGTTGGCGTGGGTGCCCGTGTAGCTGAGGTTCTTGACGTAGACGTCCTCGATGCCGCGCCCGACCGAGGTGTTGTACTTCGGGTTGTACATCACCTTCATGTAGATGACCTGGCCCCAGCGGAAGTCCTCGATCCGTACGTCCTCGATGCGGACGTTCCTGATCAGGTTGGAGTCGCCGGGGTTGAGGGCGATGCAGCCCTGGTAGTTCATCTGGGGTTCGCGGTGGTCCAGGACGTCGACGTTCTTGATGACGAGGTTCTCGATCACCTCGGGGGCGTCGGTGTTGCCGTGGGTGCCGACGTTGACGGGGTGGGCGACGTCGGCCCACAGGGTGCAGTTCTGGATGGTGATGTCGCGGGTGTCGCCGTAGTAGTTCCAGCGGTGGGCGTAGATCGCGAAGCAGTCGTCGGAGTTGCGCATGAAGCAGCCGTCGAAGACGATCCCGCTGGAGGAGAAGACGTCGAAGCCGTCCCCGTTGCCCTTCGAGCTGAACGAACGGGCCTTGTTCACATGGACGTTCTCGCTCTCGCCGAACGTGCCCGCGTAGCCGTTCGGGTTCATGATGATGACGTCCTCGACCCGGATGTTCCTGCTGCCCTCGCAGAGGATCCCGCCGGGGCCGGCGTAGAGCATGCCGTGGCCGGTGAGCGCGGCCTTCTCCACGTCCTTGAAGTAGACCTGGGCCCGCAGGACGGCTCCGCCCGCCAGATGGACGGTCTTGCCGCTGGGCACGGTGAGCACGTTGCCGGTGACGGTGTGGTCGCCGGGACCGAAGTAGATGACGTCGGGGTCGTCGGCGGAGGGCGGGTGGGGGTCGACGCGGTTGGTGATGACGTGCAGACAGTCGAAGATCTCGTCGTTGATCTGGACGACGACGTCCCTCGGCTCGTCGAGCGTGAACCGCAGGGTGTCGCCGAGGAGTTCGGGCGTGATGCCCAGCGCGTTCGGCCGCACTCTCGCCTTGGTGGTGCCGCCCTTGAGGTACGTGACCTCCACCTCGACGCAGCCGCGGAAGTCGAAGTACACCATCGAGGTGTTGTAGACCTTGCCGGACCCGGTGGTGGCGTTGATCTCCTCGAGCTGGGGCCGGTAGATGTCGAGGGTCTGCCACTCGCCGTCGGGAGCGGTGCGGACGCGGACCTTGAAGCTGGTGTTGGTCGGCAGGGTGGCCGGGCGGGGGTAGGTGACCAGCTTCGGGGCGGAGGTGTCGGCGTCCGCGTGCGCCGCCGTGGCCGTCAGGCCGCCGGACAGTCCGGCGGCGAGCACGGTGGCACCGGCGGCCTGGAGGGCGGTACGGCGGGACAGGGGCGTGTTCATAGGGGCTCTCCTTCGTGGACACTCCCGGCTTCGGCCGGGGAGGAATCGAAGCTCCCGCAGAGCGGGACGGAAAAGGCGAACCACCTCCAGGACGGACGACGTTCATCGGACACCGACCGACACTCTTTACTCACACGGAATCTGATAGAATGTGAGATATGACCCAGCAGGTCAGGCGGGCATTCAAGTACCGCTTTTACCCCACCGACGAGCAGGCGGCTGAGCTGTCGCGCACGTTCGGCTGCGTCCGCCTCGTGTACAACAAGGCGTTGGAGGAACGCACTCGGGCCTGGTACGGCAAGCATCGTCGCCTCTCCTATGTGCAGTCGTCCGCCGCGCTGACGGAGTGGAAGAAGACCGAGGAACTCGCCTTCTTGGCCGAGGTGTCGTCGGTTCCGCTCCAGCAGGCACTGAGGCACCTTCAAGCGGCGTTCGGGAACTTCTTCGCCAGGCGGGCCAAGTACCCTCGCTACAAAAGCCGTAAGAAGTCCCGTGCGTCGGCCGAATACACCCGCAGTGCGTTCAAGTGGCGTGACGGGAAGCTGACGCTGGCGAAGATGGCGGAGCCGCTGGACATCCGCTGGTCGCGCCCTCTCCCGGAAAGTTCGGAGCCGACCACGGTGACCGTGTCCCGTGACAGCGCGGGCCGCTGGTTCGTCTCGATGCTCGCCGAGGAGACCATCACTCCGCTCCCCGCTACCGATGCGGCAGTCGGCATCGACGCCGGGATCACGTCCCTCGTGACGCTGTCCACCGGGGAAAGGGTCGCCAACCCCAGGCATGAGCGCCGGGACCGGGCCCGCCTCGCCCGCGCCCAACGGGAGCTGTCCCGGAAGGCGAAGGGCTCCGCCAACCGGGAGAAAGCCCGACGCAAGGTCGCCCGCGTCCACGCGCGGATCACCGACCGCCGTAGGGACTTCCTCCACAAACTGTCGACTCGACTCGTCCGTGAGAACCAAACGGTCGTGATCGAGGACCTCACCGTCCGCAACCTGCTCAAGAACGGCAGGCTCGCTCGCGCCATCTCCGACGCGGCCTGGACGGAACTCCGCTCGATGCTGGAGTACAAGTGCGCCTGGTACGGGCGCGAACTCGTCGTGATCGACCGCTTCTTCCCCAGCTCCAAGCTGTGCGGGAACTGCGGCACGGTCCGCGAGAAGCTGCCGCTGAACGTCCGCGAGTGGACGTGCGACAACTGCGGTGTCGTGCACGACCGCGACGCGAACGCGGCGCGCAACATCCTGGCCGCCGGGCTGGCGGCAGCAGCCTGTGGAGACGGTGTAAGACCTCAACGGGAGTCCTCCCGGACGGGGCGGTCGTCGGTGAAGCAGGAAACCCAGCGGGCGACCACTGGAATCCCCCGCCTCTAGGCGGGGGAGAAGTCAAGCGTGACTCCTTGCGACAGGCCAGGCGCAGGCAGGCAGGCAGGCAGGGGGCAGGGAAGGGCGGCGGGTCGGTGGAAATCGGTTACTCGGGGCAGGTGCGGATGACCGGTCGCACGGGCCAGTGCCAGCGAGCTACTTCAGCCCGGACGTGGACATCCCGGCGACGAAGCAGCATTGGGTGACGAGGAAGATCAGCAGGATCGGCGCGACGTACATCACGGACACGGCCACCTGAAGGCCGATGACGGGGGGTGCCGGCCGCGAGAGCGAGGAAACGGCGGCGGCCGGGGTGGGCTGCGGGGTGGGAACGCATGAGGGCCTCGCCTTCTGTGTCGAGGGAGCGGGCTGCGGCGTGACCGGTCCGGCGGACACGGGCGGCGCAGTTACGGGTGCGGCGAGCGGGAGCACCGAGCACCGCATGGCAACCGGTTGCCATGACCGGATGGGCCAGAGCTTGTTCCGCTCACAGAAGCGCGTCAAGAGGCCTCACAGACTTTCGAAAACTCTGTGCACGGGCCGCAGCCGCCCCCACCGAGCCTCGAAGACCCCCGACGCTCTCCACGCACAACCTTCTGACCTGCACATACTCAGAGATCGGCGCGATCGTGACCTCCAGTGACCACCGCCCCGCCCAGCCCGCTGCTCCACAAGCCGGCCCCGTACCGCTTTCGGAGAAACGCCCTCACAACCGGTTGCGGGACCCTTCCTTCACTCCACGTGAGCGGCACACGCCCGCCCCGCCACGCCGACAGCAGCTCTGAAGTGGCTCTTTACCGCGGAACCCAGCCGAAAGATTTCCCGCCGGACGATCCATCCGACCGATTGACCACGTCTCCAGAGCGGACCTACGGTAGAACCCGCCTTCAGTAAACGTTTCCTACGCGCCTCAGGAGTGTCATGCCCAGCGCCCAGCTGCCCAGGGCCGTGTTCGCCATGGATCCCGTGCACCTCCCCCTGCTGTTCCCCGCCCCGCTGCTGGCCCGGCTGCGACGGACGGCGGAGATCGATCCCGCCCTTGTCGTACGGGACTTCGCCGACCCCGCCACCGCGTCGGCGCTGGCCACCGCCGATGTCCTGATCACCGGTTGGGGCTGCCCCCACCTCGACACGGAGGCGCTCGCCGCCGTGCCGCGGCTGCGCGCGGTGCTGCACGCCGCGGGGTCCGTGCGCTCACTGATCGGGGAGGCCCTGTGGAAACGTGGGGTAACCGTTTCCAGCGCGGTCACCGGAAACGCCGTACCGGTCGCCGAGTACACGCTCGCGATGATCCTGCTCGCGGGGAAGGACGCGTTCACCCACCGCGAGCGCTATCGCCGGACGCACGCCCAGCCCACGCCCGCCGAAACCGCCGCCACCGGCAACCTCGGCCGGCGGATCGGCGTCATCGGGGCCTCCCGGGTGGGCCGCCGCCTGCTGGAACTGCTGCGCCCGTACGACTTCGAGGTCCTCCTCCACGACCCGTACGTCGACGTGGCCGAGGCGGCCGAACTCGGCGCCCGGCTCCTCTCCCTGGAGGACCTGCTGCGGCACAGCGACATCGTCAGCCTGCACGCGCCCGACATCCCCGAGACCCACCACATGCTGGACCGCGCCCGTCTCGCCCTGGTCCGGGACGGCGGCGTACTGATCAACACCTCCCGCGGCGCCCTCGTCGACCACTGCGCGCTCACCGACGAGCTGGTCTCCGGACGGCTGCACGCGGTCCTGGACGTCACCGACCCCGAGCCACTGCCCGCCGACTCACCCCTGTACCGCCTCCCCAACGTGTTCCTCACCCCGCACATCGCGGGCTCCCTCGGCAACGAGCTGGAGCGGCTCGGCCGCATCGTCGTCGAGGAACTGGAGCGCCTGGCGGGGGGGCTGCCGCCGGCGCACGAGGTGCGGCACGCGGATCTGGCCCGCGTCGCCTGACGCGGACGAGCGCATGGCCGGCACAGAGGCGGCGGGCCCTCGCCGGTTTCCCGACGGCGCGGATCAGCAGCCGGCCAGGACAGTCTCGTAGGCCCTGTCGACAGGGATCCGGAGCCGTCACGCGCCCGTCACCGACGGGAATCCGGCCTGTCGCGCCTCCGGCCCGTCACGCCCGGCTGAGCGACGACCTCTCGTAAACGGTTTCCCCCACTTGACCTGCATCGACATCTCAAATTCTCTCCCTTTCGGCAACTTTTTCCCGCACACCCCTTGATAAGGCCGGACCGCACGCCCTACGGTCCTCAGCAACCGGTTTCTACGCACTCTCCGCTTCGGCCGATCCCCACGAGCGCGAGCCGATGCCGCAGCCGATGTGCCGGCCAGCGTTCCCGGCCAGTACCGAGCCGCCGTTCTCGTTTCTTCCGAGACGCCTACTTCCCGAAGGATCACGGTCAGATGAACTCCACCAGCCCCCGGAGAAGGTTCGCCCGCGCCGCTGTCGCGGGACTCGCGCTGACAGGTCTGCTCTCCGCCTGCGGCGGGTCGGGCGACGGGGACTCCTCGGCGTCCGGCCCGGTCACCCTCCCCTTCTGGGGCTGGGCGAACGGCCAGGAGACGATCGTCAAGATGTTCAACGCGTCGCACAAGGACGTCCAGCTCAAGTACACCAAGGTCACCGACCAGCTGACCATGCAGAAGCAGCTCGCGAACGCCATCAAGGCGAAGAACGCGCCCTGTCTGCTGCAGAACACGGCCGAGTACGTGACGAGCTGGGTGTCGCAGGGCGCCCTGGCCGACATCAGCGCATACGTCGGGTCGGGCAAGGACAAGTTCCTGCCCGGTGCCTGGGCGGGTGCCCAGGTGCAGGGCAAGGTCTACGGCGTGCCCACCAGCGCGGCGCCGGCCTTCACCATCTACCGCACCGACGTCTTCAAGAAGTACGGCCTGACGGCACCGGCGACCTGGGACGACTTCATCGCCGCGGGCAAGGTGCTGAAGAAGCACGGCATCCACGTCACGAACTACGCCGGTGAGGACCCCAGCACCCTGGAGGTGCTCGCCATGCAGGCCGGCGCGCACTGGTACTCCATCGACGGAAACTCCTGGAAGGTGAACTTCCAGGACGAGGGCAGTCTGAAGGCCGCCGAGGTGATCCAGCAGGTCATCGACAACGACCTCAACTCCAAGCTGTCGTTCGCCGACTACGCCGCCCTGCAGCAGAACTACGACGACGGCGGCACCGTCACCCGGCAGATCTCCACCTGGCAGATGGGCGGCATGGTGAACAGCTTCACCAAGTCCTTCGGCCAGTGGGCGCTGGCTCCGTGGCCGACGTACAAGGGAGAGGCCGCGAAGACGCCGGCCGGCACCAACCAGAGCGCCAACATCAACCTGGTCACCGAGCAGTGCAAGTACAAGAAGCAGGCCGCGGAGGCCGCGCTGTGGCTGTCCACCGACACGGGGGCGGTCAAGAGCATGGCGAACCCGCAGACCGGCAGCGGCGTCATGCCCGGCCTGTCCGACAGCGCCGACTACGTCGACCAGGCGATCTCCCAGAAGCTGCTCGGCACGAACTACGAGCCCGCCAAGAAGGTCGTCACCGACAGCCTCTCCACGGTCACCAGCGACTGGACCTTCGGCCCCGACTGGACCGCGATGTTCACGGAGCTGCAGAGCCAGTGGGGCAAGGTGGTCGCCAAGCAGCAGAAGGTCACCGACCTCCTCGCGCACATGCAGGCGTGGACGGTCGCCGACCTGAAGTCCCGCGGCATCAGCGTCAAGGGCTGAGGCGCCGGCCGATGATCCGCTCACTGCGCTGGAAGGGGGCCGCGTTCACGGTGCCCTTCCAGCTCGGCTTCGTCTTCCTGTATCTGGTCCCGATCGGCTACGCCGTCCACCAGTCGCTGTACCGGACCCAGCAGTCCGGGCTCGGGCTGGGCGGCTCCACGGAGAGGTTCTCCGGGCTGGAGAACTACGAACAGGGGCTGACCGACTCGGCGTTCCTCGGCTCGATCCTGCGCGTGGTGCTGTTCGCCTGTGTGCAGATCCCGCTGATGCTGCTCATCAGCCTGGTGCTGGCCCTGCTGCTGGACACGCTCACGTCACGCGCCGCCGGCCGTTTCCGGATCATGTTGCTGGTCCCGTACATGATTCCCGGCGTGGTGGCCGCGATCGTGTGGGTCAACCTCTACAGCCCCGAGGTCGGCCCGCTGACCACGCTGGGCAAGGCCCTCGGCTTCGACTGGAACTTCTTCGCCCCGTCCCTGGTGTGGCCGTCCATCGGCAACCTGCTCACCTGGCACGGCATCGGCTACAACATGGTGATCATCTACTCGGCGCTGCAGGCCGTGCCCCGCGAGCTGTTCGAGGCCGCCCGTCTGGACGGCGCGAGCGAGATCCGCATCGCCCGCAGCATCAAGGTCCCCTATGTGCGCGGGGCGCTGGTCCTGACCGGTCTGCTCTCCATCATCCAGATGCTGCAGATCTTCAACGAGCCCGCCCTGTTCCGGAACGTGACCCCGCAGACGGTGGACGACAGCTTCACCCCCATCATGATCATCTACAACCAGGCGTTCAACGCGAGCAACTACCACTACGCCGCCGCCCTGTCCGTACTGCTGGCCCTCATCCTGGGTGTCGCCTCCTTCCTCTTCTACCGGCTCACTTCGAAGGAGGCCGACTGATGACCCTCACCGAGGACCGCCCCAGGACGCACAGCGTCCGCAGGCTCAGCCGCCCCGACCCGGCAGCCCGCGGAAGGGGCGGCCAGCGGTTCGTGCTGATCGGCCTGGTGCTGGCCAGTGTCTACAGCCTGTTTCCCGTCTACTGGCTGATCGTGGCCGCGACGAAGGACCGCATCGGGCTCTACCAGAGCAATGGTCTGTGGTTCTCCGGCTGGCACCTGTGGAACAACCTGCATCAGCTGTTCACGTACGAGGACGGCATCTTCCTGCGCTGGACCGCCAACTCCCTGCTCTACGCCGGCGTCGGCTCCCTCGGCGGCACGGTCATCGCCCTCGCCACCGGCTACGGCCTCGCCCGCTTCGACTTCCCGGGCCGCAACCTGGTCTTCGCGTGCGTGGTGGGTTCGTTCCTGATCCCGCTCGCCCTGCTCACCCTGCCGCTCTATCTGCTGTTCTCGGCGATCGGCATGGTCGACACCCCCTGGGCGATGCTGGTCCCCTGCCTGATCAACCCGTTCAGCGTCTACCTCGCCAAGGTCTACACCGAGGCGACGATCCCCTACGAACTCCTGGAGGCGGCGCGGCTCGACGGCGCCGGTGAGCTGCGCATCTTCGTCAGCATCGTGCTGCGGATGATGACCACGGGCGGGGCCACGGTGTTCCTGCTGGCCTTCGTCAACACCTGGAACGCCTTCTTCCTCCCCCTCACCGTCCTGCGCGGCGAGGAGAACTGGACGCTCAACCTGGGCCTGTACAACTGGAGCGGCAAGCGTATGGAGTCCGGCGTCGACCTCACCGGACTGGTCCTGACCGGAGCCCTGCTCTCCATCGTGCCGATGGCCGTCGTGATGGTCGCGATGCGCCGGTACTGGCGGACCGGGGTCACTCTGGGGGCGCTCAAGTGAGTTCTGTGGACGCCGAGCTGGAGGCCGGGGGCACTGAGCCGCATACCGTAGGCGCCGAGCCGGATACGGGCGGCACCGTACAGTCGACCGCAGATTGTATGCAGAGCGTCACCGACTGCATACAGCCGACCGTCGCCCGCAACCCCGTCATCCGCGGCCTCGCGCCCGACCCGTCCCTGATCCGGGTCGGCGCCTGGTACTACGTGGCGACCAGTTCCTTCGAGTGGTTCCCGACCATCCCGGTCCACCGTTCCCGCGACCTGGCGCAGTGGGAGTACGCGGGCCACGTCCAGGGAGCGGCACCCGGCGGAACGCTGGCCGGGGTCCCTGACTCGGGCGGCATCTGGGCGCCGTCGCTGAGCTGGGACGGCGAACGCTTCTGGATCGTCTACACGGTCGTGCGGTCTGTCGGCACGCCGTACTTCGACCAGGACACGTACGTCACCACGGCACCCGAAGTGAACGGGCCCTGGACGCCACCGCGCCGGGTCGCCGGTCACGGTTTCGACCCCGCCCTCTTCCACGAGGACGGGCGGCTCTGGCTGCTCAACCTCCAGAACGACCACCGGCCCGGCGGACAGCGCTTCGCCGGCATCGTCCTCACCGAGCTGAACCGCGAGACCCTCACCCCGCTGGGCGCCACGCACCTTCTGCTCCAGCACGAACGGCTCGTGGAGGGGCCGAAGTTGCTCCGGCGCGACGGCTGGTACCACCTGATCCTGGCCGAGGGCGGGACCGGCTTCGAGCACGGTGTGCGCACCGCCCGCAGCCGCCGCCTCACCGGCCCGTACGAACTCGACGACCGCCCGCTGCTGACGTCCCGCGACGATCCGGGGCTGCCGCTGCAGAAGGCGGGACACGGCGAGCTGGTGCAGGCGCCGGACGGGGAGTGGTTCCTGAGCCACCTCACGGCCCGCCCCCTGTCGACCCCGGACGGTCCCCGCTGCACGCTCGGCCGCGAGACCGCGATCCAGGCGGTGACGTGGGACGCCGAGGGCAGACCCCGGCTGCGGCAGGGCGGTTGGCACCCGGCGGTCGAGGTCGCCGTACCGAGAGCCGCCCCCCACCGTCGGCCTCCTCAACGCCCCTCCCCCGAGGACCCGTTGGGCTGGCCCTGGAGCAGCCTGCGGGAACCGCCCGACCCGTCGTGGGCGGACGTCGATTCCCGCCCGGGCTGGATCCGGCTCCGCGGGCGCCAGGGGCCGGAGTCCCGCTGGGCGCAGAGCCTGCTCGCCCAGCGCCTCACCGAGCACCGGGCCACCGCCGAAGTCACCGTCGAGGCACGGCCGTTCACCTTCACGCAGGCCGCGGGTCTGATCCTGCGCTACGACGCGGAGGCGTACCTCTCCCTCGAGCTGACCTGGGCGGAGCCCCCGGGTGAGCCGCAGCGCGGACAGCAGTGGCGGGGCGGGGGCCGGACCGTACTGAGCCTGGTGGAGCGGGACGAGACGGGGGCGCGGCAGGCCGCTGTCGTGGACGTCGACGTGAGGGGGGCGGTCACGCTGGGTGTGACGGTGGAGGGCGTGGAGGCGAGTTTCTGGTACGTCCGTGAGGGGGTGCGCACACCGGTCGGGCCGCCGCTGGACTGCGGTCGGTTGTCCGACGACCACGGCGGCCGGCTGCGCTTCACGGGGACGCTGGCCGGTATCCACGTACGGGATCTCGTCGACGCGTCGTTCACGGCGGACTTCCGGGACTTCCGGCTGACGTGCGTACCACCCGGATGACGCAGCGCCGCCACCCCCACCCCGATTTTCGAAACTTCGGGGGCCCAAGATCCAGCGATCCCCGACGTCTTCACGCCTCGCCGAGCCACCCCTAGGATAGCAAGCGCTTTCTGTGAGCCGTCTGTTCGGGTCGGCTCCGAAAGGGCGCTGGTCGAGCTTTCGCTGGCCCTCGGGCGGGCCGGAGAGGTGGGTTCCGGATGGTGCGCACGGAGAGTGCGAGTGCGACGGCCGGTCCGACGCTGGCGGTCGTGGCCCGTGAGGCGGGGGTTTCCGTACCCACCGCCTCCAAGGTGGTCAACGGCCGGGAGGACGTCGCCCCCGAGACCAGACGCCGGGTCACGGAGGCGCTGGACCGGCTCGGTTATGTGCGCAGACCGCGCTTCGACGCCTCGAAGCCGCCCCGGCTGGTCGACCTGGTGGTGCACTCGCTGGAGAGCTCCTGGTCGGGGGCCGTCCTGCACGGGGTGGAGGAGGCGGCGCACGACGCGGGTCTGGACGTGGTGGTCTCCGCGGCCCTGTCCCGTACCCGGGTGGGCCGGCCGCAGCGCGGCTGGCTGGACAAGCTGACCGTGCGCGGATCGGCCGGAGTGCTGTTCAACCTGGCGGAGTTGACGGACTCTCAGTACGCCTGGCTGGAGCAGCACCGCACCCCGTTCGTGATGATCGATCCGGTGGTGGAGCCGCCGCCGGGGGTGGTGTCGGTGGGGGCGGCGAACTGGCAGGGCGGGGTGACCGCGACCGAGCATCTGCTGGCGCTCGGGCATGAACGGATCGCCGTGGTGGCCGGGCCTCGCCGCAAGATGTGCAGCAGCGCCCGGGTGGCCGGCTATCGCTCGGCGCTGGCGGCGGCGGGCCTGCCGCACCGCGCCGAGTATGTGCGCAACGGCGGCTTCGAGGAGTCCGTGGCCCACCGGCGGATGCATGAACTCCTCGACCTTCCGGAGCCGCCGACGGCCGTCTTCGTCTGCTCCGACCACATGGCCCTCGGGGTCTACCAGGCAGTCCTGGAACGGGGGTTGAGGATCCCGTACGACATCAGCGTGGTCGGTTTCGACGATCTGCCCGAGTCCCGCTGGACCACCCCGGCCCTGACCACCGTCCGTCAGCCGCTGGCGGAGATGGCGGCGACGGCGCTGCGGCTGCTGGTGCGGATGATGGACGGCGAGCGTCCGGAGGGGACACGGACGGAGTTGTCGACGCGGCTGGTGGAACGGGCGAGCACGGCGCGTCCGCGCGACGGGTCGAACCGCTTCTGAAGCGTACCGACCGGATTCGTTCACACCCGCTCATAAACGGAGGAAGGGAACTGGCCGGGACAACGGGGCGTCGAACGATGCGGCGGGGAGGGGCCGTCCGCCCGGGCACGGCGTGGCGGCGAGCACTTGGGGGGGGCGACCATGACGCGCTGGCGGCCGCTGCCGGATGCGCTGCCGAGGGAGGCACGGCACCTGGTCGAGCAACTGCGTGGCCTGAAGGACCGTACGGGCCTGAGCCTCGCCGAACTGGCCCGGCGGACCGCGTACAGCAAATCGTCCTGGCAGCGGTATCTCAGCGGGGCCAAACAGCCGCCGAGGGGAGCGGTGCAGGCGCTGTGCCGGTTGGCGGGAGTGGACCAGGCGCGGCTGCTGGCGCTGTGGGACCTGGCCGACCCGACCTGGCCGCACGACGCGTCGGTGCCCGTCGGGCCGCCGGAGGCCGCGCCGGTCCCGCCCGGCGTCGAGTACCGGCGCTGGCGGACGGCCGCGCTGGCGGCGTTCGCCGTCATCGCCCTGATGGTGGTGGGGCTGCTGTGGCTTCTGCCCCCGGGGGGCGGGTGACCCGGGCGGATGGCCCCTCGGTCACCCGCCCCCCGGGCGACGGCGTGCTCAGCCGACCCTGTCGTAGTACGCGGTCTTCCAGGCCCCGGTACCCCTGAGCTTCACCCGGTACTGACCGCCGACCCTCTTGAAGGAGACGACTCGCGCACTGCCCCAGTACTGCACGGTGCTGCGCGCGGCGGTGTGGAGCCGGTTCTGCGCGGAGTCCCAGCAGTCGCTGGTGACGACGCCGTTGTCGGGGAGACCGTGGCGGTCCTGCCACCACTGGGTGGCCGACTCGGTCTCCGGGCCGAACGAGCCGTCGATCTGGCGCTTCGTGAAGGGGTGCCAGTCGCCGTCCTCGTCCTCGTACTGGGCGCCGTCCGCGTACAGGACGGTCTCCCACAGGGCGACGGCGTTGCTGTTGGCGTAGTCGTCGACGCCGAGGTTCTCCTCGTCCTGCCAGTCGTCCTGGACCACGCCGTTGCCGTCGATTCCGTGGTACGGGGCGGCGTTCGCCGCCGGTGCCACGGCCGTTGCGGTGCCCCCGGCGACCAGCAACGCGGCCGCCACCGTGGCGACCGCCCGATTGCGCATGCTCATGGAGTCTTCCTCTCCGAACCGCCGGCCCCCGTGGTTCCCCCTGGGGCGGCTCGTTCTGCTTGGCATGGGCAAGGGTCACGGTCGCGGGGCGGCCACGGCGAGGCCTGTCGGCCGATGTGGACCGACCCGGGTCGGTCCACGCCCTGGGCGGCGGCGTCCCGGCCGAGAGCGGATCGTACGGGGACCGCGTGGGACGGGATGGGACGGGCCGGGCCGGGGCCGCTTCGGGCGCCCGTGCCACTAAGCCCTCGCTCTGCGCAAGGCCCTCGCTCTATACCCGCCGCGCCGCCCAGTCGAGGCCACCGAGGAGGTGAGCGCGGAAGTCCGGGTCGTCGTACGCCTCGGAGGCATGCCCGAGCGCCGTATAGAAGACGCGCCCCGCGCCCTGTTCCCGGCACCACACCAGGGGGTGGTCCGCGCCCATGCCGCCACCGTCGTACGACGACTCGTCGGCGGACACCAACACCCGCACCCCGCCACGGGGGTTGGAGCGGAAGTCGTACCACTCGTCGACGAAGTCCCATACGGCGGGGAGGTGCCGGGTGGCCGGATGGTCCCGGTCCTCGACGACGGCCTTGCCCGGCTGGTACTCGGGGTGCCGGTCGAACCACGCCCCCAACAGCGCACCGTAGTAAGGCCAGTCGTACTCCGTGCAGGCCGCCGCGTGGACCCCGACGAACCCGCCGCCCGCCTCCACGTACGCCGCCAGCCGCTCCCGCCCGGCCGGGGTCAGCACCGTGCCGCTGGTGGAGAGGAAGACGACCGCCGCGTACCCGTCCAGGGACTGTTCGAAGGCGGCGGGGTCGTCGGTCGCGTCCACGTCGAAGTCGCCGAGTGTGCGTATGGCGGCGATCCCGGCCGGGATGGAGTCGTGGCGGTAGGCGGTGGTGCGGGTGTAGACGAGCAGGCGGGCGGTCATGCGGCCGAGCCTATGACCGGGACGGGCCGTGTCCCAGGGAGATCATCGGGGCGAAATTTTCGGGATCCGGCCCACCCCGCCTCGGCGGCTTCGCTCTCAGCCGCCCGCGCCAACGTCGTTGTTCGGTGCGCCGTCCCCCACCGGCGGCAGGTCGCCGCGTTCCACCGGCTCGCCGCGCGCGGGGGCGGAGGGCAGGAGGGTGTCGAGTTCGCCGGCGGTGGGGCGATGGGTGTTCTCGGCGGCCTCGCGCAGGTCGTCGCGGGATACGCCGTCGCCGCTGATCCGGATGACGAGGTCCTTCTCGGGCCGGGCGTACTCGCTGTGGCCGTCGGTGGTGCGGTACCAGGTGTCGCCATCGCGTTCGCAGGTGGTGGACGTCCCGTCGGTGCCGGCGACCGGCTGGTCGGGGCAGCTCGCCGCGGTCAAGGTGCCGCGGTCCACGGCGAGTTGGAGAAACTTGCCGCTCTCGCGGGAGACGTAGGCGGCGGAGAAACCGTCGTCGCCGTACACGCCGACGGACTGCTGGGCGAGGGTGTAGCCCTGGACGTCGGTGGTGTACACGAGTTCCGGGGCGATCCCCAACGCCTGGGCCCTGGTGGCCAGTTCGTCCGGGTCCGCCGCCGCACCCGGCTGCTCGTCACCGCAGGCGGTGAGGAGCAGGGGCAGCAGCGACAGCGCCGGGAGGGCGCGCAGGGTACGCATCATGCGGGCCATCCTGCCGCACAGGTGTCCCACAGGCGCGGCCTTTCAATGGCGGGGCGCGTAGGCTCGGGCGGGATGAACACCATTCCCGCACGTCTCGACCACATCGTCCTCGCAACGCCCGATCTGGCGGCGACGGTCGCCGAGTTCACCCGGCGCACGGGAGTGGCGCCGGCGCCGGGCGGGGTGCACATCGGGCACGGCACACGCAACCACCTGGTGGGACTGGGCGGTCGCGCCTATCTGGAGATCCTCGGTCCCGATCCGGACCAGCCCGCGCCGTCGGGCCCGCGCCCCTTCGGCGTGGACGGCCTGGCCGCCCCGCGGACCCTGACCTGGGCGATCAGCCCCGCCGACCTGGACGCGGCGGTCGCGGCCGCCCGCGCGCAGGGGTACGACCCGGGTGACGTGCGGGACATGAGCCGGCGCCGCCCCGACGGCAGCCTGCTGCGCTGGCGGCTCACCGACGGGGGCTCGCCGCACCCCTCCGGTCTGGTGCCCTTCCTCATCGACTGGGGCACCGCGACCCACCCGTCCGACTCCGGCCTGCCCGTCACGCCGCTGCGTGAGCTGACCGCCACGGCTCCCGCACCCGACGAGATCCGCCCCTTGCTGGCCGCTCTCGGCACCGACCTCCTCGTCACCGAGGGCCCGGCCGCCTTCTCCTTCACGGTGGACACCCCGAACGGGCCGGTCGCCTTCAGCTGACGGACGCCTTCAGGTGTCCGTTTCCTTCAAGACCGGTCGCTCGCGTCCTGCCTAGCCTGGGCGCATGAGTACACGTTTCGATGCCATCGGGCTGGTCGTCTCCGACATGGCCGCCTCCGTCGCCTTCTACCGCAGGCTCGGGTTCGCGTTCCCCGACGGAGCCGAGCGGGAGCCGCACAGCGAGGCCGGGCTGCCGGGCGGGCTGCGGCTGATGCTGGACACCGAGGACACGGTCCGTTCCTTCCACCCCGGCTGGCGCCCGCCGTCCGGGGGCGGCCGGGCCTCGCTCGCGCTGCGCTGCGACGGCCCCTCCGACGTGGACGCGGTGTACGAGGAGCTGGTGGGCGCCGGTCATCACGGCGAACTCAAGCCGTGGGACGCCTTCTGGGGCCAGCGGTACGCCGTCGTCCACGACCCCGACGGCAACGGCGTCGACCTGTTCGCGCCGCTACCCTCGCAGTAGGTCGCTCAGCGTCGTCCCGGTGAACTCCCTTACATCACGGGAGAGATGGGCCTGGTCGGCGTATCCCGTGCGGGCCGCCGTGTCCGCGTACGGCACTCCCGCGCGGGCCAGGTCGAGGGCGCGCCGCAGCCGCAGGATCCGGGCCAGCGTCTTGGGCCCGTAGCCGAAGGCGGTGAGGGAGCGGCGGTGCAACCGGCGTGCCCCGAGGCCGAGTTCATCGGCCGTGGCGGAGACCGGGCGGCCCTCGGCGAGTGCGGTGACCAGGCGGCGCAGCTCGGGGTCGGGTGGCGCGGCCCGTTCCAGCGCCACCTCCTCCAGCGCCGACGCGGGATGGGCGGCCGCGGCGATCCGGCCGGTCAGGCGCCGCACCTGGGCCGTCGGCCACAGGTCGGCCAACTCCACCCGCCGGTCGCGCAGTTCGTGGGCCGGTACGCCGAGGAGGGCGGGTGCGGTGCCGGGGAAGAAGCGGATGCCGGCCCAGGTCGCGGGCGGTCCGTCGGGGACGTACGCGTGGGTGTCCGGGCCCGCGACGAGCAGCCTGCCGTCGTTCCACAGCAGGTCCATGCAGCCGTCGGGCAGCACGGGCCGTGCGCCGGGCCCCGGCACGGGCGTGTTCGTCCAGACCACCGCCCCGGCCAGGCGGGAGGGCCGCTCCTCGTACACGTACGCCAGGCTACGCCGCCCGCCGGACACGGCACCGGCGGCCGTCGCGGCCGGCCTGGCCGTCACCGCCGGGACCGGTCACCAGGAGCCACGGCTCCTCACGTGCCGTCACGCCGTCCGGGTCCGGTGCTCCTGCGGGCTGACGCCGTACACCCGCTTGAAGGCACTGGAGAGGGCGAAGGCGCTGCCGTAGCCGACCTGGCGGGCGATGGCGTCGAGGGTGTCGTCGGTGGTGCGCAGACGGTCGGCGGCGAGGGCGAGGCGCCGGCCGGTGAGGTGGGTCATCGGGGGTTCGCCCACGAGGTGGGTGAAGCGGCGGGCCAGGGCGGCCGGGGAGACGCCCGCCTTGGCGGCGAGGGACGCCACGGTTCAGAGGTGCGCCGGGTCGTCCTGGACGAGGCGCAGGACGCGGCCCACGACCGGGTCGGCCAGCGCCCGGTACCAGGCGGGGGCGGCGCGACCGGTCGTACGGGCGGCCGGGTGGCGCGGTCCGCCGAGGCGGCCGGGCTGACGGTGCGGGCGGCCTCGCGCGCCCGGGGCTCCGACTGGCTGGACCGCTCGACCTGGGCGGACACCCTGCGGGGCGCGGACGCGGCGTATCTGGTGCGTCCGACGGACGTCGGCTCGGCGGAGGCGACACGGGACGTGGGGCTGTTCGCGCGGGAGGCGGTGTCGCTCGGGGTGCGGCGGCTGGTGCTGCTGTCGGCGCGGGGCGAGGAGCGGGCCCGGCCCACCGAGGAGGCGCTGGCCGGGTCGGGCGCGCGGTGGACGGTCGTACGGGCCGCGTGGTTCGCGCAGAACTTCAGTGAGGGGCCGCTGGTGGAGGAGCTGCGGCAGAGCGGGGAGCTGGTGTTCCCGGGCGGGGAGGTGCGTGAGCCGTTCGTGGACCTGCGGGACGTCGCCAATGTGGTGGTGGCGGCGCTGACGGACGGGGACCGGTACGCGGGGCGGGCGCTGAAGGTGTCGGGGCCGCGGCTGCCGACCTTCCGGGAGGCGGTGGCGGAGGTCGGGCGGGCGGCGGGGCGTGAGCTGACGTACACGCCGGTGCCGGCACGGCGGTACGGGGAGCGGCCGGCCGGGTTCGGGGTGCCGGCGCAGGAAGTGGAGTTCCTGGTGGAACTGTTCGAGTCGCTGCTCGACGGCAGGAACTCCCGTCTCTCCGACGGTGTACGCGAGGTGCTCGGTCGCGAGGCGCGGGACTTCGGGGAGTTCGCCCGGGAGGCGGCGGGGGCGGGCGTCTGGAAGGCGTGAGGCCTGCGTGGGGCATCCCCCGCGGGGCATCTGCCGTGGGGCACCCTGGGTCATCCCCCGCGGGGGCGCCCCTCCTCACCTCCCGCCCTGCGGCGGCTCCTCGCCGTTCGCGCCGTTCGCGCCGTTCGCGCCGTTCGCGCCGTTGGGCTTGGGGGAGCTCTTGGCGTGGGTGCGCAGGCGGCCCGTGACGTCGTCCGGGGGGAGGAAGCGCGACCAGCGTTCGGGGAACTCGGACGGCATGTCCGGGTCGTCGGGGTCGTCGTCGTGGGAGCGGGCGGCCGCCATGCGCGCGACGTACTCGGCGGCCTCCTCCTCGCGCATCCGTTCGTTGGCGGCGCGGGCGGCGGCCGTCGCGGCGGCGGGCCAGACGCGGTCGATGGCGGCGTTGACGGCGGCGCCGACCAGGACGGCGAAGGCGGACACACCGATCCACAGCAGGACGGCGACGGCGGCGGCGAGGGAGCCGTAGATCGTGGCGCCCTCGATGGTGTTCGTCAGGTAGATGCGCAGCAGGAAGCTGCCGAGGACCCACATGGCGAGGGCGACCAGGGCGCCGGGGACGTCCTCGATCCACGGGGAGCGCACGGGCACGGACACGTGGTAGAGGGTGGTCAGGAAGGCGATGGACAGGACGATCACGACCGGCCAGTACAGGACCTGGACGACGGTGGCCGACCAGGGCACGATCCTGACCACGGCGTCCGGTCCGGCGACCATGAGGGGCAGCGCGACCGAGCCGATCAGCAGGGCCGCGATGAACAGCAGGAACGCCACCAGCCGGGTCTTGACGATGCCGCGTACGCCGTCGAGGCCGTACATGACGGTGATGGTGTCGATGAAGACGTTGACGGCCCGCGATCCGGACCACAGGGCGAACAGGAAGCCGATGGAGATGACGTCGGGCCGGCCGCCCTTCATCACGTCGTCGAGGATGGGCTGCGCGATCTGTCTGACGCCCTTGTCGGACAGGACCGTGCGTGAGGCCTCCAGGAGGTTGCTCTCCAGGCTGCTGATGGAGTCGGTGCCGGTCCAGTCGTCGACGTAGCCGAGCAGGCCGATGAGGCTGAGCAGCAGGGGCGGCACGGACAGGAGGGTGAAGAACGCGGCCTCGGCGGCGAGGCCGAGGATGCGGTACTCGATGCAGGAGTTGACGGTGTCCTTCAACAGCAGCCAGGCGGTCCGCCGCTTGGAGACGTTCCGGTAGAGGGCACGCGCCCGGTGGAGGCGTCCCGTGGGGCCTCCGGGTTGCTCGGGTGACTGTCTTGCTGGCTGCACGCCCTAAAGGTATCCGCCGTTCGGGTCCGCACTCACCTCCGGCAAGGCGGCGTGGCCCGGCCGGGGAGCGGCACGCGGGGCTCGGGTGGCCATGAGGGACGTACCCGGGGGTAGGTTCGCGGTATGGCAGGCAGCACGCACACCGTGACCAACCAGCCCCCTCCGCTGAGCGGGTACGACGTCTACGGCACCGACCGGGCCCTGGTGTCCGCCGTGGAGCGGCACCTGGATCCCGGGCTGCTGGAGGAGGCGCAGGGCGAGCTGTCCGCGCTGGGGAGGGCCGCCGGGTCGGCGCAGTTGCAGGAGTGGGCGGTGCAGGCGAACGAGCATCCGCCGACATTGCGTACGCACGACCGGTTCGGGCACCGGGTCGACGAGGTCGACTTCCATCCGGCGTGGCACCGGCTGCTCGGCAAGGGTGTCAGCGCCGGGTTGACGGCCGCGTGGGGGCGGCCGGGCGGGCATGTGCGGCGGGCGGCGGGGTTCGTGGTGTGGACGCAGGTCGAGGCGGGCAACGGCTGTCCGCTGTCGATGACGCACGCGGCCGTGCCGGCGCTGCGCACCGATCCGGAGCTGGCCGCCGAGTGGGAGCCCCGGCTGACGTCCACGATCTACGACCGTGAGCTGCGGCCCGCCCGGCTGAAGGCGGGGGCGCTGTTCGGGATGGGGATGACGGAGAAGCAGGGCGGCAGCGACGTACGGGCCAACACGACGGCCGCCGTGCCGCTGGCAGAGGCGGGGACGTATGCGCTGACCGGGCACAAGTGGTTCTGCTCGGCGCCGATGTCGGACGGGTTCCTGGTGCTGGCGCGGGCTCCGGAGGGCCTGACGTGCTTCCTGGTGCCGCGGGTGCTGGAGGACGGCACGCGCAACCGTTTCCTGCTGCAGCGGCTCAAGGACAAGCTGGGCAACCGGTCGAACGCGTCGGGCGAGGTGGAGTTCGACGGGACGTGGGCGCGCCAGGTCGGGGAGGAGGGGCGTGGGGTGCGCACCATCATCGACATGGTCGCCGCGACCCGGGTGGACTGTGTGCTGGGGTCGGCGGGGCTGATGCGGGCGGCGGTCGCGCAGGCCGTCCACCACTGCACCTACCGTGAGGCGTTCGGCGGGAAGCTCGTCGACAAGCCGCTGATGCGCAATGTGCTGGCCGATCTCGCGCTGGAGTCGGAGGCGGCGACGACGCTGGGACTGCGGCTGGCGGCGGCCTGTGACGACGGCGGCGAGCAGGAGCGGGCGTTGCTGCGGATCGCGGTGCCGGCCGCCAAGTACTGGGTGACCAAGCGCTGTGCCCCGCTGGTGGTGGAGGCGGCGGAGTGTCTGGGCGGCAACGGCTATGTCGAGGAGTCGGGGATGCCGCGGCTGGTGCGCGAGTCGCCGCTGAACTCGGTCTGGGAGGGTGCGGGCAATGTGCAGGCCCTCGATGTGCTGCGGGCGTTGCAGCGGGAGCCGCAGGCGCTGGACGCGTATCTGCGGGAGGTGGGGCGGGCGCGCGGGGCCGATCACCGGCTGGACGGGGCGATCAAGGGGCTGTTGACGGAGTTGGCCGATCTGGAGGGGGTGGAGGCGCGGGCGCGGCGGCTGGCGGAGCGGTTCGCGCTGGTGCTCCAGGGGGCGCTGCTCGTCCGGTTCGCGCCGCCGGAGGTGGCTGATGCCTTCTGTGCGTCGCGGCTCGGCGGGGACGGGGGCGCGGCGTTCGGGACGCTTCCGCACAGTCTGGATCTGGCGGCTGTCGTGGAGCGGGCCGCACCCCGTGTCTGACGGGGTGCTGAGCTGCGGAGACAGGGAGCGGGGGTGGTGCTGCGCCGACACGGCACCACCCCCGCAGCTTTGGCCCTGCGAGGCCAGAATCGCCGCTCGGGACGGCGTGGCTCAAGTTTCGGACACGGTGTGGATGTTCACCAGGGTTGCAGGGGGTTGCAACTTGTTGGTGGTTGTGACCGGAGTACACCCCTCCGGCCGGGGCGGACGGCAAGATGGGGGCCTTCGGCACGACTGAAAACAGTCGGTGCGGAAACCTGATGTCCGGTCGTCTCCTTCGTGATCCTCCCGGGAGGCTCTTGTGGCCCACTCGCCGATGAACGTGGCGCAGCTCGTGGCCGTCGACGCCGCGCGGGCGGCGCGGGTGCTCAACGAGGTGCGCGACGCGCGGCTGGCCGGCCAGCGGGCGCGGGTCGCGCCGCGCCCGGTGATCGAGCAGTCCTGGGAGCGGATGCTGCGCAGCGGGGTGGATCCCGACAACGGGCTGTCCGCCGGGCTGCTGAGCGCCGACGAAGTGCGGCGCCGCCGTGAGGAGTCGCCGTTGCGGGAGGTGCTGCCGGTGCTGCGGGAGGGCCTGTTGTCGGTGGCGGACGTCGCGCAGCACATCATGGTGGTCGCCGACGACGAGGGCCGGGTGCTGTGGCGGGAGGGCTGTTCTCCCGTGCTGCGCAAGGCCGACGGGCTCGGGTTCGAGCTGGGCGCGGACTGGGGGGAGGGCGTCGTCGGCACGAACGGGGTGGGGACGCCGGCGGTGGTGCGCCGGCCGGTGCAGGTGTTCGCCGGTGAGCACTTCGTGCGGACGCACGGCACGTGGACCTGTGCGGGCGCCCCGATCTCCGATCCGCGCAACGGCCGGCTGCTCGGTGTGGTCGACGTCAGCGGGCCGCTCGAGACGATGCATCCGGCGACGCTGGCCTGGGTCGATTCGGTGGCGAAGCTCGCCGAGGCCAGGCTGCGCGAGCTGCACGTGGGGTCGCTGGAGCGGCTGCGGGCGGTGGCGGCGCCGGTGCTGGCCCGGCTGGGCGGCCGGGCGGCGGTGGTGGACGCGGACGGCTGGACGGCGGCGGTGACCGGGATGCCGTACGTCAACCGGATCGCGTTGCCCAAGACGCCCTCGGCGGGGCGGCGGTGGCTGCCGGCGGTGGGGCTGTGCGCGCTGGAGCCGCTGGCCGGGGGCTGGCTGGTGCGGGCGGTGGACGAGGCGGGCGAGCGGTCGCCGCGCGGTGCCACCCGGATCGTGCTGGACCTGGCCCGGTCGCGTCGCTGGTCGGTGACGGTGTCGGGCGGCGCGGGCAGCTGGTCCCACGAACTCAGTCCGCGGCACGCCGAGTTGCTGTACCTCCTCGCGGTGCACCGGGGTGGCCGCAGTGCGTCGGGCCTGGCCGAGGACATGTTCGGCGACCCGGCGCGCACGGTGACGGTACGGGCCGAGATGTCGCGGGTACGGCGGTATCTCGGGGGTTTCCTGGAACACCGGCCGTATCGTTTCTGCGAGGAGGCGGAGGTCGAACTGCTGCTCCCGGCCGACCCGGCGGGCCTGTTGCCCCACTCCACGGCGCCCGCGGTGCTGCGGGAGCGGGCCCGTATCCACTGACGGCACCCACGCGGCCCGCACACGTGCTGTAGTGAACGAAATCCCCACGGTAGCAACAATGCTGCACCCGGTGGCATCTTCCGCATATTTGCGAGGTCTTCGTCCGGGAGGGCGGTCGACTGCCGTAGCATCCCTCTACGGGTCACCCCACCTGCTCCTCGGTCAACGTACGGATCATCAGGCGCAGTTGGCCCGCCTCGGGAGGACGAATGAGACATCGCGGCCGACACCGCCGGCGCAGGCGGGGCAGGGCAGTACGCGCCTTCCTGGCCGGAACCGCCCTCGCGCTCACCGCCGCCGCCACCATGATCAGCGCCTCCCAGGCCACGGTCACCGACGACGGCCCCGGCCCCCTGAAGCCGCTCGCCGCGTCCGGGACGCAGCGGACGGCGCTGACGGAGGAGCTGGTTCCGCAGGCCGACCTGGACCGGCTCGCCGCCGGGATGGGCAAGCCGGTCGGGGTGGGCGCGGTGCTGGCCGGTGCCGACCGGGCACTGCGCAACGCCGACGGCTGCTCGACGGCCGAGCGCGCGGACCTGCCGGTCTCCCCCGCGGCCACGCGTGCGTACTGCTGGAACGCGGACGACACCGAGGGCTGGCAGGCGGGCGCGGTCACCACCTCCGGGGACGCGGACGACGACGGCGTCTGGGGCACCAACCGGGTCATCCTCTCCGGCTGGTCCCGCAGCGGCGGCACGGCGGACGACCGGGGCCTGGCCCGGGTCGCCTTCGTCGACGCCAACGACCTGGACCGCCTCTCGTACACCTGGGTGCTGCTGGCCGTCCCCGTGGACGGCGGCCGCGACTACCGGGGGCTGGCCTCGCACGTCTCCGGGATGGTCTGGTACCAGGACAAGCTGCTGGTCACCGCCGACGACGGGGACTCGTCCGCGCTGTACGTGTACGACATGAACCGCGTCCAGCGCGCCGATGTCACCGGCGAGGCGGTCGGCCGGGTGACCGGAGGCTGGTCGGCGCACGGCTACCGGTTCGTCCTGCCGGCCGTCGGCTCCTACCGGCTCGACGGCGCCTCGGACTCCCCGCGCCCCACCACCGTCTCCCTCGACCGCAGCACGGCCCCGGACAGCCTGGTCGCCGGCGAGTGGACCCTGGACGGCGGCGACCGCTCGGCCCGGCTGTGGCGGTACCCGTTCAGCACGGCCGACGGCCACGAGGGCCTGCTCGCCACGGGCACCGACGGGCGGGTACGGGCGTCGGAGGCGTACGAGACGAAGCTCACCGGCGTGCGGGGCGTGCTGTCGTACGAAGGCGAGTGGTACGTCAGCCGGGCGGCCGGGGCACGGGAGCGGCACGGGGTGCTGTGGCGGCAGACCACCGAGGGCGCGGAGGCCGCGGAGTGCGGCACGGCCGAGTCGCACGACTGCTGGAGCGGCCACACCGAGTCCCTCTCCTACTGGGCGGAGACCGGCGAGGTCTGGACGCAGTCGGGACGGATGCTGTTCGCGACACCACTGGGCTCGGTCGACGGATCGGCCCGGTAGCGCCGAGAGACGGGTCGGGTGGCCCGGGTGGCCCGACCCATGGACCGCGATCGACAGATCCTCGGGCGCGATGATTCCCTGACCGCATGACGAACATCCCCGTGACCACCTGGTCCCTGGAGCAGACCGCGCCGACCGATCTCCTTCCGGCCGCCGCGCCGGACGGTGACGTCCGGATCGTCCGCTCCGAGGTGCCCTCGCCCGAGTTCAGCCGCTTCCTGTACGCGTCCGTCGGCGGGGACATCCGCTGGATCGACCGGCTGGGGTGGCCGTACGCGCGCTGGGCGGAGCACCTGGCGCGTCCGGGGGTCGAGACGTGGGTCGCCTACGACCGGGGCACACCCGCCGGATACGTGGAGCTGGAGCCGCAGGACGACGGGGTCGTGGAGATCGCGTACTTCGGGCTGATCCCGGCCTTCCGCGGGCGGCGGATCGGCGGGCACCTGCTGTCGTACGGGACCGCCCGCGCCTGGGACCTCGGGGACCGCCGGCCGGAGCTGCCGCAGACCAAGCGGGTGTGGCTGCACACCTGCAGCCTGGACGGCGAACACGCCATGGCGAACTACCAGCGCCGGGGATTCAAGCTGTTCGACACCAAGGTGGAGGAACAGCCTCAGGTCGCCGCGCCGGGCCCCTGGCCAGGCGCGCACCCCGCCTGACCGGGCGCGCATACCCGTTCTGACCTGCGTGGACAAGGGTCTGCGCAGCCCATGTGATCGACGACACCCTTGTCTCACATCTCGGGACAAGGGTGTCCACATGGCGGATAAAGCTGGACTGTGTCCAGATCGCCGTGACACGCTTCCGTCATGTCTGGAACTGGAATTGCCTTGGTGAGTCGACGGCACGTCGATCTCGGCCGCATGTCCAGCGCCATCTGTCCGGCGCGCTGAGTACAGCCCCAGCCCCGCCGCCCCCGTTCCAGCCTCCCCCCTGCGCAATGATGCGCACGTATGCCCTCATGCGCCCGTACGCGCAGGTAAGAGCCGCTTTCCGCCTGTCCCGAAGGACGTATTCACCATGGCCGCCACCCCGCAGAACCCTGCCGCCTCCGCGCCCCGCCGCAAGGTGAGCCGTCACCGCGGTGAGGGTCAGTGGGCCGCGGGTCACTTCACCCCGCTCAACGGCAACGAACAGTTCAAGAAGGACGACGACGGTCTCAATGTGCGGACACGCATTGAGACGATCTACTCCAAGCGCGGCTTCGACTCGATCGACCCGAACGACCTGCGCGGCCGTATGCGCTGGTGGGGCCTGTACACCCAGCGCAAGCCCGGGATCGACGGCGGCAAGACCGCGATCCTGGAGCCGGAGGAGCTGGACGACAAGTACTTCATGCTGCGCGTCCGCATCGACGGTGGCCGGCTGACCACCGAACAGCTGCGGGTGATCGGTGAGATCTCGCAGGAGTTCGCCCGCGGCACCGCGGACATCACGGACCGGCAGAACGTCCAGTACCACTGGATCCGCATCGAGGACGTCCCCGAGATCTGGAACCGCCTGGAGGCGGTCGGTCTGTCCACCACCGAGGCCTGCGGCGACACACCCCGTGTGATCATCGGCTCGCCGGTGGCCGGTATCGCCGAGGACGAGATCATCGACGGCTCCCCGGCCATCGAGGAGATCCAGCGCCGGATCATCGGCAACAAGGCGTTCTCGAACCTGCCCCGCAAGTTCAAGTCCGCGATCTCCGGCTCACCGCTCCTGGACGTGGCGCACGAGATCAACGACATCGCGTTCGTCGGGGTGAACCACCCCGAGCACGGCCCCGGTTTCGACCTGTGGGTCGGCGGCGGCCTGTCCACCAACCCCAAGATCGGCGTCCGGCTCGGCGCCTGGGTCCCGCTGGACGAGGTCACGGACGTCTACGAGGGCGTCATCTCGATCTTCCGCGACTACGGCTACCGCCGTCTGCGCACCCGCGCCCGCCTGAAGTTCCTGGTCGCCGACTGGGGCGCGGAGAAGTTCCGCCAGGTGCTGGAGGACGAGTACCTCAAGCGCAAGCTGGTCGACGGTCCCGCCCCCGCCCAGCCGGTGGAGCGCTGGCGCGACCACGTGGGCGTGCACCGCCAGAAGGACGGCCGTTTCTACGTCGGTTTCGCCCCGCGGGTCGGTCGCGTCGACGGCGCCACGCTGTCGAAGATCGCCGACCTCGCCGAGGCACACGGCTCCGGCCGGGTCCGTACCACGGTCGAGCAGAAGATGATCGTCCTCGATGTCGAGGAGGCGCAGGTCGAGTCACTGGTCGAGGCCCTGGAGGCGCTGGACCTGACCGCCAAGCCGTCGCCGTTCCGGCGCGGCACCATGGCCTGCACCGGCATCGAGTACTGCAAGCTCGCCATCGTCGAGACCAAGCAGCGCGGCTCCTCGCTGATCGACGAGTTGGAGCGCCGCATCCCGGACTTCGACGAACCGATCACCATCAACATCAACGGCTGCCCCAACGCCTGCGCCCGTATCCAGGTGGCGGACATCGGTCTCAAGGGCCAGCTGGTCCTGGACGAGAACGGCGAGCAGGTCGAGGGCTTCCAGGTGCACCTGGGCGGCGCGCTCGGCCTCGAGGCCGGCTTCGGCCGCAAGGTCCGCGGTCTCAAGGTCACCTCGGAGGAGCTGCCGGACTACGTGGAGCGCGTGCTGAGGCGGTTCCAGGACGAGCGCGAGGACGGCGAGCGGTTCGCGACCTGGGCGGCGCGCGCCGGCGAGGAGGCCCTCTCATGAGCGAGCGGGCCGCCCCCTTCTACTGCCCCTACTGCGGCGACGAGGACCTGCGTCCGAGCGAGCAGGGCCACGGCGCCTGGGAATGCGCGGCGTGCAACCGCGCATTCCAGCTGAAGTTCCTCGGGCTGCTCGCCCGGGGCGTTCAGCGCACGGAAACGGGAGGGGATCGGATATGACGACGGTTCAGGAAGGCCGTACGACCGAGGAGTTGAAGGCACTCGCCGAGCAGGCCGGCCGTGACCTGGAGGACGCGTCCGCCCTGGAGATCCTCCAGTGGGCGGTGGACACCTTCGGCAAGGGCTTCTGCGTGACCTCCTCCATGGAGGACGCGGTCGTCGCCCACCTGGCCTCCCGGGTCCTCAAGGGTGTGGACGTGGTGTTCCTCGACACCGGCTACCACTTCCCCGAGACCATCGGCACCCGGGACGCGGTCGAGGCCGTGATGGACGTCAACGTCATCACGCTCACCCCGCGGCAGACGGTCGCCGAGCAGGACGCCGAGTACGGGCCGAAGCTGCACGACCGCGACCCCGACCTGTGCTGCAAGCTGCGCAAGGTGAAGCCGCTGGAGGAGGGCCTCGCGGGATACCAGGCCTGGGCCACCGGCCTGCGCCGTGACGAGTCCCCGACCCGGGCGAACACCCCGGTCGTCGGCTGGGACGAGAAGCGGCAGAAGGTCAAGATCTCCCCCATCGCCCGCTGGACCCAGGACGACGTCGACGCGTACGTCACCGAACACGGTGTCCTCACCAACCCCCTGCTGATGGACGGCTACGCCTCCGTCGGCTGCGCCCCCTGCACCCGCCGGGTCCTGGAGGGCGAGGACGCACGCGCCGGCCGCTGGGCGGGACGCGCCAAGACCGAGTGCGGACTGCACGGCTGACCCCCCATGACACAGACATTGGAGAACCACGTGACGACCGGAGCCACCGTCTGGCTCACGGGTCTGCCGAGTGCCGGCAAGACCACCATCGCGTACGAGCTGGCCGGCCGGCTGCGTGAGGAGGGCCACCGCGTCGAGGTGCTCGACGGCGACGAGATCCGCGAGTTCATCTCGGCGGGCCTCGGCTTCAGCCGCGAGGACCGGCACACCAACGTGCAGCGCATCGGTTTCCTCGCCGAGCTGCTTGCCCGTAACGGCGTGAAGGCGCTCGTGCCGGTGATCGCGCCGTACGCGGACAGCCGGGAGGCGGTGCGCAAGCGCCACCAGGAGGGCGGGTCGGCGTACCTGGAGGTGCATGTGGCGACTCCGGTCGAGGTGTGCTCCGTACGCGATGTGAAGGGCCTGTACGCCAAGCAGGCGGCGGGCGAGCTGACCGGGCTGACCGGCGTCGACGACCCGTACGAGGCGCCCGAGTCGCCCGATCTGCGGATCGAGTCCCAGGATCAGACCGTGCGGGAGTCCGCGGCGTCGGTGTACGCCCTGCTCAGCGAAAGGGGACTGGTGTGACGACCGTCGCCACGGCTCAGGAGGGCACGGCCAGTCCGTACGCCCTCAGCCACCTCGACGCGCTGGAGTCCGAGGCGGTGCACATCTTCCGCGAGGTGGCGGGCGAGTTCGAGAACCCGGTGATCCTGTTCTCCGGCGGCAAGGACTCCATCGTCATGCTGCACCTGGCGCTGAAGGCGTTCGCCCCGGCGGCGGTCCCCTTCTCGCTGCTGCACGTGGACACCGGGCACAACTTCCCCGAGGTCATCGAGTACCGCGACCGGGTCGTCGCCGAGCACGGTCTGCGGCTGCATGTCGCGTCCGTGCAGGACTACATCGACCGGGGTGTCCTCAAGGAGCGCCCGGACGGCACCCGCAACCCGCTCCAGACCCTGCCGCTCACCGAGAGGATCCAGTCGGAGAAGTTCGACGCGGTCTTCGGCGGCGGGCGCCGCGACGAGGAGAAGGCCCGGGCCAAGGAGCGGGTGTTCTCCCTGCGCGACGAGTTCTCCCAGTGGGACCCGCGCCGCCAGCGCCCCGAGCTGTGGAACCTGTACAACGGCCGGCACGCCCCCGGCGAGCACGTCCGCGTCTTCCCGCTCTCCAACTGGACCGAGCTGGACGTCTGGCAGTACATCGACCGCGAGAAGATCGAACTGCCGGAGATCTACTTCGCGCACGAGCGGGAGGTGTTCCAGCGGTCCGGGATGTGGCTGACCGCCGGTGAGTGGGGCGGCCCCAAGGACGGGGAGACGGTCGAGAAGCGGCTCGTGCGCTACCGGACCGTGGGTGACATGTCCTGCACCGGTGCCGTCGACTCCGACGCGGTGACCCTCGACGACGTCATCGCCGAGATCGCCGCCTCCCGGCTCACCGAGCGCGGCGCCACGCGTGCCGACGACAAGATGTCCGAGGCCGCGATGGAAGACCGCAAGCGCGAGGGGTACTTCTAGCCATGAGCACGATCACCGCCGAGGAGCTCTCGGCCACCACGCTCCTGCGGTTCGCCACCGCCGGTTCCGTCGACGACGGCAAGTCCACCCTCGTCGGACGGCTGCTGCACGACTCCAAGTCGGTCCTCACCGACCAGCTGGAGGCCGTGGAGCGGGTCTCCGCCTCGCGCGGGCAGGAGGGCCCCGACCTGGCGCTGCTGACGGACGGTCTGCGCGCCGAGCGCGAGCAGGGCATCACCATCGACGTGGCCTACCGCTACTTCGCCACGGCGAAGCGGCGGTTCATCCTCGCCGACACGCCCGGCCATGTGCAGTACACCCGCAACATGGTGACGGGTGCCTCCACGGCCGAGCTGACGGTGATCCTGGTCGACGCCCGCAACGGCGTCGTCGAGCAGACCCGCCGGCACGCGGCGATCGCGGCCCTGCTGCGCGTCCCGCACGTGGTCCTCGCGGTCAACAAGATGGACCTCGTCGACTACCGGGAGGCCGTGTTCGCCGCGATCGCCGAGGAGTTCACGGCGTACGCGACGGAGCTGGGCGTCCCGGAGGTCACCGCGATCCCGATCTCCGCGCTCGCCGGCGACAACGTGGTGGAGCCGTCCGCGAACATGGACTGGTACGGCGGCCCGACGGTCCTGGAGCACCTGGAGACCGTTCCCGTCAGCCACGACCTGGCGCACTGCCACGCGCGGCTGCCCGTGCAGTACGTGATCCGGCCGCAGACCGCCGAGCACCCGGACTACCGGGGCTACGCGGGCCAGATCGCGGCGGGCACCTTCCGGGTGGGCGACCCGGTCACCGTCCTGCCGTCCGGCCGTACGTCGACGATCTCCGGGATCGACCTGCTGGGCGAGCCGGTGGACGTGGCGTGGACCACGCAGTCGGTGACCGTGCTGCTGGCGGACGACATAGACGTCTCGCGCGGCGACCTGATCGTGCCCAGCAAGGACGCGCCCGCCACCACCCAGGACGTGGAGGCCACGGTCTGCCATGTCGCCGACCAGCCGCTGACCGTCGGACACCGGGTGCTGATCAAGCACGGCACCCGCACGGTCAAGGCGATCGTCAAGGACATCCCGTCCCGGCTCACGCTCGACGACCTGTCCCTGCACCCGCACCCGGGACAGCTCGTCGCCAACGACATCGGCCGGGTGAAGATCCGCACCGCGGAGCCGCTGCCGGTGGACTCCTACGCCGACTCGCGGCGCACCGGATCGTTCATCCTGATCGACCCGGCGGACGGCACGACGCTCACCGCCGGAATGGTCGGCGAGTCGTTCGCCTCCCCCGAACCGGTCAAGGACGAGTCCGACGACGACGGTTGGGACTTCTGAGACATGAACCCGACGGATTTCTACGCGACGTTCGCGAAGGAGGGCGGCCGTGTCGGCAGCGGCGCCCTCGGCAGCGGGCAGGGCGGAGTAGCGCGATGTGTGTGTTGACGTACGCGCACCGCTTGCGCGCCCCGTCCCCCCACCCGACGTCCCGGAAGCGACGAAGACCCTTTGCCGATTACCCGGCCACGACCTGAAAGTCCGTGACCGCCGGGCCAACGAGAGGAACCCCTCCCGTGCCTGCCAACCGCTCAACGCTTCTTCGCCGCGGCCTCGCCGCCGTAGCCGCTCTCCCCCTCCTCACCCTCGCCGCCTGCGGCTACGGATCCGAGGCCAAGGACGACTCGTCCAACCAGAAGGTCGCCGCCGGCGCCGAGAAGATCGACGGTCTCGACTCCGTCAAGATCGGCTACTTCGGCAACCTGACCCACGCGACCGCGCTGGTCGGCGTGCAGAAGGGTTACTTCCAGAAGGCGCTCGGGGCCACCAAGGCCCAGTACCAGATCTTCAACGCCGGCCCGTCGGAGATCGAGGCGCTGAACTCCGGCTCCATCGACATCGGCTGGATCGGCCCCTCCCCCGCGATCAACGGCTACACCAAGTCCGAGGGCAAGAGCCTGCGCATCATCGGCGGTTCGGCCTCCGGCGGTGTGAAGCTCGTGGTCAACCCGAAGAAGATCAAGACCCTGGCGGACGTCAAGGGCAAGAAGATCGCGACCCCGCAGCTGGGCAACACGCAGGACGTGGCGTTCCTCAACTGGATCGCGGAGCAGGGCTGGAAGGTCGACGCCGAGAGCGGCAAGGGCGACGTCTCGGTCGTCCGCACCGACAACAAGGTCACCCCGGACGCCTACAAGGCCGGTTCCATCGACGGCGCGTGGGTGCCGGAGCCGACCGCGTCCAAGCTGGTCGCCGAGGGTGCGAAGGTGCTGCTCGACGAGGCGTCGCTGTGGCCCGACAAGAAGTTCGTGATCACGAACATCATCGTGTCGCAGAAGTTCCTCACGGAGCACCCGAAGGCCGTCGAGGCGGTGCTGAAGGCCTCGGTCGACACCAACAAGTACATCAACGCCAACCCGGACGAGGCGAAGGCCGCGGCCAACGCCCAGCTGAAGGTGGACTCCGGCAAGGAGCTGCCGGCCGACGTCCTGGACCCGGCGTGGAAGTCGATCCAGTTCACCAACGACCCGCTGGCCTCCACCCTCAACACCGAGGCCGAGCACGCGGTGAAGGCCGGTCTGCTGGAGGACCCGCTGCTCAAGGGCATCTACGACCTGACGATCCTCAACAAGGTCCTCGAGGCCGAGGGTGAGAGCACGGTCGACGACGCCGGTCTCGGCGTCCAGTAACCCGTAAGTCGGATGAGTTCCCAGGAGGTGACGACCATGGCCACCACCCTCGCCAAGGCGGCCGGCGCCGAGTCGGTGGAGTACGCCGCCCGCATCGAGCACGTCTCGAAGTCCTTCGCCGGGCCCGCCGGGCAGCAACTCGTCCTGGACGACATCACCCTCGATGTCGCGCCGGGAGAGTTCGTCACCCTCCTGGGTGCCTCCGGCTGTGGCAAGTCCACGCTGCTGAACCTGGTGGCGGGTCTCGACGACCCGTCGTCGGGCAGCATCACGACCGACGGGCGTCCCGCTCTGATGTTCCAGGAGCACGCCCTGTTCCCGTGGCTGACCGCGGGCAAGAACATAGAACTCGCCCTGAAGCTGGGCGGGGTTCCCAAGAACGAGCGGCGCGGCCGGGCCGAGGAGCTGCTCGAGCTGGTGCGGCTGAAGGGCTCGTACGGCAAGCGGGTGCACGAGCTGTCGGGCGGTATGCGCCAGCGTGTGGCGCTGGCGCGGGCGCTCGCGCAGGACGCGCGGCTGCTGCTGATGGACGAGCCGTTCGCGGCGCTCGACGCGATCACGCGTGATGTGCTGCACGACGAGCTGACCCGGATCTGGGCGGAGACCGGTCTGTCGGTCCTGTTCGTCACGCACAACGTGCGGGAGGCGGTCCGCCTCGCGCAGCGGGTCATCCTGCTGTCCTCCCGGCCGGGCCGGGTGGCGCGCGAGTGGACGGTCGGTATTCCGCAGCCGCGCCGCATCGAGGACGCCCCCGTCGCCGAACTGTCCCTCGAGATCACCGATGTCCTGCGTGGGGAGATCCGCCGTCATGGCCAGCACTGAGACGAAGACGACGGACGCCGGCACCGAGAGCGCCGGGCAGATCGCCTCGGTGGAGGCGGGTCTGGACGCCCTGGACACCGTGGCCGTCAGCGGCAACTCCCTGCGGCAGACGTTCACCAACAAGATCCTGCCGCCGATCATCGCCATCGCGGTCGTGATCGTGGTCTGGCAGGCGCTGATCACCTTCAAGATCGTCGACGACCCGTCGAAGCTGCCCTCGCCCGCCGACGTCGGCACCGAGTTCAAGGACGCCTGGCTGGAGGGCAAGCTCCTCGAGTACGTCTGGACCAGTGTCTCGCGCGGTCTGCTCGGCTTCCTGTTCGCGCTGGCCATCGGCACCCCGCTGGGTCTGCTGGTGGCGCGGGTGAAGTTCGTGCGGGCGGCGATCGGCCCGATCCTGTCCGGTCTGCAGTCGCTGCCGTCGGTGGCGTGGGTGCCGCCGGCCGTGATCTGGCTGGGGCTGAACAACTCGATGATGTACGCGGTGATCCTGCTGGGTGCCGTGCCGTCCATCGCCAACGGTCTGGTGTCCGGCATCGACCAGGTGCCGCCGCTGTTCCTGCGGGCGGGCCGCACGATGGGCGCCACCGGTCTGAGGGGCGCCTGGCACATCGTCCTGCCGGCCTCGCTCCCGGGCTACCTGGCCGGTCTGAAGCAGGGCTGGGCGTTCTCCTGGCGCTCGCTGATGGCGGCGGAGATCATCGCCACCTCCCCCGACCTGGGCATCGGCCTGGGCGCGCTCCTGGAGAACGGCCGCAACACCAGTTCGATGTCCATGGTGTTCGAGGCGATCATCCTGATCCTGTTCGTCGGCATCGCCATCGACCTGCTGATCTTCAGCCCGCTGGAGCGGCGGGTGCTGCGCAGCCGCGGTCTGCTGGTGAAGGGCTGAGCGACGGCGTATGCACAGGGAACCGGTTCTTCTCGTCATCGCCCACGGCAGCCGCGATCCGCGGCACGCGGCGACCGTCCACGCCCTCGTACGGCGGGTGCGGTCGCTGCGGCCCGGGCTGCGCGTGGAGACCGGTTTCCTCGACTTCAACATCCCCTCCGTTGCGGGGGTGCTGGAGTCACTGGCGGCGGAGGGCGTCCGTGACGTCATCGCCCTGCCGCTGCTGCTGACCCGCGCCTTCCATGCGAAGGCGGACATCCCGGCGGTCCTGCGGGACGCGCCGCCGCAGCTGCGGATCCGCCAGGCGGAGGTGCTGGGCCCGTCCCCGCTCCTGCTGTCGGCGCTGGAACGGCGGTTGCACGAGGCCGGCCTGAGCGCCGCCGACAAGTCCTCGACCGGGGTCGTGCTGGCCTCGGCGGGGTCCACGGACCCGGAGGCGATCGCAGTGATCGCAGCAATCGCGCGGGAGTGGCGGCACACCGGTTGGTGCGCCGTGCGGCCTGCGTTCGCCTCCGCATCCCTGCCGCGCACCGAGGACGCGGTGCGCGAGCTGCGCGAGCTGGGCTGCGCCCGGGTCGCGGTCGCGCCGTACGTCCTGGCCCCCGGCTTCCTGCCGGACCGCATCGCGCGGGGCGCGGCGGAGGCGGACGTCCTGGCCGATGTGCTGGGCCCGGCGCCGGAGGTGGCGCGGGTCCTGCTGGAGCGGTACGACGCGGCACGGCGGCCGGCGCTGACGGCGGTCGGGGCCTGACGGCTCAGTGCCCCCGCGCGCGCTGAATGATCACCGCGCCTTCACCGGTCGGGGCCTGAAGGGTCCGTGCCCCCGCGCGCTGAATGATCACCGCGCCTTCACCGGTCCGCTCGGGCCACCGCCTCGTCGGCCAGGCGCGTCAGCTCGGCCACCGGCAGGGAAGCGGGCTCCCGGCGCTCCCGGGCGAACTCGTTCGCCAGTCGTTGCAGCAGTTCGTTCAGCGGGGTCGGGACGCCGTGGAGTCGGCCGAGGAGGGCGATCTCGCCGTTGAGGTAGTCGGCCTCGATGGTGCCGGCGCCCCGGCTCAGGGACTGCCAGGAGGAGCCGCCGCCGCGCGGGACGCCGTCCAGGGGCATCAGGGTGACCTTGTCGCCGCGCACCGCACGCTGTTCCTCGGGGCTGACGTGGGCGATCCCGGCCGCGTCGAGCACGGCCGCGCCCTCCGCCCGCACCCGCGCGAACAGCGCCTGGGCCTCCGGGTCGTCGGCCGGCCCGCTCACCGCCTCCAGCGCGTTGCCCAGGTTGGACAGCAGCTTGGCGTACTGCCAGCGGGCCACGTCCTCGACGACCGGTGCCTCGAAGTGCGCCTTCTCCAGATCGGCGGCCATCTGGCGGGCCGTGTCGTCGGTGCCGTGCGGGTACCGGCCGAGGTGGAGGATGCCGGTGAGCGGGGCGCCGGCGGCGGAGACCACGCCGGGTTCGACGTGGGTGGAGGGCAGCCAGACGCAGACGCCGTAGACGTGCCGGAAGCGGCGCAGGGCCAGGCGCTGGCTCTCGACGCCGTTCTGCGCGCAGACCAGCGGCAGCCGCTCGGCGGCCGTGCCGCCGCCCTCGACCGAGGCCGGGCCCCAGGTGTGCAGCGCCGCCTCGCTGTCCTGCGTCTTCACGGCGAGGACGAGGACGTCGTCGGCGCGCAGCACGCCGAGCTCCGCCGGTCCGGCCACCACGGGCAGCCGGTGCGTCAGCTCGCCCTCCGGCACCCTGAGCCGCAGCCCGTCCTCCCGCAGCGCCGCCGCGTGCGCGCCCCGCGCGACCAGGACGACGTCCTGCCCGGCCTCCGCCAGCCGGCCGCCGACGGTGCCGCCGACCGCCCCTGCCCCGATGATGATGTAGCGCATCCTCCGAGCCTCGCACACCCACGACCGCGGTTGTACGGACAGCTCGTCAAATGATCGGGGGGATGATCAGGACTCCGTCATCTCGACGAGTTTCACGACCGTGTTCCAGTTCCTGGTCGTGGCGACGAGCCCCTTGTTCAGGCGGGGCCGGGACAGCGTCTCGGCCAGCTTGGAGCGGCCGAGGCCCTCCGGGGTGTACAGGTACAGGGCGCGGTCGCCGAGGCGGAACTCCTCGGGGAGGTGGGCGGCGCGGTCGATCTCCGCGTAGCGCTCGGCCTCGACCGGCGCGGAGAAGTAGGTGACGTGCAGTTGCTTGGCCTCGAGTTCGGCGGCCGGGAACGGACAGGCCTCCGCGACCCTCTTCAGATACGCGTGGTCGCGCACGATCACGTCCACCCCGAAACCGAAGTGCTCCTCGATCGCCCCGGCCAGCTCGGCGGCGAGGCTCTCCTCGTCGCCGTGGGCACAGGAGAAGACGGCCTGGCCGCTCTGGAGGTAGGTGCGTACGTCGCCGTAGTCGAGCCGCTGCAGGAGGGTGCGGAGGTCAGCCATCGGGACCTTCTTGGCGCCGCCCACGTTGATGCCGCGCAGCAGGGCCGCGTACGTCGTCGTCATGCGCCCACCCTAGGAGCCGAACCCTGGGTCCCGCCCCCTAGATCACAAGATAGATGTAAGGGCCCACCTCCTCCCCTGCGGTGAGGCCGGCCCGGTCCGAGGGGAGGACCCGGTCGGCCCGCACTTCACCGGGCAGCACGACGAGATGCCCTTATCCGGCGCATACCTTCGAATCGAAAGGTGGCGGCAGGGGGCTGCCACCGCTCACGAGGGGGCAGGCCCGTCATGGCAAACGGAAATACGCGGGTACGGGGCCTTGCAGCCCGGGCCGGCGGCTGGAGCGCACGCCACCGATGGGCCGCTGTCGGCATCTGGGTGCTGTTCGTCGTCCTGGCCATGGGGATCGGCTCGGCGGCGGGCACGGTCGAGGTCAAGGAGAGCGACCAGCTGGGGGGCGAGACCCACACCGCCGCGAAGATCGTCGAGGACGCGGGGATCGAGGAGCCGGCCGGGGAGACCGTGCTCCTCCAGGCGAAGGACGGGTCGCTCAAGGCCACGGACGCGGAGTTCCGGTCCGCCGTCGCCGCGGTCGTGAAGGCCGTGGAGGGCACCGGCAAGGTCACCGACGTGACCTCGCCGTACGACACGGACACGATCTCCAAGGACGGCCGCAGCGCGCTCGTCCAGTTCGACATGCGCGGCGAGTCCGAGACCGCGGGTGAGCGGGTCGAGCCGGTGCTCGAGGCCGTCGAGGGCGTACAGAAGGACCACTCCTCGCTGCGGATCGAGGAGATCGGCGGCGCCAGCATGATGAAGACGTTCGACGACGCGTTCGGCGACGACTTCCAGCAGGCCGAGCTCTCGGCGGTGCCGGTGGCGCTGGGCATTCTGCTGATCGCGTTCGGTGCGCTGGTCGCGGCGCTGCTGCCGGTGGCGCTTGCGGTCACCGCGATCATGGCGACGACCGGTCTGATGGCGATCGTCAGCCACTTCCAGCCGATGGACGACACCGCCAGCTCCGTGATGCTGTTGGTCGGTCTCGCCGTGGGCGTCGACTACTGCCTGTTCTACCTGCGCCGTGAGCGCGAGGAGCGGGCCGCGGGCCGGGACGCGGAGACCGCGCTCAGGATCGCGGCGGCGACCAGCGGCCGGGCCGTGATCGTCTCCGGTGTCACCGTGTGCGTGGCGATGGCGGGCATGCTGTTCACCGGGCTCGCCACGTTCGAGGCGATGGGCCTGGCCTCGCTGATGGTGGTGGCGGTCGCGATGGTCGGCTCGGTGACCGTGCTGCCCGCCCTGCTGTCGCTGCTCGGCGAGCGGGTGGAGAAGGGCCGTATCCCCTTCCTGCGGCGGCGCACCGGCGGGAACAACGGCAGCCGGTTCTGGTCGGCCGTCCTCAAGGGTGTGCTCGCCAAGCCCGTGCTCTCCGTCGTCGTCGCGGCCGGCGCGCTGCTCGCCGTCGCCGCCCCGGCGGTCGGCATGAAGACGCAGAACCTCACGCTGGACCAGGAGTTCGGCGACTCGCTGCCGATCGTGCAGACGTACAACCGGGTCAACGAGGCCTTCCCGGGCGGCTCCGAGCCGGCCACGGTCGTCGTCAAGGCGGACGACATCAACTCCTCCGAGGTGAAGGACGCGCTCGCCCGCTTCAAGGAGCAGGCGGTCAGCACGGGTGCCTCGCGCGGCCCGGTCGAGATCAAGCTGCACGACGCGCAGAACGTCGCCTTCGTCTACGTCCCGCTGGTCGGCGGCTCCGACCAGGACAAGGCGGGCGCGAGCCTGGACAAGCTGCGCGACGAGGTGCGGCCGGCCACGCTCGGCAAGGTCGACGGCGTGCAGGCGCCGATCACCGGACAGGTCGCGGGCAACCAGGACTTCAACGACCAGCTGGTCGGCTCGGTCGTCCCGGTGTTCGCGTTCGTCGTGGTCTTCGCCTTCCTGCTGATGCTGCTGTCGTTCCGCTCCCTGACGGTGGCGATCACCTCGATCGTGCTCAACCTGCTGTCGGTGGGCGCCGCCTACGGCATCCTCGTCGCCGTCTTCCAGCACGGCTGGGGCGCCTCGCTGGTGGGCGCGGAGGGCGTCGGCGCCATCGTCACCTGGCTGCCGCTGTTCCTCTTCGTGATCCTGTTCGGCCTGTCGATGGACTACCACGTGTTCGTGGTCTCCCGGATCCGTGAGGCACGGCTGCGGGGCCGCACCACGAACGAGGCCATCCAGCACGGCGTGGTCACCACGGCCGGTGTCGTGACCAGCGCCGCCGTCATCATGGTCGCCGTCTTCGCGATCTTCGGGACGCTGTCCATGCAGTCCATGAAGCAGATGGGCGTGGGCCTGGCGGCCGCGGTGCTGATCGACGCGACGATCATCCGGGGTGTGCTGCTCCCCGCGGTGATGGCGCTGCTGGGCGAGCGCAACTGGTACCTGCCGACGTGGCTGCGGTGGCTGCCGGACATGACCCACGACGAGTCCTCGGAGGCGATCGCGCCGACGGCGGCTCAGGACGACAAGGACGAGCGGCTGACCGTCTGATCGCGGCCGCTTCGGCGGAGGGCCCGTCGGTTCCGGGGGAACCGACGGGCCCTCCCGTGTCATCTGACCCCGCGGACCATACGCGTTGCCGACGGGGGAAGGACGACACATGGACAGACGGAGCCTGCTGAAGGGGGCGCTCGCGGGCGCGGTGGCCGGACCGGGGAGCGGCCCGATCGTCTACAAGGCGCGCATCGACACCCCGGCCTACCTCTGAGCGGCGGCCGGACTACCGCTGGGGGACGGGCAGTTCAGCCTCGATGAGGTCGGCCGCGCGGCGCGTACCGCCCTCCTCGGCCATCTCCGCCCGGACGTCCTTGAGCCGGCGGGCGACCTCGGGGTCGTCGACGAGGGCGAGCGCCGCTTGCCGCAGCGCCTTCGCGGTCGCGTCCGCCGTGTCCAGTCGCCTGGCCACCCCGAGCCCCACCAGCATGTCCGCGTTGCCGAACTGGTCCACGGCCTGCGGTACGGCGATCATCGGCGTCGCCGTGGCCAGCCCCTCCTGGCTGCCGCCCGCGCCGGCGTGCGTGACGAACAGGTCGGCCTGCTTCAGGACCGCCAGCTGCGGCACCCAGGAACGCACGTCCACGTTCTCCGGTACGGCGCCCAGCTCGTCGGCGCCGACGTGCCTGCCGATCTGGAGCACCGTGTGCCAGCCGGGCAGGTCGCCGAAGGCGCGCACGCACTCCCGGTAGAAGTCCGGCCGCTTGGTGAAGGACGACCCCAGCGACACGAGGACGACCTTCTCGGCGTCCGCGGGCCGCGTCCACTCCCCTTCGGCGGCACGGTCGCCCTGACAGGCGCCGACGAAGCGGTACACGGACCCGTCCACCCGGTCGGCGTGCGGCTGCAGTGCCCGGGGGATCAGCACGACGGAGCGGTCCGGGCGGCCGACGAAGTCGTCGTGGTGGCGGGTGATTCCGTTCTCCTCCAGCCAGGCGTGGAAACGGGCGAAGTAGGCCTTTCCGCGCTCCGTGCGCTTGGGCTCGGCCCACAGCGGTGCGCCGACCTCCTCGTCGTAGCCCTCCCAGGCGACGAGGTTGGGCGAGAGGGAGACGGCGGGGACGCCCCAGCGGTGGGCGAGGACGCGGGCGGGGTAGGCGGTGATGTCGTGCAGGACGAGGTCGGGCTCGTCCCCGTCGTAGGCCTCGGCCAGCTGGGGCAGTGCCTGGATCGCGTCGGCGAGGAAGCGCTCCACGTGGTCGAGGAGGGTGCTGCCCCAGGCGGCGGGGTCGTCGTCGGGCGAGGGCAGGGTGGAGTGCCACGGCTTGACCTCGGCGCCGGTGGCGGCGACCTTCTCGGCGAAGACGGGCGGGACGGCGTAGGTGACCCGGTGCCCGCGCGCGACGAGCTCGCGGATCACCTCCAGGCTGGGGTTCACATGGCCGTGGGCGGCGATGGAGAACATGGCGATGTGGGCGCGATCGGTCATGCCGTCGACCGTAGGCGAGACGAACCGTCTCGTGCAACGTAATTGGATCGTCGCAGGTCAGCGCTGGTAGCGGGCCAGCACCAGGTTTCCGTCCCGCTCGAGTCGGGTGCGCAGTTCGTCGAGGTCGATGGCGCCGCTGTAGTACTCCTGGAAGGCCGGCGTGGCCACCTTGTCCTTCCACTCCGGGTAGCCGCGGACCGACTGGGCGGGCGCCGGGCGCAGCCGGCCGGCGAGGGCGGTGCCGGTCGCCCAGTCGTTCTCGGTGGTGTGCAGGGCGGGGTCCTTCAGTGCCTCGGTGCCGGTGGGCAGCATCCAGTCGCCGAGCGCGAGGCGCACCATGTTCTTCGGCCGGAGCAGGAAGTCGATGAACGCGACGGCCTCCTTCTTGTGCGGGCTGTCCTCGGCCACGGACAGCGTCTGCGGGCTGACTCCCTGGGCGAGCCCGTCGACGCCGGCCGGTGCGGGCAGCACCTGCCAGTCGAAGCCCTTCGGCGCCTGCTGGGCGATCTGCTGGCGGTAGGAGAAGCCGAGCGGGACCATGGCGTACCTGCCGCCGAAGAAGCCGGGCAGGGTGTCCGAGCCGCCGCTGCCCAGCGTGGTGGGCGAGGCGCTGCGGTCGGTGCCGACCTGGTCGTGGACGGTGCGCGGGACGACCTCGTCGCCGGCCTCGAAGCGGACGGTCACCCTGCCGTCCGCGTCGCGGTGGAACAGCCGGCCGCCCGCCGACAGGGAGAGGTTGAGGGTGGCGGAGACGGGATCCTTCAGCGGCCAGGCGACGCCGTACCTGCCGTCGCCGCTCAGCTGCTCGGTGATCGTCCTGAACTCGGCCCAGGTCCAGGGGTGTTCGGGGGTGGGGATCCGTACGCCGGACCGCTTCAGCCAGGTCGCGTTGGCGACGAGGACCCGTGGTTCCTGGAGGAAGGGCACTCCGTAGACGCCGCCGCCGAAGGTCGTCGTCTCCCAACTGCGCTGCGGGATGTCGGACTTGAGGCGGGCGGGCAGAAGGCCGGTCAGCTCGGCGAGGTAGCCGCCGTAGGCGAAGTCCGCGAGGTCGTCGGAGGCGTCGTGGATGACGTCGGGTGCCTCGCCGCCCTCGAAGGAGGTGAGGAGCTGGTCGTGGACGCTGTCCCAGCTGCCCTGCACATACTCGACCTTGACGTCGGTGTGGGTGGCGTTCCACTCCTTCACCAGTTCCTTGTTGGCCTCGACGGACTCCTCCTGCCAGGCCAGGGACTGGAAGCGGAGGGTGACGGGAGCGTCGTCGCGCCCGCCGCCGCCCGAGGAGCAGCCCGCGAGGAGCAGCAGCAGGGCCAGGCACAGCAGTCTGGTCCGCATCAGCTCTTCACCGCCCCGGCGAGCATGCCGCCCGTGATCCGCCGCTGGATGAGCGCGAAGACGACCAGCGAGGGAAGGGTGGCGAGGAACGCGGCGGCGGCCAGCGGCCCGAGATCGGCCACGCCCTCCGCCCCGATGAAGTGGGTCAGCACGACCGGCAGGGTCTGTTTCTCCGGTGTCTTCAGCAGCACCAGCGCGAAGAAGAACTCGTTCCACGCGGTGATGAACGCGAACAGCGCCGTCGCCACGATCCCCGGGGCGAGCAGCGGCGCCGTCACCGACACCAGGGTCCGCAGCCGCCCGGCACCGTCGACCGCCGCCGCCTCCTCCAGCTCGACGGGGACGGCTCGGACGTATCCGACGAGCATCCACAGCGCGAACGGCAGTGCCCACACCACGTAGACCATGACCAGCCCTGCGAGGGAGTCGATCAGCCGCAGGTTCTTCAGGACCAGGAACAGCGGGATGATCACCAGCACGAACGGGAAGGCCTGGCTGACCACCACCCAGCCGGTCGCGGCGCGCGCGAGCCGGGTGCGGTGCCTGGCCATGACGTACGCCATCGGTGTGGCGACGCACACGGCGATCAGGGCGGCGCTCAGCGCGGCGAGCAGGGAGTTGAACGCGGCCTGCAGCAGCGGCTGTTCGTCGAAGGCCTGGCGGAAGTTGGCGAGGGTGGGGTTCCTCGGGATCCAGGTGGGGTGCAGGCTGCCCAGTTCGCGCGGCGGCTTGAAGGCGATCGACAGCAGCCAGAGGAAGGGGAGGGCGAGGAAGACGAGGTAGGCGAGCAGGGCCGCGTACTGACCGGCACGGGCCGTGGGGCGGGTCCTCACCTCGTGTCACCTCCCCTGATCCGGCCCACCAGGAAGAGGGCCAGGAACACCGAGATCACCGCGACCATCACACAGCCCATCGCCGCCGCGTACCCGAACTGGCCGTAGCGGAAGGCCTCTTCGTAGGCGAAGAGCATGGGCAGCCGGGTGCGGCCGCCGGGGCCGCCGCTGGTCAGCACATAGACCAGGGCGAAGGAGTTGAAGTTCCAGATGAGGTTGAGGGCGGTGATCGCGAGGGCGACGGGCCGCAGGGCGGGCCAGGTGACCGTGCGGAAGCGGCGCCAGGCGCCCGCGCCGTCCACCGCCGCCGCCTCGTGGAGTTCGCGCGGGGTGTTCTGCAGTCCGGCGAGCAGGGTGACGGTGGTCTGGGGCATGCCCGCCCACACGCCGACGACGATCACCGCGGGCAGGGCGGTCGCGAGCCCGCTGAGCCAGTCCCGGCCGTCGCCCAGGCCGAGGTCGCGCAGGGTCTCGTTGAGGATGCCGGCGTCCGGGTTGTAGACCAGCCGCCACATGACGCCGACGACGACCTCGGGCATCGCCCAGGGGACGATGGCGAGGGCACGGGCGAGCCAGCGCAGCCGTAAGTCCTGGTTCAGCAGCAGGGCGAGGCCGAGGGCGAGCAGGAACTGCGGGACGGTCACGCCGATCGCCCACACCAGGCCGATCCGGAACGACTCCCAGAACAGCGTGTCCCGCAGCAGGTCGGAGAAGTTGAGACCGCCGATCCACTGTGTGGGCGCGGTGCGGCCCGACTGGGCGTCGGTGAAGGCCAGCAGGATCCCGTAGAGCAACGGGCCGACGCTGAGGACCAGGATGGGGATCAGGGCGGGCAGGACGAGGAACCACGCGCCGCGATCGGAGGTGCGGCGCGGTGACCGCCGGGCCTCCACCACCAATGTCACGGAATCATCCCCTTCGCGCGACCGATTGGCGTGTTCATGGTCGTGACCGCGCGCTGTCCCGTCAAGGGACCGCGCCCCCGTCCCGACCTGTGCGAATGCGAGACTGACCGGAACCGGACACGACACGGAGGCGGACGATGGACGAGGCAAGGGCGCGGGACGTACTGGCCGCGGCAGGGGTGCTGCCCGGTCCGGCACGCGACGCGCGGCTCCTCGCCCTGGGGGAGAACGCAGTGTTCGCCGCCGGTGACCTGGTGGTCAAGGTGGGCCGGGACGCCGAGCTCCTGGACCGCGCCCGGCGCGAGCTGGACATCGCCGCCTGGCTGGCTGGGGCCGGCGTCCCCGCCGTGCGGGCGGCCGAACCGGCACCCCTGCTGGTCGAGGGGCACCCGGTGACGGTGTGGCACCGGCTGCCGGACCCCGTACGGCCCGCCGAGCCACGGGATCTGGCCGAACTCCTGCGCCTGGTGCACGCCCTGCCCACCCCCTCCTTCGGACTGCCGCCGCGCGATCTGCTGTCCGGGGTGGAGCGCTGGCTGCGGCTCGCCGGCGAGGCGATCGACCCGGCGGACGCGGCGTATCTGCGCGAGCGCCGCGACGGCTTCGCCGCGGCCGCCGCCGCGCTCACCCCCCACCTGCCGCCCGGCCCGATCCACGGCGACGCCCTGCCGCGCAATGTGCACGTGGGCCCCGACGGCCCGGTCCTGGTCGACCTGGAGACCGTCTCCGCCGATCTGCGGGAGCACGACCTGGTGGTCATGGCCCTGTCCCGCGACCGCTACGGCCTGCCCGCCGAGGCCTACGACTCCTTCACGAAGGCCTACGGCTGGGACGTACGGGAGTGGGAGGGCTGCACGGTGCTGCGCGGCGCCCGGGAGACGGCGAGCTGCGCCTGGGTCGCCCAGCACGCGCCCACCAACCCCAGGGCGCTGGAGGAGTTCGAGCGCAGGGTGGCGTCCCTGCGGGACGGGGACGAGGCGGTGCGCTGGTACTCCTTCTGAACCCGCCGCTCCAGGACGGGGTCGGAGTACGCCCTCCAAGCCGTGGCCCGGAGCACGCCCTACACGGTGGGGCTGTCCGCCGGCTCCCGCACCGGCCAGGAGCCGTCCACCACCGCGTCCGCCTCGCCCTTGCGGCGCAGGAAGCTCTGGAAGTCCGCCGCCCACTCGGCGTACCACTCGATCTGGCGGCGGTGCAGCTCCGCCGGACCGAGGGCGCCGACCTTCGGATGGCGGGCGGCTATCGCGCAGGCCAGCCGGGCGGCGGCGAGGGCGTCGGCGGAGGCGTCATGGGCGGAGTCGAGGGTGACGCCGTACTCGGCGCAGACCGCTTCGAGGTTGCGCTTGCCGCGGCGGTAGCGGTCGGCCCAGCGGTCGATGGTGTACGGGTCGACGACCGGCGCCGGATCGAGACCGCCGAGCCGCTCCCGCAGGGAGGGCAGGCCGTGGCGGCGCAGTTCGGCGGAGAGCAGGGTCAGGTCGAAGGCCGCGTTGTAGGCGACGACCGGCACTCCGGTGCGCCAGTAGCCCGTCAGGACGTCGGCGATGGCGTCCGCGACCCGGTCGGCGGGGCCGCCCTCGGCGGCGGCCCGCTCATTGCTGATCCCGTGCACCGCGACCGCGTCGGCCGGGATCTCCACGCCCGGGTCCGCGAGCCACTCCTTGCGTCCCAGGACCTGCCCGTCCCTGACCTCGATCACGGCGCCTGTGACGATGCGCGCCTCGCGCGGATCCGTCCCGGTCGTCTCCAGGTCGAAGCCGACGAGCAGCTCCCGGTACCAGGCCATGATGGCCCCCCTTCTTGGTGGTGCTTCCCCCAGTGGTCTCCACCTTCGCATGCGCCACTGACAATCAGAGGACCGCGTTCCGCTTACCACTCCGACGGGGCAGCGCGGGGGCCGCCCGAGTACGGGACGAATCAGGACACCGGTCGTGAATCCGCCCAGGCCAGTTCGAACTCCTCGCGGTAGGCCGCGAAAAGGCCCCCTTCGTCCAGCTCGCCCGACTTGACCACGCGGTTGCCGTTGCGCAGCACCAGCACGGGCGCCTCCATGCCGCGCATGCGCCGCAGATAGGACTGGACGACCGCGATGCCGTCGGTGCCGTCACCGTCCACGAGGTAGGCGGTGAAACGGGGCGTCTCGTCGTACACCTGGATCTGGAAGGCGCCCGGATCGCGCAGCCGGGAGCGGACGCGGCGCATGTGGAGGATGTTCATCTCCACCGCGCGGCTCAGTTCGCCCCGTTTCATCCCGAGTTCGCGTTCGCGGCGCTTGACCGCGCTGGAGGCGGGGTTGAGGAAGAGCAGCCGGACCCGGGCGCCGGCCTCGGCGAGGCGGACCAGGCGGCGGCCGGAGAAGTTCTGCACGAGCAGGTTGAGGCCTATGCCGATGGCGTCGATACGGCGTGAGCCGTCGAAGATGTCCTCGGCGGGGAACTGGCGCAGCAGCCGCACCCGGTCGGAGTGGACGGCGACCACGTCCGCGTAGCGGTCACCGACGAGGTCCTCGACGGCGTCGACGGGCAGCCGGCGCGCGGACGGCACGTCGCCGCCGGTGCCGAGCATCTCCAGCAGCCGCGCGGAGGCCCGCTCGGCCTGGTTGAGCACCGCCTCGGACAGCGCCCGGTTGCGGGAGACGACGTTGCGGGTCACCTCCAGCTCGTCCAGGGCGAGTTCGACGTCCCGGCGGTCGTCGAGGTACGGCTCGAAGCACGGCCAGTGCTGCACCATCAGCTCGCGCAGCTGCGGCAGCGTGAGGAAGGAGATCACGTTGTCGTCGGCCGGGTCGAGCAGGTAGCCCTTGCGACGGCTGACCTCGCGGACGGCGACCGCGCGCTGGACCCATTCCTGCCCGGCGGGGCCGGCCGCGGCGACCACCCACTCGTCGCCGTGGACGGGTTCGTAGATGGGCCGCAGCACGGCGGCCACCACGGCGCGCAGCCGCTGTTCGACGAGGTTCAGCCAGATGTAGGCCCGGCCGGCCCGCTGGGCGCGGGTGCGCACCTCGCGCCAGGCGTCGGCGTCCCAGTCCAGCTCCGGTCCGATGGCGTTCGTCTCCATCGGCCGGGCCAGGGACACCGTTCCGGGCGGGACGTCTGCGGAGCTCCCCTCGTGACCCTCGTCACCAGGGGGCAGCTCCAGCCCTCCCGAGCCCACCCAAGCACCGCCTTCCGCTCCGTTGAGCTCTCCCCGTCTCAACGATCAAGGAAGGGTACTCCGGGACCGGTCAGCGGTGCAGCCGGATGGGCAGGTCGTTTCTCAACTGTCGGGGAACGGGTCGCCGTTCTCCCCCTTGAGCGCCGGCGGCGTGAGCGGATTCATGGCCGTGACGTCCCTCGGGGCGATGGAGAAGCCCTGCCAGTGGACCGGCATGGGCTGCTGGTCCTCGTCGCGCGCGACGTGGTGGAAGCCCACGTTCACCCAGGCCACGGGGTGCTTGAGGGTCTGCCCGTTCACCCAGCCGTCGACGGCCTTCGGGTGTCCCGTACCGCAGTTGAGGGGGTTGTTGGTGGCGTACATCTCGCACTTGTTGTACTCGGTGAAGTAGACGTCGTGCTTGGTGAAGCTGCGTCCCGGGTACTTGGTGGTGGCGCCGGGGACGAGTTCGTAGCTGCGCGCGTGCCCGTCCTTGTTCTTGCCGATGTTGCTGACCACGCGCCACCAGCGCATGTTCTTGGCGTCGCCCGCGAGTTCCTTGGTGACGGGGGTGCGGGTGGTCTTGTTGGTCGGGCCCTGCTGGCCGCTCGCGGGGGCGCTGACCACCGAGTCGTACTGCTCGATCTTGTTGGCGGAGGAGCCGTCCAGGCCGAAGTCGAGCCGCCAGAAGACGTTGTGGCTGTGGCTCGTGGCGTAGGCCTTGGCGCCCTTGCCTATGGGCCAGCCGCGGCCGTCGCCGGCGTCGTAGTCGAAGGGCGAGAGGCTGCCGGTGGCGCCGACGTTCATGTTGACCGTGCCGTCGTCGGAGAAGCGCCACTCGGTCATGTACTCGTACCAGCCGACCTTGTTGACCGTGTAGATCAGCAGGTCCTTGCCCTGGGCCTGGTAGACCTTGTTGTTGTCGGCCTGCATGCGGTAGGCGTGGCCGCGCGAACGGGTCGTGGTGCACATGCCCTTGACGTTCGTGCTGGGCTCGCCGGGCTGCGGGACCTTGATGGTCTTGATGGTGCCGCCGGGGCACTCGGCGGGGGCCAGATTGACCAGCCCGGAGCCGAAGTTGTAGTCGGTGACGTCGTTGTACTCGGCCTTGCCGTCGTCGTACGGCACATGGATCTGGGCGATCTTGGCGCTGGTCAGCACGCGGATCGGCTTGGTCTCGCCGGGCGGCTGGTAGGTGACCTTCTCCAGGACGAGCCCGGACTTGGCCTCGAAGCGCCAGCACATGCGCCAGGTGGTGCCGGTGGAGAGCTTCTGTTCGATGCGGTAGGCGGCGCTGCAGTCGGCGGCGGCCGCCGCCGCGGGGGCGGTCTTCGGCTGGGCGACGGCGGGGCCGGCCCCGGCGGTCGCGCCGGCGGCCAGCGCGGCCAGGGACAGGCCGACGGCCGCCCCCTTCTGGGTACGGCTCATTCTGGTGACGCGCATGAGGACATGACTCCCTGGCAGGAGATGGCGGTTGGGAAAAGTGGACGTGCGGGCCGTGTCAGCCGTCGAGCCTCGTGACCTTGCCGGTGCTCAGGTTGATCACCAGGGACCGGGTGTCGATCCAGGGGCCGTTCTTCGCCTTCAGCAGCAGCCGTCCGCAGCGCTGCTCGCCGCACTTGTCGAGTGCGGCCGGCTGGGCGCCCGGCACCGAGTGGTAGATCATGCTGGACAGCTCCAGCTGGTCCGGAGAGGTGAGTTCCTTGCCGGTGGCGTCCTTGTAGTCGGCCTTCAGGCCGGCGCCGAGCGGGTCGGCGATGAGGACGCGGGCCGCCTCGTCCTGTTCGGCAGGGCTCAGCGGCGGCTGGACGCCGCGCTGGGTGCCGGTGTTCTCGACCTTGCCGGTGTCGAGGTTGACGGTCTTGGTGACGACCGTGTCGTTCTTGTAGTCGTAGAACGTCACCTCGGCGCGCCGGGGCGCGTCCGGGTCGTCGAGTTCGTCGGCGTCGGGAGCGGCGAGCTCCACGCCCAGGTTCTGCGGGCCGCGCTCGCCCTCGACGTTCTGGCCGGCGTTGAACTGCTGACGGCTGAGCGCGAGGCGCTCGGCCCGCTGCATCTCGTCGTCGGTGAGCGGGTCGCCGCCCACGCCCTTGTCGCCCTCGTCCGGCGCGGCCTCGACGACGCCCGCCGGCACCGAGCCGCTGTCGCCGGCGGCGGCCGCCTGCCCGGCGCTCTGTCCGGTCCCGCTGCCTCCCTTGTCGTCCGCCCCCGCCGTGCCCGGCAGGGTGATCGCGACCATCACGGCTGTCGCGGCCACCGCGATGGCCGTACCCGCCACCACCTTGCCCAGGTGGCGACGCACTGTCGTGCGCACAATTGCCCCCTACTCCCCCTGTTGCCCGGGAGTACGTTGATCTGCCCCACTGATTCGTCATGCGCCGTATGCCGGCGTATGCGCTGGTCGACAGGTAAGAGGGGCGTAAGGCGCAGGTGGTTCCATTACTTTCCGGGAGACTCGACGGCAAGGCGCCCCCGGCGCGGCGGCACACCTGAAAGAGTCGTTTCATGCAGGTCTGGCCTGGAGAGGCGTACCCCCTCGGTGCCACGTACGACGGCGCCGGCACGAACTTCGCGGTCTTCACGGAGGCCGCGGACCGAGTAGAGCTGTGTCTGCTGCACGACGACGGCTCGGAGACGGCGGTGGAACTGCGGGAGAGCGACGCGTTCGTCCGGCACGCGTACCTGCCCGGCGTCATGCCCGGGCAGCGCTACGGCTTCCGGGTGCACGGTCCGTACGATCCCGCGCGCGGGCTGCGCTGCAACTCGGCGAAGCTGCTGCTCGACCCGTACGCGAAGGCGGTCGGCGGCGCGGTCCGCTGGGGCGAGGAGGTGTACGGCTATCCCTTCGGCTCCCCCGACCGGCGCAACGACCTCGACTCCGCGCCGCACACGATGACCTCGGTGGTGGTCAACCCGTACTTCGACTGGGGCGACGACCGGCTGCCGCGCACCGAGTACCACCGCACGGTGATCTACGAGGCCCATGTGAAGGGCCTGACGATGCGCCATCCGGGGCTGCCGGAGGAACTGCGCGGCACCTACGCGGCTCTCGCGCACCCGGCGATCATCGAACACCTGACCAAGCTCGGGGTGACGGCGCTGGAGCTGATGCCGGTGCACCAGTTCGTCAACGACCACCGGCTGGTCGACATGGGCCTGAACAACTACTGGGGCTACAACACGATCGGTTTCTTCGCCCCGCACAACGCCTACGCCTCCTGGGGCGACCGCGGCCAGCAGGTGCTGGAGTTCAAGTCGGCGGTGCGGGCCCTGCACGAGGCGGGGATCGAGGTGATCCTCGACGTGGTCTACAACCACACCGCCGAGGGCAACCACCTGGGGCCGACGCTGTCCTTCCGGGGCATCGACAACCAGCGCTACTACCGGCTGGCGGAGGATCCCCGCTACTACATGGACACCACGGGCACCGGCAACTCGCTGCTGATGCGGTCCCCGCACGTCCTGCAGATGATCATGGACTCGTTGCGGTACTGGGTGACCGAGATGCACGTGGACGGGTTCCGCTTCGACCTCGCGGCGACCCTGGCCCGGCAGTTCCACGAGGTGGACCGGCTGTCGTCGTTCTTCGACCTGGTGCAGCAGGATCCGGTCGTCTCCCAGGTGAAGCTGATCGCCGAGCCGTGGGACGTGGGCGAGGGCGGCTACCAGGTGGGCAACTTCCCGCCGCTGTGGACGGAGTGGAACGGCAAGTACCGCGACACCGTGCGCGACCTGTGGCGGGGCGAGCAGCGCACGCTCGCGGAGTTCGCCTCCCGGCTGACCGGCTCCTCCGACCTCTACCAGGACGACGGCCGCCGCCCGCTGGCCTCGATCAACTTCGTGACCTGCCACGACGGGTTCACCCTGCACGACCTCGTGGCGTACAACGACAAGCACAACCAGGCCAACGGGGAGGACAACCGGGACGGCGAAAGCCACAACCGGTCCTGGAACTGCGGGGTGGAGGGCGAGACCGACGACCCCGGGGTGCTGGGGCTGCGCGGCCGGCAGATGCGCAACTTCATCGCCACGCTGCTGCTGTCCCAGGGCGTGCCGATGATCAGCCACGGGGACGAGTTCGGGCGCACCCAGCGGGGCAACAACAACGCCTACTGCCAGGACAGCGAGCTGGCGTGGGTGGCGTGGCCGGACGCCGAGGAGCCGGGCAGCGAGCTGCTGGACTTCACGCGCGCGTTGACGCGGCTGCGCCGGGAGCACCCCGTCTTCCGGCGGCGGCGCTTCTTCCACGGGCGGCCCGTGGAGGGCACCCACGACGAGCTGTCGGACATCGCCTGGTTCACCCCGGAGGGCAAGGAGATGACCCAGCGGGACTGGGAGCGGGCGCAGGCCTCGGCGCTGTCGGTGTTCCTCAACGGCAACGCGATCTCGGAGCCGGGCCCGCGCGGGGAGCGGATCAGCGACGACTCCTTCCTGCTGCTGTTCAACGCGTCGCCGAAGGAGCTGGAGTTCCTGGTGCCGGTGGACCACGGGCGGCAGTGGCAGGTGGTGGTGGACACCGCCGACCCGGAGGCGGTCGCGCAGGGCGGGGGCCGCAAGGTGCAGGCCGGGGACCGGCTGACGCTGGTGGACCGGAGCATGACGGTGCTGCAGCGGCCGGCCTGAGCGCCCGCCCGGTGACGGCGGTGACACGAAAGGGGGCAGGGCGGGTACGTAGGTTCTCATGACCCCTGCGCGCCCCGCTTCCCGTCCGCCCACGGCCACCTACCGGCTGCAGCTGCAGCCCGCGTTCCCGTTCGCGGCCGCGGCGGCCGCCGTGCCGTACCTGGCCTCGCTCGGCGTCTCGCATCTGCATCTGTCACCGGTCCTGGAGGCCGTACCGGGTTCCCTGCACGGCTACGACGTCGTGGACCACGCGCGTGTGCGCGCGGAGCTGGGCGGTGAGGAGGGGCTGCGGGCGCTGGCGCGCACCGCGCGGGAGCACGGGCTCGGGCTGGTCGTGGACATCGTGCCGAACCACATGGCGATGGTCCCGCGCCACAACCGCCCCCTGTGGGAGGTGCTGCGGGAGGGCCCGAAGTCGCCGTACGCGCGCTGGTTCGACATCGACTGGGAGGCACGGGACGGCCGGCTGCTCGTCCCGGTGCTCGGCGGTCCCGTCGGCGCCGAGCTGGAGCACCTGCGGGTGGACGGCGGTGTGCTGCGCTACTACGACCATGTCCTGCCGTTGCGCGAGGGCACCGAGGAGCTGCCGCTGCCGCGGCTGCTGGACGCCCAGTGGTACCGGCCGGTGTGGTGGCGGCTGGCCCGCACCGAGCTGAACTACCGGCGGTTCTTCAGCATCTCGGAGCTGATCGGGGTGCGGGTGGAGGACCCGGAGGTCTTCGAGGCGACCCACGGCAAGATCCTCCAGCTGCTGCACGAGGGCGTGTTCGACGGTCTGCGGATCGACCACCCGGACGGCCTCGCCGACCCCGACGGCTATCTGGAGCGGCTGCACGAGGCCACGGGGGGCCGCTGGACGGTCGTCGAGAAGATCCTCGCGGACGACGAGCGGCTGCCGGACTCCTGGCCCGTGGCCGGCACCACCGGCTACGACGCCCTGCGCCGCGTGGACGGCCTCTTCACGGACCCCGCGGGAGCCCGGGACCTGCTGGCCCTCTACCGGCGCTTCGCGGCCCCGCAGACGGACCGCGGCGGCGACTGGGCGGCGACCGCGCGACGGGCGGCGTACGAGGTGCTCAGGCACGAGCTGGCCGCCGAGCTGGACCGGCTGACCCGGCTCGCGTCCCGGGTGTGCGCGAGCGCCCCGGACCCGGCCCTGCGCGACCGGGCGCCGTGGGCGCTGCGCACGGCACTGGAGGAGCTGCTGGTGCGGATGGAGGTCTACCGGCCGTACGCCTCGGGCGACGCGGCCGCCGTGGTCACCGAGGAGGCGGCGGCCCAGGCCCGGCACGCGTTCGTGGTGCCGGAGGAGGCGGGCGCGGTCGACGTGGTGCGCGCGCTGGTGCTCGGCGGGGAGGGGCCCCGGCGCGCGGAGTTCCGGGACCGGTTCGCGCAGACCGCGTCCGCGTTGCGCGCCAAGTCGATGGAGGACACGGCGTTCTACCGGTACGTGCCGCTGCTCGCGGCGAACGAGGTGGGCGGCGAGCCGGGCCGCCCGTGGGTGTCCCCGGAGGACTTCCACGCGTACTGCGCACGCGTGCAGCGCGACTGGCCGGCCGCCGGCACGGTCGTGTCGACGCACGACACCAAGCGCAGCGCCGACGTACGGGCCGCGCTGGCCGTGCTCACCGAGTGCCCGGGCCGCTGGGGGGAGGTCCTGGAGGAGGCCACGCGCGCGGAGGAGGAGGTGCCGGACGGGCAGCTGGCGTGGGCGGCCTGGCAGACGGTCTTCGGACTCGGCCCGGCGGCCCCCGAGCGCGTCCAGGAGGCACTGCTCAAGCACGCGCGCGAGGCGGGCCTGTACACGAGCTGGACGGAGCAGGAGCCGCCGTACGAGGAGGCGGTGGCCGCGTTCGTCGCGGCGGGGCCGTGCGGGGCGCCCGGCGCGCGGGTGGCGGCCCTGCGTGACGCGCTGGAGCCGCACATCCGGGCCAACGTGCTCGGTACGGCGCTGGTGCATCTCACGATGCCGGGGGTGCCGGACGTCTACCAGGGCACGGAGGGCGACTACCTCGCCCTGGTGGACCCGGACAACCGGCGTCCCGTACGGTTCCCGCCCGAGGACCCCGGCCCCAAGGCCGAGCTGACCGGGGCCGCGCTGCGGCTGCGCCGGCGCCGGCCCGACGCCTTCGGGACCGCGGCGACGTACGAGCCGCTCACCGCCGAGGGACCGGCCGCGCAGCACTGCCTGGCGTTCGCGCGCTCCGGCGAGGCGGTCACGGCCGTCACCCGGCTGTCCCTGCGGCTGGCGGAGGCCGGCGGCTGGCGGGACACCCGACTGCCGTTGCCACCGGGGCGGTGGGCCGACGTCCTGGCCCCGGAGCGGCGCTTCGAGGGACACGCACGCGTGGCGGAACTCTTCGCCCGGCAGCCGGTGGTGCTGCTGGAGCGCGCGGACGAACACCACTGAGTGGTCGCGCGGTCGGTGCCGGGGGCATGGGCGGGCGGCGGGCCGGTGGGACGGGCGCGCGGCGGTCGGGGCCTTGTCCGTGTCCGCCGGTGGGCGCTTCCGGGCGCCCCCGGGCGGCTCCCGGGGGCATTCTTGACAGTTCACACAGTCCGTGGGGTACTGCGGAGAGCGAAGCCGGTCGGACATACGGGGGTGAGTCTCCTGCCGGTGCTGCGCTACCCCACGGTGACCGAACTGACCTCCTCCGCCCGGGCCCTGGCCGTGCGACACCCCGGTCTGTGTGCCCTGCGGCAGGTGGGGCTCTCCCGTGCGGGCCGACCCCTGCATCTGTTGTCCGTGGGGAGCGCGCGACGGGCCGTGCTCGTCGTCGCGGGCGCCCACGCCAACGAGCCGACCGGCGGTCCGACCCTGCTGGCACTCGCCGAACGGGTGCTGCACGAGCGGGAGTTACGGACCGGCACCTCCTGGCACTTCCTGCTGTGCGCGGACCCGGACGGGGCGAGTCTGCATGTGACGCCCGCGCCGCGCAGCCTGCTGGAGTACCACCTCGGGTTCTTCCGGCCGGCGGGCCCGGAGCAGCCGGAGTGGTCGCCCGCCGTGCTGCCGCCCGACCGGCTGCCGCCGGAGACGCGCGCGCTGACGCGGGTCATCGACGAGCTACGGCCCTACCTGCAGGTGACCCTGCACGGCACCGATCTGGGCGGCAGCTGGGTGCAGCTGACGAAGGACATCCCGGGGCTCGCCGAACCGTTCGGGAAGTCCGCGGCGCAGCTGCACATCCCGGTGGAGACCGGCGCCTCCGACGCGGCGGGCTGGCCGACGTCCGGTCCCGGGGTGCATGTGATGCCGGACGCCGACGCGGGCGCGGCGTACCCGAGCATGCCGGACGACGCCCGGCACAGCACCTGGTACCACGCCCATCGCTACGGCGGGCTGACCGCGGTGGTGGAGGTGCCGATGTGGGCGAGCGACCTGGTGGACGACCCGGCCCCGCATCCCGCGCCGGCCGCCGCGATCCGGCGGCTGGCGGAGCGGCTGCTGCGGGACTCGCGTGAGGTGGAGCGCGTGCTCGCGGAGGCGCTGCCGCGCCTCGACGGCGTCGACGGGCCGCTGCTGCGGGCGGCCAGGTGGGCGCTGGAGCTGGTGCCGGGGCTGGCCGCGGACTGGACCCACACCCCGCCGGCCGACACGACGATGGCGTACGTCGGCAGTGTGGACGCCTTCGCCCGGCGGCTGCCGCTCAGGGCCGCGGCGATGCTGTGGCGGGTCCTGCAGGAGAGCGACGACCACGCGGCCCCGCGTCTCGAACAGCTCGTCGAGACGTGGAGCGACGCCTTCGCCGTCCGCTTCCGCGCCCGCTGGGTGCCGCTGGAGCACCAGGTCGAGCACCAGAGCCGCACGGTCGTCGCAGCGGCGCTGCACGCGCGCGAGGGGGCGGCATGAGGCACGCGAGGGCGGGGTCGGGCACACGCGCGTGCCCGCACCGCCCTCCCGGCCGGCACGCGCGCGTGCGTCGGGATCACGCCCCGGGTGCCACCGCGCCCGCGGTCTCCGCTTCGTCCAGTGCGAACACCGCGCCCGTGCGGGCCTTCATCTCGCAGGCGTTGCCGAAGGTCTCGGCGTACTCGACGGGACGCCCGTTCCACCGTCCGCTGGCGCGGACCGTCACCGGGGCGTACACGAGGGTGCAGATGGTGTCCTTGGCCGCCGGGAAGGCGCGGAGGTCGCCGTTCGCCGTGGCGAGCTGGTCGCAGGCCTCGGCGGCGCGGCGGTGGCCCTCGGGCGGGGCGCACAGCAGCAGTGTGCCGTGGGTGTCGCGGGTCGGGGAGGTGTCCCGGGTGACAGAGAGCTGGAGCCAGTCTCCGGTGACGGGATCCTGGGAGGCCGCCCGGGCGGGGGCGGCGCCGGCGGCGAGGAGGAGGGCGGCGGCGGCCGGCAGGGCACGCCGCACCGATGTCGTGGGGAAGAAGTGCTTCATTCCCGGTGCATCGGCACGGCGGCATGGGTTCCCCAGTCCGGCTCACCCGAACGCGGGGCATCCCGCTGCCGTCCGGCGAGTTCGAACGCGGCGAGCACCACCCGCGCCTGGTACTCGACCTGGCGGGCGACCGGGATCCAGCGGGCCTCGCAGTCGTCCTGGTAGGCGGCGCACCACCGGTCGATGAGCCCGTCCAGCTCCGGCAGCACACCCGCCGGGTCGCGGCCCGCGCCGACGACGAGCTGGTGCAGCAGGCCCGCCGTGCGGACGGCGATGCGCCGGCCGGCGATGCGCAGGGCGGTCAGATGGGCGGTGCTGAGCGGCGGCAGCGGGCGGTGGGGGTCGGCGGTGTCGGGGTCCCAGGCGTCGGCGAGTCCGGGGCAGACCAGGAGGTAGTCGTCGACGGGCGCCAGCAGGCGGGCCGCGTCGGGGGCACCGCCCAGTTGGGGCCGCACCCGGGTGAGGATACGTTCCAGCACGTGGGTGTCGTGGCGCAGGGCGCCGCTCACCGCGCGCAGCACGGCGTCCCGGTCGGCGGGCGGCGAGCCGTCCTCGACGGCGGCCACGCCCCACATGGGCGCCTCGACGACCGCGGTGACGGTGCCGTGCCGGTGGGGGTGGTACCAGGTCGACTCGACGGCGGCCTCGGTGATGGCGGCGGCCAGGTCGCCCGGGTGCGGCGGCGGGATCCGGTAGACGGCGGGTCCCAGGCTGGGCCAGTACAGGGTGTCGTACGGTCCGAGTTCGCGGGGGATGCCGAGGCGGGCGGCGGTGTGTGCGATGCGGCGGTCCAGGCCGGGCAGGTCGCGGGTGAGTTCCACGAAGCCGCCGCCGACGTCGACGCCGTGCAGCGAGCACTGGAAGAAAGGTTTCAGTTCGTCCTGGAGGCGGAGCAGCGCACGGGTCTCCGGGAGCGCGGCGGCGGCCGCCCCGTCGGGCAGCCACTCGGGCTGTTCCAGGAAGCCGGGCCGGAAGAAGTGCCGGAAGTGGCGGCCGAGGCTGTAGGGACCGGTCAGCCAGCCCTCGTTGCGCCGCAGGCCGTCGGGGTCGAGGCAGAGCAGCAGGTTCCAGGTGGCGTCGGCGCCCTCGGTCAGCCGGGGGTCGGCGAGGACACGTTCGGCCAGCCGCAGGACGGTGGCGCCGCCGACGGGTTCGTTGGCGTGCGGTCCGGCGACGACGAGGGCCTGGCGGGTGCCCCGGCCGACGGAGAGCAGCCACAGCGGCGTGCCGGCGCGGGAGACCCCGACACGGCGCAGTCTGGCGTCCCGGGGGCGGCGGGCGGCGATGGCTGCGGCGCGGGCCGCGAGTTCGTCCACGGTCGGGTAGCGGAGGAGTGGCGGCAGGGCACACCTCCAGGGCGGCGCCGTCGGTTCACCGGGCGTGTCTGGTGTACGCACAGTGAGTCATGGGGCAGGGGTACGTCAACACCGCCGTACGCGCCGGTACTTGGGCAGGCCGGTTCAGTTCGCGGAGAGGCGGAACGCCATCCTCCCGAAGGAGACCTGGTCACCCTCCCGGACGACGGCCGCGCCGATGACCCGGCGGCCGTTGACGGTGGTGCCGTTGGTGGAACCGAGGTCGCGCAGCACCCACATGCCGCCCTGGCGGCTGAGCTCGGCGTGCACGCGCGAGACGCTCTCGTGGGTCAGCCGCAGCCCGTTGACGGGGTCGCGGCCGATGCGCAGCGCCTGCTCGGTGCCGGGATGCGGCAGCAGCAGCTTGGGCAGCCGCTCGGCCCGCCAGGCGCTGCGCAGCCGCACGGTGAACCCGGAGACGGCCTCGACGGTGCCGAAGACCACGCGCGCGAAGCGGTTCTCCTTGGGCAGGTCCGCGGTGAGGGCGGCCAGTTCGTCGGAGCGGCGGGCGGCGAGGGCGAGTTCCATGCGCCGCACGAACGTGTCGTGTGACAGGCGGCCCATGGCGACGCCGTCACGGAGCACCTTCAGCGCCTTGTCGCGCTCCGCGTCGGACAGCCGCGCGGGGGAAGGGTTCAACTCGAAAGACGACGTCACGCTGGTGATTGTCGGTCAGTGGACCCCGGGTGTCCAGAAAACGGAAAAACGCCGGCACCCGCGCGTGGCCGAAGACACCCGCCGCGATGGGGGTGTTCCCTCGGTGGATGGATGCCGTTTGCAGCACGATGGACCCGGCTACATCACGGTGAGCAGACGTAAGGGGAACCGTCCGTGCAGTTCGAGGTGTGGGCATCGCAGGCCGACCGGGTGGCGCTGCGGTGCGACGGTGTCACGCGCGCGTTGCAGCGCGATCCGGAGCGTGCGGGCTGGTGGAGCGGCGAGGCGGAGGCCGAGGACGGCACCCGGTACGGCTTCGCGCTGGACGACGGCCCGGTCCGCCCCGACCCGCGCTCGCGCCGCCAACCGGAAGGCCCCGACGGACTGAGCGCGGTCGTCGACCAGGGCCGGTACGCGTGGCGCGTGCCGTGGTCCGGGCGCCCCCTGCCGGGCGCGGTCCTGTACGAGCTGCACGTGGGCACGTACACCCCCGAGGGCACCCTGGACGCGGCCGCCGAACGCCTCACGCATCTGGCCGAACTGGGCATCACGCACGTCGAGTTGATGCCGCTGTGCCCGTTCCCGGGCCGCTACGGCTGGGGGTACGACGGGGTCTCGCCCTGGGCCGTGCACGAGCCGTACGGCGGTCCCGAGGCGCTGAAGCGGTTCGTCGACCGGGCGCACGAACTCGGTCTGGGCGTGGTCCTGGACGTCGTACACAACCATCTGGGCCCGTCCGGCAACTACCTGCCCGAGTTCGGCCCGTACTTCACCGAACGCCACCACACGCCGTGGGGCGCGGCCGTCAATCTGGACGCGCCGGGCTCGGACGAGGTGCGGGCGTATCTGCTGGGCAGCGCGCTGGCGTGGCTGCGGGACTACCGGATCGACGGGCTGCGGCTGGACGCGGTGCACGCGCTCGCCGACACGCGCGCGTACCACTTCCTGGAGGAGCTGTCGGCGGCCGTGGAGGCCCTCGCCGCCGAGACGGGCCGGTCGCTGTTCCTGATCGCCGAGTCCGACCTGAACGACCCGCGGCTGATCACGCCCCGCCGCGAGGGCGGCCTCGGGCTGCACGCCCAGTGGAACGACGACTTCCACCACGCCCTGCACACCGCGCTCACCGGTGAGTCCCAGGGCTACTACGACGACTTCGCGCGCGATCCGTTCGCCGCGCTCACCAAGATCCTCACCGGCGGTTTCTTCCACGACGGCACGTACTCCGGCTTCCGGGGCCGCCGCCACGGGCGCCCGCTGGACCGCGCCCGCGTCCCCGCGCACCGGCTGCTGGGCTACTCCCAGACCCACGACCAGGTCGGCAACCGCGCCCAGGGCGACCGGCTGTCCGCGTCCCTCTCCCCCGGCCTGCTCGCCTGCGCGGCGGCGCTGACGCTGACCGCGCCGTTCACGCCGATGCTGTTCATGGGCGAGGAGTGGGCGGCGGGCACGCCCTGGCAGTACTTCACCGACCACACCGACCCCGAGCTCGCCGAGGCCGTACGGCGGGGCAGACGGCGGGAGTTCGCGGCGCACGGCTGGGCCGAGGCGGACGTACCGGATCCGCAGGACCCGGCGACGCGGGGCCGCTCCTGCCTGGACTGGTCCGAGCCGGAGCGGGAGCCGCACGCGCGGGTGCTGGCCTGGTACCGCGAGCTGATCGCGCTGCGCCACGCCCAGCCGGACCTGACCGACCCCGACCTCGGCGACATCAAGGTCGCCCACGACGACGGGGCTCGCTGGCTCGCCTTCCGGCGCGGGGACGTGCGGGTGGCCGTGAACCTCGGCAAGGAGCCGGCGGCGATCCCGTTGGGGCCGCGTCCGGCGCGGGTGCTCGCCGCGTGGGAGCCGGTGGAGGTGCCGGGGGCGGACGGGCTGCTGCATGTGCCTGGGGAGTCGTGTGTGGTGCTGTTGCAGGAGTGAGGCGGGGTGAGCTCGGGTGCGGCAGCCGGGGTGGTGCGCGCTGTCGTCTGCCGGGTGCGGGTGCGTTGTGGCTGGTCGCGCCCACGCGGCGGAGCCGCGCATCGACACGGCCCCGCGCCCCTAAAGACGCTCCACTACCCCTCCTCGTCCTCCCGGAACTCCGTCACCCGCTCCAGCAGGATCGCCTCCCAGGCGTGGCGGAGCTGGACGCGCAGGAGGGCGAGGGGGACCGTGCCGTGGCCGGTCAGGCGGTCGGCGAGGCGGATCACGGTGTCGCAGCGGGCCAGCCACAGGCCGCGCAGGCAGGGGCGGGCGCCGTAACCGGCGAGGGTGGCGGCGCGGACGGCGGCGCCGGAGCCGACGGCGAGGGCGAGGCCGGCGATGTCCTCGGCGGGGTCGCCGATCACCGCGTCCGTCCAGTCGAGGACGCCCCGCACCCGGCCGTCGGCGCTGACCACGAGGTGCTCGCCGCGCAGCTGGTGATGGACGAGCACGGCGGTGGCGGGCTGCGCGGCGAGCTGGGCAGCGCCGGGCGGGGTGAGCTGGTTCAGGCGCAGGGGGTCGAACTCGTCGGCGCGGGCGAGCGCTTCGGCGGCGGCCACGGCCATGCGGCGCAGCGCCTCCAGGGAACGCGGGGCGATGCGCGGCACGCCGAGCGCCTCGGCCTGCCGGGACGGCACCTCGCGCAGCCCGCCGAGCAGTCCGGCCAGGTCGGCCTCCCCGACCGCGGACACGTCGTGCTCCTCGGCGGTGCCGCCGGGCACCTTGGTGTCCAGGGTGTAGGTCAGCCCGGGCGACCATTCGCCGTGCGCCACGCCGGTCGGCACGGCGACGGGCACATGCGGGCGGACGAGGTCGCGCAGCCGCAGCTCGCGGCGCTGGCGGACGGTCGCCTCGCGGTCGGGGGCGAGCCGCAGCACATGGCGGGAGCCGACCCACCAGGTGGAGTGCTCGCCCTCCTCGGCGACGGGCCGCACCTGAGGCCCTGAGCCGCCCGTGTCGCCCTCCTTGAGGAGCGCGCGGACCAGTCGGCGGACGATGTCCGCGGTGGGTGTCGGTGCCTGGGTCATGATCGCGCCGTTGCCGTTCGGGTGGGTGCCGGACTCCTGAGGGTGGGCTCCTGGGGGCTCTCAGTCCACTATGACGAGTTCGCGGGTGGTGTCGTTGAGGCGGCGGCCGCCGTCCTCCGTGACGGTGACGATGTCCTCGATGCGTACCCCGAACCGGCCGGGCAGGTACACACCGGGCTCCACGGAGAAGCACATGCCGGGCACGAGGGGCTGTTCCTCGCCCTCGATCATGTAGGGCGGCTCGTGGGTGGTGACGCCGATGCCGTGGCCGGTGCGGTGGATGAAGTAGTCGCCGTACCCGGCGTCGGCGATGACCGCGCGGGCGGCCCGGTCGACCTCCTGGCAGGCGACGCCAGGGCGTACGGCCCGGAAGCCGGCCTCCTGGGCCGCGCGGACGAGGTCGTGGACCCGGCGTTCCTCGTCGGTCGGTTCGCCGACGTGGACGGTGCGGGAGGTGTCGGAGCCGTAGCCGTCCTTGAGGCCGCCGAAGTCGAGGACGACCATGTCGCCGCGTTCGATGACGCGGTCGCCGACCTCGTGGTGCGGGTTGGCGCCGTTGGGCCCGGAGGCGACGATGGTGAAGTCGACCTGGGAATGTCCGAAGCGTCGCAGCAGCTCGGCCAGCTCGGCGCCGACCTCGGACTCCCGGCGGCCGCCGAAGGGGACCTTCCGGATCTCCTCGAACGCCCGGTCCGCGGCGGCTCCCGCGGCCGCCATCAGCTCCAGCTCCGCCGCGTCCTTGACGGCCCGCAGCATCGGCAGGGCCTCGGTGAGGGAGGCGTAGGAGGTGCCCGGCAGCACCTTCTGCAGGGCCAGCAGGTGCATCGCCCAGGCGTTGTCGCTGATGCCGAACCGCCCGCCGTCGTCGAGCAGGGCGGCGGTGGCGGCGTAGGGGTCGGTGGCGTCGGTCCAGTCCCGCAGGGTGAGGGCGGGGGCGCCGGCCGCCTTCGCCGCGTCGGGGGCCTCCAGGGCCGGGACGACGAGGACGGGGTCGCTGCCAGGGGCGAGGACGAGCAGGGTGAGCCGTTCGGTGGCCGCGGGGGGCGTGTAGCCGGTGAGCCACACCAGGTCGGGTCCCGGCGCCACGAGGAGTCCGGCGAGCCCGGCGTCGGCGGCCTCGCGCGCGGCCCGTTCCATACGGGCCCGGTAGTCGTCGGTGGTGAAGGGGGCGGTGCCGGTCATCCGGGTCTCCCTGAGTGGTGACGATGACTACGGGCAGCATCCTGCCCGGACAGCGGGGGCGGCGCGAGCCGATTCGCGCGGCTTTCGGCGGAAGACGGGTCCGGGCTCAGCTCTCCAGGGCCATGCGGACGCCCAGGAGCAGCAGGACGCCCCCGGAGACCTGCTCCAGGCGCCGGCGCACCCCGGCACGGGACAGCACGGCCTTCATCCGCCCGACGAACCAGACGTAGAGGCCGTAGTACCCCACCTCGTACACGGCCCACAGGGCGGCGAGGCCCACCATGGCCGGCAGGTGCGGGGCGCCCTCCGGGACGAACTGCGGCAGGAAGGACAGGGCGAAGACGGCCGCCTTGGGGTTGGCGAGGTTCAGCAGCAGTCCGGCGCGGTAGGAGGCCCGGCCGCTCCGCCCGCCGGTCTCCCGGCCGCCGGCGGTGTCCGTCCCGTCGCCGTCCTTCTTCATGCGGCGTGCCTGCCGCAGCGCCTGGACGCCGAACCAGACGAGGACCACGGCGCCCACGACGCGCATCACGTCGTACGCCACTTCGGAGGCCGCCAGCAGGGCGGTCAGGCCGAAGGCGGCGACGACGCCCCAGACGAAGACGCCGGTCTCGTTGCCGAGCACGGTCAGGAAGCCCGAGCGGCGGCTGCGCAGCGACTCCTTGATGATCAGCACGGTGCTGGGTCCGGGTGAGGCGGCGACGAGGGTGCAGGCGCCGAGGAAGGCGAGAAGGGTGCTGGGCATGGCCTCATGGTGGCCCGCCCGGGTCTGCCGTGACCAGTGGTTTGCCGGGAGGGCTAACGGCTGCCTGTCGATAATCCATTAGATCCAATGCTTGCGTGGGATCAATCCATCAGGTCGCCTGGCAGTTCAGACGACCACGCCGGGCACCACCACCAACTGCTGGTAGCCGCCACCCTCATGACGGAGGGTCAGGGTGACCTCCCGCCCCGGCCGGGCCTTGTCGACCGCCCGCGCCAGGTCCGTCGCCGAGTCGATCCTCGTCGAGCCGAACTCCAGCAGGACGTCCCCGCGCACCAGGCCGGCGGTGTACCCGGGGCCGGGGACGTGGACGGCGACGATCCGGGCGCCCGCCCGTTCCGCGTCCACGGCCTCCAGGCCCAGGGTGACCCGGGCGGGCGCGGGCGAAGGGGCGGCCGGCCCGGCGGAGCCCGGGCCGGCGGAGGGCGGGGCGGCGCCGCCCCGTCCCGTCTCCCGCTGGAACTCCGCCAGCCTGCTCATGCCGATCACGGTCGCCCCGACCGTGCCGAGCCCGACGCCGGACAGCACCAGCACCGCGCCGACGAACAGGCCGAACAGCAGGGTCGTCAGCCGTTGCCCGCGGCGGCGCGCGGCGTGCGGGCGCCGGGTTCGGCCGCCGCCCCGTTCGGCTCCGTCGCCGGGTTCGCGGCCGGGCATGGGCTTGGGACGCAACGCAGTCTGTTCCATGGATCGCCTCCGGCTGGTGCTCTACCCGGCGCACCGGCGCACGACGTGCCACGAACGAGTGAGACTGACTCAGGGTCAGGAGCGGTACGCCGGCGCCTCACCCGCGCGGGGACAGCGCCGTCACCAGCGCGGCCGCCGCGCCCGTCGGCGTACCGGCGTGGACGAGTTCGGTCCGGTGGACGACCCGGGGCTCGGTGACCGGGACGGCGACCGTGCCCGGGACGCCGGTGGCCGCCGGGCGGGGCAGCAGGGCCAGCCCATGGCCGGCGGCGGCCAGCGCGGTCAGGACGCGGACGTCGGTGCCGTCGTAGCGCAGGGCGGGCCGGAAGCCGTGGCCGCCGTTCGCGGCGCGCAGCTGGGGCAGCGGGAGGGCCGTGTCGGGGGCGTCGAGCCAGCGTGCGTCGGCGAGGTCGCCGAGGCGCAGGCCGCTGCGGCGGGCCAGCGGATGGGCGGCGGGCAGCAGGACGCACACCTCGTCCTCGGCCACGCCGTACGTGGTCAGCGGCGCCACGTCGGGCAGCCGGAGCGGGTCGCTGGGCGCGGCCAGGCCGTCCACGAGGCCGAGGTCTGCGGTGCCTGCGGCGACGGCGGCGGGGACGTCGTCGCGGGTGAGGACGCGCAGGGTCACCCCGGCGGGCGGGAGTGCGGCGAGGGCGGCCCGGCCCAGGGCGGTCGGCGAGGTGGCGAGGGTCAGCCCGTGCGCGGGCGCGGCGGCGATCCGTACGACGTCCGCGCGTGCCGCGTCCAGGCGCAGCAGCAGCGGGCCCGCGTGTTCCAGGAGCCTCCCCCACTGCCTAAACGGCGTGGGGGGACCCCCAGCCCGCCGGCGTCGGCGTGACGGGGCGGCGGGTGAGCAGCGGCGCGCCGAGGTCCTGTTCGAGGGCCGCGATGTGCTGGGAGACCGCCGACTGGGTGTAGCCGAGTTCCCGGGCGGCCTCGGAGAAGGAGGCGAGGCGGGCGACGGTGACGTAGGTGCGCAGGAGGTGCGGGTCCATGGGTGAAAGGGTCTCATCAGCAACGCTTATGGAGAGTCCAGGAATCATCGTTGGACGTGAACTCGTGGTCGCGCCCAGGATGAGGGACATGACCGAAACCGCGGCTCGGACCGCCAAGGTCGCCCTGGTCGGCGACCGCTCGCCCAACGTCGTCTCGCACACCCGCGTCCCGCTCCTGCTGGACGCCCTCGCCGCCCGGGACCGGCTGGTCCTGGACGCCTACTGGATCCCGTCCGAGGACGCCGGCGTCGAGGACGCGGTGCGCGGCTTCGACGCGGTGTGGGTGCTGCCGGGCAGCCCGTACCGCAGTGAGGCGGGCGTGCTGGCCGCGATCCGCACGGCCCGCGAGGAGGGCATCCCCTTCCTCGGCACCTGCGGGGGCTTCCAGCACGCGCTGCTGGAGTTCGCCCGGAACGTCTGCGGGCTCACACGGGTGGCGCACGCCGAGAACGACCCCGACGCGGACGACTTCCTGATCGCACCGCTGGCCTGTTCGCTCGTCGGTCACGAGGGTGTCGTCACGATCGAGCCGGGCTCGCTCGCCCAGTCCGTGATCGGCTCGGAGCGCACGGTCGAGCGCTACTTCTGCGCCTACGGACCCTCCCGTCACCTCGACTCCCTGCGCGCCCACGGGCTGCGTCTGTCCGGGCACGACGAGGACGGCCACGTCCGGATCGTCGAACTCCCGGGCCACCCCTTCTTCCTGGCCTCCCTCTTCCAGCCCGAGCTGTACGGCGACGGCTCGCGCCCGCACCCGATCGTGCGGGCACTGGCACGAGCCGCGGTCGAGCACGCCGCCCGGAAGCAGCGTCAGCCCATGTGACCCGACAGCTGGGGCACGGGTACGGCCGGGGCGCGGTCCGGGAGGAAGCCGTGGGCGCGGCGGGCCAGGTAGGCGGGCTTGTAGCGGTCCACCTCGCGGTGCCAGTGCAGGATGCCCGCCAGCCAGTTCTGCAGGTCCGTCACATAGTTCCCCATCGCCTCGCGGGCCTCGGCCGACAGCTCGAAGTCGTCGTAGAGAACGGGCAGTTCGTGGGCGACGACATGCTCGAACTGCTGCATCCGCTGGGTCATCAGGTCGTGGACGATGCCCAGCGCGGTGGGGTGGTCGCAGCCGAAGAAGTGCTGCACGACGAGGATCGCGTTGTGCATCTCGCCCTCGTACTCGATCTCCTTCTGGTACGAGAAGACGTCGTTGGTCAGGCAGGCGTAGTCCACGGCCGCGTTCTCCAGGGCGCGGACGACTCCGCTGTCGTAGACCTCCGGCGGGACGGCGGGGCCCTGGCCCATGCGGCACAGGCTCAGGGTGAGGTCGGAGCCGAAGGTGGCGCGGCGCATCTCCAGGTAGTCGACGGGGTCGGGGACGCGGTTCTGGAGCTGGTTGGACAGCTCCCACACCCAGCTCTCGGTCATCGAGTCGACCGACTCGCGCAGGGTGCGCCGCTGGTCCGGGGTCATGCCGGCGGTGGTGCGGGCCCACAGGTCGGTCAGGCCGCGCTCCATGGCGTTGACGGGGGCGACGGGCGCCGGCTCGCCGTCGACGGGCATGCAGGCCGACAGACGGGCCGTGGTGAGACGGGCCGCGACCAGGTCGCGACGGCCGCCGAAGACCAGCGGGTAGTAGTCGTCGCCGTAGGTGCCCCAGGCGAGCCACTGGGCGCTGAGGTCGAGGGCCTCGGGTGTCGCGTCCGGATCGAGGCCGGCCGAGCACAGCGGGAGGTCGAAGGCGGCGAGTCTGTCCTCGTCCCAGACGCCCTCTCCCAGCATGCCCATGCGGTGCATCCAGGCGGTCAGCCGCGGGCGGCACGCCTCCAGATGCGGACTGAGGCGGACCTGGTACGGCATGTGGAAGTCGGGCAACAGCGAGGGGCCGACCTTCTGGAAGGGCACGTGCGCGTACGCGCGCAGATGTTCGGCGGCGGCGGACGCCAGCAGCGCGACGACGTCGGCGGCGGAGGTGCCGGGGCCGGTCAGCTTCTGCCAGGGCGCGGCGGACGTGGCGCCCTCGTTCATGTAGCGGCTGGAGCGCAGGTGCCACTCGTGGCCGCCGGACTGCCAGTCCTGCAGGCCCTTGGTGTACGCGGCGACCGCGGCCACCTCGTCCGGCCGCAGGCCCTTGTCCAGGGCGAGCGCGGGCACCTCGGTGAAGGCGGTGTGCTCGAACTGGTGGAGGCGTGAGGTGAGGATGTCGTTGACGGTGTCGGCGGCCTCCTGGGTGGTGCAGCCGAAGAAGGTCTCCAGGACGAGCACGCCGTTGCTGTTCTCGCCCTCGTCCTGGACCTCGCGCTGGTAGGAGAACAGGTCGTTGCGCAGGTGGACGGCGTCGGAGAAGGTCTCCATCAGCACCCGCAGCGGCCTGGATCCGGCGGCGGACGCGGGGACCTCGGCGGTCGCGTACTCCACGAGCCCCGCCGACCAGGGGGCGCCGCCGACCTTGCGGCGCATCTCGATGTACTCGACGGGGTTGGCGATCCGCCCCTCGTCGATGTTGGACAGCTCCCACATCGACTCGTTGAGCAGGTGTTCCGTCGCCACGGCGAAACGGCGGCGCCAGTCCTGCGACATGGCCGGCACCGTCCGCGCCCACAGGTCCTTCAGCCCCGCCTCGACCGGGTTGAGCGGTTCGGGCACGGGTGTGGACAGGTCCAGCGGCATGAACAGCGGGAGCCGGTCCAGGTGGGCCTTGCCGGCGGCGCGGTCCGGGGTGCGCTTGAACATGTCGAGGAAGTGGTCGTCGAAGAAGAACACCCACACGTACCAGTCGGTGATCAGCGACAGTGCGGGGCCGTCGCAGTCGGGGTGGGTGTAGGCACAGAGCAGGCCGTAGTCGTGGGCCTCCAGGTCGGCCTGGTCCCAGATCCCGGACCCCTCCAGCATGCCCATGTCGCGCGCCCATCGCGTGGAGTGGGCGCGCGCCTCCTCGACGTGCGGGTTCAGCCGCGCGGGGTGCGGCAGGTAGAAGTGCGGGAGTTCGAACGGCTGCGTCATGGCCGGGGCCCTACCCGGGGGTTCCGCGAGCCATCCGTACGGCGGCACATGATCACACCATCGCGTGAACCGGCGGCAGGGCTTGCGATGCGGGGCCGTGAGGTTGCGCGGACGTCGGCGCGGCTTCCTCAGCCCCGCACCTGGATCAGCGCATGCGTACCGCCCGTCCGCCAGCGCTGCCCCTCCGCCGCGACCAGGGCGGACTCGGTCTCCTCGGTCAGGCCGGTGATCACGTCGGACTTGAGCGTGCGCAGGGCCGCGACCGGGCCGGGGAAGTGGGCGGTGACGTCGGCGAAGGGTGTGGTCGGGGGCCAGAGCCGGTCGCCGACCAGACGGCGGTAGTTGAGGTCGCCCTTGACGAGGGTCAGGGTGGCCGCGGCGAACTCCGCGCGCAGGTCGTCCGGCATCGCCTCGAACGGCAGCGGGGCGGCGGCGAAGGGATGGGCGCGGAGGGTGAGGGTGCCGTCCGCCATCGCCGCCCACAGCTGCCGACCGTACGCGGCGGCCGCTCCCCGCGCGGCCGTCAGCTTCCGGAGCGCGTCCACGACGTCGGCCGGTGTGGCGTCGGAGACGTAGTACGGGTACGGCTTGACGTGCAGGACGACCCGGCCGGCGTGGCCGTGGGCGAGGAGATGGGCGGCGAGGAGGAGGTCGGGGATCAGTTCGCGGCCGGCGTTGTCGGCGATCAGACAGACGGTGCCGGGGGTGTTCCGACCGGCCGGCAGCAGCGACCACAGGGCCTCGCTGTCGTCGGCGACCAGGGCGGGGACCGCGGCCCGTGTCCCGGCGTCGGCGTCGGACAGGCGGAAGCCGAGGTCGGCACGGTTGCCCCACAGCGAGCCGTGCAGCAGGGCGCGGGCGCGCTCGTCGGCCGGGCGGTCCCGCAGGGTGTCGAGCACGGCCAGTTCCTCGCCGGTCTCGCGCGCGTCGAGCTCGGCGAGCTTGAACGGGCGGAACGGGTCGATGCCCCGCCAGGGGCCGGGGCCGAAGTGGCCGACGGCCTGGAGGAGGAGGCGGTAGAAGTAGCTCTCCGACCACAGCCAGGGCACGTCGAACCAGGAACGGCCGACGTAGGTCTCGAGGCCCCAGTCCCGCCAGCGGCCGCCGTCGTGCGCGTCGGCGGGCAGCGGTTCGATCACGCCCTTCAGACAGCTCGCGAGCAGCCCGTCGAGGGCGCCGTGCACACCGGGGTCGTAGGGGAAGGCGTCCCGTACCCGCCGGATGATCGCCGGATGCCGTTCGGCCAGGACGCCGTGCGGGAAGGAACCGGGCTCGTCACCGAGGATCACGGGCGGCGGGGCGGGGGTCTCGGGCATACGGCTCACCGTATCGCCCGGGCCGCCTCACCTGCGGTCGGCATGCGCCCCGCCTGCACCGCCCCTGCCGCCCCACCAGCGGTCGGCATGCGCCCCGCCCGTACAGCCCTGCCGCCCCACCAGCGGTCGGCATGCGCCCCGCCTGCACCGCCCCTGCCGCCCCACCAGCGGTCGGCATGCGCCCCGCCTGCACCGCCCCTGCCGCCCCACCAGCGGTCGGCATGCGCCCCGCCCGTACAGCCCTGCCGCCCCACCAGCGGTCG
>NZ_JBIWGA010000004.1:184888-196493 GCF_044763345.1 Streptomyces sp. NPDC096132
GGCATGCGCCCCGCCCGTACAGCCCTGGCGCCCCACCAGCGGTCGGGATGCGACTCGCCGTGTCGCCCCGGCCGCCCTACTTGCCCGATCCGCCGCCGCCCGCATCCGGCCTGCGGCACCGGCACGCCCGCGCACGGCCTGCGGCACCGGCAGCGGCGCATCCGGCACCGGCACCGGATCAGGGCGGCCCCACGGCCGCCCTGAGCGCGCTTCCGGTCATCCCACCATGATCTCCCGCTCCAGCCGCGCCGCCAGACTGAGGTAGCGCGGGCGGCGCGGCACCGGCACCAGGCCCCGGATCAGCACGTGCCACATCTCGGCCATGCGCCGCGGCAGCCGGGCCGCGGGCTCGCGGGAGCGGCCGACGACGCGGGTGCCCACGAAGAAGCAGACCAGGGAGTGGGCGACGGCGTCGACGTCGACGTCCGGATGGATGTCGGACTCCCGCATCGCACCCACCAGCCGACGGGTCATCAGCTCCAGCCACTCCGCGAACGGGTGTCGCAGCGGTGGCTTCACCGGCACTCCCCCGGTGGCGAGCCGGAGCCCCGCGCGGGCGATCGGGCCCTCGACCGAAAGCCGCGCGAGGCCGAACGTGAGGCGCATCAGCGCTTCGAGTGCCGGATAGCCCCGGTCGTCGATCTCGACGGCGACCCGGCGAGAGGCCTGGGACTGCAGTTCCATGATGGCGTGGGCGAGATCCTCCTTGGCCGCGAAGTGGAAGTAGAGGGCTCCCTTGGTGACATGGGCGTGCTCGACGATCTCACTGAGGCTGGTCGACTCGTAGCCGTGCCGGTCGAACAGGTCGGCAGCGGCCGTGATGATCGTCGCGCGGGTCTGTTCGGCGCGTAACTGCCTCGCCATCGACTGGACTCTCCTGGGCCGGTAAAGAACGGGTCATGCCGTTTGTTTCTTACCCCCAGTACACAATAGCTCACCGTACGGCGGTACCCACCAGGCACTCGAATACCGTCGACTCCCCTTGCGTTCCGACGACTTGCACATCGGTGTCATGACCCCCTTTCGCGGCTATCCAGATGGGTTCGTCCAGCTCGGCGTAACGATGAAAGAGGGCGTTGTACGCCACGGGTGACCGACCGTCGGTTCTGAGCAGCCGGGCGGCCTGGCGGGCCGCCTCCAGGAGCAGCATTCCGGGGACGTGATCCAGGGGATGATCAAAGAAAACGGGGTGTGCGGTATCTACGCGCAGCTGCCAGCGATCGGGGTCGGCCGACGGGGCGAGCACCACGTCGGCGGGCAGCGCACGGTCCACGGCGGCCGGTGCCAGACCGGTGGGCGGGGGCACCGCGGTCACCGAGTCGGGGGTGCGGCCGCCGCGCAGCCGGCGGTAGACGGGCGCGGAGACGCAGGTGAAGGCGACGTCCGCCGTGGCCACCCGGTCGCCGTCACGCAGCACATGGGCGGTGTAGCGGGCACCGGCGGGGCGCCGGCCGCGGTACTGGACGTCGGTGAAGACGAGATCCACCTCGGGCTCGGCCGGGAGCGGGCCCACACCCAACTTCCCTTCCAAAGTGTCGACTTGGAACTCCTGCATCACGAACTGGTGATCCAGGGGAACGTCGTACTCGGTGTGCGTGAGGAGGGTGCCGGCCTGCCGGACGGTCTCCACGACGAGCAGGGGGTCATATGCGGACCAGTCGGACGACACGTGTAACCCATGTGCCCGTGGCCACTGCGCGGAGACCGAGAAGCGGTCCTCGCCGGTGCGTCGCCAGCCGGTGAGAAGGGTCTCCGACAGGGCGGCGCGGTGCACCAGCTGGCGGGGCACGGTTGCGGTCAGGGACGGAGCGTCGGCAAGCTGCCGCGGTCGAGTCATGTCTCTCCCTACGGTCCCCCGAAGGCCACGGCAGACGGCGAACCGTCCGCTCCGGTAAGCGTTAGAGTACGAGGCGACCGGTTTGTTTTCAATGAGATCAGTCGACGGCATCCTATGATCGGGCCGAACCCGCGGGCGATCGCGGGAACCGGGCCAACTCGGTGCCGTTAAGGGGCTCTTATGGCGAAACAGGAGCGCGCCATCCGGACGCGCAGGGCGATCCTGGAGGCGGCCGGCGCGGTCTTCGACGAACACGGCTACATGTCCACCACCATCGCCATGGTCCTGGAGCGCGCCGAAGTCACCAAGGGCGCCCTGTACTTCCACTTCCCGTCGAAGGAATCGCTCGCCCAGGCGGTGCTCAACGAGCAGGTGCCCTTCGGCACGGTGCCGCCGCAGCCGTGCAAGCTGCAGGAGATCGTCGACATGACGTTCGTGGTGGGTCAACGGCTGCTGAGCAACGCCCTGTTGCGGGGCAGTGTGCGGCTGGCGGTGGACCAGGAGACGCCGTCGGGGATCGATCACGGCGAGCCGTTCCGGCAGTGGGCCGAGCACCTCGGCACCCTGCTCGAACTGGCCCGTGAACGAGGCGAGTTGCTGCCCACGGTGAAGCCGCGGGAGACCGTGGAACTGCTCGTGGGCACCTTCACCGGCATCCAGCTGATGTCGCGGGCGTTGACGGACCGCGCGGACCTCGCCGACCGGCTGTCGGTGATGTGGGCGCACATGCTGCCGGGCATCGCCGTGCCCGGGCTGCTGCCCCGTCTGGACACCCGGGCCGACCGGGGGGAGCGGGTGCTGGCCTCGCTGGAGGAGCGGGCGGCCTCCTGACAACGGCATGCGGCGGGCCGGCCGGTGTCCATCCACACCGGCCGGCCCGCCCGTTTCAGGTCACGCGGGGGTGTCCCCGCCGCCCTCTCAGAAGGTCAGCTTCCAGCTGTTGAGCGTGCCCGTGTCCTGCGCGGCCACGTCCTGGACCTTCAGCTTCCAGGTGCCGTTGGCCGCCTCGGTGGAGGCGTCCACCGTGTAGGTGGTGTTGACGTTGTCCGCGGAGTCCGAGGTGCTGGAGGACTTCAGGCGGTAGGTCGAACCGTCCGGGGCGACCAGGTCGACGACCAGGTCACCGCGGTAGGTGTGGGTGATGTCGACGGCGACCTTCAGGGTCGAGGGCGCGTTGCCGCTGAGACCGCTGACGGCGATGGACGAGGTGATCGCCGAGCCGTTGTCCGGGATGGCGACCGCGGTGGTGCTGGAGAAGGTGGTGCCGGTCGAACCGCCGGAGCCGGTCACGGCCGCCACGGTCTTGGCCGCGTCCGCCAGACCCGCGCCGCAGCCGCCGGAGCAGGCGCCGGGCAGCGCACGGGCGTTGTTCTTGATGGCGGTCTCGATCTGGGCCGGGGTGAGCGAGGAGTTCGCCGACTTCAGCAGCGCGACCAGGCCCGCGATGTGCGGGGTGGCCATGCTGGTGCCCTGGTAGTAGGTGTAGTTCTCGGTGGACGGCGTCTTGGTGCCGGAGTTCAGCGTGGACAGGATGCCGTTGGCGGTGCCGGTGCTGGTCTGGCCGCCGGGGGCCGAGATGTCCACCAGGGAGCCGTAGTTGGAGTAGGACGCCTTGGCGCCGGTGCGGTTGGTCGCGGCGACCGAGATGACGTTGTTGCAGTTGCCCGGCGAGTGGTTCGCGACGTTGTCGTTCTCGTTGCCGGCGGCCACGACGACGGTCGTGCCGCGGTTCACGGCCGCGGTGATCGCGCTCTGGGTCGCCGAGGTGCAGGCGCCGTCGCCGCCCAGGCTCATGTTGATGACCTTGGCGACGTTGGAGTTGGCGGGCACGCCGGAGACGGTGCCGCCGGACGCCCAGGTGATGGCGTCGATGATGTCGGAGTCGTAGCCGCCGCACTTGCCGAGGACGCGGACCGGGGAGATCTTCGCGCCGTAGGCGATGCCGGCGACGCCCTTGCTGTTGTTCGTGACGGCGGCGATGGTGCCGGCCACGTGGGTGCCGTGCCAGGAGGAGTTGGAGGCCGGGATGCCCGAGCCGCACTCGTTGGCGGCGTAGTAGTCGCCCGGGTCGGCCGGGTTGCTGTCGCGGCCGTCGCCGTCCACCGAGACGGTGGTGTCGGCGATGAAGTCGTAGCCGCCGACGATGTTCGCGGCGAGATCGGTGTGGGCGACGTAACCGGTGTCGATGACGGCGACCGTGACACCCGTGCCGGTCGTGGTGGACCAGGCGCCCGGGACGTTCATGCCGGCGGTGGACTCGAAGAGGTCCCACTGCTTGGCGTACTCGGTGTCGTTCGGGTCGGCCTTCGGCTTGTTGAGGCGGTCCGGTACGACATAGGCGACCTGCGGGTCCGCCTGGTACTGGGCGACGACGTCGGCGACGTCCGTCCTGGTGAGGTCCTGGCCCAGGTCGACCAGGGCGGCGCCGGTGCCGAGGCGGCGCTGGAAGTCGACGTCCTCGCCGGCCTCCTTGCCCTTGGCGGCGGCGTCGGCCTCGGCGGCCGCGTTCGAGGTGGCCTCGGTGGCGCCGGACTTGTAGCCGACGATGAGGCGCTCGGCCGGGGCGCCGGGGGCGGCCTCGGTCTGCGCGGTGGGCACGGCGGAAGCCGGGGAGACGGGTTCCTGCGCGGCGACCGCGGAGGCGGTGGACGCGGCGGTGAGGAGGGCCGCGGAGACGGCGGCGGCGGATATCAGCTTCCGCCGCAGAGCGGGTGAGGTGCGCAAGGGCGTGCCTTTCGTGGCCTGCTCCGGGCAGCGCGGAGCGGCAGTCGATTCGCTTCGGCGTCGAAGCGGCGGGGGGTGCATCGCTGGGGCCGGCCTGGCGAATTCCCGTCGTCCGCCCGGAGGGCGGGCCCGGCGGGCCATGGTGCGTGCGATCGCAAGGCGCCGGAGCGCCCTCGTGGCGGAGCCACGTGGGCGGTTCGGCAACGCCGCGAGCGTGCGTGCCATGGCCCGCCGGGCAGGCGGGAATTCGCCAGGCCGGCCCTGTGGCCGGCCAAGCTGGAAAGCGGACGCTGTCAGGGGTTACCTGTGGGTCAGCTGTGGTGGAACGATAAGCAAAGGAATGGTCATCCGGATACAGGGGAAACCCTCGATCCGGCCGGAAACCCACCCTTGACGAAAGCGAATTGGCGGCTGTCGCGCACAACTGGACAGCGAATGGACCGATTCGCTCGGGGGCGTCCCGTCCGGGCCGCGTGCTGAACGGGTCGGTCGCGGTTCCCGTACTGGACTGAACAGACCGTTCCCGCGCCGGCCGAGGAGACGTCCCGGATGCCCCGGATGACCGCACACCACATCGCCGCCCTGGCGGCGGCCACCGTGAGTCCGCTGCTGCTGAACCTGTGGGCCGCGGGCCCCGCCCTGGCCCATGGCGCACCCATGGAGCCGTCCAGCCGGGTCTACGGCTGCTCTCCGGAAGGCACGCGGACGGGCACCGCGGCCTGCAAGGCGGCGATCGCCGCCAACGGGACGTCCTTCGCCGCCTGGGACAACCTGCGCGTGGCGAACGTGAACGGCCGGGACCGGCAGACGATCCCGGACGGCAAGCTGTGCAGTGGCGGGCTCCCCGCCTACAAGGGGCTCGACCTCGCGCGCGCCGACTGGCCGACGACCCGGCTGACGCCGGGCGGGACGCTGCGGATGACGTACGCCTCGACGATCCCGCACACCGGGACGTTCCGGCTCTATCTGACGAAGCAGGGCTACGACCCCGCGCAGCCGCTCACCTGGGACGATCTACCGGAGCGCCCCTTCGCCGAGGTCAAGGACCCGACCCTGACCGACGGGGCCTACCGGTTCAGCGCGAAGCTGCCCGCGGACCGGACGGGTCGTCAGGTGCTGTACACGATCTGGCAGAACAGCAGCACACCCGACACGTACTACTCGTGCTCCGACGTGGTGTTCTCGGCTGCCGCCGGCACCTCGGGAACCGACGAGGAGAAGAAGGAGAAGGAGGAGGCTTCGGCTGCGCCCTCGTCCGTCGCGCCGGCGCCCTCCGCCACCGCGTCCACGGCGGCCGTGACCCCCTCGGCTTCGGCCGCCGACGCCTCGCCCGCGCAGGCGGGCGCGGCCACACCCGCGAGCACCCCGGTGGCCTCCGCCACCGGAGCCGGTTCCGGGCCGTCCGCGCCCATGGTGGCGGGCGGCGCCACCGCGGTGCTGGTACTCACCGGTGGCGCCGCCCTGGTGCTGCGCCTGCGCAGGCGCTGAACCGCTGCTGTACGACGGTTAGTTGACCGTGACCGCGTCGGTTCCGTCGGTCACCGGGGCGTACTTGGCGGTGAAGTAGCCGGCGGAGGGGCAGAGCGTCGAGCCGGACGACTTGGTGAACGCCTGGTTGGCGAAGGCGATGCTGTTGTCGTCGTTGCTCGCCGTGCCGGCCAGGCTGGGCGCCTGGTAGACGCAGGTGATGCTGCCCAGCAGGGTGCGCAGGACGAGCGTGGTCTGGACGGTGGAGCCGCTCGGCGGGGTCACCGTGACGACGCCGTCCGAGGTGACCGTGGTGGTGTACGGCAGGTTGTTGACGGTGATGCTGGTGACGCCGGTGACACCGAGGACGTTCGAGGTGCAGTTGCTGAAGGTCTGGCCGGTGAGCGACTCGGTGGCGGTGCCGGGGGCGGCCGGGTTGTCGGTGACCTGGGCGGTGAAGGTGGACGTGGCACAGGAGACGCCGCTGGTGCCGGTCGAGCTGTTGTACAGCGTGGCGGCGGTACCACTGGCCAGGGACGCGGTGAGGACGTCGCCGACCGCGACATCGCCGTTGACGGTGGTCAGGACCGCGCCGGCCGCGGAGGCCGGGGTGACGGCCGGGAGGGTGAGCGCGACGGCGGTACCGGCGACGGCGAGGAGGGAACGGATACGCATGGGCGGGTGCCTCTTCTCTGAACTGGAGGAATTTCTGGGGGAGTTGATGGTTCGAAGGGTGCCGTTCGCAACGCGGGGGGACGCGAGGCGGCATCTGCCGCTGCCGGCCCGTGACGCCTTCTCCGTACGTGACGGACCGGCAACGGCAGCAGGCCGGTGACCGGCCGGAGGCACTGGGGGGTGACTCCGGCCGGGCCGGGCGGGAAGGGCATCCGGACGCGGCCCGCGGGGGGAAGCGGCCGTACCGGTGCCGTGAAAGGGATCGGACTCGGGCGGATACGCCCGTGACGGAACGGAAGGTCCGGGAGCACGGCGGACGCCGCGCTGCGGATCCGGCGCCACGGATCCGGGCCGAGCCACGGATCCGGGCTGAGCCAGGGAGAGTTGTAGACCTGAGGTTCCGTCAACGTCAATACGTCGTAAGGAAGTTGATGGTCCGACAGATATATGCAGCGATCTTGTGACGGATTTGATCCACAGGTGGCACATGATGAACACTCTTTTTCCACATCTCCCTTGACCCCTTGGTGTAACCATCGGTAACTTCCTCGATGGCTACTGCCGCGTAGCGTGAAAGCCCTTGCGGTTTCCGGGAGTTGTGAGGAGGCGTGCGCGGCAGCCGCTGTCCGCGCCAGGACAACGCGCCACTGAAGCCCAACCCGCACCACTTCAAGCGCATGGGAGCAGACATGGCCTCGTCCTCGGACGTCACGTCGTCCGCCGACAACACCCCCGGGAACCCGGAAAGCGGTTCCTCCGGCAGACGCGGCCGGGTCCGGCCGCGCCGGGCCGCTGTGATGGCGGTGCCGGCCGCCGCGGTCGCCGCCGGCCTCGCGATCCTCACCGCCGAGGGAGCCCTCGGCGTGCAGTTCGCCATCTCGGGCATGCCGTTCGTCGTGACCGCCGACACCCTCGACGGAGAAGGATTCGAGCAGTTCGGCGCCCTGGACAGCATGATCCCGGACAGCCCCAACCAGGGCGACACCGGCGGTCAGGTCCTGGTCGTCACCTCGGTCGTCAAGGACGGCGACATCACCAACATGTGTCAGAGCGTCGACCTCGGCGGCATCCAGCTGATCCTCACCGCCGGCGGCGAGGGCACGCCGGTGCACGTGGAGAACCTGGCCATCGACTCCGATGTGATCAAGGGTGACGCCGAGTTCCACGGCATCGAGATCGGCGGCGACGCCAGCACCTTCAACAAGGGCGGCGTGAAGGGCCCGGAGGGCGTCTACGGCCAGCAGGCCGACACGGTCCTCATCAACAACCTGTACCAGCACAACTACGCGGCCACCGCCGGTACGTTCAAGCTGCCCGACCTGCACATGCGGTTCGGCACCGGGGGCTGCCCGAAGTGAGCGGCACGGACCAGTGGCGCGGCGCCTTCCGTGCGTGGCGGGGGCGACGGCCCTTCCTGGGCGGTCTGCTGCTCACGCTCGGCGGTGCCGAGATCCTGCTGACCATGAAGGCGCCGCTGCCGGTCATCCTGCACATCGGCATGCAGGGCCTGGCCGGCTACCTGCTGCCCACGCTGATGACGGTCTGCGGTCTGCTGATCCTCTTCAACCCGTCCCAGCGACTGTTCTACTCCGTGATCGCCGTGCTGCTCTCCCTGGGCACCTGGGTCACGTCCAACCTGGGCGGCTTCTTCGTGGGCCTGCTGCTGGGTGTCGTGGGCAGTTGCATGACGTTCGGCTGGCTGCCCGACCAGGAGCCGCGAGTGAGCCGCCGCAAGCGGCGCAAGGCGGCCCGGGCGGCCGAGGCGCTCACGCGGCCTCCGCTGCCGAGCGCGGGCGAGCCCGCCTGAGACCGACGCTCCATCCGACCGGCGGGGCCGGGACGACCCGTACACAGCGGGACGGTCCCGGCCCCGCCGGTTCGTGCGCGCCGGTTCTCAGTGGGCGGTCGCGGACGGGTCCGCCGGGGTGGTCGCGACCGTGGCCTCCGCGCCGGGCGAAGCCGCGGCCGTCGAGCCCGTAGTGCCCTCGTCCTTCAACGCCCTGGCCTCGCTCTTGAGGATGCGCATCGACTTGCCGAAGGCGCGCGCCGTGTCCGGCAGCTTCTTCGAGCCGAACACCACGACGACCACGAGGGCCACGATCAGCAGGTGCCAGGGCTCCAGTCCGTTGCGAAGCATGCTCACGCCTCTCCATCAGCAATGGTTGCTACATTGCGCAACTGTACAACCCGGCGAGCGATGTGAAGAGGGGTCGCGGATGACCGTCACCAGCAATCGCAGGGCCGCGCCCCCGAGACACCGGGGTGGAGGGGGCGGCGCCGGGCCCGGCAGCGGCGGTGCCCGGGCCGCCGCGCGCGACCGCCGGCGCCGCCGCGGCCGCCGGGTCCGTCTCGCGCTGTCGCTCTGTCTGTCCCTGCTGGTGCTCGCGGCCGCCGGAGCGGGCTGGCTGTATCTGCGGCTGGACGGCAACATCACGACGTTCGACTCGGGCGGGCTCTCCGACAACCGTCCCGCGGCCGGTTCCTCGAAGGGCGAGAACGTCCTCGTCATCGGCTCCGACGCGCGCACCGACGGCAACGCGGCGCTGGGCGGCGGCGACAAGACCGCCATAGGCCGCTCGGACACGACGTTCCTGCTGCACGTCTACGCCGACCACCGGCACGCCCTGGCCGTCTCCATCCCCCGCGACACCCTGGTCACCATCCCGCCCTGCAAGCTGCCGGGCGGCGGCTGGACCGGGGCGCAGACGGACACGATGTTCAACGCGGCGTTCTCCGTCGGCGAGACCGACAAGGGCAACCCGGCCTGCACCCAGAACACGGTCGAGAAGCTCACCGGGCTGCGTGTCGACCACACGGTCGTCGTCGACTTCAAGGGTTTCGCCTCGCTCACCCGGGTGGTGGGCGGGGTGAAGGTGTGCCTGCCGAACGACATCTACGAGAAGGATCTCAGCCCGAACCGCGCCACCCGCGGCACGCTGCTGTTCAGGAAGGGCGAGCAGACCGTCTCCGGGAAGAAGGCCCTGGACTACGTCCGTATCCGGCACGGCATCGGCGACGGTTCCGACATAGGCCGCATCAAGCGCCAACAGGCCTTCGTGGCAAGCCTGCTGAAGGAGATCAAGAGCAACGGCCTGACCCCGACGAAGCTGCTCCCGCTCGCCGAGGCCGCCACCAGGTCCCTCACCGTCGACGCGGGCCTCGGCTCCGCCGACAAGCTGATCTCCTTCGCGATGTCGCTGAAGGACATCGACCTGCACAACACGAAGTTCGTGACGGTGCCCTGGCGTTACGAGGGCGCGCGCGTCGCGATCGTGCAGCCGGACGCCGACGAGCTGTGGGCCGCGCTGAAGGCCGACCGCACGATCGACGGCAAGAACGCGAGCGGGAAGAAGACGGCGGGGAAGACGACCGGGGCGAGAACGACCGGGTCCGCCCCCTCCTCCGCGAGCACCTCCTCCCCCGCCCCGGTCTCCGGCGCGGGCATCGACGTGGCCGTCTACAACGGCACCACCGTCACCGGCCTCGGCGCGCGCGCCGCCGCACAGCTCACGGCCGACGGCTTCACGGTCACCGGTACGGCGACGGCGACCGCCCAGGACCACACCACCACCCTCGTCGAGTACGGGGCGGGCGAGGAGAGCCGGGCGGAGACCGTCGCCAAGGCGTTCCCGGGCGCCGAGCTGGAGTCCGTCACCTCGGCCGGCATCAGCGTCGTACTGGGGCAGACGTACGCCGACACGGCGGCGTCCGCCTCGTCGCCCGCGTCGGCGACGCCGACCGCGCTGCCCACCGAGGTCGCCGACGGGGCGCGCTCCGCCGACGACAACCCCTGCTCGAACCTGACCTACGGCTGACGGCGCACCAGCAAGCGCAGGGACAGGGCGTACAGGGCGAGGACGACGGTGAGCACCAGGTAGTACGGCAGTGGCAGCGGGGTCATGCCGAGCCGGGCGCCGAGCGGGCTCGGCGGCAGCGACAGGCCGACGACGCCGAGGAGGGCGGCGGCCCGGCCGACGGGGCCGGGGCCCCGGGTTCCGCGGCCGGTGCGCAGCAGCACCATCACCACCGCCTGGGTGAGGAGGTTCTCGGTGAACCAGGCGGAGTGGAAGACGGCCCGGTCGTCGACGGCGTCGGGGCCGTGCAGGGCGAGTGCGAGGACGGCGAAGGTGGCGAGGTCGGCGACCGCGTTGAGCACGCCGAAGCCGGTGAGGAAGCGCAGAAGGGCGCGGGGCCGCAGCCCGGCCGGGCGGCGCAGGGCGGCGGCGCCGGGGCGGTCGTGGGCGAAGGCGAGCTGGGCGGCGTCGAAGCAGAGGTTCTGCACGAGCACCTGGGCCGGGAGCATCGGCAGGAACGGCAGCAGCAGGCCCGCGGAGAGCATCGCGAGGACGTTGCCGAGGTTGGAGGAGAGGGTGACGCGCAGATAGGAGGCGATGTTGGCGCTGCTGTGGCGGCCAGCGGTGATCGCGTGGCCGACGTTGCCGAGGTCCTTGTCGCCGAGCACGACGTCGGCGCTCTCCCGGGCCACGGCACAGGCGGAACGCGGCACGATACCGACGTCGGCTGCCCGTAGTGCGGGGGCGTCGTTGACACCGTCCCCGAGAAACCCGACGGTGTGCCCGGCCGCCCGCAGCCCGGCCACGACACGTGCCTTGTCGGCGGGCGTACAACGGGCGTGAACGGTGAGGCCGGAACCCGCCCCGCCGCCAAAACCGGACCCGGGCCCCGCACCTGCGGCCCTCCGGCCCGGGCCCACGTCCGTGCCCGTGGCCACGCGGTCCAGCTCAGGGTCCACGTCCGGCCCGAGGTCCACACCCGCGGCCAAGCGCCCCTGACCGGGGTCCGCACCCGTGGCCACGCGGTCCAGCTCAGGGTCCACGTCCGGCCCGAGGTCCACACCCGCGGCCAAGCGCCCCTGACCGGGGTCCGCACCCGTGGCCACGA
>NZ_JBIWGA010000004.1:196591-350340 GCF_044763345.1 Streptomyces sp. NPDC096132
GCGGTCCAGCTCGGGAGGCACCTCCGGCCACGGGCCTCCGCCCGCGGCCGAGCCGTCGAGGCCGAGGCCCGTGGCCGCGCGGTCCAGTTCCGGGGCTGCCTCCGGGCCGAGGTCCGCGCCCGTGGTCACTCGGTTCGGGGGCAGGCCGAGGGCGTGGCAGATGTGGGTGGCTGTTGCCGGGTGGTCTCCGGTGAGGACTCGTACGGCGACTCCCCGGGCGGCCAGGGCGCGCAGCGCCTCGGCGGCGTCCGGGGCGAGGGCGTCGCGGAAGGCGACCAGGCCGCGGAAGGTGAGGCCGCGTTCGTCGGCCGGCGTGCACGCGCGCGTGCGGGCGGGCACGCCGGCGGTGGCGACCGCCAGCAGCCGCAGCCCGCGGTCCGCCTCGCGCGCGGCGAGCGCGTCCAGCCGTGGCCGCTCCCCGGGTTCCAGCGAGCACCGGTCCAGGACGTCCTCCACGGCGCCCTTGACGACCAGGGTGTGGGTGCCGGGCCGGGGGCCGCGGAGCACGGCGGTGGACAGGCGCCGGACGGGGTCGTGGGGGACGGCGTCCAGCCCGTCGTACAGCTCGGGATCCGTCCCCGCGGCCTCCAGCAGCGCCTCGTCGAGGGCGTCCGGGGCGGGGAGTTCGGCGAGCTGGAGGGTCCACCAGGCGTTGACGGCGGCCCAGTGCAGCGGGGCGGGGTCGTCCTGGCCGTCCGGGCCGAGGGAGCGGTCGACGACCGGGCGGTCCTGGGTGAGGGTGCCGGTCTTGTCGACGCAGAGGACGTCGATCGCGCCCAGGTCGTGCAGGGCGGGCAGCCGTCTGACGATCACGCCGTGGGTGCGGGCGAGCAGGGCGGCGCCCCGGGCCAGACAGGTGGTGACGATCACCGGAAGCATCTCGGGCGTGAGGCCGACGGCCACCGCGACGGCGAAGGGCAGGGTCTCCAGGCCCCGGCCGCGCAGGGCGGCGTTCGCCATGAGCACGAGCGGCGGGGTGATCAGCATGAAACGGATCAGCACCCAGGAGATGCCGTGCACGAACCGGTCGAACGCGCTCGCCTCCCGCCGCACCGGCCCGCCGAGCCCGGCGGCGAACCGGGTCCGCGCCCCGGTGGCGAGCACCACCGCGGTGGCGCTGCCCGAGGCGACGTCGCTGCCCTGGAAGCAGAGGTGGGACTCGGCAAGGGGGCCCGGCGGGTCCCCCGCGGACTTGGCGACCGGCGCCGACTCACCGGTCAGCGCCGCCTGGTGCACGGTCAGCCCACGGGCGCGCAGGAGTCGTACGTCCGCCGGGACGAGGTCGCCGGGGCCGAGCCGGATCACATCGCCCGGCACGAGCTCGGCGACCGGCACCTCGCGGGGGCGGGTCGGCTCCCCGTCGGACGTACGGCGCAGCACGGTGGCCGTGCCCGCGACCAGGTCGCGCAGCCCCGCCAGCGACCGGTCGGCGCGGTGCTCACCGCTCGCGCGCAGCACACAGCTGACCGCGACGAGGGCGAGGATCACGATGGCGGTGCCCCAGGAGGCGACGAGGGCGGAGACGAGACCGAGACAGAGGAGTACGGCGGTGAAGGGGTCGCGCGGTCCGCGCAGCAGCAGCCGGGGCCAGGAGGCGGGACGTGTGCCGGGAAGCGTGTTCTCGCCGGTCCGGGCGAGCCGGGCGGCGGCCTCGGCGTCGGTCAGGCCGCGCGGCCCGCTCTCCAGGCGGCGCAGCACCTGCAGGGCCGTGCCCCCGCCCGCGTCGGCCTCGGCCTCGGCACCGGCCCTGGAGTCGGCGCCCGTCTCGGCCTCGGGCGCCTCAGAGGCCACGGAGGCGGGCGGCGCCCGGACGATCGGTCCCTGCGACACGGCCGACGCGGTCGGTCAGGCGGCCCACGGCGAGCCGTACGACGTCGACGACATCGGGGTCGTCGACGAAGTAGACCTGACGGCGGCCCTCGCGGCGGGAGCGGACGAGGCCGGCCAGCTTCAGCTTGGTCAGGTGCTGGCTGACGGCGGGCAGCGCGCCGCCGACCCGCTCGGCGAGCCCGGTGACATCGCTCTCGCCCTGGGACAGTGCCCACACGATGTGCAGCCGGGCCGGGGAGGCGAGCAGCCCGAAGGTCTCGGCCGCGTGGGTGAGCACGTCGGCGGAGGGGTCCTCGAACGCCACGGTGGTCGACCTCCTCGGACTCCTCGGACCTGCGGAACCGGTTCAGTCTAGAACGCGGGAACTTTGCGGCCGCCCGACCGTTTCCACGTTGCCACAGAGAGCAGGGGGCCGTGCGCGAGGCCTGCCGCGCCCTCGACCTGAAGACGTCTCGGACTCCTGTTCAACTCGCCATCGGCAGTGGGAGGTTGGGGCGCATGAGCGACGAAGACATCGACACCGGGACGGCGCACTCCGCGCGGATCTACGACTACATCATCGGCGGCGAGGACCACTTCCCGGCGGACCGCGAGGCCGGCGACGCGATGGTCCGGGAGTGGCCCGCGCTCCCCGTCCACATGCGGGCCAACCGCGACTTCATGAACCGCGCGGTGGGGCACCTGGCGCGGGAGGCGGGGATACGCCAGTTCCTCGACATCGGAAGCGGCATCCCCACCTCCCCCAACATCCACGAGATCGTCCAGGCCGAGGCTCCCGACGCCCGGGTGGTCTACGTCGACAACGACCCGCTCGTCCTCACCCTCTCCCGCGGCCTGCTGGGCAGTACGGACGAAGGGCGCACGGCCTATCTGGAGGCCGACATGCGTGACCCGGCGGGGATCCTGGCCGCGCCCGAGTTCCGTACCACGCTGGACCTGGGGCGGCCCGTCGCGCTCACCGTGATCGCGATCGTCCACTTCCTGCTCGACGAGCACGACGCCGTGGGCATCGTCCGCCGCCTGCTCGACCCGCTGCCGCCCGGGAGCTACCTCGCGATGTCCATCGGCACCGCGGACTTCGCACCCGACGAAGTGGGCCGGGTGGCCCGGGAGTACGCGGCCCGCGGCATGCCGATGCGGCTGCGCACCCACGCGGAGGCGGCGGAGTTCTTCACGGGTCTCGAACTCGTCGACCCCGGCATCGTCCAGGTGCACCACTGGCGCCCCGACGGCACCGGCACCAAGGTGGTCCGCGACGAGGACATCGCGATGTACGGGGCGGTGGCGCGCAAACCCTGACCGACCCTGACCGCGCTACCCGCCCGGTTCCGGTCCGGTGCTCCCACCCTCCGGGCCGGGCCGGGCCGGCGCGGTGGCCGGAACACACTCCGCAAATTTGACGATCATTCAATCCACCTGCGGCTATGCTCCCTTTCGCCCCTTCCGGTCCCGTCCACATCACAATGCGGCAGCAGCACCTCACCCCTGGTGGTTGTTTACTTGACTACCGGCGGTCACACACGGTTGGCTCCGAGCCAGCGACAGCCTCTCGCCGGTGCACACCCCGTCGCTCCGGCGGCGCTCGCCCCGTCCTCTTGCTCTGCCGCACAGCGAGGTGCAGCCCCCCATGAACAGTCCCCTCCCCGCTCACCCGTCCCGGAGATCCTCCGGATCACCCGGATCCGTACGCCTGACCGTCCTGGCGGCCGCCTGCTGCCTCCTCCTCGCCGGCTGCTCCGGCAGCGGGTCGTCCGGCTCCGACGAGGACGGGGCGGGCGGCTCGGGCGACCGGCTCAAGATCGCGCTGGTCACCCACGGCGCCAAGGGAGACGCCTTCTGGGAGCTGGTGCGCAAGGGCGCCGAGGCGGCGGCCGCCAAGGACGACGTCGATCTCACCTACGCGAGCGACGCCGACGCCGCCGGACAGGCCGAGCTGGTGCGGGACGCGATCCGCGACCGGGTCGACGGCATCGCGGTGACCCTGGCCAAACCACAGGCGATGAAGAGCCCGGTGGCTTCCGCGAAGACGGCCGGCATACCCGTGGTCGGCCTCAACTCCGGTATCGACGCCTGGCAGTCCGTGGGCCTCCTGGAGTACTTCGGCCAGGACGAGAGCGTCGCGGGCCGCGCCGTCGGCGCCAAACTCGACGGCCTCGGCGCGAAGCACGCCCTGTGCGTCATCCACGAGCGCGGCAACATCGCCGTGGAGGCGCGCTGCGCGGGGGTGAAGAAGACGTTCTCCGGCGAGACCGAGATCCTCTACGTCGACGGGACCGACATGGACGCGGTGACCGCCGGGGTGAAGACCCGCCTCCAGCAGGAGCCGGACATCGACGAGGTCATCGCCAACGGCGCGCAGTTCGCGCTCGCCTCGGTGCAGGCGGTGAAGGACGCGGGCAGCAGGGCGAAGGTCGCCACCTTCGACCTCAACAAGGACCTGGTCGGGGCCGTCCGGGACGGCAGTGTGCAGTTCGCGGTGGACCAGCAGCCGTATCTCCAGGGCTACCTGGCCGTGGACGCGCTCTGGCTGTACCGGACGAACGGCAACATCAGCGGAGGCGGTGTGGCCCCCGTCCTGACGGGCCCGGCCTTCGTCACGAAGACCAATGTCGCCGACGTCGCGCGGTTCGCCTCCAACGGAACGCGCTGACCCGGCAGTTCCCGCCGATCCCCGCTCTCTTCCGCCTCCCGCTCCCCTGCTGATCGCCCTAGGACGACTATGTCTCCACGGACAGGTGCCCGGCGCCGCCGTCTCGGCTCCATACGTCTCTCCCTGATCCTCCTGGCCCTGGTGCCCAGCGTCACCCTCGCCGCCATGTGGGGTGTGACCACGATCCAGATGTTCTCGGAGGGGTTGCGGCTGCGCACCCAGACCGAACTGAGCCGGTCGACCGGTGCCATGGGTACCGAGGCGACGCTCGCGCTGCAGCAGGAGCGCAGTCTGTCGGCCGTGTGGCTGGCCTCGAAGCCCGACGGCTCCCGCGCCGCCCTGGATACGGCGCGCAGGAAGACGGACGCGGCGGTCGCCGAGCTGGTGGGCCAGTCCGAGGAGATCCAGCAGGCACCCGCCCGCGTCAAGGACCGGCTGTACTCGGTCGTCGCCTCGGTGAGCAGCCTGGAGTACTACCGGGGCCAGGTGGACGATCCCACCGACATCACCGCCGCCCAGGCGCTGGACCAGTACACCTCGATCATCGACGACCAGATCCACGCCTTCCAGGAGCTGTCCCAGGTCGACGACGGCGACCTCACCTCGCAGGCCGGACCGCTCGTCGCCCTGGAACACGCGGCGGAAATTGTCTCCGAGGAGGACCTGCAGCTCACCCTGGCCGGGCCGCACCGGCGGATGGACCAGAAGACGTGGGCGGAGTTCGCGCAACTGGTCAACACCCGCCGCTGGCTGGTGCAGGACCAGATCATGCCCTCGCTCACCGGCACCGCGAAGGAGCAGACCGAGAAGATCCTGACGAGCTACCAGTGGCAGCTCCTGGAGTCCGTCGAGGACAAGGTGCTCGCGGCCCGCGCGAACATGAACAAGGACGGTTCCGTCGTCCTGCCGGACGTGCAGAAGCAGTGGCGTGCCGCGCTCATCGAGGTCTCCGACGAGTACTCGGCGCTCATCCGGCAGCAGACCACGGCGCTGCTGCAGCGCAGTGCCGAGGACGCGCGCGGGCTGCTGATCAAGGCAGGTTCGCTGAGCGCCGGCGGCCTCGTCGCCCTGCTGCTGTGCATCGTGATGTCCTGGCGGATCACCCGCTCACTGTCCCGCCGGCTGCGCGGGCTGCGGATGGCCACGCTGAGCCTGGCACAGGAACGGCTCCCGGATGTGGTTGCGCGGCTGGACCGGGGAGAGACTGTCGATGTGGACTCGGCGACTCCGCCGCTGGACTACGGCGGCGACGAACTCGGCCAGGTGGCCAAGGCCTTCAACACGGCGCAGCGCACCGCCGTGCACACCGCGGTCGAACTCGCCGACACCCGGCGAGGCTTCCAGAAGGTCATCCTGGGCATCGCCCGGCAGAGCCAGAACCTGGTCAACCTCCAGCTCAGCAAGCTCGACGCGCTGGAGCGCGCCCACCAGGACCCGGAGGTCCTCAAGGGGCTGTACGAACTGGACTCCACGGCGAGCCAGTTGCGCCGCTACGAGGAGAACCTCGTCATCATCAGCGGCGGCCGGCCCGGTCGCAGCTGGTCGGAGCCGGTGGCGCTGATCGACATCCTGCGCAGCGCGGTCGGGGAGGTCGCCGAGTACCAGCGGGTGGAGGTGCACACCGAGGAGGAGGTGTACGTCGCCCCGCCCGCCGTGGCCGACCTGATCCATCTGCTGGCCGAGCTGATCGACAACGCGACCTCTTACTCCCCGGCGCCGAGTCCGGTCGGGGTGCGGGCGGCGATGGTGGCCAGAGGCCTGGCGATCGAGGTGGAGGACCGCGGCCTCGGCCTGTCCGAGGAGGACTACGCCTCCTTCAACGCGCAGCTGGCGGTGCCCCCGCAGTTCGACGTGGTGGCGCTCGCCGACGACCTGCGGCTGGGCATGTTCGTGATCGCCCGGCTGGCCACCCGGCACGGCATCGCCGTGACGCTGCGCTCCTCGCCGTACGGCGGAACCACGGCGATCGTGCTGGTCCCGCACGACGTCGTGGTCCGCGAGGCCCCCGGCGCCGACACCCCGGAGGCACTCCTCGCTTCGCCCGCACGGACCGTGCCCGCGCTGGAGGCCGCGCCGTCCGACACCATACGAAGACTGTCGAAAGCGCTGCGGGAACTGCCCGACGAGGCCCCGGAACCGTCCGGTACGGCGTCGGAGCCCGCCGGCCCGGAGGGCGAGGCGTCCCCTGCCGCGCAGGCCGCGGCCGGACCGGACCCCGAGCACAGCAGGCCCGGCGGCGAGCGGACCGCCCCGCTGCCGAGACGCGACAAGGCCGCCGCGATACGCGACGCGTCCGCTCCGGCGAGCGGGGCGAGGGACGCACTGCGCACCTCGTCGTCCCCGGCCGACGCCGAAGACCCGCCCCGCCCTTCCTTCGCAAACGCCGAACCCGACGGGGCCCGCTCTTCCTCGGCGAACGCCGAACCCGACCCGACCAGACCCGCCCCCTCCCCGGCGGACGCCGAATCCGGAAGGGCCCGTCCGTCGCCCTCGTCGGCCGACGCCCGGCCCCGCCCCGGCGGGCTCACCCCGCTGCCCCGCCGGATCCCGCAGACCAGCCTCGCCGCCGAACTGCGCGAGGAAGCGCCGCCCTGCGAGGAGGACGGCTTCCCCGACGACTTCACCGCGGAGCGCGCGGCCTCTTCCCTCGCCGGTTTCCAGCGCGGCACGCTGCAGGCACGCGACGACGCCGACGCCGACGAACCGCTCTCCGGTCCGGCGGAGACGGCGGACGCCGCGCAGGCCCCCGGCCCGGCGGTCACCTCCGCAGGCGCCCCCCAGACCCCGACCCCGCCCGCCGACCGCTCATGAAGGACACCGCGATGACACACTCCATCCCCGCCACGAACACCCAGCTCGACCAGTTGCTCACCGGACTGGTGGACCGGGTGGCCGATGTGAACCAGGCCGTCGTGCTCTCCGAGGACGGGCTGGTGGTCAGCAAGTCCACCGGGTTCCTGCGGGAGGACGCCGAGCGGCTGGCGGCGACGGCGTCCGGGCTGATGAGCCTCAGCAAGGGCGTCAGCATGGACTTCCGCGGCGGCCCGGTGCGCCAGGCGCTCATCGAGATGGCCAACAGCTACCTGATCCTCACCTCGGCGGGCCCCGGGGCCCATCTCGTGGTGCTGGCCGGCTCGCACGCGGACGTCGGCGTGGTCGCGTACCAGATGAACATGCTGGTGAAAAAGATCGGCGAGCACCTGAGCGCGGCGCCGCGGACCGGTATCGGTCCGGCCGTCCGCGGCAACGGCGGGTGAGGTGAGCCCAGGCGACGAAGCGGGCCGGCTGGTCAGACCGTTCACCCTCACCGGTGGGCGGACCCGGCCCAGCCGCGCCGACTTCACGCTCATCACGACGGTGACGGCGGTGGACCCGCCGCCCGAGCGGGCCGCGCGGCCGCAGCCGGAGCACACCCGGATCCTGCGGCTGAGCGCCCGGCCGGTGGCCGTGGCGGAGCTGGCGGCCCATCTGGACCTGCCCGTGAGCGTGGTCGTCATCATGCTCTGCGATCTGCTGGAGGCGGGCCTGATCACGGCCCGGCCGCCCCGTTCGGTCTCCGGCGCCGGGGATCTGGACCTGCTGCAGAAAGTGAGGGACGGCCTTGGCCGGATCTGAGCCCACCGCCGCGCGGGTCACGGCGCCCGACACGGTGAAGATCCTCATCGCCGGCGGCTTCGGCGTCGGCAAGACCACCATGGTCGGGGCGGTCAGCGAGATCGCGCCGCTGCGCACGGAGGAGCCGCTGACGGTCGCCGGGCTGGAGGTCGACGACCTGAAGGGCATCGAGGAGAAACGGTCCACCACCGTGGCCCTCGACTTCGGCCGGATCACCATCTCGGACGACCTGGTGCTGTATCTCTTCGGCACCCCCGGTCAGCAGCGGTTCTGGTTCATGTGGAACGACCTGGCGGTCGGCGCCCTGGGCGCGGTGGTGCTGGTCGACGTGCGCAGGCCGGAGTCCAGTTTCGCGGCGATCGACTTCTTCGAACGCCGGCACATCCCCTTCGTCGTCGCGGTCAACGGCTTTCACGGGCAGCATCCCTATCCGGCGGAGGAGATCAGGGAGTCGCTGGCGCTGCCGGCGGACGTCCCGGTGCTGCTGTGCGACGCACGGGAGCGGGAGTCGTGCCGGGACGTGCTGATCGCCCTGATCGACCGGCTGATCGCCGATGTCACCCTGGGGTCGAGCCCGGCCCGCTGACCGCCGGGCGGGTGCCCGCGGCGCGCAGCACGGCGGCCGTCTGCGGGTGCGGTCCCGCCTCCGCCCACCGCAGGGGTGTCCAGCCGGTGCCGTGGTCCTCCCGGAGGCCGGGGTCGGCGCCGTGGGCGAGGAGGACGCGGACGGTCTCGGTGTGGCCCCAACAGGCCGCCGCGCACAGGGGAGTTCCTTCCGCTCCGGGGCCCGCGCTCTCGGCGTCGGGCGGGGCGCCGGCCGCGAGCAGACTGCGGGCGATGTCGGCGGAGCCCTGAACACAGGCCGCGTACAGCGGAGTCGTCCCGTCGGCGTCGGCGGCGGCCGGGTCGGCTCCGGCCCGCAGCAGCCGGTCGACCTCCTCGGCCTCGTCACAAGTGGCCGCCCCGACAAGGCGCTGCGTCAGCTTCCTGCGCCGTCTTCTGTTCACGTCCGCCGACACTAGCCGTGCCGGTCCCAGGAGATCGCCGGAGTTTTTCCTGTCGCAGTGATTGACCCGTTCCTCTTGCGCCCCTACTTTCTGATCGGCTCATCGAACTCCGTTCGATATATCGGCCATTGGGCACTCGCACCCCCGTGGAGAGCACATGACCCCCAACCCCTCCCGCCGCCTCTTCCTCGGCGCGGCGGCCTCCGTCCCCGTCGCCCTGACCCTCGGCACCCCGGCGGCCCACGCGGCCGACTCGGCGTATGTGATGGGCTACTTCACCGAGTCGACCAACCTCGGCGACGGCACCGACTACGGCCTGCACCTGGCCGTCAGCACGGACGGGCTGCGCTGGACGCCGCTGAACCAGAACAACCCGGTGGTCACCCCCACCGAGGGCGCGCTGGGGCTGCGGGACCCGTTCATCCTGCGCAAGCAGGACGGCACCTTCGTGGTGCTCGCCACCGACCTCAAGGGCACCGACTGGAGCTACGTCAGCCAGTACGTCCACGTCTGGAACTCCACCGACCTGCGCACCTTCACCGGCTACCACCGGCTGAAGCTGCACGACATGAACACCCACAGCTGGGCGCCGGAGGCGTTCTGGGACGCCGGCCGGGGCCAGTACGCGCTGATCTACTCCGCCGTCAACGACAGCGGCCACAACGTGATCATGGTGAACTACACCACCGACTTCGTCACCGCCTCGGCGCCCCAGGTCTTCTTCGACCCCGGCTACGACGTGATCGACGGCGACATGGCGGTCGGCGTGAACGGCTACAACTACCTGTACTTCAAGAAGAACCAGACGCTGGTGGGCGCCCGGTCCACCACCCTGAACCCGGGGAGCTTCACGGAGTTCTCCACGGGCGTCGCGCACGGCGGCACCGAGGCTCCCACCCTCGTCAAGTCCCTGACGTCCGGCACCTGGTGGCTCTGGGGAGACACCTACACACCGAACGGCGTGTTCTACGCCTGGCAGTCCACCGACCTCGCGGCCGGCACCTGGACCGCGCTGGACCAGAAGACCTACACCCAGCCGGTCAACTCCAAGCACTGCGGCATCGCGACGATCACCACCGCCCAGTACAACAACCTGGTCTCCTACTGGGGCGCCCCCGCCTGGAACCGGCTGAAGTCCTACAACTACCCGGCCCGTTACGTCCGCCACTCCAACTACGTCGGCCGCATCGACGAGTACCCGGTCGAGCCGTACAAGGACTCGCTGTGGACGATCGTGCCCGGCCTCGCGGACAGCTCGGGCGTCTCCTTCCGTTCGGTGAACTACCCGACCCGCTATCTGCGGCACTACAACTACCAGCTCCAACTGGACGTCAACGACGGCACGTCGACGTTCGCGGGGGACGCGACCTTCTACCGTACGGCGGGCCTCGCGGACTCGGGCTGGTCGTCGTTCCGCTCGTACAACAACCCGACCCGCTACATCCGGCACTCGAACTACGTCCTGCGCATCGACCCGATATCGACGTCGACCGACCAGCAGGACGCCACGTTCTACGTGGGCTACTGACCGGTCGCCCGGGCCGTACGGGTCACAACTCGGCGAGCCGCGGCAGCAGTTCGGCCGCCGCCGTGAGGTCTCCGGTCAGGGGGCGGTCGTCCGTGCCGAGGGGCAGGGCGGCCGTCGCCACGGTGAAGGCGGTCACCTGCGGCGGCACCGGCCGCAGGCGCAACGCCCGTACGGCGCTCACGAGTTCGCAGGCGAGTACGGTGACGTAGGCGTCCGTGGCCCGGAGGGCCTGGCGGGCCGCCTGGCCGGCGAAGCTGGCGGCCTCCTCCAGGCCGCGCGAGAGGACGGCGTGCCCGGCGGAGGCCGGCGCGGTGCACGAACGCAGCTCCGCGAGCGCGGAGTTGGCGGTGTACTCCAGGATCATCGTGCCCGAGCTGCTCGCGGGTCCGGCGGCGAGGAAGCCGGGCAGGCCGGTGAGGGCCGGGTCGCCGAGCGCGGCCAGCCGGGCCACGGAGAGCTGGGCGGTCTGCAGCAGGGCGAGGCAGGCCGCGTCCAGGGCGAGGCCGAGGGGCGCGGCGAAGAAGCCGCCGTGGTGGTACGCGGCGGTGCCGTCGGGCGTCACGAGGGGGTTCTCGGAGGGGCAGTTGACCTCCACCTCCACGACCGTGCGCAGCCGTTCGGAGGCGTCCAGGGCGCAGCCGTGCGCCTGCGGGAAGGCCCGGAACCCGAACGGGTCCTGGATGCGCCGGCCGGGGGCCCCGGACGCCCGGTCGTCGATCCCGAGCAGCCGCCGCACCTCCCCGGCGGCCCGCGCCGCGCCGGGATAGGGCCGCAGCGCGTGCACGGGAGCCGCGTAGGCCTCCGCCGACCCGGACACCGCGGCCAGCGACAGCGCGGCGACGGCGTGCGTGGCCCGCAGCAGCACGTCCAGCCCGTGCTGGGCCAGCGCCGCCTGCCCGAGCGCGAGCGCGTTGCTGCTGAGCAGGGCGAGCGCGTCCCCGGCCCGCAGGGTGACGGGCGCGGGCAGGAAGCCGGGCCCTGCCGGGACAGCGGACGCCGGCGGGACACCGGGCTGTGCCGCCACCGTATGCAGGGCCCACGAGGCGGGCACGGCCGGAGGACCGGCGGCGGTGGACTCGGTCAGCGCGGCGGGCGCCGTGGGCACGGCGGACCCGGTCGGCGCGGCAGAGGCGGTGAGCGCGGTGGACGCCGTAGGCACGGCGGACCCGGTCACCCCGGCAGAGGCGGTGAGGGCGGCGGGCGCCGTGGGCGCGGCGGACCCGGTCGGCCCGGCAGAGGCGGTGAGCGCGGCGGGCGCCGTGGGCGCGGCGGAGCCGGTCAGCCCGGCAGAGGCGGTGAGCGCGGTGGACGCCGTGGGCGCGGCGGACCCGGCCGGCGCGGCACCTGATGCGGGTGCAGTGGGCGCGGCAGGTCCGGTCAGCCCGGCAGGCGCAGTGGGCCCGGCAGGCTCGGTGAGCGCCGCCGGGGTGGGCGGTGCTGTCGTGGGCTGTGCTGTCGTGGGTGGTGTGGGGTCCGGGCGGTCGTCGCGCCAGGAGGTGTTCGGCCAGCCGACCATTCCCCCGTCGGTGCCCGCGCTCTTCTCCGGACCGTCGCGGTCGGCGATCCGCCAGGCCCGGCCGGCCGAGTCGAAGAGGTCGCCGCCGTCCGTCGCGCCGTACGCCGGGGCGTCGATCGCCCCTTCCGCGCGGTCGGGCAACTCGCCGCTCACCCAGGGCCGTTCGCCGATCAGGGTGAGGCCCGTCTGGGCCAGGGCGGTGAGGTCGCCGGTGCCGATGCCGCCGTACTCGTTGACCGCCGGGTGGACACCCAGGCGCAGGGCCTCGGTGAGGGCGTCGACGAAGGCGGGCTGGATGCCGGAGCCGCCGGCCAGGAGCTGGTTGGCGCGCACGGCGAGCATCGCCCGGACCTGGCGGGCGGGCAGCAGCGCGCCCGCGCCACCCGCGTGGCTGCGCAGCAACCGCAGGCTGTGCGCGGTCTCGTCGCCCTCGTCGACGGGCACCGAGCGGTGGGCGCCGACGCCGGTGCCGCGGCCGTAGAGCCGCCCGGCGGCGGCGAGGCGCTCGGCGGTCTGCCAGGAACGTACGGCCCGTTCGCGGGCCTCGGGGGCCACGGCGGGCACGGCCTCACCGTCGGCGAGCGCGATCAGCTCGTCGACGGTGAGGGTGGTGCCGGTCAGGACGACCCGGGAGTCCCGCTGCTGCGGGGACACCCGGGCGGGTCCGTCAGTGGTGCGGTCCAACGGGGAAGGTCAGTCCAGGCCCGCCGACTTCAGCCAGGCCTTGGCGACGTCCAGCGGGTCCTTGCTCTCCAGCTGCACCTGGGAGTCCAGGTCCAGCAGGGTCTTGGTGTCGAGCTTGGCGGAGACGGCGTTGAGCGCGGCGACGCCCTCGTCCGAGAGCCCGCTCTTGTAGACCAGGGGCGTCACGTTCGCGAAGCCGAAGAGGTTCTCCGGGTCCTGCAGGACGACGAACCCCTCCTTGGTGATGGTCGGGTCGGTGGTGAAGATGTCCGCGGCCTGCACGGTGTTCTTCTTCAGGGCGGCCTGGGTCAGCGGACCGCCGGCGTCGAGCGCCTTGAAGGACTTGAACTTCAGGCCGTACACCGACTCCAGGCCCACCATGCCCTGCTGCCGGGTCTGGAACTCGGGCGAGCCGCCGAGGACCAGGTCGGGCGCGACGTCCTTGAGGTCGGCGAGGGTGGACTCGGAGGTGAGCTTGTACTTGTCGGCGGTCTCCTTGTTGAGCGTGACGGAGTCCTTGTCCTCGGCGGGGGAGGACTCCAGCAGCGTCAGCTTCGAGTCGAGCTTGGCCTTCACGGCGGCGTTCACGGTCGCGAGGGACTTCTGCTCGGCCTTCGCGTCGAGGTAGGCCAGCAGCGAGCCGTTGTACTCGGGGAGAACGGTGATGGAACCGTTCTTGAGCAGACCGTAGGTGGTCTCGCGGCTGCCGATGTTGGGCTTGTAGGACACCTTGATGCCCTTGGCCTTGAGCGCCTCGCCGTAGATGTCGGCGATCAGGATGCTCTCGGCGAAGTTGTTGGAGCCGACGACGACGGTTCCGCCGTCCGCCTTGTCACCGGCGAGCGGGTCGCTCTTGTCGTCGGAGGAAGAGCATCCCGCCAGCAGGGCCGTCGTCGCGGCGAGCGCGACGGCCGCCGCGCCGGTGTTCCTGAGGGACCTGGTCCTGCTGCTGTGGGCGTTGGAAGTCACGGTTCCGTTCCGAGCTCTGGGGGGCGATGAGGAACTGACGAGAGTGAAGCCTGGCCTGATCCAATCCACCCGCTTCTCGGTCAGTCAAGAGCGGTCCGGTTACCGATTGGCTGCGATTCATGGTCACTTGTGTGTTGTTTGGGAGCGCCGCCTGGCGTTTTCGGGGGCGCTTCGTAATGGATTCTTGACGTAGGGCAACGTGCTCGATCGATCAGAGAAGCGATATCGTCGCCCGAGTCGGCGTCGGCCACGGCGGTGTGCGGGGGCCACCGGAGTGCCGTTTCGTTCACATTCGGCCACACGCGTGCATCGGCACGCCCGCAACACCCCTTCGAAGGAGGCCTGGTGTCCACGAATCAAGTGGACGCGCCCGCCCGGTCGGCATCTTCGGCACCGTCGTCCGTGCGCCGGGGTGTGCGGGGATTCGCCGACCGGTGGCCCTTCCAGCGCAAGCTGAACCTGCTCGTCGGCATCCCGCTCGGGGTCATCGCCCTGATGCTGACGTACCTCTTCGTCGAGCTGGTGCAGGAGTCCAACCGCGCCGAGGACGCCGCCCAGCTGGTGCGCGACAGCACCCAGGTGGCCCGGCTCGTCGCCGAACTCCAGGACGAGCACCAGCAGGCGATCCTGCTCTCGGTGCGCCACCAGGCGGCCTTCGACGGCGGCACACCCAGCACGGACCCCTACCGGCAGGCCCAGCTCGCCGTGGACGCCCAGGTGCGCAAGGTGGTCGACAGCTTCGGCGACCGGCTGCCGGACAGCGAGGCACAGGCGCTGCGCGAGATCGAGGGCCTGGCGGGTCTGCGGACCACCATCGAGCAGGGCTATCTGCCCGCCGACAACATCGACCCGGCGTACTCCGGCGCCGCGGACGCCGTCATCGACGGGCTGGGCCTGGACCGCGACTCCAACCTGGCCAGCACCTTCACCGGCAACCTGCTCGACTCGCTGCTGCGCGCCGACGCCGCCCACGGCGCCTACGAGACCGGCGTGTTCTCCGCGCGCACCGGCGACAGCAACGCGCTCATCGAGTACACCGGCGCGGTCGGCTCCTTCGAGCTGTACACCTACCAGGCCCAGCGCTTCGGCCGGTTCGCCTCGGACGCGCAGGCCGACGAGCTCGGCGGCATCGAGCACAACTCCTCGCAGGCCTCCATCAGCCAGCACTTCGCCGAACTCGCCGTCGACCCCAGCGCGTTGCAGGTCGACTCCAAGGCGGAGATCCGCAGGGCGTTCCGGGCGGCCCTCGACTCGTACCCCGCGTACAGCGCGCAGTCCAAGACCCGGCTGAAGATCACCACCTCGCTGATCGACCAGATCGCCGACCGTGCCGACGACGCCTCCGTCAGCGCCCAGTGGCGGGCCGGTCTGCTGCTCAACCTCGCGCTGGTCTGCTTCGCGCTGTGGATCGCCTTCTCCATCCTCGTACGGCGCTCCGTGGTGCGGCCGGTGCTGGCGCTCACCGGTGCCGCGCAGGAGGTCGCCGACGTCGCCGGGCGCGAGCTCGCCCGGGTCGCCGACGACGACGCCGAGGAGACCGGCTCACCGCGGCTGCGCGAGCTGCCGGTCACCGCCGACGACGAGATCGGTGAGCTGGCCGAGGCCTTCAACAACGTGCAGACGACCGCGGCGGCGCTGCTGGAGCGCCAGGTGCTCAGCCGACGCAACGTCGCCGAGATGTTCGGCAACGTCGGCCGCCGCGTCTCCAACCTGACGACCCGCCAGCTCGCGCTGATCGACGCGGTGGAGCGCGGCGAGACCGACCCGGCGCTGCTGGAACGGCTCTACTCCATCGACCACATCGCGGTCCGTCTGCGCCGCAACGCCGACAGTCTGATGCTGCTGGCCGGCATCCGCGAGACCGTGCTCGACTCCGGACCGACGGAACTCACCAACGTCGTCCGCGCGGCGCTCGGCCAGATCGAGGGCTACCAGCGGGTTCAGCTGTACGCCGGCACCGAGACCATGGTGGAGCCCGACATCATCGGCGACCTGACGCTGATGATCGCCGAACTCCTGGAGAACGCCGTGGCGTTCTCGCCCGAGGGCAGCCCCGTCGAGGTGCGGGTCGGCGCCGACCAGGACGGCGCGTCGATCACCGTCTCCGACCACGGCCTGGGCATGAGCGCGGAGCGCCTCGCCGAGGAGAACGCCCGTCTGGTGCGCCGCGAACGCCTCGACCTGGTGCCGACGAAGGTGCTCGGTCTGTTCGTGGTCGGCGCGCTGGCCCGCCGCTGGGACGTCGACGTCACCCTCTCCCGCACGCCCGGCGGCGGTGTGACGGCCGAGATCCGCATCCCCTCCACGCTGCTGCTGACCCTCAGCGGCGTCGGGATGCCGTCCACGGCCACCGCCGCGCAGCCCCTGCCCGCCCCGTCGGCCCCCGCCGCCGGTCCGTCCCCCGCGTCCTCGCTGCCGGCCATGACCTCACCCGTCGGCGACGAGGCGACCTCCCTCCCCCGCCGGGTCCCGCGCCGCGAACAGCCGTCGTGGGCGGAGCCGGACCCGACGCCCGTGACGGGCGGCGCGGAGACGGACACCGCGACGGACCCGAGCGGCACGGACACGGGAGTTCACGGCCGTACGCCCGAGGCGGGCACGCACGACCGTACGGCGGCCCCCGCCCTTCCCCGCCGCGGCGCCACCCCGTCGGAGGCCACCGCGGCCGAGCGCCGCTCGGAGGCCACCGCGGCCGAGCGCCGTCACGACGCCGGTACGGCGGCGGCCCCGGCGCGCGACGCCGTCACGGCTGCCCCGTCGACCGGCGGCCCGGCGGCGCCCGGCGGCCGTACGCCCGCCCCCGCGGCCCACACCCGTACGCCCGAACCCGCTCTCACCGAGCGCTCCCCCGCCCGTCCGACGGAGCACTCGGCCCCCGCCGACGGCTCCCGTCCCCTGCGGCGGCGGGTGCGGGGCGCCACCCTGCGGACGACCGCGGACGCCTCCACCCAACTGGCGGCGCGGCAGCCCGCGCGGCCCGCCGACGCGGACGCCGTGCGCAGCGCGCTGGAGGAGTTCGAGGCGGCCGTGGAACGCGCCCACCGCGACTCCGGCGGCGACACGGGTGAACACCCGCGCCCCGGTGACACGTACCACCCGCACGACCGACGGGTCCCGGACGACCACCGGAACCCACCGCACCACCAGAACCACCTTCCGGAAGGAGCCGAGCAGTGAGCACGTCGACAGGTGACACTCCCACCGGAGCCGCCACGCCGACCGATCTGCGGGCCGCAGCAGCCGACTTCACCTGGCTGCTCAACCGTTTCGCCACCGAGACCGCGGGCGTCGTGGACGCCATCGCGGTGTCCTCCGACGGGCTGCTCATCGCCGTGTCGGAGCTGCGCGAGCACGCCGACTCCGAGCGGCTGGCGGCGATCGTCTCCGGCATCACCAGCCTGGCCGCGGGCGCTTCCGGCAACTACGGCCTGGGCGGCCTCAACAAGGTCATCATCGATCTCGAGGGCGGCCACGTCCTGGTCTCCGCGATCGGCAGCGGCGCCGTCCTCGGCGTGGTCACCGACAAGGAGGCCAAGCTGGGCAACATCGCCTACGAGATGACGGTGTTCGCCAACCGCGCCGGCGCGGCCCTGAGCCCGCAGCTCGTCCTGGAGCTGAAGAACAGCGTCGGCGTCACCAGGACGCGCTGACCGCGAGCCACCGCAGAGGAAGCGAGCACCGATGGCGGACGGCCGCATTCCGCGCGGCGCCGGAGGGGACGAGGGCGTCCCCGTCGGCCCCGCGAGCGCCGTACGGCCCTTCCTGGTGACCGCCGGCCGGGTCGCGGGCGCGGGCGAGACCACGTCCAGCCGGACCATGCCCGTCGAGACCCAGCTGGTCGCCACCGCCGAGGGGCTCGACGCACTCCACCGGCTCTCCTTCGAACAGCACGACATCGTTGCCGCCTGCCGGCAGCCGCAGTCCATCGCGGAGATCGCCGCCCGGCTGCGGCTGCACCTGAACGTGGTGCGGGTCCTCGCCGAGGATCTGCGGGTGGCGGGGCAGCTCTCGGTGCACGTGCCCGACTCCGGCGTCACCCATGACGCATCCGTCCTGCGCAGGGTTATCGATGGCCTCAGGGCCATCCCCGACTCCCGGGGGGTACTCCGTGACTCCGACTGAACCGCTCGTCCGGTCCGCCGCCGGCCAGGCCGCCGTACGGCCGCCGCTGCCGGTGAAGCTGGTGATCGCGGGCGGCTTCGGCGTGGGCAAGACCACCGCCGTCGGCTCGATCTCCGAGATCGAGCCGCTGACCACCGAAGCGGCCATCACCGAGGTCGCGGCGGGGGTGGACGACCTCAGCCACACCCCGCGCAAGACCACCACGACCGTGGCGATGGACTTCGGCTGCATCACCATCGACCCGACGCTGAAGCTGTACCTGTTCGGCACGCCCGGGCAGGAGCGCTTCGGCTTCATGTGGGACGACATCGTGGAGGGCGCGGTCGGCGGGCTGGTCATCGTCGACACCCGCCGCCTCGACGACTGCTATGCCGCCGTGGACTACTTCGAGCACAAGCAGATCCCGTTCGCCGTCGCCGTGAACGCCTTCGACGGCCAGGTCGCGCACACGCTGGACGAGGTCCGCTGGGCCCTGGACGTCTCCGAGGGGGTCCCGGTCCTGGTCTTCGACGCCCGCGAACGCGGCTCGGTACGGGACGCTCTGCTGGTGGTGCTGGAGCAGGCGTTGGCGCGTACGGAGGGGTGAGCGCCGCTGACCACTGACACGTGACGGCCCCCGGGACATCTCCCGGGGGCCGTTTTCTCACCTGCTCAGCCCGCGCGCCGTACCCCCGGCGACACCGCCGCGCGGCCCAGTGCCCAGAAGAGGCCGAGGGTCGCGAGGGCCAGGCCGGCCACCAGGGTGGCGCCGCCCACGACCTTCTCGTAGTCGTGCTGGTAGAGGCCGTCGACGATGTAGCGGCCGAGGCCGCCGAGACCGACGTACGCGGCGATGGTGGCCGTGGAGACGATCTGGATGGCCGCCGAGCGCAGTCCGCCGAGGATGATCGGCAGCGCGACGGGGAGTTCCACCTGGAGCAGGATCCGCGGCTCCGCCATGCCGATGCCCCGTGCCGCGTCCACGGGGGACGGGTCCACGGAGCGCACCGCCTCGTAGGTGGTCACCAGGATCGGCGGGACCGCGAGGACGACCAGCGGGATCATCACGGGGAGCAGACCGAACCCCTCGATGATGACGATGAGCACCAGCAGGCCGAAGGTGGGCAGCGCCCGGGCCGCGGTGGCGATCAGGGAGAGGGCGTTGCCACCCTTGCCGTAGTGGCCGGTGACCAGGCCGATCGGCAGTCCGATCAGGGCGGCGAGGGCGAGCGCCTCCAGGGAGTACTGGAGGTGTTCGAGGAGCCGGGTGGGGATGCCGTCGTAGCCGTGCCAGTGGGAGCCGTCGCTGAAGAAGGAGTTGACGAAGTTGAGGACGTTCACCGGGCCGCGGCCTCCTTCCGGGTGCGCGTGGTGCCCGACCCACTGGGCATCCAGGGGGTGAGCAGGACCCGTACGCCGACCAGCAGCGCGTCGACCAGGACGGCGAGGACGGCCGTGGTGAGCACGGAGTTCCAGGCGAGTTCGGGCCGGTTGTAGATCTGCGCGTCGTGCAGGAGGTTACCGAGGGCGCCCTGGTTGCCGATCAGCATGCCGACGCTGACGAGGCTGATGCTCGACACCGTCGCCACCCGCAGCCCGGCGATGATCGCGGGCGTCGCGATCGGCAACTGGACCTGGACGTAACGGCGTACGGGTCCGAAGCCCATCGCGGTCGCGGCGGCGAGGGTCTCCTGCGGCACCGAACGGACGCCGTCGACGATCGCCGGGACCAGGACCACCAGGGTGTAGACGGTGAGCGGGATCATCACCGTCAGTTCGGTCTGGCCGGTGTAGTCGATGAGGACCACGAAGAAGGCCAGCGAGGGGATGGCGTACAGGACCGTCGTCACCCACAGCACCGGCGGGTACAGCCAGCGCAGCCTTACGCAGAGCTGGGCCAGCGGCAGGGCCAGCAGCAGGCCGCCCAGGACCGGCAGCAGGGCCTCGCGCAGGTGCAGCACGATCAGGCCGAACCAGTCGTGCTGGAGATCGCTGGGGATGTCGAAGAAGCGGTTCACCGGACGGCCTTCTGAGCGGCCGGCTGATCCCCGGCACCGGCGGCGTGCGCGCCCCGGATCGCCTCGGCGATGGTGGCCTGCGAGACCACACCGGTGACCCGGCCCTCGCCGTCCACGGCGACCGCCCAGCCGGTGGGCGACAGCACGGCGCAGTCGAGGGCGGCCCGCAGGGAGTCCTCCCCGGCGGTGAACGGCCGCCCGTACGGCAGCAGTCGTCCGGCGTCGATCCCCCCGGCGGTCAGCGCGCCCGGCTCGCTCCAGCCGAGGGGCCTGCCCTCCAGGTCGGTGACGAGGAGGTAGGGCGCGTCGGCGCCGCGGGCGGCGAGCTGCTCGGCGGTGGCGTCGATCGCGACGATCGGGGCGGTGAGGAGTTCGAGCTCCGCCGCGGAGAAGAACGACAGGCGCCGGATGCCGCGGTCCGCGCCGAGGAAGTCCTCGACGAACGCGTCGGCCGGGTTCGACAGCAGTTCGGCGGGCGGCGCGAACTGGGCGAGCTTGCCACCGGTGCGCAGGACGGCGACCATGGTGCCGAGCTTGACGGCCTCGTCGATGTCGTGCGTGACGAAGACGATGGTCTTGCCCAACTCATCCTGGATACGCAGGAGTTCGTCCTGCAGACCCTTGCGGACGACGGGGTCGACGGCGGAGAACGGCTCGTCCATGAGCAGCACCGGCGGATCGGCGGCGAGCGCCCGCGCCACGCCGACGCGCTGCTGCTGGCCGCCGGAGAGCTGGTAGGGGTACCGCTTGGCGAGCGAGGCGTCGAGCCCGACGCGCTCCATCAGCTCCCGGGCCCTGGCCCGCGCCTTGTCCTTGCTCCAGCCGAGCAGCCGGGGCACGGTGGCGATGTTGTCGATGATCGTGCGGTGCTGGAAGAGTCCGGCGTTCTGGATGACGTAACCCATCGACCGGCGCAGGGTGTTGACCGGCTGCTGCTGGACGTCCCGGCCGTCTATGGAGATCGTGCCCTCGCTGGGCTCGACCATCCGGTTGATCATCCGCAGCGTGGTCGTCTTGCCGCATCCGGAGGGGCCGACGAGGACGGTGATCGCGCGGTCCGGTATCTCGAGGGAGAGCCGGTCGACGGCCACCGTGCCGTCCGGGTACCGCTTGGTGACTGAATCTATCCGTATCAAAACGCCGAACACCCTTCGGGTCTGGCCGTTCCCGCCCGCTCTCGACCACCCGAGTTCGGACTGTTGCGGGGAGAGTCTAGACCGGTTGCGTTTCAGACGGACGGCGGGTGTATGGCGCGCTTCAACCCCCCTCCCTCTGTGCGCAACCTGTGAGTCCCCTGATTCTCACTCTCCCCTCAGAAGCGGCTCAGGGATCACCCAGACACGGCCCCCATCGTCATGGCCATGAACGCAACGAACGCGGGAGGCGTCCGGCGCCGGTCGGTCGAGATCGTGGTGCCGGTGTACAACGAGGCGCACGTCCTCGCCGACAGCATCGGCCGTCTCCACGCACACCTCGAAGAGTCCTTCCCGTTCCCGTTCCGCATCACGATCGCGGACAACGCCAGCACGGACGCCACCTGGAGCGTGGCGACCGACCTGACCCTGCGTCTGCCCCACGTCCACGCCCGGCGGCTGGAGCTCAAGGGCCGGGGCCGCGCCCTGAAGCACGTGTGGTCCCGGTCCACGGCGGATGTCGTCGCCTACATGGACGTGGACCTCTCCACCGGTCTGGAGGCCTTCCTCCCCCTGGTCGCCCCGCTGCTGTCCGGCCACAGCGATCTGGCGATCGGCAGCCGGCTGCACCGGCAGTCGGCCGTGGTCCGGGGCGTCAAGCGGGAGTTCGTCTCCCGCTCCTACAACGCCCTGCTGAAGGCCGGCCTCGGCGCTCGCTTCTCGGACGCCCAGTGCGGGTTCAAGGCCGTCCGCACCGACGTCTTCCGCGCCCTCGCCCCGCACATCGAGGACAGCTCCTGGTTCTTCGACACCGAACTGCTGGTCCTGGCCCAGCGCAACCGGCTCCGCATCCACGAGGTCCCCGTCGACTGGACCGACGACCCCGACAGCCGGGTCGACATCGTCCGCACGGCCGTCGACGACCTCAAGGGCATGAGCCGGATGCTCCGCTCCACCCTCACCGGCCGCACCCGGATCCCCGCCGTACCCCGCCGCACGAGCACCCCCCAGGTGCCGGCCGCGCGCGCCTCTTCCTCCCCCTCCGCTCTGCCCACCGGGGCGAACAGCCACCTGGAGTACGCGTCATGACGACCCTCGCCCCGCCGCCCGCCCCCGTCCGGGAGGACGTCCCCCGTCACCGGGCCGCCCCGCCCGACCGAAGCGGCCTCGTGCGGCGTCTGTTCACCGGTGCCCCGGACGACCCGCGCTGGGCCCGCCCGGCTCTCTGGGCGATCCTCGTCCTCGCCACCGCCCTGTACGCGTGGAACCTGTCCTCCATCACCGGCAACACCTTCTACGACGCGGCCGTCTACTCCGGCACCAAGAGCTGGAAGGCGTTCTTCTTCGGCGCCCTGGACGCGGGCAGCTTCATCACCGTCGACAAACCACCCTTCGCCCTGTGGGTGATGGGGCTGTCCGCCCGGGTCTTCGGGTACGGCACCTGGCAGTTGATGCTCCCCATGGTGGCCGTCGGGGTCGGCTCGGTGGCCCTCCTGCACCGCCTGGTGAAGCGTGACTTCGGGCCGGTCGCGGCGACGATCGCCGCGCTGACCCTCGCCCTCACCCCGATCACGGTCGCCATCACCCGCGACACCAACCCCGACCCGATCCTCGTCTTCCTGATGCTGCTGGGCGCGGCCGCCCTGCTGAAGGCCGTGCGCACCGGCCGGATGATGCCGCTGGTGTGGTCGGGGGTCGCGATCGGCTTCGCGTTCAACACGAAGATGATGCAGGCGTACGTCGTCCTGCCCGCGTTCTTCCTGGTCTACCTGTGGGCCGCCCGGGGCAGCCTCGGCCGCCGGATCCGCAACCTGGCCGCCGGCACGGTCGCGCTGGTCGTCTCCAGCGCCTGGTGGATGGTGGTCGTCGACCTGATCCCGGCGTCCTCCCGCCCCTACATCGGCGGCTCCACCGACAACACGGTCTGGGACCTCGTCATCGGCTACAACGGCTTCGGCCGGATCTTCGGAGCGAGTTCGTCGGTGGGCTCGCAGGGCAACGGCGCCGGCTTCGGCGGCGAGGCCGGTCTGTACCGGATGTTCAACGAGATCATGGGCGGCCAGATCTCCTGGCTGATCCCCTTCGCGGCGATCGCCCTGGTGGCCGGACTGGTCCTGCGCGGCCGCGCGCCCCGCACCGACGCCAGGCGTGCGGCCCTGCTCCTCTGGGGCGGCTGGTTCGTCCTCCACTACCTGACCTTCGCCCTCGCCGAGGGCACCTTCCACCCGTACTACGTCACCGCCATGGCGCCCGGTATCGCCGCCCTGGCCGGCGCGGGCGGGGTGATGCTGTACAAGGCCTTCCGTGAGGGCCCCGCCGCCAAGTGGGGGTGGGTGCTCCCGGCCGCGATCGCCGTGAGCGCGGTCTGGGCGGTCGTCCTGCTCCAGCGGGTCTCCGGCTCGGGAACCCTGTACACGGTCGCTGAGATCGTGGTGGCCGTCGCCGGGGCGGTGTCCGTCCTCGGTCTGCTGGCCGGCCGCTTCACCCGGCGGCAGCGTCTGATGGGCGTCGCGGCTCTCGCGGCGGTCGTGGCCCTGCTCGCCGGTCCGGCGGCCTACTCGGTCTCCGCGGCGACCTCCAGCACCAACGGCACCAACCCGACGGCCGGCCCCAGCACCGGGGGCGGCATGGGCGGCGGCGGTGGCATGGGCGGCGGTCAGCGGCCCAGCGGCGGCCCCGGCGGCTCCAGCTCCAACTCCAACGGCTCCAGCAGCAGCTCCGGCTCGGACGGCCAGTCGATGGGCCAGCCCCCGTCGGCCGGCGGCTCCTCCTCCAGCGAGTCTTCCTCCACCTCCAACAGGGGCGGCATGGGCGGAGGCAGTCAGGTCTCCTCCGCGATGATCACGTACCTGAAGAAGCACCAGGACGGCGCCACCTGGCTGGTGGCCGTGGCCACCGACCAGACGGCCTCCTCGATCATCCTGGAGTCCGGTCAGCCGGTCATCTCGATGGGCGGTTGGTCCGGCAGCGACAACGCGATGACGCTCGCCAAGCTCAAGAGCCTGGTGAAGGCGGGCAAGCTGCACTACATCGTCATCAGCGACAGCGGCCAGGGCTCCTCGAACTCCGAGATCTCCACCTGGGTGAAGAAGAACGGTTCGGCGGTCTCCGACTACAGCGGTCTGTACCGCCTGGATGCCTCCGACGTCAGCTGACCCCTCCCCCGAAGACGGGCGGGCCGCCGGATTCCCTTCCGGCGGCCCGCCCGTCGGCGTGTGCGTGGTGCGGGGATCAGTCGCCCCCGCCGCCACCCCCGCAGCCGCCGCCTCCGCCGCAGGACGAGCCGTCTGAGCAGCCGCCCCCGCCGCCGTCTCCCCAGCCGCCCCGCCGCCGACGCCGCGACGACGTCCCCGTTCCGCGGATCGCCCCGACGGCGAACATCACGACGAGCCCGAACCCCACGATCACCAGGAATTCCATCTGTCCTGCCCCCGTCTCTCCCGACACAGGCCCGATGCGGCTCTGTGTGGCAGGGGGATGCCCCGTAGGAACGCCATGCCAAGCACGACTTGAGGAACTCGAGAGCTTGGTGCCGGTCCAGGGCTTGATCCGCCGGACAGGCCCTACGCCGCCGTCCGCTCCCCGGCGGTCGGGAAGCCCGGCGTACGCAGCACACCGCCGCCGGAAACCACCGCGAACACCTCGCAGCCCTCCCGCGAGGCCGCCCACTCCACGCCCTCCGCGCCCATCGCGAAGGCGGCGGTGGCGACCGTGTCGGCCAGGGTGAGGGTCGGGGCGACGACGGTGAGACTGTCGAGGCCGGTGGCGGGCCGGCCGGTGCGGCCGTCGAGGATGTGGTCGCCGCGTTCGTAGCGCGCGGAGGTGGCGACCGCCGCGTCCGTCAACGCGAGGACCGTGCACAGCTTGTCGGCGAACTCCGGATGCCGGACGCCCACCCGCCAGGGCCCGCCGGAGACGACCACGTCACCGCCGGCGTTGAGGCAGAAGCGGGTGAGCCCGGCCCCGGTCAGCAGCTCCGCCGCCCGCTGCACCGACCAGCCCTTGACCACCGCGCAGGGGTCGAGGCCCCGGCCGGGCAGCCGTACGTCGAAGGCGCCGCCGGTGGCGACGCGGTACTCCTCGCACAGGTCGAGCACGTCGGCGAGATCGGCGCTCACCTCGTCCGGGGACAGCTCGCCCCGGTCGAGCCGGGACACCTCGCTGTCCTCCTTGAACGGGCTGAACCGCTCGTCGACCTCCCGCAGCCACGCGAAGACGGCGTCCACGGCCCCGTCGGGGACCCGCTCGTCGTCGATGCGCAGCGAGACCGGGAAGCCCATGACGTGCTCGACCCTGTGCATGTCAGCCCTTCGCGTCGATCGCGGCCTGGAGGGACTCCTTGTAGCCGTCGCTCGTGATGGTCGCACCGGACACCGTGTCGATGTCCGCGCTCTGTGCCTCCAAGGTCTCCGCGATCAGCTTCGGCACCGCCGCAGTCGTCTGCGGATGGTTCGGCTGCTTCAGCATCTTCACGGCCGTGATCTCGTCGCCCTCGAAGGTCACCTGGACCTGGACGTCGCCCTTCTCGGTGCTCACGGTCGTGCCCGCCACGGTCTGCGACGCGCTCGCGGAGGCCGAGGAGGAGGCCGAGGCCGACGGGGACGCCGAGGCGGCGGCCGCCTGCTTGTCGATGGCCGCCTGGAGCGACTCCTTGTAGCCGTCGCTCGTGAGGGTGGCGCCGGACACGGTGTCGATGTCCGCGCTCTGCGCCTCGAGCGTCTGAGCGATCAGCTTCGGCACCGCCGCCGTCGTCTGCGGATGGTTCGGCTGCTTCAGCATCTTGACGGCCGTGATCTTGTCGCCGTCGTAGGTGATCTGGACCTGGACGTCGCCCTTCTCGGTGGTCACGGTCGTACCGGTGAAGGTGGTGCCCGAGGCGGAGGTGGAGGGGGTCGTCGACTCCGCCGCGGCCGAGGAGGACGACGAGGCCGCGGTGGACGGCTCGTAGCGCCAGACGGGGATCAGCCCCGCCACGCTCAGGACCAGGACAGGTATGGCTCGCTTCACTGTGTCTCTCTCATCCCGCCAGGCTGAAGCGTTCGAAGTGGATCTGCGTCCTGGGCACGTCCAGCTCGCGCAGGGAGCCGAGGACCGCGTTCATCATCGGGGGCGGCCCGCACAGGAAGACGTCCCGCTCGGCGATGTCCGGCACGAGCGCGGCGAGCGAGCGCGGCGCCAGCCGGTCCGGCACCGGCGGCCCGGTGACCAGGTGCAGTTCGGCGCCCTTGGCGACGGCCAGCTCGCGCAGCTCGTCGTAGAGCACGGCGTCGCGTTCGCCGCCGACGCGGTAGATGACGACCGCGTGCCCGTGGATCTCCTCCAGCAGCGCCCGGATCGGGGTGACGCCGACGCCGCCCGCGATGAGCAGGGACTCCGGGCGGGTGCGGTGCATCGCGGTGAAGGCGCCGTAGGGGCCCTCGGCGAAGACGCGGGTGCCGGGCTTGATGTGGCGCAGTCCGGCGGAGCCGTCACCGGCCGCCTTGGCGGTCAGGCGCAGCCGGGTGCCGTCGGGGGCGGCCGACAGGGAGAAGGGGTTCGCCTGCCACCAGCGGTCCTTCGTCAGGAACCGCCACAGGAAGAACTGACCGGCTCGTGCGGGCAGCTTGTCCAGGTCCCGGCCGGTCATGTAGACGGAGACCACGTTGTCCGACTCGGGCACGACGGCCTCGACGCGCAGCTGGTGACGCCAGTTGCGCCACAGCGGCAGCACGAACCGGCCCAGGACGACCGAGCCGAGGGCCACGCCCCACACCCCGTACCAGTACGCGGTGGCGGCGGAGGACGCGGTGAACGTCGTGCCGACGGCGACCTGGTGGGTGAAGGCCAGCACCACGGCGACGTAGGTGTAGAAGTGGATGAAGTGCCAGGTCTCGTAGGCGAGCCGGCGGCGGGCCCAGCGGGCCGAGACGCCGCCGACGACCAGGATCAGCACCATGGCGACGGCCGCGCGGAGCACGCCCTCGACGGTCTCGGCGAGGTCGACGAGCTGGCTGACCGGGTCCATGGACGACGACTCGGCGTAGCCGAGGGTGATGAACACCATGTGCCCGACCAGCGTCCACAGCAGGCCGAAGCCCGTCCAGCGGTGCCAGTTGGTCAGCCGGTCCATGCCGATACGGCGGTCCAGCCAGGGCAGCCGGGCCACCAGCAGCAGCTGGAACGCCATCAGCAGCGCGCCGTACAGACCGGCGAACCTGCCGATCACGACGAGCGCGTTGGAGGCGAAGCCCGCCTGGACGGCGAACAGGGTCACGACGGCCGCGTTCGCGGCCAGCACGGCGTACAGGCCGGTGCGGGCCACTACTTTGGGACGTATCGCCGTGGGGGGTACGGGAGGCGATTGGACGGTCGTCACGGACGCAAACTCCTTGATCGGGTCCTCAGAACACAGAGCTTGTCCGTGCATTGCTGTCGATTTCCTGTCGTACAACTTTCAAGAGTTTATCGATCCGCGCGCGCGTGGGACGCGGGTCCCGCGCCGGGGGGCGTGTGGCGCAGTATGAGCGGGTGGAAAAAGTACGACTCCTCGTCGTGGACGACGACCCGCCGATCGCCGATCTCGTGGCGACGGTCGCCCGCTACGAGGGCTGGGACGCGGTCACCGCGAACTCGGGTGAGGAGGCGCTGCGGCGCGCCGCCGAGTTCCACCCGGACATCGTGGTGCTCGACCTGATGCTGCCCGACATCGACGGTTTCGGCGTACTGGACCGGCTGCGCCAGTCCGGGACCATGGTGCCGGTGGTGTTCCTGACGGCCCGGGACGGGGTCGCCGACCGGGTGGCGGGGCTGACCCGGGGCGGCGACGACTACCTGGTGAAGCCGTTCGCGGTGGAGGAGCTGATGGCCCGGCTGCGGACCGTGCTGCGGCGCAGCGCGGGCCCCGGCTTCCAGCGCTCGGTACTGCGGGTCTCGGACCTGACGATGGACGAGGACACCCGCGAGGTACGCCGGGCCGGGAAGCTCCTCACGCTCACCCCGACCGAGTACGAGGTGCTGCGCTATCTGATGCGCAAGTCGCCGACCGTGCTGACCAAGGCCCAGATCCTCGACCATGTCTGGGAGTACGGCTTCGGCGGCCGGTCCAACGTCGTGGAGCTGGTCGTCAGCCGGCTGCGCCGCAAGCTGGACGCGACGGGCGACGATCCGCTGATCCAGACGGTACGGGGCTTCGGGTACGTGATCCGGCAGGCGGCCGAGTGATAGGCCGGCTGAGGCAGACGTACCGTCGGCTGCGGCTCGGCACCCGGCTGGCGCTGGGCCTGGGCGCGATGGCCCTGGTGGTGTTCGCCGTGGTCGGCACGGCCCTGACGACGTACATGCGGGACTATCTGTCGGCCCAGCTCAACGATCAGCTCGCGCTCGCCCAGGTCGCCCAGTCCAAGAGCATCGTGGACTCCGGCTCGCTGACCGGTAAGAAGTACTGGCGCTGGTACTACGCCGTGTACGACGTGCGCGACGGCACGCCCGTGCTGCGCGAACCCGAGGACCCCGGTGACGTGCCCGACGACGTCGCCGACCTCACCGCCCTGGCCAGGGCGCAGACCGTCGCCGGCACGGAGGTGCTGCGCACCGAGCATCTCAGGGGCGAGGGCGCGTACCGGCTGCGCGCCTGCGAGGTGGAACCCGGTGTGGTCCTGGTCAGCGGCGCGCCCATGGACGACATCGAGAACACCGTGCAGCACCTGATCACGATCCAGGTCGTCACGTTCGTCCTGGCGCTGCTGGCGCTGGTGGTGTTCGGCCGGGCGATGCTGCGGCGCGGTCTGCAGCCGCTCAGCGACATGGCGCACACCGCGCACGGCATCGCCTCCCACGACCTCACCGAGTCGGCGTCCCGGCTGCCGCTGCGCGCGGACCGGCCGGGCGGCGGCCCCGAGGTGGAGGAGCTGCGCACGGCGTTCAACACGATGCTGGAGCACATCGACGACTCGCTCGCCGTCCGCGCCAAGGCCGAGCAGCGGCTGCGCCGCTTCGTCGCGGACGCCTCGCACGAACTGCGCACCCCGCTGATGTCGGTGCGCGGTTACGCGGACCTCTTCCAGTACGCGGCCGCCAACGCCCCCGAGGAACGCGACAAGCACCTGGCCCGGCTGCGCGCCGAGGCCGCCCGGATGGGCGTCCTCCTCGACGACCTCCTCCTGCTGGCCCGGCTGGACGCGGCGGAGGTGGAGACCCCGCTGCGGATGGAGGACGCCGACCTGGTGGAGCTGGCCGAGCAGGCGGCCGACGCGTTCCGCGCGAGCCACCCCGGGCACCCGCTGACGGTGGCCCCGGCCCCCGCCGCCGTACGCCTGCGGATGGATCCGCACCGCATCCGCCAGGTGCTGGACAACCTCCTCACCAACGCGGCCGTGCACACCCCGTCCGGCACCCCGGTGACGGTCGAGGTGTCCGTCATCGCCGCCGCGGCGCGCGTCCGCGTCGCCGACAAGGGCCCCGGCATCCCGCCCGGCGACCGGGACCGGATCTTCGACCGCTTCTACCGCGTCGACAAGGCCCGCAGCCGCGACCGCGGCGGCAGCGGCCTCGGCCTCTCGGTGGCCCGCTCCCTGGTCCGCGCGCACGGCGGCACGCTGGAACTGGCCGACGAACCGGACACGACCGCCTTCCTGCTGACCCTGCCCCTGGGACCGGCCGCCGCGGCTCGCTGAGCGCGGCGCCGGCCGGGATGAGCCGTGCCGTGCGGGGGCAGACATCTCACAGCCCACCGCACCCCGGTCGCCCCTCCGCCCGCACCTCGTCGGCTCCCGGACATCGCGCCGTCACACCGGAGGGGAATCTCTCCCCCCGTTCCCCTCCCCGCTCAGGGCCTGTACGGCGCCGACGAGGCGCCGCGGAAGGACGACGTGCGCCGTGACCCTGCTGCCGCTCCCCACCACTCCGGCCAGCCCGGCCCTGAGTGACACCCCCCTGGCCCCCACCACTCCAGCCGCCCCTGCTCCGTCCGACGCCTCCCCGCCCCCGCAGACGACCGCCGCCCCCCGACGCCCCCGGATCTCCGCCCGCCATGCCGTGAGCCTGCTCCCCCTGCTGTACCTCGGGGTGTGGGCGGCGGTCGACTGGGACGCCGTGCGCGACGGCACCGCCCGCCTGGCAGGGGCCGACCCCTGGTGGCTGCTCGCCGGGCTCTTCTTCAGCTACCTGGGTTCGGTGGCCGCCGCCTGTGTCCGCCAGGGCGCGGTCCCCGAACGCCTGCCGAAGGGCCTGCTGGTGGCCTCGCAGATCGCCGCGGGCGCCGCCAACCACGTCCTGCCCGCGAGCATCGGCGCACACGCGGTCACCGTCCGCTTCCTCCAGCGCCAGGGCGTCGCGCTCCCCCGGGCGACCGCCTCCATCGCCCTGTACTCCCTGGTCAGAGCGGTGGCGAAGACCCCCGTGGTACTCGCCTTCCTGCTGCTCGCCCCCACCGCCGTCCGCCCGGCCGCGCTCCTGCCGGACGGCCGGACACTGCTGGGGGCCGTGGCCGGGCTCCTGCTGATCCCCGCCGCGGCCGCGGTGGTGCTGGCCCTGGTGCGCGCGCTGCGCGGCACGGTCATGGACTTCGTCCGTACGGCGCTCACGGACGCACGGCACCTGCACACCCGCCCGTCCCGCGTCCTGCCCCTGTGGTGCGGAGCCGCGGCCGCTCCACTGATCCAGGCGAGCGTGGTGGCCTCGGTGGGGAAGGCGCTCGACCTTCCCCTGTCCTGGCCCCAGTTGCTCTTCGCGTTCCTCGCCGCCAGCACCGCGGCGGGTGCCGTCCCCGCCCCGGGCGGCATCGGCCCGATCGACGCGGCCCTGATCCTCACCCTGGCCGGCTACGGCACCCCCCTGTCCCTGGCCACCGCCACCGTCCTCGGCTACCGCACCCTGACGGTCTGGCTGCCGCTGCTGCCGGGGATGCTGGTGCTGTCGGCCCTGGTACAGCGCAAACAGCTGTGACCGGCGTCAGCCCGCGTCCGGCGCCAGCCGCAGCGAGATGCTGTTGATGCAGTACCGCTGGTCGGTCGGGGTCGGATAGCCCTCGCCCTCGAAGACGTGTCCGAGATGGGATCCGCAGCGGGCGCAGCGCACCTCGGTGCGGAGCATCCCGTGGGAGCGGTCCTCGATCAGCTCGACCGCGTCGGTGTCCTTCGGGTCGAAGAAGGACGGCCAGCCGCAGTGCGAGTCGAACTTGGTGTCGGAGGTGAACAGTTCGGCGCCGCAGGCCCGGCAGGAGTAGACGCCCTTCGCCTTGGTGTCGGTGTACTCACCGGTGAAGGCGGGCTCCGTCGCGGCCTGCCGCAGCACGGCGTATTCGGCCGGCGTCAGCTCCGCCTGCCACTGCTCGTCCGGCTTCTCGACGTCGTACGGCACGATCCTCAGCCCCTCACTGCGAAAGACGGTCCAGAATGCGCGGGCCCAGGTCGGTCACATCGCCCGCGCCCATGGTGAGAACGAGATCACCGGGCTTCGCCATTCCCGCCACGACCTCGGGCACCTCGCCCTTGTCGTGCACGGCCGTCACGTCCGCGCCCGCCGCCCGGGCCGCGTCGATGATCAGCGCGCTCGTCACGCCCGGGACCGGGTCCTCGCGGGCCGGGTAGATGTCGAGGACGACGGAGGCGTCGGCCAGGGCCAGGGACTCGCCCATCTCCGTGCCGAGTTCCTGCGTCCGGGAGAACAGGTGCGGCTGGAAGACGACGAGGATGCGGGCGTCACCGGCCGCGGCGCGCATCGCCTCCAGGTCGGCGGTCATCTCGGTGGGGTGGTGGGCGTAGGAGTCGATGACCTGCACGCCCGCCGCCTCGCCCTTGAGCTGGAGCCGGCGCTTGACGCCGGTGTACGCGGCCAGGGCGGGGGCGAGCCGGTCGGCCGGGACGCCCAGGGCCACGCCCGCGGTCAGCGCGGCGACGGCGTTGAGCGCGTAGTGCCGGCCGGGCACGGAGACGGTGAAGACGATCTCCCGCCCGTCGAGCACCACGGTCACCCGGCTCTTCAGCCCCTGCGGTACGACGGACAGCACCCGCACATCCGCGTCCTCGGCCTCTCCGTACGTCACCACCTGCACGCCCTCGACCCGCCGGGTCAGCTCACGGGCGCCCTCCTGGTCGGCGGAGATCACCAGCGTGCCGCCGGGCACGATCTTCCCGGCGAAGGTCTCGAAGGACTCGTAGATCTCGTCCATCGACGCGTAGTTGGCGTGGTGGTCCAGCTCCACGTTGAGGACGATCGCGACCTCGGGGGCGTACTTGTGGAAGCTGCGGTCGCTTTCGTCGGCCTCGGCGACGAAGATCTCGCCGTCGCCGTGCAGCGCGTTGGAGCCGGGGACGTCCAGGTCGCCGCCGATGGCGTAGGAGGGATCCAGCCCGAGCTCGGACAGCGAGACCGCCAGCATGGAGGTGGTGGTGGTCTTGCCGTGGGTGCCGGCGACCGCGATCGGCCGCAGCCCGTCCATCAGCGCGGCGAGGGCGTCGGACCGGTGCACCACCGGGATGCCCAGCTCGGCCGCGCGGGCCAGCTCCGGGTTGTCCTTGCGGATCGCCGACGACACGACGACACAGCTCGCGTCGTCGGCGAGGTGCGCGGCGGCGTGCCCGATGTGCACGGTCGCACCGAGCGCCCGCAGCGCCGCGGCCGTCTCCGACTCCTTGGCGTCGCTGCCCGCGACCTTCGCCCCACGCTGGGCGAGAATCTTCGCGATCCCCGACATCCCGGCGCCGCCGATGCCGATGAAGTGCGGTCGGTCCATGGCGGGGGGAAGGCCGGGTGCCATGTGTGTCTCCCTGTGCGTGCTGGTGCGGCGGTCGTTCAGCGGCCAAGCCTATGCCGAGCCACCGACCGTGGTGGACACCCGGCCGTCGCTACGCCTTGCTGTGCGAGAACAGTTTCAGAACCGGTACGCCGACCTTGTGCCGCGCCCGCGACGCCCAGTCCCGGTGGAAGAACTCCTCCACGTAATGAGGATCGGTCAGGACGATCACCTCGTCCGCCCCCACCTCGTCCACCAGTGACTTCAGCGCGTCCAGCGGATGGTCCTCCACCAGCCGCCCCACCGCCTGACTGCCGGACGCCAGCAGCGCCTGCAGGGACACCTCGAGGGCTCGTACCCCGAACCCCTTCGCCTCGTCCCCCTCCGGCGTCTCCCGCTCGCGCGCCGCCTCGTCCAGTTCACCGAGGGCGACGTCGTCGATGGCCCGCAGCAACCGGTCCGCCTGGTCGCCGCGCGGCTGGAGCAGTACATGGAAGGAGACCTGCTCCTCGCCGTGCAAGGTGGTGACGAACTCCACGTCGGCGGACGTCAGGGCCTTCTCGATCATCAATACGCTTGTGAACACCGGGCGCCCCTTCTGCGGAAACCATCCTGCCCCGTGATGTCACGGGGACTGCGAGACTCAGTGTGCCCGCCGAAAGCTAAGCGGAACGGTAGATTCCGCCATTTTCGGGACCATCGGCACCACTGAACGATGTCAGGACCGCTGGTAGCGGCCGAACAGAAAACCCTCCTCCTCCAGCAGGGACACCAGTGCGAACCGCCGCGGCACCGCGACCGGGGGCCCGCCCGCGATCCGTTGCGCGTCCCCCGCGGTGAGCATCGGCGAGACGGTCAGACAGAGCTCGTCCAGTACCCCGGCGGCGACGAACTGACCCAGTAGCCGGGGGCCGCCCTCGGTCAGCAGCCGGGTGTGCCCCAGCTCGGCGAGCGCCCGTACGGCCCGCGCGGGGTCCACGCCCATGCCGTCACCGGCGATCACCACCCGCGCACCCGCCTTCTCCGCGGCGGCCACCTTGTCGGGGGCGGCCGCGGCGCCGGTCAGCAGCAGCGTCGGCACCAGCGGCGAGGTGAACAGCGGGAGCGAGAAGTCCAGGTCCAGGCTCGCGGTGACCACCGCGATCGCGGGCGCGGGCCCCTGTCCGGCCGCCTCCCGCCGCCCGGCGAACTCCGCACGCGCGCGTGCGGGCCGGTACCCCTCCTGCCGTACCGTTTCCGCACCCACGACCACCACGTCCGCGAGCCCCCGCAGCGTGCCGAAGATCCGCATGTCGGCGGCGGTGGAGATGGGCTGGGAGCGCCCGTCGTGCTGGGCGGCGCCGTCGAGCGTGGACACCATGTTGGCCCGCAGCCAGGCCCGCGGCTCCCCCGGCGCGGGCTCGGGGTAGGCGTAGGCCTCGGCCAGCTCGTCGAGGCTCCACTCCCGGTCGCCGGGGGGCGTGGCGGGTGTCTGGTCGGTCACAGGGAACAGCCGTCGCATGCCTCGCAGTCTGGCACGCGGATTAGCATGGGGAACCGTGTCGTCCTCCACCCCTGCCGCCCCTGTCGACGAGATAGCCGACGCGGCCCCGCTGTCCCTGTGCGCCCGTGAGCCGTACGTCCCGGCGGACCGGCTGGTCGCCGAGATGGTGCCGCCGCCGCGCTTCGACTCGGTGCGCTTCAGCACGTACATCCCCGACCCGAACCAGCCCAGCCAGACCGAGGCCGTCCGGGTCCTGGAGGGCTTCGCGGGCGGGCTCGGCGGGGCGCACGCCGTCGGCGGGGCCAAGCGGGGGTTCTTCGGCTTCGGCAAGGCGAAGACGAAGGCGGCCAAGGTGCCCGCCGGACCGCGCGGGGTCTACCTCGACGGCGGGTACGGCGTCGGCAAGACCCATCTGCTCGCCTCCCTCTGGCACGCCACCCCGGCAGAGCCCGCGCTGAAGGCGTTCGGCACGTTCGTCGAGCTGACCAACCTGGTCGGCGCCCTCGGCTTCCAGAAGACGGTCCAGACGCTGTCCGGCCACCGGCTGCTGTGCATCGACGAGTTCGAGCTGGACGACCCGGGCGACACCGTGCTCGTCTCGACCCTGCTCGGGAAGCTGGTCGACGCGGGTGTCGCGCTGGCCGCCACCTCCAACACCCTGCCCGGCAAGCTGGGCGAGGGCCGGTTCGCGGCCGTCGACTTCCTGCGCGAGATCCAGGGCCTGTCGGCGCACTTCCGCACGCTGCGCATCGACGGCGAGGACTACCGCCACCGCGGCCTGCCCGAGGCGCCGGCGCCGTACTCCGACGAACAGGTGACGAAGACGGCGTACGCCACTCCGCGCGCCTCGCTCGACGACTTCCCGCACCTGCTGGACCACCTGGCCAAGGTCCACCCCAGCCGGTACGGAGCGCTCACCGATGGCCTGAAGGCGGTGTGTCTCACGGATGTGCGGCCGATTCCCGACCAGTCGACGGCCCTCAGGCTCGTCGTCCTGGCGGACCGGCTCTACGACCGCGAGGTCCCGGTGCTGGCCTCCGGACTCCCCTTCGACCAGCTGTTCAGCGAGGAGATGCTGAACGGCGGTTACCGCAAGAAGTACTTCCGGGCGATCTCCCGGCTCACCGCGCTGGCCCGTGACGCCGGGCGGCTTGTCAAGGGATAGTTCGCGCCACACACCCCTCACTTTTGAGGCGCACTTCTTCTCGAAACGCTCAGTTAACCCTGCAAACAACTTTGCAGGGTTAACGTGTTTCTTGACCAGTCATTGACCAACCGTTGGTCCGGACTAGAAGCGGGCATCGCCGGGAGGGGGGCACATGTTCCGAGGTGCGACGGCCCGGACCGCGCTCGCGCTCCTCGCCGCCGTCCTGCTCGCCCTCCCGTTCTTCGCACCTACGTCCGCCTTCGCACACGCGCACACCGCACATCAGACCGAGGCCAGGACCAAGACCGGAATCAAGCTCTCCGGCAAGACCCTGCGCGACGAGTACGTCACCGTCCGCGACTGCGGTCGCGCGGGCGGCCCCGCGGACCCCCTGCGCTCCCGCGACCGCCACCGCGCCACCCTCGTCGGGACCTCGGCCCCCCAGGAGCCCGAGCGCGCACCCCAGGCGCTGGATCCCGCGGCCGACCACGAACCGGTCCGCCCGTCCGATCCCCATCACCGGCCGTCGAGATCCTCGGCGGCCCACTCTCCGGCGGCACTCCAGGTCTTCCGCTGCTGAGAGACCTCCCTCTGCTCTCGAGCAGAGCAGAGCAGAACAGCGGTTCCCCCACCTGTCCTGTGTTTTGCACGTCCGACGCGCCCCCACGCGCGCCAGGAGGAGTCACCACATGCAGCCCCTCATCGACAACGCCCGTACGTTCGGACAGCGCCCTGAGGAGTTCGCCAAGCTCGCCGAAGGCCAGTCCCCGCAGGTCCTGTTCATCACCTGCTCCGATTCGCGGGTCGTCCCCGCCCTGATCACGGGCGCCCGCCCCGGCGAGCTCTTCGAGCTGCGCACCGCGGGCAACATCGTGCCGCCGTACGGCTCCGACCGTCCCACCGGCGAGGCCGCCACCATCGAGTACGCGGTGGAGGTCCTCGGCGTCCAGGACGTCGTCGTCTGCGGCCACTCGCACTGCGGCGCGGTCGGCGCGCTGGTGCGCGGCGACGACCTCGACGCCGTCCCCGCCGTACGTGACTGGCTCGCGCACGCCGCGGACGAGCCGGGAGCCGCCGACCCGAACGACCCGACGGTCGCCCTCGCGGTCCAGAACCACGTCCTCGCCCAGCTGCTGCGGCTGCGCTCCTACCCCTGTGTGGAGAAGCGGCTCGCGGACGGCCGGCTGCGGGTGCGCGGCTGGTACTACGAGGTGCACACCGGAGCGGTGCTCGAGCACCGCGTCGACACCGACGGCTTCGAGGCCCTGTGAGCGCCCCGATGACCCAGCGGAAGAACACCCGAATATCCGGGTTCCCCCATCTGCGGCAGGACTTCGCCGCCTCACTCGTCGTCTTCCTGGTCGCGCTCCCGCTGTGCGTGGGCGTGGCCGTGGCCTCCGGCGTGCCGGCCGAGCTGGGGCTCGTCACCGGCATCGTCGGGGGCATCGTCACCGGCCTGATGCGGGGCAGCTCCCTGCAGGTCTCCGGACCGGCGGCCGGTCTGACCGTGCTGGTCTTCGAGGCGGTGCAGGAGTTCGGCCTGCCCGCCCTCGGAGTGATCGTCCTCGCCACGGGCGCCCTGCAGATCGCCATGGGCGCCCTGAAACTGGGCCGGTACTTCCGGGCCATCTCGGTCTCCGTGGTCGAGGGCATGCTCGCCGGCATCGGTCTGGTGCTGATCGCCGGCCAGCTGTACTCGGTGGTCGGCGCCAAGGCGCCGGACTCCGGCCTCGCGAAGATCGCCGGGCTGCCCGGGGCGCTCGTGGACGCCGTCGGCAGCGCCGGCGCGTCGGCCTCGCTCGCGCTCGGCGCCGGGACTGTCGCCGTACTGGTGCTGTGGAAGCGGATGCCGGCGAAGGCGCGCGTGGTGCCCGGCCCGCTCGCCGCGGTCGGTCTCGCGACACTGGCGGCGCCGGTGCTGAACCTGCCGGTGGCGACCGTCGAGGTCCAGGGCCTGCTCGGGTCCGTCCAGCCTCCGTCGCCGTCCGCCTTCGGCGAGCCGGCCGACATCGGCCTGCTCGGCACCATCGTCGCGTTCACGCTCATCGCGTCCGCCGAGTCGCTGTTCAGCGCGGCGGCCGTGGACCGGCTGCACAACGGTCCGCGCACCGAGTACGACAAGGAGCTCGTCGCCCAGGGGGCGGGCAACGCGATCTGCGGCATGCTCGGCGCGCTGCCGATGACGGCGGTGATCGTGCGCAGCGCGGCCAACGTCCAGGCGGGCGCGCGGACGAAGGCGTCCCGGGTGCTGCACGGCGTGTGGCTGCTGCTGTTCGCGGCCCTGTTCCCGCAGGTGCTGGCCTACATCCCGATCCCGGCCCTCGCGGGCATCCTCGTCCACGCCGGCGCCAAGCTGGTCCCCGTCCGCGCGATCGCCTCCCTGTGGCGCGAGCACCGCGGCGAGGCGCTGATCCTGGTGGTCACGGCCGTGTCGATCGTCGCGGTCAGCATGTTCGAGGGCGTCCTCATCGGTCTCGCGCTCGCCGTGGCGAAGACGGCGTGGGAGGCCTCGCACCTCGGGCTGGAGGTCGTCGACAAGGGCGCCGGGCCCATCCAGGCGTACCTGTCGGGCAACGCGACCTTCCTGAAGCTGCCGAAGATCCTCGACAGCCTGGAGGCCCTCCCGCAGGACCGCCCGGTCGAGCTGGACCTCGCCGGCCTGCACCATCTCGACCACGCCTGCCGCACGGCCCTGGAGACCTGGGCCCAGCAGCACAGCGCGGCCGGCACGGAGCCGGTGAAGGTGACGGCGGAGCCCGTCACGCTGACGGCGGCTCCGGGCGCGTAGCGACCCGCTGTCCGGCCCGGGACCCGGGGCGTGGCCCCGGGCCGGACAGCGGGCATATCGTTGCAGGAGCAGACAAAACGGCCCTCTTGTCGAGGAGGTCGTCATGGTCCAGGAGCTGCTGGGTGTGGTCCTGGCGGTGGGCGCCGTCGGCGTCGTGTACGCCGGGGCGGCCGCGCGGGTCGTCAAGCAGTACGAGCGCGGGGTGGTCCTCAGGCTCGGACGGCTGCGCGGGGAGGTCCGGTCGCCGGGGTTCACGATGGTGATCCCGGCCGTGGACCGGCTGCGCAAGGTCAACATGCAGATCGTCACCATGCCCATTCCGGCGCAGGAGGGCATCACCCGCGACAACGTGACGGTGCGGGTCGACGCGGTCGTCTACTTCCGGGTCGTGGACGCGGCGGCCGCGATCATCAACGTCGAGGACTACCGCTTCGCCGTCTCCCAGATGGCGCAGACCTCGCTGCGGTCGATCATCGGCAAGAGCGAGCTGGACGACCTGCTGTCCAACCGCGAGAAGCTCAACGAGGGTCTCGAGCTGATGATCGACAGCCCGGCCGTCGGCTGGGGCGTGCAGATCGACCGGGTCGAGATCAAGGACGTGTCCCTGCCGGACACCATGAAGCGTTCCATGGCCCGCCAGGCCGAGGCCGACCGTGAGCGCCGCGCCCGGATCATCAACGCGGACGCCGAGCTGCAGGCGTCGAGGAAGCTGGCCGAGGCGGCGCAGCAGATGGCCGACACGCCGTCAGCGCTCCAGCTGCGGCTGCTGCAGACGGTGATGGCGGTGGCGGCGGAGAAGAACTCCACGCTGGTGCTGCCCATCCCGGTGGAGCTGCTGCGCTTCCTGGAGAAGGGGGGCCAGCAACAGCCCCCGGCCTCCCTGGAGACGCTGTTGGAGGTCACCCCGCCGAAAGCGCGGGAGGCTCCCCCGGAACCCCTGGAGACCGACCGGTGACACGTGCTACGCGCGTGGTTCCCGGGGCGCGCGCGGGGTGATAGACACAGCGGGGTCACAGTTCCTGTCCGCCAGCAGGAAGGTTCCCGCATGTCCCGCTCGTCTGCGACACGACGTCAGATCCTCGCCCGCACCGGTGCGCTGGGGGTGGGGATCGCCTTCACCGGCGCCCTCTCCGACCTCTTCGCGGGCACCGCCGCCGCGCAGGACCTCGGCCGCACCGGCTACGGCCCCCTGGTGCCCGACCCGGACGGTCTGCTCGACCTCCCCGAGGGATTCCGCTACCGGGTCCTCTCCCGCGAGGGCGACCCGCTGCGCTCCGGCGAGGGCCCCGTCCCCTCCAACCACGACGGTATGACGGCCCTCCCCGGCCATCACGGCCGTGTCCACCTGGTCCGCAACCACGAGAACCGCCCCACCGCGACCCACCCGGTCCCCACGGTCGAGGGCCTGACCTACGACCCGGCCGGCAAAGGCGGCTGTACGGCCCTGACGCTGGACTCGCGGGGCAGGGTGCTGTCGGAGCGGGTCGCGATCGCCGGTACGGCCGTCAACTGCGCGGGCGGGCCGACCCCTTGGCACACCTGGCTGACCTGCGAGGAGACCGAGGACAAGGCCGGCACCAACGGGTACACCAAGGACCACGGCTTCATCTTCGAGGTCCACCCGTCCGACCCGCGCCGCACCGGTGCCGTCCCGCTGACCGCGATGGGCCGCTTCCAGCACGAGGCGATCGCCGTCGATCCGCACCTCGGGGTCGTGTACGAGACGGAGGACGCGTTCCTCAAGCCCTTCGGGCTCTTCTACCGCTTCCTGCCCGAGAAGCCGCTGGGCGGGGTGGGCTCGCTGCGCGCGGGCGGCCGGCTGCAGGCGATGCGCGTCCCCGGCGTACCGGACCTGTCCTCGATCCAGGAGACCGGCGCCACGTTCGAGGGCATCGAGTGGGTCGACGTACCGGACCCGCTGGCCGTCGAGACCCCCGTCCGTCTGCAGGACTTCGGCCCGAAGGGCATCACCCACGCGCAGAAGCTGGAGGGCTGCTACTGGGGCGGCCGGTGCGTGTACTTCGTCTCCTCCTTCGCCCGCGGCGCGGACGGCTCTGCGGCCGACCACTTCGGCCAGATCTGGCGCTACGACCCGGCGCGCCGCCGCCTCACCCTGGTGATCGTCTTCGGCCCCGACACGGACGTCCAGCTCCCCGGGGAGTCGCCCGACAACATCTGCCTCGCCCCCAGCGGCGGCCTGATGGTCTGTGAGGACGGCAACGGCGCGCAGCACGTCTTCGGCGTGACGCGGAGCGGCGAGGTGTACGCGATGGCGCGGGGCCGGCAGGCGATCACATCAGCCGCTACCGCAGCGGGCGGCACCCCGGAGGCCCCCGAGTGGGGCGAGTTCGCGGGCGTCACCTTCTCGCCGGACGGCGCGACGATGTACGTCAACTGCTACACGCCCGGGACGACGTTCGCGGTGACGGGTCCCTGGCGCAGGTGACGGCCGGGCGGGTGACGCCATCGGAGAGGCTCGATCGGACAGTCATATCGACGGGTTGACCTCTCGTACCTTCATACGGTGATCACTTCCGTACGTCACCTGGCAGCCGTCTGTGCCCTCGGCGCCGCCCTCACCGCCTGCGGCACCCAACCGGCACCCCGGGCCGACCGCCCGGCGTCACCCGCCCCCACCCCGTCCTCTCCCTCGGTCTCCCTCTCGGCCTCTCCCTCCACGTCCTCCTCCGCCGCCCCCTCCCGGCCGCCGACCCTGGCGCCGGGACCGGCCGGTCTCACCCCGGTGTTCGAGAACGGGCCCCGCACGGCCGGCCGGATCGTCGCGCTCACCTTCGACGCCGACATGACGGCCGATCAGGGGGCGCGGGCGGCAGCCGGTGAGCACTTCGACAACCCGGGCCTGATCGCGGCGCTGCGGGAGCTGAAGGTGCCGGCCACCGTGTTCATGACCGGCCGGTGGGCCGAGGAGTACCCGGAGCAGGCGCGGTCCATCGGACGGGACCCGCTGTTCGAGGTCGGCAACCACTCCTACAGCCACTACGGCTTCATCGAGGACTGCTACGGCCTGCCGACCGTCCCCACCGACGGCATGCGGGCGGACGTGGAGCGGGCGTACACGGCGTTCCGCGAGGTGGGCGTGGCGAACGCGATGCCCTACTTCCGGTTCCCCGGCGGCTGCTACGACCAGTGGGCGCTGCGGGCGGTGAGCGGCGCCGGCGTGACCGCGGTGCAGTGGGACGTGGTGAGCGGGGACGCGTTCGCGGCCGACGCGGACGAGGTGACCCAGGAGGTGCTGAACGGCGTGAAGCCGGGGTCCGTGGTCGTCATGCACTGCACCCGCAGCGCCGCCCCGACGACGGAGCGGGCGGTGCGCGCGATCGTGCCCGAGCTGCGCCGGCAGGGATACCGGTTCGTGAAGGTGTCGGAGCTGATCGGAGCGGCGCGGAAGCGGTCGTAGGGCTCGTACGGGCTCGTACGCTGGAGGTATGAGCGAGGACTCGTACTGCCTGACCGACCCGGCCGAGCCGCCGAAAGCCGACGGGCCGCCGTATGCGGAGTGCGTGCTGTGCCGGAAGCCGACCGAGTACCCGGAGTCGTACAAGGGGATCACGCTGTGCCCCGTGTGCGAGTGGCAGGAAGCCCAGCGGACCGCCTGCTCGGGGTGATCGGCGGGAGGGGAGCGCGCGGGTGTTCGGGCGCCCTTTAGGGTTGGCGGACGTGAGCCATGACGAACGGTCCCCGAGCAACAGTCCCTTCCAGGCCGAAGCCAGTCCGCGCGACTCCGCGCCGCAGTTCGTGCTGCCTCTGGTCGTGCGGGTGGAGAAGGCGGCGCCGCCTGCCCGTACCGACGCTCTGGAGGTCGCCGCTCGTGCCGTGCTCGTCATGTTGAGTGATGAGCGGTCCCTCGGGGACGGGGAGTGGGCGCAGGCCGTGCGGGACTGGCAGGACGCTCGGATCCGCAAGGTGGTACGGCGGGCTCGGGGGGCCGAGTGGCGGCGGGCCGAGGCGCTGCCCGGGATCACGGTCACGGGGAAGACGGCCGAGGTACGGGTGTTTCCGCCGGTGCCGCTGGACGGGTGGCCGAAGGATCTGGCGCGGCTGCAGGTCTCCGGGACCGATCTCGACGACCCGGAGCCCCCCGTCGACGCCGATCCCGCGACGCCGGTCATCTGGCTGAACCCCGACCTCGAGATGTCCGCCGGCAAGGCGATGGCGCAGGCCGGGCACGGTGCCCAGCTCGCCTGGTGGGAGCTGTCGCGTCAGGAGCGGGAGGCCTGGCGCGAGACCGGTTTCGCGCTCGCCGTGCGGACCGCCCCGGCCGAGCGGTGGCGGGAGCTGACGGCGAGCGGACTGCCGCTGGTGCGGGACGCGGGGTTCACCGAGATCGCGCCGGGGAGCTGCACGGTCGTCGCGGACCATCCCGCCCTGCGCTGAGGCTCCCCCGCGGCCGAACCTCAAATGTTGCTCTGAAGGTGGGCCGGAGGCGGTTCGTCCGTCGGGGGCGGGGTCATACCCCCGTCACCACCGGGGGGACCAGAGGAGACGGTGACCATGATGCGACTGGGGACGGGTATCGGCTGGCGGCCGGAGATCGCGGATGCCGTGGAGCGGATGCCGGGCATCGACTGGGTCGAGGTCGTCGCGGAGAACACCTGTCCGGGACACCTCCCGGAGTCGCTGGTACGGCTGCGCGAGCGGGGGGTCACCGTCGTCCCGCACGGGGTCTCGCTGGGCCTCGGCGACGCGGAGCGGCCCGACGAGGGGCGGCTCACGGCGCTCGCCGAGCGGGCCGCGGCGCTGGGCTCGCCGCTGGTCACCGAGCACATCGCGTTCGTCCGCGCGGGCGGCCCGCTGACCGCGACCCCGCCCCTGGAGGCCGGGCACCTGCTGCCGGTGCCGCGCACCCGGGACGCCCTCGACGTGCTCTGCGAGAACGTGCGCATCGCGCAGGAGGCGCTGCCCGTGCCGCTCGCCGTGGAGAACATCGCCGCGCTCATCGCCTGGCCGGGCGAGGAGCTGACCGAGGGGCAGTTCCTGTACGAGCTGGCCGACCGGACGGGCGTGCGACTGCTCATCGACGTGGCGAACCTGCACACCAACCACGTCAACCGCGGCGAGGACCCCGCCAAGGCGCTCGCGGAACTGCCCCTGGAGGCCATCGCCTACGTCCATGTCGCGGGCGGGTTCGAACGGGACGGCGTCTGGCACGACAGCCACGCCCACCCCGTCCCGCCCCTGGTCCTCGACATCCTGACCGACCTCGCGTCCCGGGTGTCACCGCCCGGCGTGCTGCTGGAGCGTGACGAGAACTTCCCCGAACCGGCCGAGCTGGAAGGGGAGTTGCGCGCGATCCGGGAAGCGGTGCGGGCCGGCGAGCGGCGCGCGGTCCGGGAGACGCTGCGGGCCGGGGAGGCGCGCACCGGGACACGGGAGCCCGCGCGGCCCGGCCGGGGCGCGCGGGCGGTGGAGGCCGGGGTCGACGATGCCGTTCGCCAGCGTCTCGGTGTCGCCCAGGCCTCGCTGCTGTCCGCGCTGGTCGCCGGGACTCCGGTGCCGGAGGGCTTCGACCGGGCGCGGCTCGGGGTGCAGGCGCGGGCGCTGGCGGCGAAGCGGGCCGGTGTGGTGGCCAAGGTGGCGCCGGAGCTGCCGGTCATCCTCGGCGACGGGTACCGTCCGGCGTTCCTCGCGTACGCCCAGGGCCACCCGATGCGCGGCGGCTACCGTCAGGACGCCCTGGACTTCGCGGAGCAGCTGCTGCTCGACGGGCGGCTGGAGGAGGGGCGGGCACGGCGGGAGCTGCGCAGGTGGTGGCTGGACCGGTCGGGGCCCGCGCCGAGGTCGTGGTCGCGGCTGGCCCGGGTCGGACGGGTGGGACGGTCGCTGATCCGGCGGTAGCCCACGCGTGTCGAGGTTGACGGCGCAGTAATATGCCTTTCCGCACCCGAAGCGCACCAGCGTGCGGTGCCGTGAGCAGGAGGCACCATGCGACCGCGACCCCCCGTCAAGGGCAGAGGCATCTTCAGTGGCACCGGGATCATCGTCACGGGCCTGGCCGCGACCCTCGTCGCGCTCCTCTTCCCGCTCTGGTCGTACGAGAACCAGTCGAACAACGGAGTCGACGTACTGAACGCCGAGGTCGTGGCGACGCAGTACGGGCCGCTGTCCGAGCTCGACCGGGAGTTCATCACCAAGGTCCGGCTGGCCGGGCTGTGGGAACTGCCCGCCGGGCAGCAGGCGCAGCAGAAGGGCACGACCGCCGCCGTACGGACGGCCGGTCAGCACCTCGTCGAGGGGCACACCTTCCTGGACGCGCGGGTGCGCGACGTGGCGTCGAAGCTGGGCCTCGGCCTGCCGAACGAGCCCAACGACCAGCAGAAGGGCTGGCTGGCGGAGCTGAACGCGGCACAGGGCGTGGACTACGACCGGAAGTTCGCCAACATCCTGCGGCTCGCGCACGGCCGGGTGTTCTCCGTCGTGGCGCAGGTGCGGGCCGTCACCCAGAACTCGCTGGTGCGCGCCCTCGCCGACGACGCCAACACGACCGTCCTGGACCACATCAGGATCCTGGAGGACACCGGGTACGTCGACTTCGACGCCCTGGCCCGGGACATGGCCGCGACCGGCACCCCCGCTCCCGCGGCCGACCCCGGGACCGTCGTCCCGCTGACGCCGTCGCCGACCTTCACGCTGCCGCCCGCCGCGGCGAGCCCGGCGCCCACCGGCTCCTGAGCCAAGCGGAACGTCACATACCCACAACGCTCCGTCCGGATGATGAACAAGGCATGGCGTTTTCCCGTGTACACGGCATAGAAACGTGACATGTTCTGGGTCCTTCTCCTGCTCCTGGCCTGGGCCGTCGCGGGCACGGCGTGCACCCGGCTGTGCCTGGCCGCCGTACGTGCGGCCGCCGTCGACACGGACGCGGGCCAGGGACATGACCTGACGCTCTACGAGGCGGCGTTCCTGTCCGGCGGGCCGGGCCGGGTCGCCGATCTGACCATGGTGTCGATGGCGCGGCAGCAGCGGCTGCTGCTCGCCCACACCGGCTGGGCGACCGTCGTGGACCCGCGCGGGCGCGACGAGATGGAGCGGTCGGTGATCGGGGCCATCGGACCCGAGGGGCAGTCCCGGATAGCCCCGGTGCGGGCCGCCGCGGCGGCCGCGGACGCGGTGCGCGGCCTCGCCGACCGGCTCGTCAGCGCCGGCCTCGCGGTGCCCGACGGGGCCCGTACGACGGTGGCGGCCGGGGTGCGGCAGGTGCGGCTGGCGGCCGTGTTCGTCCTGGCGGTGGGCGCGGTCGCGCTGCTGACGCCGACGACCCCGGCGGGCGGCACCGACATGCCGCGCGGTCTGGTCGCCCTGTGGTTCGCGCTGCCGCTGGCGCTCACACTGAGCTGTCTGGCCATAGCGCGCGTCGAGGTGCATCCGTACTCGCGCTGGGCCTCCCCGGCCGGGCAGCGGCTGCTGGGCACGCTGGCCCGACGGGCCGGCGGCCCGGGCGCGGTCGCCGGGCCCGGCGACGACCGTACCTACCTCACCTCCGTGGCCGTCCTCGGCCTCCGTGCGGTCGACGAACCGGACCTGCGGGCGGCCTTCGCCCACCGCGAGGAGTAGGGCCTCTCTTTCGGATCCTGCCGGGGGTCGCGGGGTCCGGGCCCCGTCCGGCGGACCACGCCGGAGGGTGCGTATTCGCCTCCCGGGGGGCGCACTTGGAGCATTGGGGCCGACACCCGGGGGCGGTGCTTGCCTTCCTCCATGACCGTACGAAACATCCCTTTTGTCGCCGCCGTGCACCGAAGGGACACACGCATGAGAGCTGCCGCGCTTTACTCGGCCATGGGAGCCCTGCTCCTGACCACCCTCTCCGCCGCCCCGGCAGGCGGCCTCCCCGGCACCCCGGACACCCCGGGCGCCGGCGGTGTTCCCGCCGGTGTCGCGCTCGCCGCCGCCCGGGCCGCCGCGAAGGGCATCGACTTCGGGAAGTGCGCCGACGCGCAGGACCTGCCCGGCAGTATGCGGTGCGGCACGGTCGCCGTCCCGCTCGACTACGCGCGCCCGAACGGCAAACAGATCGAACTGACCGTCAGCCGGGTCGGGGCCACCCACCGGGACCCGCACAACAGCAAGCACCGCGTACCCCGCAAGGGCTCACTGGTCTTCAACCCCGGCGGTCCCGGCGGCTCCGGCCTGTACTTCCCGCTGATCGGCCTGCTCCCGGAGTGGAAGCGCATCGGCGCCGCCTACGACCTCGTCGGCTACGACCCGCGCGGCGTCGGCCGCTCCGCCCCCCTGTCCTGCCAGGACCCCAAGCAGTACTTCAAGGGCCCCTCCCCCGCGCCCACGCACCCCACCGAGTCGTACAAGCGGGAGCGCATCGCCGAGGCGAAGGCCTACGCACGCGGCTGCGCCCAGCGGGCCGGCAGTGCCCTGCAGCACTACAACTCGCTGAACAACGCGCGCGACCTGGATGTGCTGCGGGCCGCGCTGGGCGAGAAGCAGCTGAACTTCATGGGCGCGTCGTACGGCACCTACTTCGGCGCGGTGTACGCCACGCTGTTCCCCTCGCACGTACGGCGGATGGTGTTCGACGCGGCGGTGAACCCGGACCCCGAGCGGATCTGGTACCGCAACAACCTCGACCAGTCGATGGCGTTCGAGAGCCGCTGGGCGGACTTCCGGGAGTGGGTCGCCAAGAACGACAAGGTGTACGGGCTGGGGGACACGGCCGAGAAGGTGCTGAGCAGTTATGAGCGGGCCCAGGCCCGGCTGGCCGCGGAGCCGGCGGGCGGGAAGGTCGGGCCGGCGCAGCTGCAGAGCGCGTTCCTGCAGGCCGGGTACTACGACGACTACTGGCCGCACCGGGCGAAGGCGCTGTCGGACTACCTGAAGGGCGACCCGAAGGAGCTGATCGCGCAGGCCGGCCCGGTCATGGAGTCCGCGGCGGAGGCGGAGAACTCCACCGCCGTCTACACGGCCGTGGAGTGCAACGACGGGCCCTGGCCGACGGACTGGAAGGTGTGGGACCGGGACAACACTCGGCTCGCGCGCGTGGCGCCGTTCGAGACCTGGGACAACGTGTGGGCGAACCTGCCCTGCGCGTACTGGCCGGCGGCCCGGCAGAAGCCGCTGGACGTGCGGACCGGGCCGGGTGAGCTGGCGCCGACGCTGATCCTGGCCGCCGAGCGGGACGCGGCCGCGCCGTACGACGGGGCCCTGGAGATGCACCGCCGCCTGTCCGGGTCGGTGCTGGTGACCGAGCGGGACTCCGGTACGCACGGCATCGCGGGTGGGGCCAACCCGTGCGTCAACGGGCACCTCGACGCGTATCTGCTGGAGGGCCGTCTGCCGGGCCGGCGTGCCGCGTGCGCGGGGCACGCCGAGCCGAAGGCGAGTGCGTCGAAGAGGTGAGGAGGAGGTGAGGCCGTCGGGGAACTGCGGACCGTGGGTGGCTGGTCGCGCAGTTCCCCGCTCCCTTTCGGGGCGCTCTACGCGAGGCCGGCGATCAGGTCCGCCACCGACTTGCGGCGGCCCGTGTAGAACGGGATCTCCTCGCGGACGTGCATACGGGCCTCCGAGGCGCGCAGGTGGCGCATGAGGTCGACGATGCGGTACAGCTCGTCGGCCTCGAAGGCCAGGATCCACTCGTAGTCGCCCAGCGAGAACGAGGCGACCGTGTTGGCCCGCACGTCGGGGTAGCCGCGGGCCATCTTGCCGTGGTCGGCGAGCATGCGGCGGCGGTCCTCGTCGGGCAGCAGGTACCAGTCGTAGGAGCGCACGAACGGGTAGACGCTGACGTAGTCGCGGGGCGTCTCGTCGGCGAGGAACGCCGGGATGTGCGAGCGGTTGAACTCTGCGGGGCGGTGCAGCGCCATGTTCGACCAGACCGGCTCCAGGGCGCGGCCCAGCTTCGTACGGCGGAAGAGGTTGTACGCCTCCTGGAGCTGGTCGCTGGTCTCGGCGTGCCACCAGATCATGAGGTCGGCGTCGGCGCGCAGACCGGACACGTCGTACGTGCCGCGGATCGTCACGTCCTTCGCGGCGAGCTGGTCGAACAGCTCCTGGACCTCGTCGGCGTAGCCCGTGCGGTCCTCAGGCAGCACGTCCTTCAGCTTGAAGACCGACCACAGCGTGTAGCGGATGACCTCGTTGAGGTCCTTGGCCAGCTTGCCCTTGTTCGGGATCCTGCCGGACTCGGTGGTGGGGGCGTCGTCACTCATGGTTCTCATTCTCCTGCTCCGCCGTGCAGACTTTGCACCGGGTTGGCGGTGAGCTCGCGTACGGCGCTCAGGTCGCCGTGGATCTGGTCGACCGCCGCGTACGCGCTCGCGACGCAGGCCGGGATGCCGACGCCGTCGTACTGCGCGCCGCACAGGGCGAGGCCGGGGAGCTTTGCGACGTGCTCGCGGATGCGGGCCACGCGCGCGTGGTGGCCGACGGGGTACTGGGGCAGACCGTCCGTCCAGCGGGTGACGCGGGTCTCGAGCGGGGTGGCGTCCAGGCCGGTGGCCTCCCGCAGGTCGTGCCGGGAGACGTCGACGAGGTCCGCGTCGTCCCGCCGGAGGATCTCCGTCTCGCCGTACCGCCCGACGGAGGTGCGCAGCACGATCACGTCCGGGTCCTCCTCGGCGATCCAGCCCCACTTCTGCGAGGCGAACGTCGACGCCTTGATGGTGCGTCCGTCGACGGGCGGGACGAGGAAGCCGCTGCCCTCGGGCAGGGCGGTGCCGGAGCGGCGGTAGGCGAGGGTGACCAGGGCCATCGAGGCGTACTCGACGGTGCGCAGCTCGGCGGCGGCCGCCGGGGACTCGGCGGCGAGCAGCCCGGCGGCTACGGGCGCGGGAACGGCGACGACCACGGCGTCGGCGGCCAGGACGCGGTCCCCGGCGACGACCCGCCAGGACGCGTGCGGCCGCGCCGCCGCGGAGGCGTGGCCGGGCGGCCCGCCGGTGGCGTCGGTCCCGGCCGGCGCGGCCACTCGGCGCAGCTCCGTCACCGGCGCCCCGGTCAGGATCTCGCCGCCCCGCGCGCGGACCGAGTCCGCGACCGCGAGGGGCAGCCGGCCCACTCCGCCCTCGATGCCCATGAAGACGGGACCGGTCTGCTGGTGGGCGGCGGCCTTCGCCTGGAGCTCGCGGACGGCCTCCGTCAGGGAGGTGTGGGTCCGGGCGGCCTGGTAGAGCTGCGGGACGGCCGAGCGCATCGAGATGCGGTAGGCGTCGCCCGCGTACACCCCGCCGAGCAGCGGCTCGATCAGCCGGTCGACGACCTCGCGGCCGAGGCGCGCCGCCACGTACTCCCCGACCGCCACGTCCTCGCCGACCTCCGTGCGCGGCAGGTCGGCGTCGCGCTCGATGCGGGCGAGGCCCTCGTCGGAGAGCACGCCGGACAGGGCCGCGGCGGTGCCGGGGACGCCCATGACATGGCCCTTGGGCATGGGGCGCAGGGCGCCGCGGGTCCAGATCGAGGCCGTGGCGGTGGCCGGCGGCTGGAGGTGCTCGGTCAGTCCCACCTCGCGCGCGAGGGCGACCGCCTCGGGGCGGCGGGCCAGCATCGACTCGGCGCCGAGGTCCACGCGCACACCCGCGATCTCGCCGGGCAGCAGCTTGCCGCCGAGCCGCCCGGACGCCTCCAGCACGGTCACCCGCGCCCCGCGCTCCAGCAGCCGGTGGGCGGCGGCCAGACCGGCGATCCCGGCTCCGATGACGACGACGTGCTGCCCCGCAGCCGTACCCGTTGCGCTCATGCCCCCACTCTCTCAGACCCCACCGACAGCCCGGCCAGGGCCATGTGGCCCTGTCGAGTCCCGACCGTGACCGCTTCGGAACCGACTCCCCCCAACGTCCGGACCGGCCCGGGCGTCGAAGGAACGTCAGTCGTCACCACGACCCTCGGGGGGTACGCCCACATGCGCACACGACGTTCGGTACGGCCGGTCCACACGGTGGCCGGGATCCTGCTCGCCGCCGCCCTCGCGCTCACCGGGTGCAGCGGCGCCGCCAGCTCGGGCGGAAGCTCCGACTCCGCCGCCAAGGCCGCCGGGGACGCCGGCGTCCAGGAGGACGCCAAGCAGGGTGCGGAAGCGAGCGGCTCCAAGGCCTCCTCGGCGCCGAAGCTCACCGCGAACCGCATCATCCGCACCGCCTCCCTGACCGTGCAGGTCAAGGATGTGCCGAAGGCCCTCGACGAGGCCCGTGCCACCACCGAGAACGCGGGCGGCTACGTCGGCGACGAGACCACCACCCGGGACGAGGAAGGCGCCGAGCGCACCCGTGTCGTACTGCGGGTGCCCGTCGAGCGCTACGACGACGTCCTCACCGACCTCCAGGGCGCGGGCAAGCTGCTGGAGCGCACGGCGAAGGCCCAGGACGTCACCGACCAGGTCGTCGACGTCGACAGCCGCATCAAGTCGCAGCGCGCCAGTGTCGCCCGGGTCCGCGAGCTCATGGACCGCGCCACCAAACTGAGTGACGTGGTCGCCCTGGAGGGCGAGTTGAGCAGCCGTGAGGCCGACCTGGAGGCGCTGCTCGCCCAGCAGGCGTCCCTGAAGGACCGCACCAGCCTGGCCACCATCACGCTGAACCTGTCCGAGAAGCCGGCCGAGAAGAAGGCCGCCGAGGACGACGAACCCGGGTTCCTGGACGCGCTGGCGGGCGGCTGGGACGCCTTCGTGACGATGCTGCGCTGGCTCGCCGTCGTCCTCGGCGCGGTGCTGCCGTTCCTCGCGGCGGCGGTCCTGCTGGTGCTGGCCTGGCTGCGGCTGCCGCGCCGCCGGAAGCCGGAGACGACAAGCACGACAAGCACGACAAGCACGGCGGGTGCCGCGGGCTCGACCGGCACCGCGGGTGCGCCGGGCACGCCCGAGCAGGACTGAAATACGCCTCCCCCGTAGCGTGTTCGCATGAGCATGCGAGGACGGGAACGACTGGTCGTCATCGGCGGGGACGCCGCGGGCATGTCCGCGGCGTCCCAGGCCCGCCGGCTCAAGGGACCGGAGGAGCTGGAGATCGTCGCCTTCGAACGCGGTCACTTCACGTCCTTCTCCGCGTGCGGCATCCCGTACTGGGTGGGCGGCGACGTCACCGACCGGGACGACCTGATCGCCCGCACCCCCGAGGAGCATCGCGCGCGCGGGATCGACCTGCGGCTGCGCACCGAGGTCACGGAGATCGACGTGGCCGGACGGCGGGTACACGCGCGTGACGTCGATTCCGGTGCTGGATCGACGTACTGGACGTCGTACGACAAACTCGTGATCGCGACCGGGGCCCGCCCGATCCGGCCCGATCTGCCGGGCATGGACGCGCGGGGCGTGCACGGGGTGCAGACGCTGGACGACGGGCAGGCGCTGCTCGACACGCTGACACGCGCGCGGGGCAAGCGGGCCGTGGTCGTCGGCGCGGGCTACATCGGCGTGGAGATGGCCGAGGCGCTCATCAACCGGGGCTACGAGGTGACGGTCGTCAACCGCGGCAGCGAGCCGATGTCCACCCTGGACCCGGACATGGGCCGCCTCGTCCACGAGGCCATGGAGGGCCTGGGCATCACCATGGTCGACGACGCCGAGGTCACCGAGCTGCTCACCGGCGAGGACGGCTGGGTACGGGCGGTGGTCACGAAGGACGCCGAGTACCCGGCGGACGTGGTCGTCCTCGGCATCGGCGTCCGCCCGGAGACCACCCTGGCCGAGGCCGCCGGCCTGCCCCTCGGCACGCACGGAGGTCTCCTCACCGACCTGGCGATGCGGGTGCGCGGCCCGCTCGCCGACGGGACGATCTGGGCGGGTGGCGACTGCGTGGAGGTCCTCGACCTGGTCTCCGGCCAGGAGCGCCACATCGCGCTGGGCACCCACGCCAACAAGCACGGCCAGGTCATCGGCACCAACGTCGGCGGCGGCTACGCCACCTTCCCCGGCGTCGTCGGCACCGCCGTCAGCAAGGTCTGCGACCTGGAGATCGCCCGCACGGGCCTGCGGGAGAAGGACGCGCGCAGGGTGGGTCTCCAGTACGAGACGGTCACCATCGAGTCCACCAGCCGTGCCGGCTACTACCCCGGCGCCTCCCCCATGACGGTCAAGATGCTCGCCGAACGCCGCACGGGCCGCCTCCTGGGCGTCCAGATCGTGGGGCGGGAGGGCGCGGGCAAGAGGGTGGACATCGCGGCGGTGGCACTGACGGCACGCATGACGGTCGACCAGATGACCGCCCTGGACCTGGGCTACGCCCCACCGTTCAGCCCGGTGTGGGACCCGGTACTGGTGGCGGCACGAAAGGCGGCGGCAAAGGTGCGGAACTTTTAGCCGACCGCGAGGGCGGCCAACGCAGGGGCGCGGGGCTGTGTCCCTTTGCGGCTCCGCCGCGTGGGCGCGACCAGCCCCCACGCACCCGCACCCGACAACGCTCCTTACGCAGTACCGCTCAGCCGCGGCAACGCAGAAACCGGCGCCGCAGCGGGCTGCTCGGCCGGCTTCGCATGCGCAGCCGCGGCCGGCCGCGACCGCAGCCGGTGCGAAACGGCCTCATCCAGCGTCACCGGCCGCTGCATCTGCGAAGCAAGCCGCCCGGCCTCCTGGCCGAGCCGCGCCACGTCCTCCCACGGCAGCCTGATGACCAGTGCGATCTCCGCCTCGCCGTCGGGCGTGGCGTGCATCGGAGGAGTAACTCGGTCGTTCATCGCCTGTTCCTCACGTCGTCCCCGCGACCCGCCTTCCCCGTGCCGCGGACGGTTGCCGGTTCATACGCGCCCGCCGGGAGCCGTGTTCACCGATTCGCCGAACGGATCGGGGGCAGTACTTCCTTGTGGTCATCCCCGTCCATGACGTGAACCCGGTGCGCCGCACGCCGGTGGTGACGTACGCCCTGATCGCGGCGAACGTCCTCGTCTTCCTGTTCATGCCGGGCCTGTCCGGCTCCGTGGCCGGCGACAGCACCCTGGCCCAGACGTGTCATCTGCACGCCTTCCTGGAGCACTACGCGGCCGTACCGCGCGAGTTGATCCACCATCAGCTCCCCCAGATCGTCCCGACAGGAGCCGTCCGCGGCGGCGGCTGTCTGCTGGGCCCGCCGGACTACGACAAGTCCCCGGCGCTGAGCGTCCTCACCGCGATGTTCCTGCACGGCGGCTGGCTGCACCTGCTGGGCAACATGCTGTTCCTGCTGATCTTCGGCAACAATATCGAGGACCGCATGGGCCACATCCGCTTCGCGCTGTTCTACGTCGCCTGCGGCTATGCGGCGTCGTACGGCTTCGCGCTGCTGAACGCCGACTCGACGGACCCGCTGATCGGCGCGTCCGGGGCGATCGCGGGGGTGCTGGGCGCCTACCTGGTGCTGTATCCGAAGGCCAGGGTGTGGGTCCTGGTCCCCTTCCTGGTCTTCCTGCCGCTGCGGCTGCCGGCCTGGCTGGTGCTGGGCTTCTGGTTCGTGCTCCAGGCGGTGTACTCCTCCGGCGAGGGCGTCTCCGACGCGGGCACCGTGGCGTACGCGGCGCACATCGTGGGCTTCCTCGCGGGCATGCTCCTGGCCTGGCCCCTCAAGCCGGGCACGCCTCCGCCACCGGAGCCACGGGGCCTGCTGTTCGGCCGACGGGCCCGGCCCCGGCACACGTGGTGAGGGGCCGGGGCGGACGCTCTCTCCGCCCGGTTCCCTAGCGGGCGGACTGGGTGTGCACGTACTCGACGAGGCGGGTCAGGGCGTCCGGGTCGGTGGACGGCATCACACCGTGGCCGAGGTTGAAGACATGGCCCTCCAGGCCGGCGGCCGTGTCGAGGACCTCGCGGGTCTCGGCCTCGACGGCCTCGGTGCCGGCGAACAGGACGGTCGGGTCGAGGTTGCCCTGGAGCGCCTTGCCGGGGCCGACGCGCCGGGCGGCCTCGTCGAGCGGGACGCGCCAGTCGACGCCGACGACGTCCGCGCCGGCCTCGCCCATGAGCTTCAGGAGCTCGCCGGTGCCGACGCCGAAGTGGATGCGCGGGACGCCGTACCCGGCGACGGCGTCGAAGACCTTCGCGGAGGCCGGCAGCACCGAGCGGCGGTAGTCGGCGGGGGCGAGCGCGCCGGCCCAGGAGTCGAAGAGCTGGACGGCGCTCGCGCCGGCCTCGATCTGGACCTTCAGGAACGCGGCCGTGATGTCGGCGAGGCGGTCGAGCAGGTCGGCCCAGAGCTGCGGGTCGCCGTACATGATCGCCTTGGCGTTCTCGTACGTGCGGGACGGGCCGCCCTCGACGAGGTAGCTCGCGAGGGTGAAAGGCGCGCCGGCGAAACCGATCAGCGGGGTGGCACCGAGCTCGGCGGTGAGCAGGCCGATGGCCTCGGTGACGTAGGAGACGTCCTCGGGGGTGAGGTCGCGGAGCCGGGCGAGGTCGGCGCGGGTGCGGATCGGGTGCTCGACGACCGGGCCGACGCCGGGCTTGATGTCGAGGTCGATGCCGATGGCCTTGAGCGGGACGACGATGTCGCTGAAGAAGATCGCCGCGTCCACGTTGTGCCGGCGCACCGGCTGGAGGGTGATCTCGGTGACCAGGTCGGGCCGCATGCAGGACTCGAGCATCGGGATGCCCTCGCGGACCTTGCGGTACTCCGGCAGGGAGCGTCCGGCCTGCCGCATGAACCACACGGGCGTGTGCGGCACGGGTTCGCGCCTGCACGCCTTCAGGAAGGCGCTGTCGTACGTCGCTGTCGGCTGCCGGCCCGCAGGGCTCTCGTTCAGGCTCACGTCGGCAAGTCTCGCACGGCGCCGCGGGCGCCGACGCCGCCCCCTGCCGTGCCCCGGACATACCCGTTCGGCCCTTGCGGCCGGGGCGCGTGTTCGCCCAGCGCGCAGCCGCCCGTGACCTCCGGGCGGGTGTCATGCCCTGCACGAGGCCGCAGTTCCCCTTAATCTTCCCCGCATGGCTGCGGCTCAGGGACGACTGTCGGACGGCGCTGGCGGGATGGACGAGGCGAACGAGGGGGACCGCGATGGGAGCAGGTCGGCACCGCTGCCGTTCCGGGCCGCCGTCGACGCGCTGAGGGCTGTGCGGCTGCGGCCGCAGATCGAGGTCGAGCCGGCCCCGGCGCCCAAGCGGCTCGCCCCGTTCGCGTACGCGCTGGAGGCGACCGTCGTGGACGGTGAGCAGGATCTGGCCGACGGGCGGCTGGTGCTGCTGCACGACCCGGACGGGCACGACGCCTGGCGCGGCACGTTCCGGCTGGTGACCCTGATCCGGGCCGAGCTGGAGCCGGAGATGGCCGCGGATCCGCTGCTGCCGGAGGTGTGCTGGTCCTGGCTGACCGGGGCGCTGCAGGCGCGCGGTCTCGGGTACGGCGAGCCGAGCGGGACGGTCACGCGGGCGAGCTCGCACTACTTCGGTGGTCTGGCCGAGCGCCCGGCGAACTCGCAGATCGAGATCCGGGCCTCCTGGACGCCCCGTGAGGGGCTGGGCGGGGTGCCGGACTCGGGGGCGCATCTGGCGTCCTGGTGCGATCTGCTGGCCCAGGTGGCGGGGCTGCCGCCGGCCGGCCCGGGGGACGCGTCGGTGGTGACGCTGCCGCAGCGGCGGGGGCCGCAGCCGCGCTGACGGATGTAACTCATACAGGTGTATCGGTCGCCGGGAAACGGCGACCGACCCGTTTGGCCGTCCTCATTGACCATCTCTTTGTCGATACGGCCACTTTCGATCCCGTACGACATACACCCAAACCGATTCGATCTTCGGATGATCGATCGCGTGTCCGAATTGCACGTATTGTTACTCACTAGATCGTGATCATTTTCTAAAGGACGCCGGGTCCGCTGCCGAAGACGACTGTGACCTTGAAAGCACGGTTCGTCCCGGCTCTCTCCCCACAAGCCCCCCGAACCGGCTCCGTCCCCCACCCAGGAGGCCTGGTGTCCGTTCTCCTCGAGCAGCCCGCAAGCCTGGTCGCCTACCGCCCGAACAAGCCCACCGCGATGGTGGTCGTGGCCGACCCGCGCGTGCGTTCCACCGTCACCCGACATCTCTGGGCCCTCGGTGTGCGCGACGTCATCGAGGCCTCGTCCATCGCGGAGGCTCGTCCCCGCATCGGCAACCCCCGCGACATCTGCGTCGCCGACGTCCACCTCCCCGACGGCTCCGGTCTCACCATCCTTTCGGAGACCCGCGCCGCGGGCTGGCCCAACGGACTCGCCCTCTCCGCCGCCGACGACATCGGCGCCGTGCGCAACGCCCTCGCGGGCGGTGTCAAGGGCTATGTCGTCACCGGCACCCGCACCAACGTCGGGCTCCCCACCCGGCCCGGTGCTGCCCCCATCGGAGCAGCGGCCGCCCGTCTGCACCGCCGCCCCCCGGGTGCCCCGAGCCACCCGGGCGGCTACCGCGAGCTCTCCGGCCGCGAGGTCGAGGTGCTGCGCCTGGTCGCCGAAGGCCAGTCGAACAAGGCGATCGGCGTCTCGATGGGCCTGTCCGCGCTGACCGTCAAGAGCCACCTCGCCCGCATCGCCCGCAAGCTCGGCACGGGCGACCGCGCCGGGATGGTCGCGGTGGCCCTGCGGACCGGCATCATCCACTGACCACTTTCCGATTCCTTCCCGATTCCCTCCCTGCCCTGACTGGTTTACGACCCCGGGGCGCCCGCCGACGGAACGTTCCGTCGGCGGGTCCCGTCCACACACGGATACCCTTGACAGGTGACCGACGCCCAAGAAACCGCAGCAGCCAGTTCACTGCGAACCACCGGAGGCGCCCCTCCGGACGACGGCGGATCTACTGCTTCTCCTGTTTCCGGGGCGCCGACACCTGAGCCGACATCCGAGCCGACACCTCTGCTCGAACCGCGCGAGGGCATTCCGCCCGTGATCGCCGACGAGGCCTCCCTCGCCGAGACCATCGCCGCCTTCGCCGCCGGCCGCGGCCCCGTCGCCGTGGACGCCGAGCGCGCCTCCGGCTACCGCTACGGACAGCGCGCCTATCTGGTGCAACTGCGCCGCGAGGGCGCCGGCAGCGCGCTGATCGATCCCGTGGCCTGCCCGGACCTCTCGGAGCTCGGCGCGGCCCTCTCCGACGCCGAGTGGGTGCTGCACGCCGCCACCCAGGACCTGCCCTGTCTGCGCGAGATAGGTCTGGTGCCGACGCGTCTGTTCGACACCGAGCTGGCCGGGCGGCTCGCCGGGTTCCCGCGGGTCGGCCTCGGCGCGATGGTCGAGGGCGTGCTGGGCTTCGTCCTCGAGAAGGGGCACTCCGCGGTCGACTGGTCGACCCGCCCGCTGCCCGAGCCCTGGCTGCGGTACGCCGCCCTGGACGTCGAGCTCCTCGTCGACCTGCGCGACGCGCTGGAGAAGGAGCTGGACCGGCAGGGCAAGCTGGAGTGGGCCCGGCAGGAGTTCGACGCGATCGCGTCCGCCCCGCCGCCGGAGCCCCGCAAGGACCCCTGGCGCCGTACGTCCGGCATGCACAAGGTGCGCCGGCGGCGGCAGCTCGGGGTGGTCCGGGAGCTGTGGCAGACGCGGGACCGGATCGCCCAGCGGCGGGACGTCTCGCCGGGCAAGGTGCTCTCGGACGCGGCCATCGTGGAGGCCGCGCTCGCGCTTCCCGCCCATGTGCACGCGCTGGCCGCGCTGAACGGCTTCGGGCACCGCATGGGCCGGCGGCAGCTGGAGCAGTGGCAGGCGGCCGTCGACCGGGCGAAGGGGCTCAGCGAGTCCCAGCTGCCGCAGCCGGGGCAGCCGGTGGCCGGGCCTCCGCCGCCCCGGGCGTGGGCCGACAAGGACCCCGCGGCCGCCGCCCGCCTGTCGGCGGCGCGGGCCGCGGTCTCCGCGCTGGCCGAGGAGCTCGCCATGCCCCAGGAGAACCTGATCGCCCCGGACACGGTGCGCAGGGTCTGCTGGGAGCCGCCGGTTCCCCTCGACGCGGAGTCGGTCGGGGGCACGCTCGCGGGACTCGGGGCTCGGCCGTGGCAGGTGGAGCAGGTCACGCCGGTGCTGGTGGCCGCGCTATCCGGCTGAGTGCGTCACCTGGACGCGCCCCGCATGAAGCCGTTGTAGATGTACTTCTGCAGCGCCAGGAACACGATCAGTGTCGGCAGGATGACCAGCACGGCTCCTGCCGAGATCGTTTCCCAGTGGGCCGCGTAGGGGCCCTTGAAGCGGAACAGGGACGTCGAGATCACGCCAAGATCTTGTGAGGGCATGTAGAGGAAGGGGATGTAGAAGTCGTTGTAGACGGCGATCCCCTTCACGATCACGACCGTCGCGATCGCCGGTTTCAGCAGCGGGAAGATCACCTTGCGGTAGATCGTGAACGGACCCGCGCCGTCCAGACGGGCCGCCTCGTCCAGTGAGATCGGGATCGACCGGACGAACTGCAGGAAGATGTAGATCGAGACGATGTCCGTGCCCATGTAGAGGGCGATCGGGGCCCAGCGGGTGTCGTACATGCCGAGGCTGTGGACGATCTGGAAGGTCGCCACCTGGGTGGTGACCCCGGGGACCAGGGCGGCCACCAGGAACAGGGCGATCACCAGCTTCCGGAACCGGAACGTGAAGCGGTCGATGGCGTACGCCGTCATCGAACCGATCAGGACGGTCCCGCCGACGGAGATCACCAGGATGAAGGCGGTGTTGCCGAACGCCGTGAGCATGCCGCCGTCCCGGAACGCCGCGACGTAGTTGTGGAAGTTCAGCGGGTCGTGCGGCAGGGTGAGCGCGCCGCCGCTGTCGGCCGTCTCGTTCTCCGTCTTCAGGGACGTGAGCAGGACGACGCCGAGCGGGAGCAGGACGCTCACCGCCGCGCCGGTGAGCGACAGGTACACGAGGGTGCGGGCCACGGCTCGGCGTGTCATACGAGGTCCACCCTGTCGTCGGGGACGAGGCGCCGCTGTACCCAGGTCACCAGCAGGGTGATCAGCAGCAGCACGACGGCCGCCGCCGAGGCGAGGCCCGTCTTGTTGAACTGGAAGGCCAGCTTCACGGTCTGGATCACGAAGGTCTCGGTCCCGGTCGCGCCGCCCGTCATGATGTACGGGATCTCGAAGGCCGCGAGGGAGCCGGAGACCGAGAGGATCACCGTCAGCGTCAGCACCGGTTTGATCCCGGGCAGGATGATGTGGCGGAACTGGTTCCAGCGGTTCGCCCCGTCGAGTTCGGACGCCTCGTACAGCTCTCCCGGGATGGACTGGATCGCGCCGAGGAACAGGACGAAGTTCATGCCCAGGTAGCGCCAGATCGAGACCCCCGCCAGGGACGCGTTCGCCGAGAAGGGGGTGCCCAGCCAGGCGTGGTCGGTGTGGACGCCGAAGAGGCCGAGGACCGTGTCGAGGGTGCCGCCGTCCTGGAAGAAGTAGAGGAAGACGAACCCGATGGCCACCCCGTTCACCAGGGACGGGAAGAAGATCACGCCCTTGAAGAAGTTGCGGAACCGGACCCGGAAGCTGAGCACCGTCGCGAAGTACAGCGCGGCGACGATCTGGATCGCCGAGGCGGCCAGGTAGTACCCGCTGACGAAGAACACCTGGAAGAGGTCCTCCCGGGTGAAGATCTCCGCGTAGTTCTCGGCGCCCGTGTAGTGCAGTTCGGGGCTCACTCCGTCCCAGTCGGTGAAGCTGTACGCGACCATGTTGGCGATCGGCGCGTAGGTGAAGGTGATCAGCAGGGCGAGCGGGGCCAGCAGGAACAGCCAGGGGGTCAGGCCCCGCCGGAAGCGGGTCATCAGTCGCCCACGTTCTTCTGCGTCTCGGTCCACTTGCGGCCGAGGTCCGCGAAGAAGTCGTCCAGGCTGCCCTTCTTCGCGCCGCGGGCGAGGTCGACGAGGTCCTGGCGGTACTCGGGCTTGTTGATGCCGACCTCGGACTCGTCGTCGATCAGCTTCACCCGGGCGCCCGCCGAGTCGTCCAGCTCGATGAGCTTCACACCGGCGTCCTCGTACGGCCTGAGCACCTCGGGCATGGGGGCGTCCTTGAGCGGGGAGATGGCGAGGTTGTCCCGGTCGTAGCCGGACTTGTCGGTGAACCAGTCGATCCAGGCGCGGGCCGCCGCCTTGTGCTTCGAGTGGACGTTGACGGCCTGGTGGTAGTCGGGGCCGACGGTCGCGCAGAACGTCCCGTCCACCTGGGCCGGGAACGGCATGAAACCGATGTCCCCGGGATCGACGCCGGCCTTGCGGGCCGCGTCCTGGAACTGGATGATCGCCCAGGTGCCGAGCCACTGGGTGGCGATCTCGCCCTTGGCCGTACGGGGCTTGGACTCCTCCCAGTTGCTGGTCGTCGGGTCCTTCTCGGCGAGGCCCTCCTCGACGATGTCGTGGAGCAGGGTGTCACCCGTGCGCAGGTCGCTGCCCTTCGCCCACGGGTCGCCCTCCGCCAGCCTGGTGGTGGCCTGCGGGTCGCAGGAGACGGAGCCGTTGACGAAGGTCCAGGAGGTCAGCGGCCACTGGGCGGCGAAGTTGGTGTAGTACGGGATCGCGTCGGTCTTCGCCTTGATCGCCTTCAGACCGGCGAGGAACTCGGCAGGCGTGGTGGGCCACTCGGTGACCCCGGCCTCCTTCCAGACCCGCTTGTTGTAGACGAAGCCGGGCATCACACCGTTGGGGCTCTGGCCGTAGACCTTGCCGCCGACGGTGGTGAAGTCGGTGAAGCGGTACTTCTCGCTGCGTTCGGCCTCGGTGCCGAGGGAGGCGAAGAACTTCGGGTAGTCGCTCTTCTTGATGACCCCGGGGATCAGCAGGACGTCGCCGTAGTCCTCCGTGTTCATCCGGATCTTGATCTCGGCCTCGTAGTTGGTGAGGGCCTGGAACTCGACCTTCACCTTGGGGTACGTCTTGTTGAACTCGGCGGCGTACTTTTTCATCGTGCCGTCCTGCACGAGGTCGGTGCGCACGGTGAGGACCGTGATGGTGCCGCTCACCTTCGACGGGTCGTCGGGCGCCTCGGCGTCCGCGCCCTTCGCGCTTCCTCCGGTACCGGTGCAGCCGGGAACCAGCAGGGCGGCTCCCACGACCATGGCCAGGACTGTACGGCGGTTCATGTGCATCAGCTCCGTTCGAGGGACGGACGAGCACGTACGGGTGGTCGAGCACGAGCGGGTTGGCTGATTCGGCACTCTGACAGCGCTTTCCTCAACCGGTAAAGTCCCATTCCCGCCAAGGACGGAGAGATGGCACCCACCACTCGGCTCGACCGGTTCAGGGAGTGCGCATGCTGGAGGCTTCACCGCTCGGCGACGGATGGACCCTGCGGCACGAAGGAGAGGCGCTCCCGGCCGTGGTGCCGGGCTGCGTGCACACCGATCTGCTGGCGGCGGGGGTGATCCCGGATCCCTTCCTGGGGCGCAACGAGACCGAGGTCGCGTGGGTCGGGCGGCGGGAGTGGACGTACGAGACGCGGCTCGCGGCCGTGCCGTCCGGGCACGAGCAGACGGACCTGGTCTTCGACGGGCTCGACACGGCCGCCGAGGTCCGCCTGGACGGCCGGCTCCTGGGCCGGGTGCGGAACATGCACCGCTCGTACCGGTTCGACGTGACGGGATCGAGCGGGCCGCTGTCGGTCCGGTTCGCCTCCGCCTACGCCGAGGCGGAGGCGGTGCGCGGGAAGACCGGCGAACGGCCGGCCGCGTACGCCGAGCCCTACCAGTACCTCCGCAAGATGGCCTGCTCGTTCGGCTGGGACTGGGGGCCGACGCTGGTGACGGCCGGGATCTGGCGGCCGGTGCGGCTGGAGCGCTGGTCGACGGCACGGCTGGCCCGGGTGCGGCCACTCGTCACCGTCCGACGGGGCGCCGGCGTGGTCGAGTTGCACGTGGAGGTGGAGCGCACCCGGGTGGAGGCCGTGCTCACGCTGGAGGCCCGGGTGGGGGACGTGCGGGCGCGGGGCGAGGTGACGGGCACGAAGGGCGTCGTACGGCTGGAGGTGCCGGACGCCGAGCTGTGGTGGCCGCGGGGCTACGGCGAACAGGCCCTGTACGAGGTCGAGTTGACGTTGCTGCACGGGAGCGCGCCGCTCGACGTGTGGCGGCGGCGGGTCGGTTTCCGCGAGGTCGTGCTGGACACCTCCACCGACGCCCACGGCACCGGGTTCACCCTCGTCGTCAACGGGGAGCGGCTCTTCGCACGCGGCGTGAACTGGATCCCGGACGACGTCTTCCCGTCCCGGGTGACCCGGGAGCGTTACCGCGGACGGCTGCGGCAGGCCGCCGACGCCGGGGTGGACCTGGTCCGGGTGTGGGGCGGCGGGATCTACGAGAGCGAGGACTTCTACGACGCCTGCGACGAGCTGGGCCTCATGGTGTGGCAGGACTTCCCGTTCGCCTGTGCGGCCTACCCGGAGGAGCAGCCGCTGCGCGGGGAGGTGGAGGCGGAGGCCCGGGAGAACGTCGTACGGCTGATGCCGCACCCCTCGCTGGTGCTGTGGAACGGCAACAACGAGAACCTGTGGGGGTTCCGGGACTGGGGCTGGGAGGGACGGCTCGCCGGGAACTCCTGGGGGGAGGGGTACTACCTGGGCGTACTGCCGCGGGTGGTGGCCGAGTCGGATCCGACGCGGCCGTACACGGCGGGCAGTCCCTGGTCGGGGTCGTGGGCGCACCATCCGAACGACCCGGCGCACGGCACGCACCACTCCTGGGAGGTGTGGAACCGGCGGGACTACGCCGAGTACCGAAGTGAAGTGCCGCGGTTCGTCGCGGAGTTCGGCTGGCAGGCTCCCCCCGCCCACGCGACGCTGCGGCGGGCCCTGCCGGGTGAGGTGCTCGCGGCGGACTCCCCCGGCATGCTGCACCGGCAGAAGGCGCAGGACGGCAACGGCAAGCTGGAGCGCGGGCTCGCCCGGCACTTCGCCGTGCCGGAGGGGGACTTCGACCGCTGGCACTATCTGACGCAGGTCAACCAGGCGCGGGCGGTGGCCGCCGGGATCGAGCACTGGCGGTCGCACTGGCCGGTGTGCGCGGGGACGGTGGTCTGGCAGCTCAACGACTGCTGGCCGGTGACGTCGTGGGCGGCGATCGACGGGGACGGACGGGAGAAGCCGCTGTACCACGAGCTGCGGCGGCTGTATGCGGACCGGTTGCTGACCCTCCAAGTGCGGGACGAGGGACTGGTGTTGGCGGCCGTCAACCAGTCGGCCCGGGCATGGTCGGGGGTGCTGGAGCTGCGGCGGATGTCCGTGACGGGGGAGCTGCTGGGCGCCGTACGGCTCCAACTGGCCGCTGCCGCACGGGAGGTGGGGATCGTACGGGTCCCCGGAGAGCTGGAGCCGAGCGGCGCCAAGGAGTTCCTGGTGGCGGACGCATGGGGGTCCCCCCGCTCGAGCGAAGTCGAGAGTGGGGGACGGTTGCGGGCGTTGCACTTTCCCGTGGCCGACCGCGAAATCCCTTATCCCCGGCCCGGCTTCGAGGTGGCCGTGGGCCCCGGGACGGTCACCGTGACGGCCCGCACCCTGGTCCGGGATCTGCTGCTGCAGGCCGACCGGCTGGGGCCGGACGTGCGGGCCGACCGGGGGCTCGTGACGCTGCTTCCCGGGGAACGGGTGACGATCGGGGTGACGGGCTGGGACACTCCCGATGCCGATGCGGCCCGTGCCGCCCTGTTCTGCCTGGAGCCCTCCCGATGACGACCTCTCGCGTCACCATCAAGGACGTCGCCGCGCGCGCCGGCGTGTCCAAGGGGGCCGTGTCGCTCGCCTTCAACCGCAAGCCGGGGCTTTCGGAGGCGACCCGGGAGCGGATCTTCACGGCGGCGCGGGAGCTGGGGTGGGAACCGAACCTGACGGCGCGGTCGCTGTCGAGCTCGCGGGTGGACGTGGTGGGGCTGGCGATCTGCCGGCCGGCCCGGATGCTGGGACTCGAGCCGTTCTACATGGAGTTCGTCTCCGGGGTGGAGAGCGTGCTGACCGAGCACGCCTGCTCGCTGCTGCTGCGGCTGGTGAGGAGCGTGGAGGAGGAGGCCGGGCTGCTCGAGTCGTGGTGGCGGGGGCGGCAGATCGGCGGGGCGATCCTGGTGGACTTCCGGGCGGACGACCCCCGGGTCGCGGCGGCCGAGCGGCTCGGGATGCCGGTGGTGGCGGTGGGGCATCCGACGCTGACCGGGACGCTCACCTCGGTGTGGACCGACGACGCCACGGCGATGGCGGAGGCGGTGCGGTACCTCGCGGCGCTGGGGCATCGCCGGATCGCCCGGGTCGGGGGTGCGGCCGCGCTCGGGCACACGGTGATGCGGACGGCCGCCTTCGACGCGGCGGCGCGGAGTCTGGGGCTGGCCGGGGCGTGGCAGGTGGCCACGGACTACTCCGGGGAGGCGGGGGCGCGGGCCACCCGGTCCCTGCTGACCGCCGCCCCGCCGGACCGGCCGACGGCCATCGTCTACGACAACGACATCATGGCGGTGGCCGGGCTGGCGGTGGCCGCCGAGATGGGCCTGAGCGTCCCGCGTGACGTCTCCCTGCTCGCCTGGGACGACTCCCAGCTGTGCCGGCTGACCCATCCCACGCTGTCCGCGATGAGCCACGACGTGCACGGATTCGGCGCGGAGGCGGCCCGCACCCTGTTCGGCGTGATCACCCGCCAGGGACCGGGCTCGCATCCCGTACCGACTCCGGTGCTGACTCCGCGGGGGTCGACGGCGCCCCCGAAGGTGTGACCTTCGCCGCTTGGGCCTCCGGGACTGGGCAGTCACGTTACCCACAAGTAGCATGGCTCCTGAGCGCGCGCTCAGCGCATCGCAGCAGTGCCATCCCGCACCCTGGAGGAGAGCCATCGTGCCTCGTACCGTCAGGGACGTCGTCTTCGTAGACGGCGTCCGTACCCCGTTCGGCAAGGCGGGCCCGAAGGGCATCTACCACGAGACCCGCGCCGACGACCTCGTCGTGAAGGCGATCCGGGAGCTGCTGCGCCGCAACCCCGGTCTCGACCCCAAGAAGATCGACGAGGTCGCCATCGCCGCGACCACGCAGATCGGTGACCAGGGCCTGACCATCGGCCGCACGGCCGGCATCCTCGCCGGTCTGCCGACGTCGGTGCCCGGCTACTCCATCGACCGCATGTGCGCCGGTGCCCTCACCGCCGTCACCACGGTCGCCGGTTCGGTCGCCTTCGGTGCCTACGACATCGCCATCGCCGGCGGCGTCGAGCACATGGGCCGTCACCCCATGGGTGAGGGCGTGGACCCGAACCCGCGCTTCGTCTCGGAGAAGCTGGTCGACGAGTCCGCCCTGTTCATGGGCATGACCGCGGAGAACCTGCACGACCGCTACCCGCAGATCACCAAGCAGCGCGCGGACGAGTACGCGGTGCGCTCCCAGGAGAAGGCCGCCAAGGCGTACGCCAACGGCAAGATCCAGGCCGACCTGGTGCCGATCTCGGTGCGTCGCACGAACGCCGACGCGGGTGAGACGGGCTGGGGCCTGGTCACCGCCGACGAGCCGATGCGCCCGGGCACCACCCTGGAGAACCTCTCCGGTCTGAAGACCCCGTTCCGCGTCCACGGCCGGGTCACCGCCGGTAACGCGGCCGGTCTGAACGACGGCGCCACCGCCTCCCTCATCGCGTCCGAGGACTTCGCCCGCGAGAACAACCTGCCGGTGAAGATGCGCCTCGTGTCGTACTCCTTCGCGGGCGTCGAGCCGGAGGTCATGGGCTACGGCCCGATCCCGGCCACGGAGAAGGCCCTCGCGCAGGCGGGCCTGTCCATCTCCGACATCGGTCTGTTCGAGATCAACGAGGCCTTCGCCGTCCAGGTCCTGGCCTTCCTCGACCACTACGGCATCGCCGACGACGACGAGCGCGTCAACCAGTACGGCGGCGCCATCGCCTTCGGCCACCCGCTGGCCTCCTCCGGCGTCCGTCTGATGACGCAGCTGGCCCGCCAGTTCGAGGAGCAGCCGAACGTCCGCTACGGCCTGACCACCATGTGCGTCGGCTTCGGCATGGGCGCGACGGTCATCTGGGAGAACCCGCACTTCGAGGGGGACAAGTGAGCACCACCGCTGAGCTGCTGAAGGGTGCGGCCGAGCTGTTCCCGGACGAGGTCGTGACGTCGGCGCACGTACGCCACCTCGACCTGCCGTCCGGTGCGGGCCGTTTCGCCCTGATCACCCTGGACAACGGTTTCGACCACACCAAGCCGACCACCTTCGGCCCCGCCTCGCTCGCGAACCTGGGCGTCGCGATCGACCAGGTGGAGAAGGAGGCCGCGGCCGGCGAGATCGTCGGTGTGGGTGTCACCGGCAAGCCGTTCATCTTCGCCGTCGGCGCGGACCTCAAGGGCGTCGAGCTCCTGAAGGAGTACGACCACGCGCTCGCCATCGGCAAGGGCGGCCACGAGGTCTTCAAGCGTCTGTCGGCGCTGGCCGTGCCCACCTTCGCGTACTACAACGGCGCGGCGATGGGCGGTGGCGTCGAGGTCGGTCTGCACTGCACGTACCGCACCGTCTCGAAGGCGCTCCCGGCGTTCTCCCTGCCCGAGGTCTTCCTCGGTCTGGTCCCCGGCTGGGGCGGCTGCACGCTGCTGCCGAACCTGATCGGCGCCGACAAGGCCGTCTCGGTGATCGTCGAGAACAGCCTCAACCAGAACAAGCAGCTCAAGGGCCAGCAGGTCTTCGACCTGGGCATCGCGGACGCGCTCTTCGAGGGCGCGGACTTCCTGGAGCAGTCGCTGATCTGGACGGCGAACGTCCTCAAGGGTGACGTCGAGGTCGAGCGTCCGGTCATCGACCGCGGCGAGGCCTGGGACCAGGCCGTCGCGCGCGGCCGGTTCGTCGCCGACTCCAAGGTGCACGGCGCGGCCCCGGCCGCCTACCGCGCCCTGGACATCATCGCCGCCGCCAAGAACGGCGACCTCCAGCAGGGCTACGACGCCGAGGACACCGCGCTCGCCGACCTGATCATGGGTGGCGAACTGCGCGCCGGCATCTACGCCTTCAACCTGGTGCAGAAGCGCGGCAAGCGCCCGGCCGGTGCCCCGGACAAGAACCTGGCCCGCCCGGTCACCAAGGTCGGCGTCGTCGGCGCCGGTCTGATGGCCTCGCAGCTCGCCCTGCTCTTCCTGCGCCGCCTGGAGGTGCCGGTCGTGCTGACCGACATCGACCAGGAGCGCGTCGACAAGGGTGTGGGCTACGTCCACGCCGAGATCGAGAAGCTGCTCGGCAAGGGCCGGATCAACCAGGACAAGGCCAACCGCCTCAAGGCCCTGGTCACGGGTGTGCTGGACAAGGCCGAGGGCTTCGCGGACGCGGACTTCATCATCGAAGCCGTGTTCGAGGAGATCGGTGTCAAGCAGCAGGTGTTCGCGGAGGTCGAGGCGGTCGCCCCGGCGCACGCGATCCTCGCCACCAACACCTCCTCGCTGTCGGTGTCGGAGATGGCGTCGAAGCTCCAGCACCCCGAGCGGGTCGTGGGCTTCCACTTCTTCAACCCGGTCGCGGTCCTGCCGCTCCTGGAGATCGTCCGCGGCGAGCAGACCGACGACGCCTCGCTGGCCACGGCCTTCGCCGTCGCCAAGAAGCTGAAGAAGACGGCGGTGCTGACGAAGGACGCCCCGGCGTTCGTCGTGAACCGCATCCTGACCCGCTTCATGGGCGAGGTGCAGAACGTCATCGACGAGGGCACCCCGGTCGAGGTCGCGGAGAAGGGCGTGGAGCCGCTCGGCCTGCCGATGTCCCCGCTGGTCCTGCTGGAGCTGGTCGGTCCCGCGATCGGTCTGCACGTCTCGGAGACCCTCAACCGGGCCTTCCCGGACCGCTTCACGGTCTCCCCGAACCTCAAGGCGGTCGTCGAGGCCGGCAAGCGCGGCTTCTACGTCTACGACTCCGGCAAGCCGGAGCTGGACCCCGAGGTCGCCGCGCTCCTCAAGCAGGGCGACACGGTCCTCACCGAGGAGCAGGTGCGGGCGCGCGTCCTTCAGGCCGTGGCGCAGGAGATCGGGCTCATGCTCGACGAGGGTGTCGTCGCCGAGGCGCAGGACATCGACCTCTGCCTGATCACGGGCGCCGGCTGGCCCTTCCACCTGGGCGGCATCACGCCGTACCTGGACCGCGAGGGCGTCTCCGAGCGGGTGAACGGGAAGCGGTTCCTCGCCCCGGGCGTGGCGTCGGTCCCGGCGTAACCGTCGTACGGATGTGAAGAGGGCCTCCGCCGGTGCGGCGGAGGCCCTCTGTCATGCGTCGGCCTTCTCGGCGGCTGCGAGCCTCGCCCTGAGTTCGGCGTTCTCCGCCTCCAGGGCGATGCCGATGCCGGTCCGGCCTGGGCCCTTGACGACGAGGTCCTCCAGGCCCGGGTTGTTCCGCAGGACGATCAGGGCACCCTTGGTGGGCCCGTCGGTCGCGGCGCCGCTCTTCCACCCCGGGCACGGACAGCGGGCCGAGAAGCCCGCCGCTCACACCTCCTGCCACGCCGTCAGCGCCAGCACCGGCTCGTCCTTGCGGCGGCTGAGGCGCAGGCGGCCGGTCGACGGGGACAGGGTGGCGGCCACCGCCCGGTCCTCGTGGTCCACGGCCAGCGCCACCTCGGCGTCCGACTCCAGGTGGGGGCCGGACTCGGTCCACCAGGCACCGGCCGACTCCTGTTCGGTGGGGTACGCGGCGAAGGCGACCCGGCCGCTCGCGGAGCGCTGGGCGAGCAAGGTGCAGTCGTGGCCGTCGAGTTCGCAGCGGATCGCGGCGACCGGGCCGGCCCCCGCCGCGGCGAGCAGCGGGGCGGGTTTGTCGCCGGGGCGCCAGGCCCACAGGTCGCCGGAGTCGTCCGTGTAGAAGAGGGTGGTGTGCTCCGGGGAGGTGGCCAGCGCCCGCAGCGTGCCGGGGCGGACCGGTGCCTCCAGGGCCTCCTCCAGGACTGGCTGCCCGCCCGGTTCCGTCTGCCGCCAGTGCAGGATCCCGCCGGACACGGCCGCGTACGCCTCGATCCGTCCCGACTCCCCCGTCACCGCGACGGGCGGCCCCTCGACGCCGTTGCCCTTCAGGTCCCGCCAGGGCTCCCAGCCGCCCTTCTCCTTCTGCGCGACCATACGGATGCCGGTGGCCTGGTCTCGGACGAAGACATGGGCCCGCCCCTGGGCGTCCACCGCCACGGCGGGCGGGCCGGTGCGGGCGCCCCGCTTGTCCGGGTGGCCGACGGGCACCCAGTCCAGCGGCGCGAGCAGGGGCCGGTAGTGGGTGGAGTGCACCAGGCCCGCCTCCGCCTTCACGGTGGGCCGCCAGGACACCAGATGGGCGTAGCCGTCGACGCCATGGCCGACGGCGAGCACCGGGTGCACCTTCTGGTCGCCGCCGACCCTGCGCGGACCGTCCCAAGGCCCGCCCGGTGCGCGTTCCGCGCGGCACAGGACGGCGTCGTCCGACGTCAGGTAGACACTGAGCCGCCCGTCGCGGCCGCGTATGAGCCAGTCGCCGTTCACCCGTTCACTTTATGTCGGCACCTCCCCGGCCACTCCCGGCGGGCCTGCTGTCGTGGCGTTCGTGGGACGGCAGCCGGCCGGCCGGTGTTCCGGTGTGGTGGGCGTGGGACCCTGGCCGTATGGACGACAGGCCCGTACTGCTGGTGATCGTGGACGGCGCGAACGTGGTCGGGTCGGTGCCCGACGGGTGGTGGCGGGATCGGCGGGGCGCCGCGGAGCGGCTGCGCGACCGGCTGGCCGTGGACGGGCTGCCGGGGCATGCCGGGCCGGTGGAGATCGTGCTCGTCGTCGAGGGCGCGGCGCGCGGGGTGGAGCCGGCGCCCGGGGTACGGGTCGAGTCGGCGGTCGGCAGCGGGGACGACCACATCGTCGGCCTGGTCGCCCGGGCCGACGGCCGCCCCCGGCTGGTCGTCACCGCCGACCGCGAACTGCGCCGCCGGGTGACGGAGCTGGGGGCGGACGTCACGGGGCCGCGGGCCGTACGAGGGTGAGAGCCTGTGTCATATCCCCGGTCGGATCAGGGCGCGGCGTCTGGTGCTCCCCCAGAGGGGGGACCCCCAGATCGCAAGGCGCCGGAGCGCCCTCGATGGGGGTGCCCCCGCTCGAGCGCATTCGAGAGTGGGGGAGGAGCCACGTGGGCGTTTCGGCAACGCGGCTGGGGGTCCCCCCTCTGGGGGAGTGCGTGCCAGACGCCGCGCGCCCGGCCGGGGATATGACACAGGCTCTGAGGGCGGGTCAGTCCTCGCCCGCTTCCCCCTTGGCCACCTGTGCGGCCGTGGTCTCGTGGTGTCGGCCCAGACGGCTGTGGGAGCGGCCGTAGAGGAAGTAGACGAAGAAGCCGATGATCATCCAGACGCCGAAGCGGAGCCAGGTCTCGGCGGGCAGGTTGAGCATCAGCCACAGCGAGGCGCACACCGACAGGATCGGGATGACCGGCACCCAGGGGGTGCGGAAGGCGCGGGGCAGGTCGGGGCGGGTGCGGCGGAGGATGATCACACCGATCGCGACGACCACGAAGGCGAACAGGGTGCCGATGTTCACCAGCTCGGCGAGTTCGCTGAGCTTGGTGAAGCCGGCCAGGATCGCGATGAGGCAACCGAGCAGGATGGTCGGCCGGTGCGGGGTCTTGAACCGCGGGTGGACGTGGGAGAAGAAGCGCGGCAGCAGTCCGTCGCGGCTCATCGCGAAGAAGACCCGGGTCTGGCCGAGGAGCAGGATCATGCAGACGGTCGTGAGGCCGACGGCGGCGCCGAAGCTGATGAAGCCCGCGTACCAGGGGTGTCCGGTGTGCTTGAAGGCGTCGGCGAGCGGCGCGCTCACGGACAGCTTGGTGTAGTGCTCCATCCCGGTGACGACGATCGACACGGCGACGTACAGGACCGTGCAGATGATGAGGGAGCCGATGATGCCGCGGGGCATGTCGCGCTGCGGGTTGCGGGTCTCCTCGGCGGCGGTGGCGACGACGTCGAAGCCGATGAACGCGAAGAACACGACGGAGGCGGCGGTGAAGATGCCCATCACACCGAAGTTGGAGGGCGCCCAGCCGAACATCAGCTGGATGAGCGGCGCTTGGAGGTTGTTGCCCGCCGGCACGGTCTGCGCCTTCGGGACGAACGGGTCGTAGTTCTCCCCGTGGATGAAGAAGAGGCCCGCGATGATCACGGTCAGGACGACGGTCACCTTGATGGCGACGACGACCGAGGTGACCCGCGCGGAGAGCTTCGTGCCGACCACGAGGATCGCCGTGAGCAGCAGCACGAGGGCGGCGGCGAGGATGTCGAAGCCGAAGCCGCTGGCCTCCTCCCGGGTACTGAGCGCCTCCGGCAGGTGCCAGCCCGCGTTGTCGAGGAGCGAGGCGATGTACCCGGACCAGCCGACGGCCACCACCGCCGTGCCGAGCGCGAACTCCAGGACGAGGTCCCAGCCGATGATCCAGGCGGGCAGTTCGCCGAGGGAGGCGTACGAGAAGGTGTACGCGGAGCCGGCCACCGGGACGGTGGAGGCGAACTCGGCGTAGCACAGCGCGGCGAGCCCGCAGGCCACGCCGGCCGCGACGAAGGCCAGGGCGACGGCGGGTCCGGCGTTGTTCTTCGCGACCGTGCCGGTCAGGACGAAGATGCCGGTGCCGATGATGACGCCGACGCCGAAGACGGTCAGATCGAGCGCGGACAAGGATTTCTTGAGCGCGTGCTCTGGCTCCTCGGTGTCGAGGATGGACTGCTCGACCTTCTTCGTCCGGAAGAGGGTGCTGCTCACGGGATACCTCCCACGCTGTGTCGTCCTCGACATGATCGAGAGGGGGCACAGACCGTATGCCCCGGCGCGGGCCGGTTAACGCGAATGGGCCGGTTTCACCACTCTTGGCAGTGGTGGAACCGGCCCATTCGGGCGTGTCGTGTGGCGTCAGTCGCGGGCGGGCTCCACGGCGTCCACCTCTGCGTCCGGGGTGCCGTACTTGGCGTCCAGCTTGGCGACGAGTCCGGTGACCTGGCGGGCGATGTCGGGCGCGGTCAGGCCGATCTCCGCCATGACCTCGGCGCGCGAGGCGTGGTCGAGGAAGCGGGGCGGGATGCCGAAGTCGCGCAGCGGGACGTCGACGTCCGCGTCGCGCAGGGCCTGGGCGATCGCCGAGCCGACTCCGCCGACGCGGCTGTTGTCCTCGACGGTGACGACCACCCGGTGGCGCTCGGCGAGCGGGGCCATGGCCTCGTCGACGGGCTTGACCCAGCGCGGGTCGACGACGGTGGTGGAGATGCCCTGCTTGTCGAGCAGACCGGCGATCTCCAGGCACATCGGCGCCAGGGCGCCCACGGAGACGAGCAGCACGTCGGGCGTGTCGGTGCCCGGCGCGCGCAGCACGTCCATGCCGCCGACGCGTCCGACGGCGGGTACGGCGGGGCCGACGGCGCCCTTGGAGAACCGTACGACGGTGGGCGCGTCGTCGACGGCGACGGCCTCGCGCAGCTGGGCGCGGACCTGGTCGGCGTCGCGCGGGGCGGCGAGCCGGAGGCCGGGGACGACCTGGAGGATCGACATGTCCCACATGCCGTTGTGGGAGGCGCCGTCGGTGCCGGTGACACCCGCCCGGTCCAGTACGAACGTCACACCGCACTTGTGGAGGGCGACGTCCATGAGGACCTGGTCGAAGGCGCGGTTGAGGAAGGTGGCGTACACCGCGAAGACCGGGTGCACCCCGGCGTGGGCCAGGCCCGCGGCGGAGACGGCGCCGTGCTGTTCCGCGATGCCGACGTCGTAGACGCGCTCCGGGAAGTGCTTGGCGAACCGGTCGAGCCCGACGGGCTGGAGCATCGCGGCCGTGATGGCGACGATGTCCTCGCGCTCCTCGCCGAGCCTGACCATCTCCTCGCCGAAGACGGAGGTCCAGTCGGCGCCGGAGCTGCTGATCGGCAGGCCCGTGTCGGGGTGGATCCTGCCGACGGCGTGGAAGCGGTCGGCCTCGTCCTGGAGGGCGGGCTGGTAGCCGCGGCCCTTCTCGGTGAGGCAGTGCACGATGACGGGGCCGCCGAAGCGCTTCGCGCGCGCCAGCGCGGACTCCAGGGCCTCGATGTCGTGGCCGTCGATCGGGCCGACGTACTTCAGGCCGAGGTCCTCGAACATGCCCTGGGGGGCGATGAAGTCCTTCAGGCCCTTCTTGGCGCCGTGCAGGGTGTCGAAGAGGGGTTTGCCGACGACGGGGGTGCGCTCCAGCAGGTCCTTGCCGCGGGCCAGGAAGCGTTCGTAGCCGTCGGTGGTGCGCAGGGTCGCGAGGTGGTTGGCGAGGCCGCCGATGGTCGGCGCGTACGAGCGCTCGTTGTCGTTGACGACGATGACCAGCGGGCGGTCCTTGGCGTCGGCGATGTTGTTGAGCGCCTCCCAGGCCATACCGCCGGTCAGGGCGCCGTCGCCGATGACCGCCACGACGTGGGCGTCGCGTTTGCGGATCTCGTTGGCCTTCGCGATGCCGTCGGCCCAGCCCAGCACGGTGGAGGCGTGGCTGTTCTCGATGACGTCGTGCTCGGACTCTCCTTGCGAGGGGTAGCCGGACAGGCCGCCCTTCATCTTCAGCCGGGAGAAGTCCTGCCGGCCGGTGAGGAGCTTGTGGACGTAGGACTGGTGGCCGGTGTCCCAGAGGATCTTGTCCGTGGGGGACTCGAAGACCCGGTGCAGGGCGATGGTGAGCTCGACCACACCCAGGTTGGGGCCGAGGTGGCCGCCGGTCTTGGACACGGCGTCGACCAGGAAGCTCCGGATCTCCTCTGCCAGCTGGTCCAGCTCCTCCAGGCTGAGCCGGTCCAGATCGCGCGGTCCCCTGATGCGGGTCAGCAGCGGCACCCGTGCCTCCTTGCAGTAAAAGCTGTTCGAGCTGTTGCCGGGCTCGTCGAGTCTAATGTTCCGCCCGGCCGACTATGACACGACTGTGCCCGGCACCGTGTAAGTGCCGGGCACAGTGAGTTACCTACGCGCGAGAGGCGCTGTTAACCGCGACCCGCAGCCTTCTGAGACTTGCGCGACACGGAGTCGATCACGACGGCGCCCAGCAGAACACCACCGGTGATCATGTACTGGATCGAGGTGTTCATGTTCAGCAGGTCCAGACCCGTCTGGATGGACTGGATGACCAGCATGCCCAGCAGCGCGGACCAGACGGTACCGCGGCCACCGAAGAGGCTGGTGCCACCGATGACGGCCGCCGCGATGGCGAGCATCAGCGTGTTGCCGCCACCGGCGCTCAGCGTCGCACTCGCGGTCTGACCGGCGAAGAACATACCGCCGATCGCCGCGAAGCCACCGGAGATGGCGAACACGGTGATGCGGATCATCGGCACGTTGATACCGGCACGGCGGGCGGCCTCGATGCCGCCGCCGACCGCGAACACCTTGCGGCCGTACGTCGTGCGGCGGAGCACGAAGTCGACGATCACCAGCGCCGCCAGGAAGATCACCAGCGCGTTGGAGACACCGGCCGCGTCGTTGAGGACGATCGCGGAGGCGAAGGCCGCGACGGCGAGCGCGCCGACGCGCAGCAGGATCTCACCGGTCGCCCGGAACGGCACGCCGGCGGCCTTGCGGCGGCGCTGCTCGTTGAAGTTGCCGACCAGGGAGAGCACGACGGCGAGGCCGGCCAGCAGGTAGGCGCCGATGATGGCCTGGTCCATGAAGAAGGAGCTCTGGCCGAGCAGGTGGATCGGACCCGAGTCCGACGGGATGTTGATGGTGCCGCTGGCGCCCAGCAGCCACAGCATCAGACCGTTCCAGCCGAGGAAGCCGGCCAGGGTGACGACGAACGCCGGTACACCGATCCTGGCGAAGAACCAGCCCTGCAGCGCGCCGATGGCGATACCGGTGAGGACCGCGAGGATCAGCGCCAACCAGGAGTTCATGCCATGGGTCACCACGAACACGGCGAACAGGGTGGAGGCCAGACCGCTGACCGAGCCGACCGACAGGTCGATCTCACCGAGCAGCAGGACGAACACCAGGCCGATGGCGAGCATGCCGGTGGCCGACAGGTAGTAGCTGATGTTCGAGAGGTTGTCGGCGCTCAGGAAGCGGTCGTTCTGCAGCTGGAAGATCGTCCAGATGACGATCAGGCCGATGACCACCGGCAGCGAGCCCAGCTCGCCGCCCTTCACCTTGCGCTTGAACTCGGTGATGTAGCCCTTGAGTCCCTCTTCGCGGACCAGCAGTCGCGGGTCGACGACGGCGACCGGCGCGGCCGTGGGGTCGTCGGCGGGCGCGACGGTGTCCTGCGTCTCGACGACGCCCTTGGTCTTCGCGGCCTTCGCGGCGTCGGCCTTCGCGTCCGTCTCCGCCTTGGTGACCTCGGTCTTCGCGGCCTGAGCGGTCTTCTCCGGCTCCGAGGAGTCGCTCTTCACGGTCTTCGACGTGTCGCTCACTTTGCCGCCTCCGCGGTGCGACGCCCCGCACGACGGGTCACGGCATTGTCCGTGGCACCCGTGATCGCGGCGATGATCTCTTCGTGGCTGGTGTCCTTCACGGGGAAGGAGCCGTTGTTCTTGCCCAGGCGCAGGACGGCGACGGTGTCCGCGACCGCCTTGACGTCGGCCATGTTGTGGCTGATGAGGATGACGCCGAGGTCGCGCTCGCGCAGCCGCTCGACCAGGTCGAGGACCTGCGCGGTCTGCTCGACGCCGAGGGCGGCGGTGGGCTCGTCGAGGATGACGACCTTCGGGTCACCGATCAGGGCGCGGGCGATGGCGACGACCTGGCGCTGACCGCCGGAGAGGCTCGCGATCGGGATGCGCACGCTCGGGATCCGGATGGAGAGCGTGGACAGCAGCTCGCGGGCGTTCTTCTCCATCGTCACCTCGTCGATGACGCCTCGGTGCAGCAGCTCGCGGCCGAGGTAGAGGTTGCCCACCACGTCGAGGTTGTCGCAGAGCGCGAGGTCCTGGTAGACCGTCGCGACGCCGAGTCCCTGGGCGTCGTGCGGCTTGGTGATGCTGACCGGCTTGCCCTCCCACTCGATGACGCCCTCATCGATGGGGTGGACACCCGCGATCGTCTTGACCAGGGTCGACTTACCTGCGCCGTTGTCGCCCACCAGGGCGACCACTTCTCCGGCGTGGACCTCCAGATCGACATCGGTGAGTGCCTGCACCGCACCGAATCGCTTGGAGACTCCGCGCAACGCCAGCACGGGCGTAGCGGACACGTGAACCATCTCCTTCGCCGCCTGACCGGCGGGGATGCCGCGCTTGGGGGTGTGCGCGGAGGGACGTGCGGGAGGCGGCGGAAGGCCGCGTCACACACGAGGTTTACAAGATGAACATGCGCGAATCCGCTGCGCTTGGCAACGGTTCCGTCCGACGCCCGCCCCGGCAGCGGGGTGTGAAGGTGGGGCAGGCGTCGGAGGGGTTTCGCGGGACCGCTCGGCGGTCTGGGTCCGGGTCCCTGGGCGGGACCCGGACCGGGCTACGCGGGGTGCGCGTGTTTACTGCAGGCCGGCCTTCTTGCAGGCGGCGGCGTAGTCGGCGGTGCAGATGTCCGCGACCGTCCACAGACCGTCCTTGACGACCGTGTCCTTGATGTTGTCCACGGTGACGGACACCGGGGTCAGCAGCTTGGCCTGGACCTTGTCGCCGGAGCCGCTGGTCACGGTGGTGTCGGCCAGGGACTTGATGTCCTTGCCCTCCAGCAGGTTGACCGCGAGCTCGGCGGCCGTGTCGGCCTCGGGCTTGTAGGCCTTGTAGACCGTGGCGGACTGGGTGCCGGCGACGATCCGCTGGATGGCGGCGAGCTCGGCGTCCTGACCGGTCAGCGGGATGTCGCTGATCTTCGCACCCTTGAGGGTGTTGGCGATGCCACCGGCCATGCCGTCGTTGGCGGCGTAGACGCCCGCGATGTTCTTGGCACCGAGCTGGGTGATGGCCGCGGACATCTTCTGGGCGGCGACGGTGTCCTTCCACAGACCCGACTGCTCGTAGGCGATGTCGACCTTGCCGTCGAGGATCTTGTGGGCGCCGGCCTTGAACTGGGCGGCGTTCGGGTCGGCGTCGTCACCGTTGATCATGACGACCTTGGACTTGGTGGTCGCCTTGGAGCCGAGGGCGTCGAGCAGGGCCTGGCCCTGGAGCTCGCCGACCTTCTCGTTGTCGAACGAGACGTAGGCGCTGACCGGGCCCTGGGCGAGGCGGTCGTACGCGACGACCTTGACGCCCTTGTCCACCGCGGACTGGATGGAGGACTTGATGGCTGCGGAGTCCTGGGCGGAGATCACGATGACCTTCACACCCTTGGTCACCATGCTGCTCATCTGCTGGGCCTGCTTGGCCGGGTCGGCCGCGGCGTTCGCGTACTGCACGTCGCAGTCGGAGCACAGCTCCTTGACCTTGGCCTCGAAGAGCGGCTTGTCGAACTTCTCGTAGCGCGCGGTGACGCTGTCGGGCAGCAGCAGGCCGATGGACTTGCTGTCCGAGCTGCTGCCGGAGTCGTCCTTGTCGTCGCCCGCCTTGCCGCACGCGGCAATCGACAGTGCCATGGAGACGGCGGTGGCGCCGATCACGACTCTACGCATCGTTGCGTTCATTTGGGGTGTGCCTCCCTGACAGGGCCGCAACGCTGCGGCCGAGGTGGCTCGAAGTCAACTCGGCCGCAAGTTCGACGTCAAGAAGTAAATACTTAACGAGATGGCAACGGCGTCATGCGTTCTCTAAGTGAAGGCAGGTGTCGCAGCCGACAGTGTGCCGTCCAAAAGGGTCGAATCGCCCATCTCGCTGAGTGCGAGAGCGAGCGCTCCGAGCACCTCCGCGCGGCCCCCAAGTGCCCCCGGGAGAACGGAGAGTTGACGCGCCGCACTGGGGATCGCATAGCGGCCGACGGACTCCCTGATCGGACCGAGCACCAGCTCACCGGCCTCGGCGAGATCACCGCCCAGGACCACCCGGCTCGGGTTCAGCAGGTTGCAGAGATTGGCGACTCCACTGCCGATGTGGCGGCCGACGTCGGCGATCACCCGACGGCAGCCCGGGTCTCCGTCCCTGGCCAGCCGCACCACACCCTCCATCGTCAGATCCGTGCCGTGGCTGGACTGGAGGAGCGGCAGCACATAGCGCGCGGCCGCGAAGGTCTCCAGGCAGCCGCGGTTCCCGCAGCGGCAGACCGGTCCGGATTCATCGAGTGTAATATGTCCGATTTCACCCGCGGTTCCGCCGGGCCCGCGATAGATCTTCCCGTCGATCACCAGACCGGCGCCGACACCGCTCGCGACCTTGATGTAAGCAAGATCACGTACGCCCCGACCGCTGCCCCAGACCAGTTCTCCGAGGGCGCCGAGGTTGGCGTCGTTGTCCACGTGCACGGGCACCCCGAGGCGCCCTCTGAGCTCCTCGGCGGGTCTGGTGCCGATCCAGCCCGGCAGGATGGCCGAGGAGCCGAGCGTGCCGGACTCCAGATCGATCGGGCCGGGGACGCCGAGCCCGATGCCCGCGATCTTCGTCCGGTCCACCCCGGTGGCCTCGATCAACCGGGTGACCAGCTGTTCCGCCCGGTCGAAGCCCTGGCTCGAGGAGGCGTCCACGTCCAGCGGCTCGGACTCCTCGGCGAGCACCTGGTGGGCGAGGTTGCCGAGGGCGACCCGTAGATGGGTGTGGCCGAAATCGACCCCGATGACAATGCCGGCGTCGCCGCTGAGCGATACGCTGCGCGCCCTGCGCCCGCCCGCGGAAGTGGGCGTGACCTCGACGGTTCCGCCGTCCTTGAGCTCGCGCACGATGTTGGAGACGGTCGCGGCGGACAGACCGGTCGTCCGGGCGATCTCCGCCTGCGTGAGGGACCCGGCCAGACGCACGGCGCGTACGACTCGCTCCAGGTTGGCTCGATGCAGCGACGACTGCGACCCCGGAGTCTCCACGACGACCTCCTGCGCGCGGGACCGCTTCAATGAGGCCCCGTCTATGTCCAACTAGTGAACTCTAAGCTGAGCCGTTCGGGTCCACTCCCGTCAAGAGGTTGAACAGTATCCGCGCGTTCGAACAGTTCGACCCGCGAGGGCCCGGCGGAGCGTTGCGGGGCGTGCGGGGGCGGCTGCGGGGCGTTGCGGAAAGTGGCATTCCGGTGCGGAGCGCATGGGTGCACGGGGGCGTGAAAACGGGCGGGGAGCTATCAAAAGCGGCGTACACGGACACCCTGCGCGCCGGGTGACCGTGTACGCCGCGTGAAGGCGCCGGGTTTACTTCAGAGCCCCCGCTGTCAACCCCTGCACGACCTGGCGCTGGAAGACGATGTACGCCGCGAGGACGGGGAGCATGGCCATGACCAGGCCGGCGAAGAGCCCGGACCAGTCCCCCTTGTAGCCCTGGCTGACGGCCAGTTGGACGAGGCCCTGGGTGAGGACCCGCTTGTCGGGGTCGGTGTTGAGGACCGTGGGCAGCATGTACTGGTTCCACTGTCCGAGGAAGTTGAAGATGCCCACGCTGATCAGGCCGGGTTTGGCCATCGGCAGCATGATCTGGAAGAAGATCCGGGTGTGCGAGGCGCCGTCGACGAACGCGGCCTCCGCCACCGACGTCGGCAGGGTGCGGAAGAACGCCGTCAGGAAGAACACCGTGAACGGCAGCGAGTAGGCGATGTAGACGAGGATCAGTCCGTGCAGGGTGTTCAGCAGCCCCATGTTGTTCACCACGTAGAACAGCGGGACCAGCGCCAGCATGATGGGGAAGCTCATGCCGCCGATGAACAGGTAGTAGATGAACCGGTTGCCGGGGAAGTCGAAGCGGGCGAGGACATAGGCGGCCATGGAGCCGAAAACCAGGGTGCCGATGAGCGAACCGCCCACCACCAGGGCGGTGTTGAGGAAGTAGTCGCTCATGTTGGCCTCGGTCCAGGCCCGCGACCAGTTGTCGAAGCGCAGGGTGTCCGGCAGCGACCAGGGCGAGCCGAAGATGGAGCGGTCGTCCTTGAAGGACGTCATCACCGCCCACAGCAGCGGCAGCACCACCATCACGGCCCACAGAACCAGCACGCCGTGCGAGAAGACGTTGAGGACCCTGCCCTCGGTCTTCGGCGCCGCGGGCGCCTTGCCGGCCGGGAGGTCGACCTTGGTGACGGGGGCGGGGGCGGGGACGGGGGGTTCGGTCGTCTTCATCCTCAGTACTCCAGCCGCTCGCGTCGCCCCAGTCGCATCACGACGGCGGCGAAGGCCAGCGTCACGACGAGCAGGGCGACGCCGATGGTGGTGGCGTAGGCGGCCTGACCGTCACGGAACGCCTTCTGGTACACGTACAGGACCATGACGGTGGTCGAGTAGTCGGGGCCGCCGGGGCCGGTCGTCATGATCTGCACGACCGCGAACGACTCGGCACCGAGGGCGAGGATGCCCATGTAGACCCAGCCCGACTGCACGGTGTCCCAGAGCAGCGGCAGGGTGACCCGGAAGAACGTGGTGGACCGGTTCGCGCCGTCCAGGAGGGCGGCCTCGTACAGATCGGCGGGGATGGAGGCCATGCCCGCCGAGAACAGGACCACGAAGAACCCGACCGTGGACCAGACGAGGACCGCCATCACACACCACAGCGCGAGGTCGGGGTCGCCGAGCCAGAGCGGCTGGACGCCGTCCAGCCCGACGCCCCGCAGGAAGGAATTGATCGCTCCGCTGTCCGGGTTGTACGCGAAGGCGAACAGCAGTGCGACGATCGCGATCGACAGCACCTGCGGAAAGAAATACACGATCTTGTAGAAGGAGGAGCCCCGGACTCCGGAAACGACCGGGCCTCCTTTCCTTCTCCGCCCGCCGACATTGATCATGAAGGCCAGGAACAGCGCGAAACCGATCGTCACGAGCGGCACCAGGAGTGCGAACAGCAGGCTGTGCCAGAGGGACTTCCAGAAGATCTGGTCGTCCAGCATCCTGCGGTAATTGTCGAAGCCGACCATCTTGAATTCGGGGCTCAGACCGGTCCAGTCCGTGAACGAGTAGTAGATGGACTGGATGAACGGCCAGACCACGAAGAGCGCGTACAGTCCGAGAGGAACCGCCAGGAACCCCACGATGAACCGGTACTTGCCGTGCTGCATCGCCACTCCGGTGCCGTCGGGAATGCGTTACTGGTGCTTGTAGTGCTTGATGCTGGTGTCCTTCGCGGCCGCGTCGGCATATCCCTGGATCTTGTTCATGGCCTCCACCGGGGTGAGCCGCCCGGCCATCATCTCGCCGAGACCGCCGACCCCGATCTGCTCCTTCTGCAGCTGGACGTACCAGTCCTGCATCCTCGGGTTCAGCACGTTGTCGCCGGCCTTCTCCAGCGCGGCGACACCCGACTTCAGGCCGGGGGTGAGGGAGATGCCGTCGGTGCCGCCGTTGTACGCGGTGAGCGACTTGACCTTGGCGGTGAAGTTCTTCGAGGACGCCTCGCTGAGCATGACGCGCAGCTGTTCCATGCCGCCGGAGGCGTTCTTCGCCTTGGCCGGGACGATGAAGGGCTCGCCGCCTGAGGCCCAGATGGTGCCGAAGGGCATCTTGTCGGAGGAGTCGATGCCGGTGGGCGCCGAGACGGCGAGGTCGAAATCGGCGGGGATGACCTTGGCCGACTCGTTCTCCACCCAGGAGCCGTTGGGGATGAACAGGGCCTTGCCCTCGGCCCACGCGGTCTGTGACTGGATGTGGTCCAGGCCGGGGGTGCCCTTGAGGATGTAGCCCTTCTTGTAGAGCTCGTAGTACGCCTCGAAACAGGCCTTGACGGCCGGGTGCTTCCAGGCGTTCGGCTCGAGGTTGTCGATGGCGTCGAGGACCTCGCGGCCGCCGACCTTGCCGATCATCGGGTAGAGCGAGAAGGGGATGTAGTACGGGTATTTGCCCGCGTACGTCCAGCCCGCCATGCCCTTCTTCTTGGCCTTCTCGCAGACCGCGAGCATCTCGTCCCAGGTCTCGGGATAGGCGGAGTCCAGCGAGTCCAGGGCCTTCTGCGAGTACCAGACGCCGTAGACGGTGTAGGCGTAGTACATGATCCAGACCGGGTCGCCGTCGAACTGACCCATCTCGACGATGCCGGGACGCAGGGTGTCGCGGACCTTCTTGGCCGGGTCGTCGTAGGAGGGCGCGTCGAGCAGCGGGGTCAGGTCGGTGAGCTGCTTCTTGCCGACCAGGACGCCCATGTCCATCTGTTCGGCGCCGGAGTTGTCGATGAGGTCGGGCGGGGTGCCCTGGTTGAAGCGGGGCTGGAGCGTGGACTGGATCTTCTGCGTGGCGGAGAACTTCACCTTCGCCTTCGGAAAGTCCTTCTCGTAGATCTTCACGGCGTCCTCGGCGTACTCCTTGCCGAAACCGCCGTCGAACAGGACGAATTCCATCTGGGCGGTTTCGTTGACCGCAAGGGGGTTCTTCGCCGTCTTCTTTCCGGCCTTCGCCTTGTCCTCGTCACCGCCGCCGCTGCTGGCGCACGCGGAGAGAAAGCCCACCGCGGGAACGGAGATGAGGCCGAGTGCGGCGGACCGCCTGATCAGATCGCGGCGGCCGACGCCCGCCGATTCGCCGTTCACGGCACCGTTGTTCTCGGAGCTGGATCCCATGCTCAAGTCCTCGCCTTCTCCAGGACTCAGGCGGTGAACCGGATCCTCCCCGGGCACCGCGGTCAGGTCGAGCAGAGTCGTGCGGGTCGCGTGAATCGCCGACAGGTATAGTCCAGTTCCCGTCGATTGATCAAGATCGAACGCAAGGTTGACCATGGGTCTTTTCCGAGTTGAGACCTCCCGGAAATATGAGCGGCCCATGGTCGCCTTGCCGGAAAATTCCACGACATGTGCCCCGCCCGGCGCAATCAACGTCCTTGACATCAGAGGGCACTTGGCCCCCTACTGATGGCTGCGCACCACGGAGGACAACGTTGTCCGAGGCCCTTGTCCGGGCGGGGAGGATGCTCACGCATGCAGTGGTTCGGACGGTTACGCGCGGTCGCGATCACGGCGGCCCTCGTCATGACGGTCGGTGCTCCGGGCGTGGCGGTCGCCCTGCCGGCCGCCGCCGAGGTTCCCGCCCGGGCGTTCGCCTCGTCGTTCGAGTCGGGGCAGCCGGAACCCGACTGGGTCAGCACTCCCGAGCGCGCCTCGGGGGTCGACGGCGGCTACGACACCGGCAGACTTCCCGGTGATGTGACCGACCGGGTCACGGACCTGCGGGCGAGCGCGGAGAACGCCGGCTCCTTCGAGGTGAAGGAGAACCTCGTCGACCGCGACCCCGACAGCAAGTGGCTGACCTTCGCCTCAACCGGCTGGGTGGAGTTCGACCTGTCCGCTCCGGCCGCGGTCAGCACCTACGCGCTGACCTCCGCCAACGACGTCGCCCAGCGCGACCCGGCCGACTGGACCCTGAAGGGCTCGGCGGACGGCACCACCTGGACGACGCTCGACAGCCGCACCGGGGAATCGTTCGCCCGGCGCTTCCAGACGAAGACGTACACCTTCGCCGCCGCGGCCGAGTACCGGCACTTCCGGCTGGACTTCACGAAGAACCACGGGACCGGCATCCTCCAGCTGGCCGACGTCCGGTTCGGCACGGGCGGGGACGGGAGCGGCCAGCCGGTGCCGCCGGACATGCTCACCGTGGTCGACGACGGCCCGACCAGCTCGCCGACGGCGAAGGCGCGGGCCGGGTTCACCGGTGTGCGGTCGCTGCGCTACGCCGGACGGCACACGGGCGACGGCCGGGCGTACTCGTACAACAAGGTCTTCGACGTGAACGTGCGCATCGGCGCGCGGACCCGGCTGGCGTACCGGATCTTCCCGCAGATGGTCCGCGGCGACCTGGACTACGCGGCGACGAACGTCTCGGTGGACCTGGCCTTCACGGACGGGACGTATCTCAGCGGGCTGGGCGCGGTGGACCAGTACGGCAACGCGCTGTCGCCGCGCGGGCAGGGCGCGGCGAAGGTGCTGTACGTCAACCAGTGGAACGACGTGGTGTCGTCGATCGGGTCGGTGGCGGCCGGGAAGACCGTCGACCGGATCCTGCTGGCGTACGACTCCCCCGGCGGCCCGGAGCAGTTCCGGGGCTGGGTGGACGACATCGCGCTGCGGACGGCCGCCGTGGAGCCGAGGAAGGCGCATCTGTCGGACTACGCGGTGACCACGCGGGGGACCAACTCCAGCGGGAGTTTCTCGCGGGGCAACAACTTCCCGGCGACGGCCGTGCCGCACGGGTTCAACTTCTGGACCCCGGTGACGAACGCGGGCTCGCTGAGCTGGCTGTACGACTACGCCCGCGGGAACAACGCGGACAACATGCCCACGATCCAGGCGTTCAGCGCGAGTCATGAGCCGAGTCCGTGGATGGGCGACCGGCAGACGTTCCAGGTGATGCCGTCGGCCGCGACGGGCACGCCGGACACCGGGCGGACGGCACGGGCGCTGGCGTTCCGCCACGAGAACGAGACCGCGCGGCCGTACTACTACGGGGTCCGGTTCGAGAACGGGGTCGAGGCGGAGATGACGCCGACCGACCACGCGGCGGCCCTGCGCTTCACCTTCCCCGGGGACGACGCGAGCGTCCTCTTCGACAACGTCACCGACGAGGCGGGCCTGACCCTCGACAAGGACGCGGGTGTCGTCACCGGCTACTCGGACGTGAAGTCCGGGCTGTCCACGGGCGCGACCCGGCTCTTCGTGTACGGCGAGTTCGACGCGCCGGTGACGGACGGGGCGTCCAGCGGGGTGAAGGGATATCTGCGGTTCGACGCGGGCGCCGACCGGACGGTCACCCTGCGGCTGGCGACCTCGCTGATCAGCGTCGACCAGGCGAAGGACAACCTGCGCCAGGAGATCCCGGAGGGCACCGGCTTCGACGCCGTCGAGCGGCGGGCCCAGCGGCAGTGGGACGAAATCCTCGGCAAGGTCGAGGTCGAGGGCGCCAGCGCGGACCAGCTGACGACGCTGTACTCCAGCCTGTACCGGCTCTACCTGTATCCCAACTCCGGCTTCGAGAAGGTCGGTTCGGCGTACCGGTACGCCTCCCCGTTCTCCCCGATGGAGAGCCAGGACACCCCGACGCACACCGGCGCGAAGATCGTGGACGGCAAGGTGTACGTCAACAACGGCTTCTGGGACACCTATCGGACGACCTGGCCGGCGTACTCCCTGCTGACACCCACTCAGGCGGGCGAGATGGTCGACGGTTTCGTGCAGCAGTACAAGGACGGCGGCTGGACCTCGCGCTGGTCCTCCCCCGGCTACGCGGACCTCATGACGGGCACTTCCTCCGACGTCGCCTTCGCGGACGCCTACGTCAAGGGCGTCGACTTCGACGCGAGGTCGGCGTACGACGCCGCCGTGAAGAACGCGACGGTGGTGCCGCCGTCCTCGGGCGTGGGCCGCAAGGGGATGACCACCTCGCCCTTCCTCGGCTACACCGGCACCGAGACGCACGAGGGCCTGTCGTGGGCGCTGGAGGGCTACCTCAACGACTACGGCATCGCACGGATGGGCCAGGCCCTGTACAAGAAGACCGGCGAGAAGCGGTACAAGGAGGAGTCGGAGTACTTCCTCAACCGCGCCCGGGACTATGTGAACCTCTTCGACTCCGAGGCCGGCTTCTTCCAGGGCCGCGACGCGAACGGCGACTGGCGCGTCGAGTCGTCGGCGTACGACCCGCGCGTGTGGGGCTACGACTACACCGAGACCAACGGCTGGGGCTACGCCTTCACCGCCCCGCAGGACAGCCGGGGTCTGGCCAACCTGTACGGCGGCCGGGCCGGCCTGGTGCAGAAGCTCGACACGTACTTCGCGACCCCCGAGACCGCCTCCCCCGAGTTCGTGGGGTCCTACGGCGGGGTCATCCACGAGATGACGGAGGCGCGGGACGTCCGGATGGGCATGTACGGGCACTCCAACCAGGTCGCCCATCACGCGATCTACATGTACGACGCGGCCGGGCAGCCCTGGAAGGCGCAGGCGAAGGTCCGCGAGGTGCTGTCGCGGCTCTACACCGGCAGCTCGATCGGACAGGGCTACCACGGCGACGAGGACAACGGCGAGCAGTCGGCCTGGTACCTGTTCTCCGCGCTCGGCTTCTACCCCTTGGTGATGGGCAGCGGCGAGTACGCGGTCGGCTCCCCGCTGTTCAAGAAGGCCACCGTGCACCTGGAGAACGGCCGGGACCTGGTCGTCAGGGCCCCGAAGAACAGCGCGCGGAACGTGTACGTGCAGGGCCTGAAGGTCAACGGCCGTACCTGGACGTCGACTTCCCTGCCGCACACGCTGCTCGCCAAGGGCGGGACCCTGGAGTTCGACATGGGTGCGCGGCCCTCGGCCTGGGGCAGCGGGAAGAAGGCGGCGCCGGTGTCGATCACGACCGACGACAAGGTGCCGACGCCCCGCAAGGACGTGCTGACGGCCGACGGTGCCCTGTTCGACAACACGTCGGACACGGACGCCACGGTGTCGGACACGGTCGACCTGCCGGTCGGGGCCGCCACCGAGGCGGTGCAGTACACCCTGACCTCCTCCGACCGCGCGAAGGCGCCCACGGGGTGGCGGCTGGAGGGCTCGGCCGACGGGACGACGTGGCAGACCCTGGACCGTCGCAGCGGGCAGACCTTCGCCTGGGACCTGCAGACGCGGGCGTTCAGCGTGGGGTCGGCGGGTAGGTACGCGAAGTACCGCCTGGTGTTCGACGGCCAAGTCCAGTTGTCCGAGGTGGAGTTGCTGTCTTGAACGGGATCGATCCCGGCTGGCTGCCCCCGGAGGCCTTTCGGCCTCTGGGGGCCCGGCGCGTGCTGATCAGGGGCCGCTCCGGTCCCCTGGTCGGGACCGTGCGCGGTGAAGTGGTCGACGCCTGCGGGCGGTTCGGCGGGGAGCTCGTGCGGGAGGGTGCGCAGGATCTGCTGCTGGAGCTGACCGAGGGCGGTCCCGGGCTCGGCGATGAGGGCTTCGCGTTCGCGCGGGAGCGGGGTACGACGACGGTGACCGCCTCCGGCGGGCGGGGGCTGTTGTACGGGCTGTTCCATGTCGTACGGCTCGGCGAGGAGGCGTTCACCGGCAGCCGCCCGCGCGAGGTGCACCGGCCGGCGAAGGCCGTACGCATGCTGGACCACTGGGACAACGTGGCCGTGCACCCGGTCATGGGCCAGGTCGAGCGCGGGTACGCGGGTGGCTCGCTGTTCTGGCGGGAGGGCCGGGCACGGGGAGACCTGGAGCGGGTCCGGGCGTACGGGAGGCTGCTCGCGGCCTGCGGGATCAACGCCGTCTCCGTCAACAACGTCAACGTGCACGAGACCGAGGCCCACCTGCTGACCGACCGGATCGGTGAAGTGGCCGCGATCGCGGGGGCGTTGCGGCCGTACGGCATCCGGACGCATCTGTCGGTGACCTTCGCCGCGCCGGTCGTGCTCGGCGGGCTGTCCACCGCCGATCCGCTGGAGGACGCGGTGCGGGACTGGTGGGCCCAGGCCGTGCGCGGGGTGTACGAGGCGATCGGGGACTTCGGCGGGTTCGTGGTGAAGGCGGACTCGGAGGGGCAGCCGGGTCCGTTCACGTACGGGCGCAGTCACGCGGACGGCGCGAACATGCTGGCCGCCGCGCTCGCCCCGCACGGCGGCACGGTCCACTGGCGTGCCTTCGTCTACGACCACCGCCAGGACTGGCGGGACCGCACGACCGACCGGGCCCGGGCCGCCCATGACCATTTCGCCCCGCTGGACGGGGAGTTCGCCGACAACGCGGTGCTCCAGGTCAAGCACGGTCCGATGGACTTCCAGGTGCGGGAGCCGGTCTCACCGGTGCTCGGGGCGCTGCCGCGCACCCGGCTGGCGGTGGAGGTGCAGGCCACGCAGGAGTACACCGGGCAGCAGCGGCACGTGTGCTGGCTCGGGCCGATGTGGAGCGAGGTGCTGCGCTTCCGGCCGGAGGGCGGGGCCGGGCCGAGCGTCGGCGAGTCGGTGCGGGAGCTGGTCGCCGTGTCCAACGTCGGCGACGACCCGTTCTGGACCGGGCATCCCCTGGCCCAGGCGAACCTCTACACCTTCGGCAGGCTGGCCTGGCGGCCGGACGCCGACCCGTACACCGTCCTGGACGAGTGGATCGGCCTCACCTTCCCCTCTGCCCCCGAGCGGCTGGTCCGCGGGCTGCGCGCGGTGCTGGACGGCTCCTGGCGGACGTACGAGAAGTACACGGCGCCGCTGGGCGTGGGCTTCATGGTGCAGCCCGGGCACCACTACGGGCCGAGCGTCGACGGCTACGAGTACAGCCCGTGGGGGACGTACCACTTCGCCGACCGCGACGGCGTCGGCGTCGACCGCAGCGCGGCGACCGGGACGGGGTACGCGGCGCAGTACGCAAAGCCCTGGGCCGAGGTGTACGAGTCCCCCGGGACATGCCCGGACGAGCTGCTGCTGTTCTTCCACCATGTGCCGTACGGGCATGTGCTCAGGAGCGGGAGGACGGTGATCCAGCACATCTACGACACCCACTTCGAGGGCGTCGAGGAGGCAGAGCAGGCCCGCCGGGTGTGGGCGGGCCTCGCGGACCTGGTGGAACCGGCACGGCACGCGCGCGTCGCGGAGCGGTACGAGGAGCAGGTGCGCGGTGCCCGGGAGTGGCGGGACCAGGTCAACAGCTACTTCCTGCGCAAGTCGGGGGTCCCGGACGCCAAGGGACGGCCGATCTACTGAAGCCGCAGGACCGCCACACCGAGCGGATCCAGAGTGAACGATTCGCCCCGTGCCACCGGTTTGCCGGTGAGGAGGTCGGTGGCGGCGGCGTGGGCGGCCGGGCGGATCGTCCGGGCGGAGTGGTTGAGGAGGAACAGCAGCCGGATCCCGTCCGGCGAGATCCGGTTCACGCTCTCCAGTCCACTGTATGCGATATACGGTCCGATGAGGCCGTGCCGGCCGAGCACGCGGCGGACGACCCGGTCGACGCCGGGCTGGTCGAGGGCCGTGGCCACGTACCAGCCCTCGCCCGCGCCGAAGGCGTGCCGGGTCACCGCCGGGGTGCCCGCGTAGAAGTCCGCCCCGTAGGTGCCGACGGCCTCGGCGCCGCGCAGCCGCACCAGTTCGAAGACCAGCCGCGCCGCGCAGACCGAGCCCTCCAGGTCCACCGGTTGGACGACGTCCTCGGGACGTGCGTCCCACTCGTCGACGCGCAAGCCCATCAGGGGAGCCAGCGGTCCGGGGACGTCGGTGAGAAAGGCGCGGTCGTGTTCGTCGCACCGGGCGGTGAGAAAGGTCGCGAGGACGCTGCCGCCGCGCCGGGCCACCGCCTCCAGGCGCTCGGCCAGGTCTCCCTTGACGAGGTGGAGCACAGGCGCGAGGACCACGTCGTACGGCGTGAGGTCGGCCGTGACCGGGACGACGTCCACATCGGCGCCGGCCTCACGGGCCGCCCGGTAGTAGGAGTGGACGACGTCCAGGTACCGGACCAGCCGGGAGGGGCCGTCGGAGATCTCCAGGGCCCACCAGCTGTCCCAGTCGAAGAGGAGGGCGGTGCGGGCGGGGGTGCGGGCGCCCAGGGTGACATCGTCGAGTGCCGCCAACTCCGCTCCCAGCGCGGCGACTTCGCGGAACACGCGGGTGTCGTCGCGGCCCGCGTGACCGATCACCGCGCCGTGGTACTTCTCGCAGGCTCCGCGCGAGGCGCGCAGTTGGAAGTACAGGGCCGCGTCGGCGCCGTGCGCGATCGCCTGGAAGGTGGCCAGGCGCAGCTCGCCCGGCCTGCGCAGGGGGTTGACGTCGCGGCAGGCGGTGGTGGACGGGGTCTGCTCCATCAGCCAGAAGGGGGCGCCGTCCTTGAGGCCGCGCATGAGGTCGTGGGCGAGGGCCGGACGGGTGGGCGGGGCGTCCAGGGGCGGGTAGTTGTCCCAGGAGGCGAAGTCGAGGTGCGGTGCCCAGCGGTGGTAGTCCAGGGGGCGGTAGGCGCCCATGAGGTTCGTGGTGACGGGGGTGTCCGGGTCGTGGGCGCGGACGGCCTCCTTCTCGGCGGTGAAGCAGCCGAGCAGGGCGTCGGTCATGAAGCGCTGGTAGTCGAGGGTGATGCCCTGGAAGGCGGTGTGGTCGGGGCCGCGCCAGTGCTCGGTGAGGGCGCTGGGCGGCTCGATCTGGTCCCAGTCGGTGTAGCGGTGCGACCAGAAGGTGGTCCACCAGGCATCGTTGAGGGCGTCCAGGGTGCCGTGCCGGTCGCGCAGCCAGTCGCGGAAGGCGTCGGCGCAGAGGTCGCAGTAACAGGCGCCGCCGTACTCGTTGTTGATGTGCCAGGCGAGCAGCGCCGGGTGGTCGCCGTACCGTTCGGCGAGACGGCCCGCCAGCGCGGTGGACAGGCGGCGGTACACGGGTGAGCTGGGGCAGAAGTTGTGGCGCTGGCCGTAGCGATGCCGGCGGCCCTCGAAGTCGGTGCGGTTGACCTCGGGGTACGCGCGGGCGAGCCAGGGTGGGAGGGCGGCCGTGCCGGTGGCCAGGCAGACCTGGCGGCCCTCGGCGGCGGCGCGGTCGAGGATGCGGTCGAGGACGGTGAAGTCGTAGGTGTCCTCGGCGGGTTGGGTGAGGGACCAGGAGAAGACGCCGACGGTGAGGGTGTCGATGCCTGCCCGGGTGAAGAGGCGGTGGTCCTGGTCCCAGACCTCCTCCGTCCACTGCTCGGGGTTGTAGTCGCCGCCGTAGGGGATCTTGGAGCCGTGCGGTGCGCGCGGGCTGTGCGGGGTGTCCGGGCTCTGCGGGCTGTGCGGGCTCATGCGGTGAAGTCCTTCCGGGTCTCGGCGATCACCGGGCGGGCGGCGTGCAGCAGGGAGAGCAGCAGCGGGGCGGCGAGCAGGGCGGGCAGGGCCTCGGTCAGCAGGGCGGTCAGTCCGGCGGCCAGGACGAGCAGGGAGGCGGCGGCCAGGGTGGCCCTGCCGTGCCGGAGCAGGAAGTACGCGGCGAGGCGGGCGGTGTCGCGGGCGCGGAACGTGAACAGCGAGGTGAGGACGAGGGCGTGGGCGCCCCACAGGAGCGAGACCACGCCGACGATCCCGAGCAGCACCGCCCACCAGCCGGGCAGGCCGGTGGCGGCGAAGTGGGTGAGGGTGAAGGCGATCACCGTCAGCCAGGTCAGCAGGGGCGTCCAGAGCTTGAGGGCGGGCAGGGCGTTGAGGCGCCAGCCGCGCAGGCAGGCGCGAGCCGGGTACAGATCGGTGAGGTCGCGGTCGCGGTGGTGCAGGGCGTACAGCGCGGCGGAGGCGGCCGGCCCGAGGGGCAGCAGGCAGAGGGCGGCGAGGGGCAGGTTGGACGGGTCGGGGCCCAGGGCGAGCAGGCCCGCGACGCCAGGTGCCGTGGCGGCCAGGAGCAGGGCCTCGACGGTGAGGAGGGTGTGGACGAGAGCGGCGGCACGGGACAGGACCCCTGTTCCGAAATCGCTTGCCGCGCTGCTCACGAGGGCTCCCTCCCCAGCAGTCGGCGCGCGTCCCACCAGGGCGGGGTCTCGTCCACGACCGGGGTCAGCTCGACGAGGGTGAGCTCGTGACGGGTGAGGGTCAGGTCGAGGTCGGCGCGGCCCTCGCGGACGGGCAGGCGGCGGTGGCCGCGGGCGGGCTCGGCGGCCTCGTGCAGGACGTCCAGCTGCCCCCGCTTCGGTGAGCGTGGACTGCCCATGTGCCGCCAGGCCGTGTATGCGTTACCCCGCTCATTGTCTACAGTCGACCGTCGAACGAATACCTCGTCGCCACCGACCGGCAGGGACAGCCGCAGGGTGTGCCGCTCGGGGCCCGCCGTCTCGCCGGTCGGGTCGACCGGTGCCCACGCGAGAACGGTGACCCGGCCGTCGGGGTGACGGGTGACGAGATGGTCGTCACCGAGGGCCAGCAGGTCGGAGCCCATCCGGGCCATGAACGCGTACAGGTGGTAGACGGGTTTGCGGACCTGCCGGTGGGTGAGCAGACCGAAGCCGCCGTGAAAGAGGGCGGTCGGCACGCCGGCCTCCTCGAACATGTCGCTGAACGTCCAGTACGAGAACGAGTCGACGAGGTCGCCGCCCCGCGCCAGCACGGGTGCCAGATAGGCGGCGTGGAAGGCGGTGTCGTGGACGGGGTTGTCGGGGCGGTACGAGGAGTTGAACTCCGTGATGTGGACGGGGAGTCCGGCCAGCCGGGTGCCCTTGAGGCGGTCGCGGGGCGTGGCGAACTGCTCGAGCAGGCCGGTCGCCGGGCCCAGGGTCTGGTGCACGCCGAACGGCACGTGCTGGGCGGGTCCCGAGGTGTAGGCGTGCTTGGAGACGAAGTCGACCGGCACGTCCCGGTGCTCGGCGAACTCGGCGAACCGGTCCAGCCAGTCGTCGGCGCCCGGGGAGATCGCCGGGCCGCCGACCTGCAGCTCCGCGTCCACCTCCTTCACGGTGTGCGCGGTCACCTCGTAGAGCCGGTGGTACGCCTGCTCGTCCGCCCCCTGCCAGAAGTCGGCGAGGTTGGGCTCGTTCCACACCTCGATCGGCCAGGTCCGCACCTCGTCGAGGCCGTAACGGTCCACGAGGTGGCGCAGGGTCGCGCGGACCAGGTCGGCCCACTCCCGGTGCGAGCGGGGTGGGGTGACACGGCCGCGCCACCAGAAGATCGTCTGGTCTCCGGACGCCAGCTCCTCGGGCATGAAGCCGAGTTCCAGGAACGGGCGGATGCCGAGGTCCAGGTAGGCGTCGACGACCTGGTCGACGTAGGTGAAGGAGTGGTGGACGTGGCGGGCGCCTCCGTGGTCGTACGGGCGGTACACGCCCATGCCGTCGCTGAGCAGGCCGTGGCCGCGGATGTACCGGAAGCCGATGTCGCGCTGGAGGAGGGCGAGGGAGTCCTGGTAGTCGCGGCGCAGGGCGAGTTCGATGCGGCCGGTGCCGACGCAGTGGCGCCAGGCGTCGGAGAGCCGGCCGGCCGGTTCGGCGGGAACGCGGATCACCCGTTCTCCTTCTGGAAGCGCGCGCGTGCCTTGTTGTGCAGATCGACGAGCCGGTCCATGTTCTTCGCCTTCAACTCGGCGACATAGGCGTCCCATTCGGACAGTGGACGCTTGCCGAGGGCGAACTTGAGGGTGTTCTGCGTGACGTGGTCGCGCAGCGGGGTGTCCCAGAGGGAGGCCTGCTCCTGTTCCACGGACTGCAGCGGATGCGCGGGGGCGATGGGCAGCTGTTCGCGCTGGGCCATGGCGTCCTGGAACTTCTCCTCGTCCGGGCCGAACGAGGAGGAGACGAGCGCCCAGCTGCCGCCGTAGGTGAAGACGCCGTTGAAGAAGCCGTAGTCCTTCTGGAGGTCCTTGGGGGCGTCCGGGTCGGAACCCATCAGGCTGATACCGGGCTTCAGCTCGTACCCGCCGCCGGAGGAGGTGTAGGTGGTGCCCTCGACGCCCCATTTGGAGAACTTCTGGCCCTCGTCCGAGTACCAGAGCCAGTCCACGAACTGCATCATCGCGACGAAGGTGTCGCTCTTGAGGGCCTTGCTGGAGATCATCACGCCGTTCTCCAGCCGTGCCCCGCCCAGCACCACCGGGCCGGCCGGGCCGAGCGGCACCGGCACCATCTCGATGGTCGCGCCCTTGACCTGTTTCTCCAGGTTGTAGCGGTAGTTCTGGACCAGCTCCTGAGGATTGGCGCTGATCGCGAAGGACTTCTCGCCGAGGAGTTTCTGCACCGCCTCGTCGTCGGTCTGGGTGAAGCTCTCCGGGTCCACCAGTTTCTCGGCGACCAGCTTTCTCAGGTACTCCACCACCTGGCGGAAGCCGTCGGTGGCTCCGGTGAAGACGAACTCCCCGGCCTTCGCGTCATAGCTGATGTTGTCGTACGTCCAGCCGGCCCTCACCCCGTACGCCTGCCCGAGGTAACTCATCAACGCGGCCGCAGGGTAGGGGGTGTTGGTGCTCCAGCGGTCGGAGAAGGGGTACCGGTCGGGGTACTCGGCCCGGATCGCCGTGAAGACGTCGTACACCTCGTCCCAGGTGGTGGGCAGGCTCAGGCCCAGCCGGTCGAGGACGTCCGTGCGCAGCGACAGCGAGTAGCCGGACTTGACCTTCTCGTGCAGCCCGGGCAGGAGGTAGTACTTGCCGTCGGACTGGCGGATGGAGTCGAGTTCCGGCTCCAGCTTCCACTTGCGCACCTTGTCCCGGAAGTTGGGCATCAGGTGCACGTACTCGCTGACGGGCAGGATCGCGCCCGACGACACGAACGCGACTTCCGAGGGGTGGTACGTCTTGGGGATCAGGAAGGGGGCGTCGCCCGCGCCGATGAGGACGCTGCGCTTCTTCTCGTAGTCGCTGAGGGGGACCGCGACCGGTTTCAGGGTGACACCGGTGCGCCGGGTCAGCTCCTTCCAGAACAGCCAGTCGTTCTTCATCGGGTAGCCCGGGTTGTCGTTGTGCAGGACCGAGAACGACAGCGGCTTCGCCGCTTTGAACTGCTGCCCGACCCGGTACTCCTTCATCGCGCCGTTCTGCTTCTTGGAGAGGTCCTTGGAGTCCTGGCCGTCGTCGCCGCTGCCGCAGCCGGTGAGCGTGGCGAGGCCGATGAATCCCGCCGCGGCGAGGATCTGACGTCGTGACAGCTGACCTGCGTTCTTCACGGGCACTCCCTTGTTGGGGTCCGGCTCTCAGCCCTTGACCGCGCCGAGCATCACGCCGGAGACGAAGTAGCGCTGGACGAACGGGTACACGCAGAGGATGGGCAGCGCGGTGAGCACGATCGTGACCGCCTGGATGTTCGCCCCGACCTGGCTGAGCTGCTCGGTGCCGGCGCCGGCGTTGCCGCCCGTGGTGGCGCCCGCGATGAGGTTGCGCAGATAGACCGTGACCGGCATGAGCTCGGTCCGGTCCATGTAGAGGTACGCCGAGAACCAGGAGTTCCAGAAGGACACCGAGTAGAAGAGCACCATCGTCGCGATGACCGCCTTGGACAGCGGCAGCACGATCCTGAGCAGGATGCCGTAGGTGCTCAGGCCGTCGATCTGGGCGGCCTCCTCCAGTTCCGTGGGGAGGCTCTCGAAGAAGGCCTTCATCACCAGCAGGTTGAAGACGCTGATCGCGTTGGGCAGGGCGATCGCCCAGAGGGAGTTCTTCAGGCCGAGGCTGGTCACCAGGACGTAGTTCGGGATCAGGCCGCCGGAGAAGAACATGGTGAAGACGGCCACCCCGACGAGGACGCCCCGGCCCCTGAGGTCCCTCTTCGACAGGACGTAGGCGTAACAGGTCGTCAGGACCATGGCGACGACGGTCGAGACGACCGTGTAGAGCACGGTGTTGCCGTAGTTGCGCCAGAACATCGAGTCGTGGAGGACGATGTCGTACGTGGTGAGGTCGAACCCCTTGGGCCACAGGGCGACTTCGCCGGCGCGGATCTGGCGCTCACCGCTGAACGACCGGGCGATGATGTTGAGGAACGGGTACAGGGTGACGACCACGACCAGTGTCAGGATCACCCCGTTGACGCCCTGGAAGACCCGCTGGGAACGGCTCGGTCTCACCACAGGCTCGTCCCCACCGTGCGGCGCGACAGCTGGTTCGCGCCCGTGATCAGCACCAGCCCGACGACCGCCTCGAACAGGCCGATCGCGGCGGCGTAGCTGAAGCTGTTGGACTCGACGCCGGCCCGGTAGAGGTAGGTGGAGACCACGTCGGCCGTCGGATAGGTCAGCGGGTTGTACAGCAGCAGGATCTTCTCGAAGCCGACCGCCATGAACGTGCCGATGTTGAGGATCAGCAGCGTGATCATGGCGGGGCGGATGCCGGGCAGGGTGACGTGCCAGATCTGCCGCCACCGGTTCGCGCCGTCGATGCGGGCGGCCTCGTAGAGGTCCTCGTCGATCGTGGTGAGCGCGGCGAGGTAGAGGATCGTCCCCCAGCCGGCGGTCTGCCAGATCTCCGAGCCGACGTAGATCGCCCGGAACCACCCGGGTTCCTGGATGAACCGGATCGGGTCGTGGCCAAGCCAACCGAGCACATGGTTGACGGGCCCGTCCGTGGCGAGCATCTGCAGGGTGATGCCGGCGACGATCACGATCGACAGGAAGTGCGGCAGATACGAGACCGACTGCACGAACCGTTTCAGTGAGCGCCGGCGCACCTCGTTGAGCAGCAGCGCCAGCACGATCGGGATCGGGAAGCAGAAGACGAGCGTGAGCGCGCCCAGCCACAGGGTGTTGCGGAACACCTGCCAGAAGGTGGGGTCGGACAGGAACATCCGCACATAGCGCAGGCCCACCCACTGCTCCCCCAGGATCGAGCCGCCCGGCTCGAAACGGCGGAAGGCGATGACGTTGCCGATCATCGGCAGATAGCGGAAGACCAGGAAGAACAGCAGCGGCAGCACGGCCAGCGAGTACAGCTGCCAGTCCCGGCGCAGCGGTCTGCGCCGGACCGGTTTGGTGGAGGTGCTCATGCTCGGTCCTTCCATGACGGAGAGGTGGAACCGAAACTTTCGAGCGCTTACCGGTAACTTCGCGGCAACTTAAGGGCAGTCAGAAAGCGCTGTCAATGGGTACCGCAGCGAAGAGTTGGGGCGAACGTGCCGCGTTGGAACGGGCCGTCCACGGGGTAGATCCCGGGAGTCCGCATCAGCGTCTCCGCAAGTTTCTCTCTTCCCACTGATTCCTGCGAGGTGCCCCACGTGCCCGCGTTCGACCTTCCCCCGACCGAGTTGGAGCGCCACCGCCCGGCCCTCGAAGAGCCCGCGGACTTCGACGCGTTCTGGCGGGACACCATCGAGGAGGCCGCCCGGTGGACGCCGGTGGTGTCCGTGCGTCCGGTGGACACCGGCCTGCGGCTGACCGAGACCTGGGACGTGACCTTCCGCGGCTTCGCGGGGGATCCGGTGCGGGCCTGGTTCAGCAGACCGGCGGGGGTGTCCGAGCCGCTGCCCGCCGTCGTCGAGTACGCGGGCTACGGCCGGGGCCGCGGCCTTCCGCACGAGCGGCTGACCTGGGTGAACGCCGGATACGCGCATCTGCTCATGGACAACAGGGGCCAGGGCGACCAGTACGGCTGCGGGGGCGACACGCCCGACCCGCACGCCGCGGCGCCGGGCGGCCCCGGCCCGGCCGTCCGCGGTCTGCTCGCGCCCGGGGACCATCACTACCGCCGGCTGATCACGGACGCGGTCCGCGCGGTGGCCGCAGTGCGCACGCTCCCCGGGGTGGACGCGGCGCGGACCGTGGCCGTCGGCAACAGCCAGGGCGGCGGACTCGCCCTGGCCGTCGCGGGACTCGTCCCGGACCTCGCGGCGGTACTGGTCACCGCCCCGTTGCTGTGCGGAATCCGCCGCGCCCTGGACCTCACGGACGCGGGACCGTACGGCGAGATCGCGGCCTATCTGGCCGTCCACCGGGGCGCCGAGGCGGCCGCGTACCGCACGCTCTCCTATCTGGAGGGCGTCTCCTTCGCCCGGCGGGCGCATGCCCCCGCGCACTTCGGGGTCGGGCTGCGCGACACCGTCTGCCCGCCGAGCGGGGCGTACGCGGCCTTCAACCGCTACGGGGAGACGGCCGGCGTGGACCCCCGCAAGGAGATCCACGCCTACCCGTTCAACGGGCACGAGGGCGGCGACGCCGTGCAGGTTCGCCGCCAACTCGCCTGGCTGCCTGGGGTGTTGGAGGTCAGCCGGTCGCGAGGGTGAACACGTGAAGATTCGCGTTGTCGGGCAGCCGCACGCTCGCGACCGCCCTGCCGTCCGGTGCCGTGAACGGCGCGGTGGCGAACACATAGGTCGCCACCGGGTCCTTGTCCGCCCCGGCCACGTTGCGGTACGCGCTCCGGGCGACGACCTCGTTGCCGTACTGGACGGTGCCGCCGCCTCCGCCGACGGTCCAGTCGGTGAAGGAGAGGTCGACCGTGCCGGTGGTGCCGTCGGTGTAGGTGACGGTGGCCGTGGTCCGCTGGTTGCCGTTGACGGCACTGCCGATGAAGGACAACTTCTGTGCGGGCTCCCGGAGTTCGATGGTCTGGCCGACGGCCGAGACATTGTCGGGGCGGGCGCTCGGCGAGTTCGGCCAGGTGAAGGTCAGGCCGTCCACCGTGCCCTGCCCGCCCGGGGTGAGACCGGCGGCCGCGAGGGCCTGGCGGGAGTAGCTCCAGCCCCCGCCGTCGTAGTCGGCCTCGTCGTGCTCGCCCGCGTCGTCCGAGACACCGGTGTTGTTGTAGGCGGCGAGCAGGCTGCCGGGGGCGGCCACGGTCAGGACGACGGGCTGGGCGTACGAGGTGTCGCCCGAGGTCACCGTGACCTTCACGTCGTAGAAGCCCTGTTCCGTGGTCCCGGCGGTGCCCACGGTGATGTCCTGCACGCCGTCGACGACCGTGCCCTCGGCGGGGGTCGCCGTGATCCCGGCGGGCGTCTCCTGGGGTGGCGGATGCCACCAGGGCAGGGGTGGCGCCGGTGACCGCGAGGGCGGCCGCCAGCAGCAGGACGCAGGACGGGTCGCGCACCACGGCACGGGTGCACAAGCCGCAGGGACATTGACTTGCTCTCCCGCCTGAGGGGAGATTCTGGCCTGCTCGCTCGGTGCTGTGCCGCTACGCGGCACGGGCATCAGACGGGCTTCCGTGGCTTCCTGCTTCGTCGCGCTGTGCCAGAACGGGTTCTGGTCTTACCTGCGCTCCACAGGCTGTCACCGCCAGTCCGGCGGCCTGTTTGACGTTGATCGCGGCGTTGTGGTCACGGTCATGGACCGTGCCACAGGCACTGCAGGTCCATTCCCGTACGTCGAGGGGTTTGGGCCCGTCGTTGTGCCCGCAGGCGGAGCACACCTGACTGGTGGGCTCGAATCGTCCGATCCTGACGAAGGTACGCCCGTAGCGGGCGGCCTTGTAGGCGAGCATGTTCACGAACTGGGACCAGCCCGCATCATGCACACTCTTGGCCAGCCGGGTGCGCGCCAGGCCCTTGACCGCCAGGTCCTCCACCGCGACCGCTTGATTCTCGCGGATCAGCTTCGTGGAGAGCTGGTGGTGGAACTCACGGCGAACGTCGGCCACCTGCGCGTGCGCACGGGCTACTTTCAGACGGGCCTTCTCGCGGTTCTTCGATCCCCTCTGCTTGCGGGACAGCTCCCGCTGGGCCTTTTTGAGTTTCTTCTCCGCACGGCGCAGGAAACGGGGGCTGTCGATCTTCGTGCCGTCGGACAGAACGGCGAAGTGGGTCAGCCCCAGATCGATGCCGATGCTCTGGTCCGCACGGGGCATCCGCTCCAGATCAGCGGCCGGGTCGGTGTCGATGACGAAGCTGGCGAAGTAACGGCCCGACGCATCCTTGATCACGGTCACCGAGGACGGGGCGACGGGAAGAGGCCGTGACCATCTCACCCGCACTTCGCCGATCTTCGGGAGATTAAGCCGTCCCGCCGGGGTGATGGACCAGCGGGCATTCGCGGTGAACCGGATCGACTGTTTGCGGTCCTTACGCGACTTGAACTTTGGCGCGCCCAGCTTCGGGCCCTTGCGCTCCCCCTTGAGGGAGGCGATGAAATTGCGGTGGGCGGCCTCGGCGTCGCGCAGGGACTGCTGCAGCACCACCGCGGACACCCCACCCAGCCAGGCACGCTCGGCTGTCCGCTTAGCCTGGGTAATTAATTTCTGGGACAATTCGGCAGCCTTCGGAAACGGCTTGCCCGCCGCACGGGCATCCTCGCGAGCACGCACCGCGTCGTTGAACACGACGCGGGCGCACCCGAACGCCTGGGCCAGTGCGACGCGCTGGGCTGGCTGCGGGTACAGACGGAAGCCGTACCGAAGCTGCATGGCCGACACCCTACGTACGTGGGCTATGGCTGAGATGCAGAACATCCGGACTGGTCGGCACGTGCTTTCGCGATGCACGTTCACTTGTCTTTGTGACCAGATTCCGACACCAGGTGTTCACGGATACGCACCTGCGACACATGGAGGAGATCACGCAAGTCGTCTACGAGGACTTCGAGTGTGAACTGGTGCAGTTCAATGGCGAGCACAACCACGTCCATCTGCTGGTGAACTTCGCGCCCAAGGCCGCCGTCACCAAGCTCGTCAACTTCCTCAAGGGCGTCTCCTTCCGCCGTCCATGCCAGGAGTTCGACGACCCCAAGCGCCACCAGTCGTTCGTCAGGCAGTACATCGAGCAGCAGACCCCGCCCGCGTGAAGCCGCCTCACTTCCGGCCTGAAGGCCGGTTCCCTGCGGTCGATAACGTTGTCGCGCGTCGAGCGTCGCTCAAGCCACGCACCACCCGGAAGGTACGAACAGGAATCCCCCAACGGACCCGGTGGAACACCGTCCACCGGGTCCGCCCAGGTCCCCCGGTCAGCCGACCCGGCAGGGGAGTGTCGTCGTGGTGTCACCTCCGTTGCCCGTGACGACATAGCCGAAGGTCGTGCTCTGGCCCGGACTCAGCGAGCCGTTCCAGTCGGCGTTGTGGACCATCACCGCCTGGCCGTTGTAGGTGGCGTTGCCGTTCCAGAGGCTGGCCACCGACTGGCCGCTCGGCAGCGTCCAGTCGACCATCCAGCCGAGCATCGGGACGTCGCCGGAGTTGGTGACGGTGACCTCGGACTGGTAGCCGCCGTTCCAGCTGCCCGTCGTCCGGCGGGTGGCGGTGCAGGTGCCCGGGACCGGCTCGCTCGGGTTGCCGGGCTCGTGAATGCCGGTCACCTCGCCGTTGCCGCCGTCGAAGACGACGTCGGAGCAGGAGTAGAAGGTCTCCGCGCTGTCCGAACGCTGCCAGACCATGTAGATGATGTGCCGGCCCGACTTGTTGGCCGGGAGCTGTCCGGTCCAGGAGTAGTTGGCCTCGACCGTGCCCGGGGAGCCGTTGAGCGGCGGATGGTCGACGCTCAGGAACGGCTGAGCCTCCATGGCGTCCCAGGTGAGCGTCTGCGTGGGATCGAAGCCGTCCTTGGTGACGTACACATAGAACCAGCCCGGGTGCGCGGCCCAGGCGTTGTAGGAGAAGTCGACGGTCGCGCCCGAGGTGAGATGGGTCAACGGCCAGTCGTTGCGGGGGGCGTTGAAGCCGGTGAAGTTGGTGTTGCCGCCGCTGCACAGCTGGCCGTCCGGGACGAAGCCGCGGGTGCGGCCGGCGCCGTCGGAGCGCAGCACCGAGAACCAGTTGTAGAACGGCGTGGTGCCGCTCACCAGTTGCGCGTTCTTGCAGGCCGGGTTGACCGGCTTGATCTCACCGGTGTCGGTCAGACCGTCCTGCCAGCACAGGAAGGTGCGGCTGCCGGGTTTCATGGGGGTGCCGTGGGCCTCGGCCCTGCCGCCGGTCGTGACGATCAGACCGAGGGCCGGGACGGTGGTCAGCAGGGCCAGGAGAACGAGGAGGAGGGCCCGGGGGCGTAATCTCGCCCGCGGTTTTGTCGTGATCATGACAGACGACATACGGAGTCCGTCCTTCCGTGTACGGACCGTGCGTGTGGGGGTGGGTGACGCGGTGCGGATGCGGGTGCGGGTGGGGAAGGCGGGAGCGGTTCCGTGTCGGGGTCCGGCGGGTTCCGGTCCGTCGGGCCCTCCATATGGGAGCGCTCCCACCTCACCTGTGGCGGAAGGTAGCGCCGTACGGCCCACTTGTAAACGGTCTCGTACGGCGCTCTTGGACCCGTCGGACGTCAGTGGTGGTGCGGCGAGGTCAGCAGGTGCCGGCGCAGGAGCTCCTTGCCGTAGTCGTTGCCTGTCCGTGACGGACTGCCGGGCGGGGACGGCTTTGGGTGGGGAAGCTGAGGGGAAGCTGAAGCGGGGCGGCGGCCCCCGGTCACCACTCCGTCTCGAGGGCTTCCGTCAGCCGGGAGACGGCGGTGAGGTCCGGCACCCTCCCCAGCGAGGCGACGACTTGGCCGGCGGCGAACTCGCGCTGTGCGTCGGTCACGGTCGGGTCGACCGCGCATTCGGCCTGGACGTAGACGTAGTTCAGGGCCGTGGCGAAGAGCATCGAGAACGGTTCCGGGCTCTTGACGACGGCGCGGCCTCCCGCCTCCCGGTACGCGCGCACCAGGCGCCGGGCGGAGTCCGCGTGGCATCGAGGTCCGCCCGACCACACGTACACGACATGGGCGAGTTCTCGTTCGGCCGAGATCGGTCCGGCGTTGTCCCAGTCGAGGAGGACCGGGCCGGCCGGGCCGATCAGCACGTTCTGAGGCTGGATGTCGAGATGCGAGATCACCACGTCGTCGGGGCCGGACGGCGTGACGTACGCGGCCAGTTCGGCCGCCGGGCCGGTGATGAAGCGGCCCAGTTCGTCGGACCAGGGCAGCCCGGCCCGCTCGACCTTCCGGTGCAACTCCGCCCAGTCGGTGGGCGGGTGGCACTCCTCGTACCAGGCGTCCGGGGCCCTGCTCGCTCCCTCGCCCGCCTGGTGCAGGAGGGCCAGGGTCCGGCCGCACCAGCTCAGGTTCCCGGGATCGGAGGGGTCCGCCCGGGGTCCGTCGATCCAGTCGTACAGCTTCACGTACGAGCCCCCGAGGGTGGCCGGGAGCTGTGAGACGTAGGTGCCGCCGTGGTTGGGCAGGAGCCGGGGTGCGCGGACCCCGAGTTCCTCGGCCGTGTCGCGCAGTGCGGCTTCCTGCTCGACGGCCTGCTCGTCACAGCCGAACAGGAGTTCCTTGACCGCCCATGAGGAGCGGTTTCCGGACAGCTTCCAGATCTGCCCGAGCGCGCCTCGGGTGACGGGCGTCATCGTCCACGGCCCGGTGCCGAGCGCGTAGATGTCTGCGATCAAGTCACCCGTGTTCTGCATCGAGGTCCTCTCCGGCTGCTCTGTCCATGACCACCGCGGTGTGGATCGTCTCCAGGAATACCACCGAGGTGATCGTGGAGGGCTCCGGTTCGGCGCATGGTCAGCGCACCAGGAGGCCGATCAGCGCGGCCGGCATCACGGCCGCGAAGAAACCCGCGAAGACGAGGTCGCCGTGCCGGCCCGCGCGGTTCAGACGGCGCTCGGCCTCCCGGCCTTCCGGGGTGTCGGGGAGCCAGGAGGGGTCGATTTCGAGGCGGCCCTCCCGCAGGTCGAGGGCCACACGCCGGGCCTCCTCCGGGGAGAAGCGGCAGGTGGGCGGGTCGCCCCCGTAGATCCCGCGGGACTCGCCGTGACGTACCTCGTACGGGATGTCGGCCAGGATGGCCACCCTCATCACGGCGACGCGGCGCACGCCCCACGGGGGGGGGCGACCTCGTCCTGGGTGAGCCAGTCCTCCCGGCCGGGTTCCAGCGGTACCAACGGCATGGTCGCCTCGTCCCCGGATCCGCGGTCGTGCGGCGGAGCGTCACCAGGCTCCCGCAGGCCGTGGCTTCGGGCAACGGTGCGGCCGTGCCGGGGCCGTCAGAGCAGTGAGGCGCGCGAGCTGAAGGTCAGGGTGTCCGCCCCCGTGTCACCGTTCAGGGGCAGTTCCACCGTGAACTCCGTTCGGCCGGGTTCGCTGTGGACGTCGATGCGGCCGCCGTGGGCCGCGGTGATCGCGGCGACGATGGCGAGGCCGAGGCCGGAGCCGGTGCCCGCGGTGGCGCGGGCGCGGGAGGTGTCGGCGCGGGTGAAGCGTTCGAAGACGGTGGGGAGGAGGTCGGGCGGTATGCCGGGGCCGTCGTCGCGGACGCGGATCGTGCCCAGGCCGTCCCTCGCCTCGACGATCGCCACGACGCCGGTGCCCGCCGGTGTGTGCACGCGCGCGTTGGCCAGCAGGTTGGCCACGACCTGGTGGAGGCGGGCCTCGTCGCCGAGGACGAGGGGGGAGGTGTCGAGGCAGAGTTCCAGCTGCCAGTCGTGGTCGCCGCCCGCGGCCCGGGCGTCCCAGACCGCCTCGGCGACCAGCGCCGCCAGGTCCACCTCGGCGGACTGCAGCGGTCGGCCCTCGTCGAGCCGGGCGAGCAGCAGGAGGTCCTCGACCAAGCCCGTCATGCGGGCCGACTCGGCCGTCACCCGGCGCCAGGCCAGGTCGGGTGCGACGCGGTCGGTGCCGCGGTTCATCAGCTCCGCGTACCCGGCGATCGAGGCGAGCGGGGTGCGCAGTTCGTGGCTGGCGTCGGCGAGGAAGCGGCGCATGCGTTCCTCGCTGCGGCGCACCCGCTCCTCGCTGCGCTGGCGTTCGGCGAGCGAGGACTCGACGTGGTCGATCATGCGGTTGAGGGCGGCGCCGACCTGGCCGGCCTCGCTGCCGGGGTCGGTGTCGCGTTCGGGGACCCGGGTGAGGCCGGTGACCTCGCCCCGGCACAGCGGAGCGTGGGAGACCTCGACGGCGGTGGCGGCGACCCGGCCGAGGGGGCGCAGCTGACGTCGTATGACCACGGCGCAGACGCAGCCCGCCGCCGTCAGGCCCAGCGCCGCGACGACCGCCTCGATGACCACCAGGCCGCTGATCATGTCCTGGACGTCGTCCATCGGCAGGCCGGTGAGGACCCGGACACCGTTGTTGTCGAGGGCGGTGATGCGGTAGGTGCCGAGGCCGGGGACGGTCCTGGTGTGGAAGGAGCCGTCGGTGCCGATGCCGGACAGCACGGCGGTCTGGGCCCGGTTGAGACCCTGCGGCGGGGCGTCCTGGCCGACCGTCGCCGCCGCGAGGACGGTGCCGTCGGCGTCGAGGCGGGCGGCGAGCATCCCGGCCGGGTGGCCGCTCTCGTTGAGGAAGGTCAGGTCGCCGGTGAGGTCGGGGTGGAGCGAGGCCCCGCCCAGGCTGCGCTCGGCTGCGTTGGTGACCCGGTCGTCCAGGTTGCCCAGCAGATAGGCGCGCTGGGCGAAGACGGTGGTGAGGGCCATCGCGGCGCACACGGCGACCAGGACGGCGGTGATGAAGAGGAGGAGACGGGTGCGCAGGGAACGGGCCCGGGGCCCGCGGACGTTCATCTCCCGTCCTCCGCCGGCCTGATGGCGTAGCCGAGTCCGCGCACCGTGTGGATCATGGGGGCCCGGCCCCGGTCGAGCTTGCGGCGCAGGCTGGAGATGTACACCTCGACGAGGTTGCCGCCGCCGTCGAAGGAGCTGCTCCACACGCGGTCCAGGATCTGCGCCTTGCTCAGCACCTGGCGGGGATTCTCCATCAGCAGCCCGAGCAGGTCGAACTCCTTGGCGGTCAGTGCGACGCGGACCCCGTCGCGGTGCACCTCCCGGGACTCGGCGGCCAGCACCAGGTCGCCCAGGACGCGTACGGAGTCGTCGGTGCGGGTGCGTTCGGCACCGGAGCGGCGCAGCAGTCCGCGCAGCCGCAGGACGACCTCCTCCAGGGAGAACGGCTTGGTGACGTAGTCGTCGGCGCCGTTCTCCAGCCCGTCGATACGGTGTTCGATGGCGTCGCGGGCGGTGAGCATGAGGACGGGCAGCTCGGGGTTCTCGTAGCGCAGCCGGCGCAGGACCTGGATGCCGTCCAGGTCGGGCAGCATGCCGTCGAGGACGACGGCGTGCGGGACGCAGCGCCGGGCCTCGCGCAGCGCGCTGTGCCCGTCGAGCACCGGGTAGGCGCGCCAGCCCGCCTCCGTGACGGCCACGGAGAGCACTTCGGTGAGCGCGGGTTCGTCATCGACGATCAGGACGCGAACCCGTCCGCTGCGGGTACCGGAGATGCCAGCCATGTCCTGATCCTGTCCCGGTTCGCTGGGGGAACGCTGTGTTCAGCCTGAGCCGCAGCCGTGTGAAATGACCGTCCACCAGGTACGACGGTGTCTGCGGGGCGGGAGGGAGTGTGCCGACTGCCGTGACCGAAGGGGGCGTTGGCACGCTTCGGCCACCGGATTCCCTTGAGCCCGCTGTGACTCGGCGCCCAGTCTGAACTCCGGCTTCCGCCCACCGGCGGAGGTCTGACACGTTCAGGGGAGGACGTCCACCCATGCGAAGACTCCATGCCCTGTGGGCCGGGGCCGCGGCCGCCGGACTGCTCGCGGGGGCGATCCCGCCCGCGGCGGCCGCTTTCGGAGCCTCGGTCACCACAGCACCCACGGGCACGCGCACCACCGCACCGCAGATCGTCACCCTCATCACCGGCGACACGGTGTCGCTCACCACCGGCCCGGACGGCAAGTCCGCCGTCGACGTCCGCCGTGGCAAGGGCCGTGAGGCCGCCACCTTCCTGTCCAGCGAGCAGAACGGCGAGATCAGCGTCCTGCCCGCGGACGCCATTCCGCTGATCCAGGCCGGCCGGCTCGACCCGGCCCTGTTCAACGTCACCCAGCTGGTCGCGCAGGGGTACGCGGACGCGAAGACCGGTGTCACGCCGGTGATCGCCACCTACGGCAAGGGCAGTGCGACCCCCGAGGGCGCGCGCCGGACGCTGGCGTTGCCCGGGATCGACGGCGCCGCGCTGAGCGCGAAGAAGTCCACCGCCTTCTGGGCGGACATCGCCCCGGCCCTGGGTACGAAGGCCACCTCCACGGCCGCGAAGCGGCTCGGCGAGGGCATCGACAAGATCTGGCTGGACGCCAAGGTGAAGGCGTCCCTGGATGTGAGCGTGCCGCAGATCGGCGCGCCCGAGGTGTGGCGCGCGGGCTACGACGGCACCGGCGTCAAGGTCGCGGTCCTGGACACGGGCGTGGACTTGGGGCATCCGGATCTCGCCGGGAAGATCGCCGAGTCGCAGACCTTCGTACCGGACGAGAGCGTGCAGGACGGCTTCGGTCACGGCACCCATGTGGCGTCCACGATCGTCGGCTCGGGCGCCGCCTCGGACGGCAGGTTCAAGGGCGTGGCGCCGGGCGCGGAGCTGCTGGTCGGCAAGGTGCTGGACAACACGGGCTCCGGCCAGGCCTCGTGGATCATCGCGGGCATGGAGTGGGCGGCGCACTCCGGAGCGAAGATCGTCTCGATGTCGCTGGGCGGTACGGCGTCCGGCCCCTCGGACGTGCTCAGTGAGACCGTCGACGAGCTGTCCGCGTCCACCGGGACCCTCTTCGTCATCGCGTCGGGCAACGCGGGCCCGCGCGAGCAGACCGTCGGCACCCCGGGCATCGCCGACTCGGCGCTGACGGTGGGCGCGGTCGACAAGTCCGACAAACTGGCGTCGTTCTCCAGCCGTGGCCCGCGCCTCGGTGACTCCGCGGTCAAGCCGGAGATCACCGCGCCGGGCGTGAACATCACCGCGGCCCGCGCCGTCGGCACCTCCATGCCCGGCAGTACGCCGGTCGACGACTACTACACGGTGGCCAGCGGTACTTCGATGGCCACCCCGCATGTCGCGGGTACGGCGGCGCTGGTCGTTCAGGCGCATCCGGACTGGACCGGGCAGCAGATCAAGCAGGCCCTGGCCAGCACGGCGAAGACGAACGCCACCAACTCGGTGTTCGAGCAGGGCGACGGACGGGTCGACGCCGTGCGGGCCGTCGAGCAGAACGTCTTCGCGACGCCGACGCTCAGCTTCGGCAAGTTCTCGGACGGTGACACCGGCGTCGTCGACAAGGACATCACCTACACCAACACCACCGACAAGGCGGTGGAGTTGAAGATCGCGTCCTCGCTCGCCGACGTCACGGTGGGCGCCGGCACGGTGACCGTTCCCGCGCGGGGCACCGCCACGGTCCCGGTCGGTCTCGACCCCGAGGCGGAGGCCCAGGGCCGGTACACGGGCCACATCACGGCGACCGCCGACGGCGTCCAGGTCACCACGGCCGTCGGCTTCGAGAAGGCGCCGAAGACCTACGACCTGAAGGTCTCGGTCCTGGGCCGCGACGGCAAGCCGTCCACCGGGGCGTCGATCTACTCGCTCCAGGAGCTGAACGGCGCCTACCCCACCGAGTACGGCTACATCGGCAGCGGCTGGACGTGGCAGGTGCCGGCCGGGACGTACTCGATCTCCACCTGGATCCCGGACCGGGACGGGGGCGGAATCGCCGTCGGCACCTCGGTCGTCGGCAATCCCGAGATCAAGGTGAACGGGAACACCGAGGTCGTCCTCGACGCCCGTGAGGCGGTGGAGATCAAGCCGAAGACCAAGGAGGACTCCGAGTTCAAGGGCTTCAGCACCAGCTGGCACCGCGAGGGGCCGGGCAGCTCCTGGGGTCTCACCTACAGCCAGGGCTTCTGGACCGACCACATCTATGTGGCTCCGACGAAGCAGGTCTCCGTGGGATCCCTGGAGTTCTACGCCAAGTTCCGGCTGTACGCGAAGGAGTTGACGGCGAGTGTCACCAGCCCGGAGAAGACCGAGCTGTCCTCGCTCTACTACTCCCAGACGTACGAGGACTTCCCGCTGAAGTTCAGCGGTGAGCACAAGGTGCAGGCGGTGGACGCGGGCGCCGGTACCGAGGCCGACTTCGCGGGGCTCGACGTCAAGGGCAAGGTGGCGGTGGTCGCGCTCGACGCCACGGAGCGGGCGCAGAGCGCCCTGGACAACGCGACCAAGGCCGGTGCGGGTTACCTGATCGCCTACCGCAAGAAGGCCGGTTTCTGGATCGAGGCCGTCGACCGCGCGACCACGGTTCCGCTGATGATCGCGACCGGCGAGGAGGGGGCCAGGCTCGGCGAGCTGCTGAAGACCGGCAAGAAGGTCACCCTGAAGCTGAAGGGCACGCCGACCAGTCCGTACGTCTACAACCTGCTCGCGGCGCAGAGCGGCGCCATCTCCGCCGAGCAGACCTTCGACCTGAACAAGTCCACCACGGTGAAGAAGAGGGCCCGTTACTACGGGGCCACGGCCGGTGAGATCGGCGCGGACACCGTGTACACGTTCCGCCCTTGGCAGCGCTTCGGCATCGAGAGCAGCGTGGAGACCGAGCTCGGCACGGAGCGCGACGAGTACTACTATGCCGACCCCGACACCCGTACCTGGCACGTCGTCTACCCGAACTGGGCGACGCTGCGGGGGCAGTGGAGCCCGCTGCAGGTCTTCAGCAAGCCGGGCACGGCACCGTCCGAGAACTGGCTGCGCCAGGTCATCCGGCCGGGAACCAGCCAGGAGTACGGCGTCTCCCAGCGCACCGGTGACAAACTCACCTTCCGGGTGGCGGAGTTGACCGACTCCACGCCGGGTCACTACGGCAACATCGACGGCATCGACAACACCGCGAAGGGCAAGCTCTACGCGGACGGGCAGCTGATCGGTGACTCGACGCTCGGCGGGTACGGCGTCTTCGACGTGCCGGCGGACAACGCGTCGTACCGCTTCGATCTGGACGTGCAGCGCCGGGCGGCCTGGGCCAAGTACTCCACGAGCACGCACACCGAGTGGACCTTCGCCTCGGCGCACACGGCGACCGAGACGGCGCTGCCGCTGCTCACGGTCGGTATCGCGCCCAAGGGTCTCGACCTGCTCAACCGGGCGAAGCGCGGCGAGCAGTTGGAGGTCGGGCTGCCGCTGTCGAACCAGCTGGGCAGTGTGAAGGCACGCGGTCTGAAGGCCTGGGTCTCCTACGACGACGGCACGTCCTGGAAGGCGGTGAAGGTCGAGGACGGCAAGGCCCGGTTCAAGCCCGCGAAGGGCGCCGAGACGGTGTCGCTGCGGGTGCGGGCCACCGACCGCGACGGCAACGGGATCGACCAGACCGTGCTGCGGGCGTTCGGCCTGAAATAGGCCTGGAGCGGGCCTGCTTCAGGCATGGAGCAGGCCTGAAGCAGGCCTGAGGCGGGCCTGAGGCGGGCCTGAGGGATGCGCCTTCAGCCTTAACAAAGATCCTCTACCGTGCCGGGACATGGTGAACACCGCATACGACACGGCAACGCAGACCCCTGCCGCGGGCCCCTGGGCCGCGGTGGGGGTCTCCGCGTTCGAGGAACTCGTCTACCAGGCGATCCTCCATCAGCCCGATGCCGGGGCGGCCGGCTGGGCGCTGCTGACGGGCGCCGAGTCCGCGGCCCAGGTCCGCGAGGCCTGCAACCGGTTACTCGCGCTCGGGCTGCTGCAGCCGCCGGACTCCATGGGCGGGATGCGGGCGGTGGACCCACGGGTGGCGGTCCGGGCCCTGATCCGGCGGCGCGAGACGGAGTCCGAGCTGCTCGCGTCGACGGCCGAGAAACTGGCGACCGCGTACGAGGCGGGGCTGCTGCGCGAGGAGCCGGACCGGCTGGTCGAGGTGGTGTCCGGCGAGGGCGCCATCGCGGCCCGGCTGGAGGAGCTGTACGCGCGGGCCGAGCGCGAGGTGTGTCTCTTCGACACTCCCCCGTATCTCGCCCCGCCCGCCCCGCAGCAGGATCTCCAGGCGGATCTGCTCCGCCGCGGGATCATCTCCCGGGGGATCTACGCGGCGACCGCCCTGGAGGATCCGAAGGTGCTGGCCCAGGCCCTGCGGATGGGTGAACTCGGCGAGCGGGCCCGGGTGTTGCCCTCGGTACCGGTCAAGCTGCTGGTGGTCGACGGGTCCCGGGCGCTGCTTCCGCTGACCGCGTCCGCGGCGGGCGGGTACTGCTGTGTGGTGGTGCGGCACTCCGCGGTGACCGAGGCGCTGCAGCAGCTCTTCGACATGGCCTGGCAGCAGGCGACTCCCCTCGGCCTGCCCGTGCAGGACAGTGAACTGTCCGAGGAGGAAGCGATGTTGGTCCGGCTGCTGACGGCCGGGATGAAGGACGAGGCGGTGGCCCGGCATCTGGGGGTGAGCCTCAGGACCCTGCGGCGGCGGGTGAGTGAGCTGCAGGAGCGGCTGGGGGCGGCCAGCAGGTTCCAGCTGGGGGTGCGGGCGGCGCAGCGCGGGTGGGTGTGAGCCCGTACGGCGAAGGGCCGCGTCCCCGGTGGCCCGGGGACGCGGCCCTCAACCTGCCTGCCTGGAACCTTACTTGCGGATCAGGCTGCGCAGCACGTACTGCATGATGCCGCCGTTGCGGTAGTAGTCGGCCTCACCGGGGGTGTCGATGCGGACGACCGCGTCGAACTCGACGCCCGTGTCGGTGGTGACCTTGACCGTGCTCGGGGTGGTGCCGTCGTTCAGCTCGGTCACGCCGGTGATGGAGAAGGTCTCCTCGCCGGTCAGGCCGAGCGAGTCGGCGTTCTGGCCGGCCGGGAACTGGAGCGGCAGGACGCCCATGCCGATGAGGTTCGAGCGGTGGATGCGCTCGTACGACTCGGTGATGACGGCCTTGACGCCGAGCAGCGCGGTGCCCTTCGCGGCCCAGTCGCGGGACGAGCCGGAGCCGTACTCCTTGCCGCCCAGGATGACCAGCGGGGTGCCGGCGGCCTGGTAGTTCTGCGACGCGTCGTAGATGAACGACACCGGAGCGTCGGCCTGGGTGAAGTCGCGGGTGTAGCCGCCCTCGGTGCCCGGCGCGATCTGGTTGCGCAGGCGGATGTTGGCGAAGGTACCGCGGATCATGACCTCGTGGTTGCCTCGGCGGGAGCCGTAGGAGTTGAAGTCACGACGCTCCACACCGTGCTCGGTGAGGTACTTGCCGGCCGGAGTGTCGGCCTTGATGGCGCCGGCCGGGGAGATGTGGTCGGTGGTGACCGAGTCGCCCAGCTTCGCCAGGACGCGGGCGCCCGTGATGTCGGAGACCGGGGTGGTCTCCATCGTCATGCCCTCGAAGTACGGGGGCTTGCGGACGTACGTCGACTCCGCGTCCCACTCGAAGGTGTCGCCGGTGGGGATCGACAGGGCCTGCCACTGGGCGTCGCCCGCGAAGACGTCCTGGTAGGACTTGGAGAACATGTCCTCGCCGATGGCGTTGGCCACGACGTCGTTGACCTCGGCCTCGGAGGGCCAGATGTCCTTGAGGAAGACCGGGTTGCCGTCCTGGTCGGCGCCCAGGGCGTCGCGCGTGATGTCCACCTTCATGGAGCCCGCGAGGGCGTACGCGACGACCAGCGGCGGGGAGGCCAGGTAGTTCATCTTGACGTCGGGGTTGATCCGGCCCTCGAAGTTCCGGTTGCCGGAGAGGACCGAGGTGACCGCGAGGTCGTGGTCGTTGACGGCCTTGGAGACCTCCTCCGGCAGCGGGCCGGAGTTGCCGATGCAGGTGGTGCAGCCGTAGCCGACCAGGTTGAAGCCGACCTTGTCGAGGTACGGGGTCAGCCCGGCCTTGTCGAAGTAGTCCGTCACGACCTTCGAACCCGGGGCGAGGGTGGTCTTGACCCACGGCTTGCGGGTCAGGCCCTTCTCCACGGCCTTCTTCGCGACGAGCGCGGCGGCGACCATGACGTACGGGTTGGAGGTGTTGGTGCAGGAGGTGATGGCCGCGACCGTCACCGCGCCGTGGTCGATCTCGTACGTCGAGCCGTCGGGGGCGGTCACGGTGACCGGGTTCGACGGGGCGCCGTTCGGGGCGACGGCCGGGGCGTCGGAGGCCGGGAAGGACTCCTGGCCGGCCTCGTCGACGGTGTCGACGTAGTTGCGGACGTCCGACTTGAACTGCTCGGCGGCGTTCGCGAGGACGATACGGTCCTGCGGGCGCTTCGGGCCGGCGATCGACGGGACGACGGTGGACAGGTCCAGCTCGAGCTTCTCGGAGAAGTCCGGCTCGGCCTTCGGGTCCAGCCAGAGGCCCTGCTCCTTGGCGTACGCCTCGACGAGCGCGACCTGCTGCTCGGAGCGGCCGGTGAGCTTGAGGTAGTTCAGGGTCTCGTCGTCGATCGGGAAGATCGCGGCGGTGGAGCCGAACTCCGGGGACATGTTGCCGATGGTGGCGCGGTTGGCGAGGCTCGTCGCCGCCACACCCTCGCCGTAGAACTCGACGAACTTGCCGACGACGCCGTGCTTGCGCAGCATCTCGGTGATGGTGAGCACGAGGTCGGTGGCGGTGGTGCCGGTGGGCAGCTCACCGGTCAGCTTGAAGCCGACGACGCGCGGGATGAGCATGGAGACCGGCTGGCCGAGCATCGCGGCCTCGGCCTCGATGCCGCCGACGCCCCAGCCGAGGACGCCGAGGCCGTTGACCATGGTGGTGTGCGAGTCGGTGCCGACGAGGGTGTCGGGGTACGCCTGGCCGCCGCGGACCATGACGGTCCGGGCGAGGTGCTCGATGTTCACCTGGTGGACGATGCCGGTGCCGGGCGGTACGACCTTGAAGTCGTCGAAGGCGGTCTGGCCCCAGCGCAGGAACTGGTAGCGCTCCTTGTTGCGGCCGTACTCCAGGTCGACGTTCTGCTTGAAGGCGTCGTTCGTGCCGAACTTGTCGGCGATGACGGAGTGGTCGATGACCATCTCGGCCGGGGAGAGCGGGTTGACCTTCGCCGGGTCGCCGCCGAGCGCCTTGACGGCCTCACGCATGGTGGCGAGGTCGACGACACAGGGAACGCCGGTGAAGTCCTGCATGATGACGCGGGCCGGCGTGAACTGGATCTCCTGGCTGGGCTGCGCCTGGGAGTCCCAGTTGCCGAGGGCGCGGATGTGGTCGGCGGTGATGTTCGCGCCGTCCTCCGTGCGGAGCAGGTTCTCCAGCAGGACCTTGAGGCTGTAGGGGAGTCGGGCCGAGCCCTCCACCTTGTCCAGGCGGAAGATCTCGTACGACTCGTCGCCCACCTGCAGCGTGCTGCGGGCGTCGAAGCTGTTCGCCGACACGACGGTCTCCTTCATTGATGTGCGCGTACCACCGCATCCTGCCGCCACGCGGGCTTGGCCGATCCGCTAAGGTCAGGCTAAGTTAGGTAACCCTTACTAGGGTGGCGGCTGCGGTGCGCCTCGGCAGATATCTCGATGTCGAGATAACTCTAGTACATGGGGGCTGGATGGTCATGCCCGGGCTCGTCACACCCCCTAGGCTCCTCCTCGTGGAGGGGAAACGACATGCCTGAGGGATGGCAGTGGGACCGGACCCTGTTCCAGGGCAGCGCGGCCCACTACGAGCGGGGCAGACTGCCGTACGCCCCGGGCTTCGCCGAGGAACTGGCCACGGCGCTCGGACTGGACGGCCGGGGCCGGCTCCTCGACGTCGGCTGCGGACCCGGCATCGTGACGCTCCCGCTGGCGCGGTTCTTCGCCGAGGCGGTCGGACTCGACCCGGACGAGGACATGCTGGCCGAGGCGGAGCGACGGGCCGGGCGCCAGAGGGTGGGCAACGCTCGATGGGTGGCCGCCCGCGCGGAGGATCTGCCCGCCGGCCTGGGCGAGTTCCGGGTGGTGGTGTTCGCCCAGTCCTTCCACTGGACGGACCGCGAGCGGGTCGCCGCCACCGTGCTGCGGATGCTGGAGCCGGGCGGCACGCTCGTCCACATCAGCGACCTCCAGGACCCGCCCACCCCGCCGACCCCCCTGCCGCTGCCCGCTCCCCCGTACGCGCGGATCCACGATCTGGTGCGGCAGCACCTGGGGCCGGTCCGCCGCGCGGGGCAGGGGATGCTCGTCGACGGCACCCCGGGCGGGGAGGACCGCATCCTGGCCGGGGCCGGCTTCGAGCACGCGGGACGCCTGGTCGTGCCGGCCGGGGACGTGGCGGTCCGCACCACGGACGACCTCGTGTCCTGGGCGTTCTCCCGGTCCTACTCGGCCCCGCACCTGTACGGCGACCGACTGGCGGAGTTCGAGCGGGACCTGCGCGCCGCACTCGGGCAGGCGTCACCGGACGGCCGTTTCGCGGAACACCCGCCACCGACCGAGATCAGGACCTGGCGCAAGCCGCGCACCCATGAGGCGCCCGACCCGGGGTAGACGACAGCGGAAGGGCGACGAGCGAAGGGCGACAACAGAAGGAGGCCCCATGCCCCTCACCTTCCGCAAGAGCTTCCGCATCCTCCCGGGGGTGCGGCTGAACATCAACCGGCGTTCCTGGTCCCTCACCACGGGTGGCGGCCGGCACGGCCCGCGGCACACCCGCAGCAGCACCGGACGTCGTACGACATCGATCGATTTGCCCGGACCTTTCGGGTGGCGCCGGACCCGGACGACCAGGCGCCGTTGACGGGATGTCACCCGAATGGACCCCCCAAGAGGCGCCATCTCATATCTGAGATAACCTCAGCCTCATGGCAGACGACTACCTCGTACGCATCGGCAAGCTCATCCGTGACGCCCGGCAGCACCGGGGCTGGACACAGGCACAGCTGGCCGAGGCGCTCAACACCAGTCAGAGCGCCGTGAACCGGATCGAGCGCGGCAACCAGAACATCAGCCTTGAGATGATCGCTCGCATCGGTGAGGCGCTGGACAGCGAGATCGTGTCGTTGGGCTACGCCGGACCGATGCATCTGCGGGTCGTGGGCGGCCGTCGGCTGTCCGGCGCCATCGACGTGAAGACCAGCAAGAACGCGTGCGTGGCACTGCTGTGCGCCTCCCTGCTCAACCGGGGGCGCACGGTGCTGCGCCGGGTCGCCCGCATCGAGGAGGTCTACCGTCTGCTCGAGGTGCTGAACTCCATCGGCGTCCGCACCCGCTGGATCAACGGCGGGGTCGACCTGGAGATCGTGCCGCCGGCCGCGCTGGACATGGACGCGATCGACGCCGAGGCCGCCGTACGCACCCGGTCCATCATCATGTTCTTCGGCCCGCTGCTGCACCGTATGGACGCCTTCAAGCTGCCGTACGCGGGCGGTTGCGACCTGGGGACGCGGACGATCGAGCCGCACATGATCGCGCTGCGCCGGTTCGGCCTCGACATCGCGGCGACGGAGGGCCAGTACCACGCGGTCGTCGACCGGGCCGTCCGCCCCGACCGGCCGATCGTGCTGACCGAGCGCGGGGACACGGTCACCGAGAACGCGCTGCTGGCCGCCGCCCGGCACCACGGCGTGACCGTCATCCGCAACGCCTCCTCCAACTACATGGTCCAGGACCTGTGCTTCTTCCTGGAGGCCCTGGGCGTACGGGTCGAGGGCATCGGCACCACCACCCTCACCGTGCACGGGGTGCCGGACATCGACGCCGACGTGGACTACTCCCCCTCCGAGGACCCGGTCGAGGCGATGAGCCTGGTGGCCGCGGCCGTGGTGACCGAGTCCGAACTGACGGTCCGTCGCGTCCCCATCGAGTTCCTGGAGATCGAGCTCGCGGTCCTGGAGGAGATGGGCCTCGACCACGACCGCACGCCCGAGTACTGCGCCGACAACGGCCGCACCCGGCTGGTGGACCTCACCGTCCGGCCCTCCAAGCTGGAGGCGCCGATCGACAAGATCCACCCGATGCCGTTCCCCGGCCTGAACATCGACAACGTCCCCTTCTTCGCGGCCATCGCGGCCGTCGCGTCGGGCAAGACCCTCATCCACGACTGGGTCTACGACAACCGCGCGATCTACCTCACCGACCTCAACCGCCTCGGCGGCCGCCTCCAACTCCTCGACCCGCACCGGGTCCTGGTGGAGGGCCCCACCCGCTGGCGCGCCGCCGAGATGATGTGCCCCCCGGCCCTGCGCCCCGCCGTGGTCGTCCTGCTCGCGATGATGGCGGCGGAGGGCACATCCGTCCTGCGCAACGTGTACGTCATCAACCGCGGTTACGAGGATCTCGCCGAGCGGCTGAACTCGATCGGGGCGCAGATCGAGATCTTCCGGGACATCTGAGCGCCTTCGGAGCATCACGTGGCGGGGCACGGCGGGTCGAAGTCCGCCGCCGGGAAGTAGCGTGCCCATTCGGCTCCGGTGATCCGTGGGTACGCGCTGTCGCAGATGCGGGCGGCGACCCGGTCCAGGCCGGTGTCCCACAGCCGGAGGGTGAAGTCGTTGCCGCCGGTGGCCAGGGTGTCGCCGTGCGGGCCGAACGCCACGGCCGGTACCGGATTCGAGTGGCCGGTGAGGACGGTGGGAGCAGCCGCACCGCTCACGTCCCATCGCAGGACCTTGCCGTCCGCGGCGCCGGCCGCCAGCCGGCGCCCGTCCGCGGAGAAGGCCAACGCGTAGAGCCAGGAGCCGGACGCCCGTAGGCGCGCCACCCTCCGCGGGTGGCCGAGGTCGCCGACATCGATCAGCCAGACCGTCCGGTCCGGCCGGTGGACGGCGGCCAGGCTCCGGTTGTCGGGGCTGAAGACGCCATGGGTCAGCGGGTCGGACCGCAACGGGGACGGGAGTTCCCGGGGGCGGCGCGGCTCGGTGATGTCCCAGAACCGCAGCGAGCCGGACTCGCCCGTGCTCGTCACCAGGGTGCGGCCGTCGGGCCGGAACGACGCCGTCGTGACATGCGGCCCGCCCTCGGCGATCCGGCTCAGCCGCCGGGGCCGGCCTGGATCGGTCAGGTCCCACAGTCCGGCCTCCTGCTGCGCCCACACGGCCAGTACGTGGCCGCCGGGGGCGAAGGCGGCCCCGGCGACCTCACCGGCGTCGCAGGAGAGGATCGATCTGAGCCGCGGTCTGCGTGGCTCGGTCACGTCCCAGACGCGGGCGGTTCCGTCCTCGCTGCCGGTGACGAGGGTGCGCCCGTCCGGGCTGAAGGCCACGGACCGGACGAACCTGGTGTGCCCGCGCAGGACCGCCAGCGACCACAGGGCCCGGCCGCCGGTGACCTGCCACAGCCGTGCGGTGCCGTCCCAGCTGGCGCTGGCGAGCACATGGCCGCCGGGCGCGAACGCCAGGGACGTGACCACGTCGTCGTGGGTCCCGAGCGACAGGTCCCGCAGGTCCAGCAGCCGGTCGGAGACGGCGAGCCTGCGGCCGTCCGGGCTGAACGCGGCCTGGTAGACCCCACCGGGGATCATGCTGACGCGCTTCGGGCGTGCCGGGTCGGTGACGTCCCACAACAGGGTGGACCCGCCGGCCGAGACGAGTGTCCGGCCGTCGGGGTGGAACGCCACCGACCAGACGATCGCGGAATGGCCGACCAGGACGGCCGGTGGCCGCGCCCGCGGGCCGCCGCCGAGGCGCCAGACCCGTGCGGTGTGGTCCCAGCTGCCGGTCGCCAGGGTCCGGCCGTCCGGGCTGAACGCCGCCGAGGTCACCGTGTCGGTGTGTCCGCGCAGCACGTCGAGGTGGCGCGGATGCGCGGGATCGGCGACGTCCCACAGCCTGGCGGTGGTGTCGCCGGTGGTCGCCAGGGTGCGGCCGTCCGGGCTGAACGCCGCCGAGGTGACCACGCCGCTGTGGCCGGGGAGGGTGGCCAGCCGCCACGGACGCCGGGGGTCCTTCACGTTCCACAGCCGCGTCGCGCCGTCGGTGTGGCCGGTGGCGACGATGTCGCCGTCGGGCCGGAACGCCACCCATGTCGGCGTGGCCGGCTGATCCGGCAGGGTGCTCAGCTCCACGGGCGCTCGCCGGTCCGCCACGTCCCACAGCCGCACCGCTCGTTCGCTCGCCGCCGCCAGGACACGGCCGCCCTGCCCGAGCGCCACCGACAGCAGCCGCCGGGGCTGTTTCAGGACCGCCAGTCGGACGGGGCGGTGGGCGTTCCCGACGTCCCACAGCCGGACCGTGCGGTCCCAGCTCGCGGTGGCCAGGACGGTGCTCCGAGGGGCGAAGGAGACCGAGACCACGTCGGAGGTGTGGCCGGTGAGCCGGCTCGTGTACGGCGTCGCGACGGTGTTCATCAGCTGTTCGCGGACATCCGCCGTGGGGGCGAGACGGTAGGCGGCGAGGTTCAGCTGCGCGGCGAGCGCGGGGTTCTGCCGCCGTATCTCGGCCGCGTCCGCGGCGGCCTTTCGCGCGAGGGCCACGTTGCGCTGCTGGACGGCCGAGTTGCGTGAGCCGACGGCCAGTACGCCCGCGGTGGCCGCGGTGACCACCAGCACGGTGAGGAGCGTGACCAGTTGGCGCAGGCGGACCGTCCGCCGTCGGACCGCCGCCAGCTCGCCGGCCTGCGCGTCCCTGCTCGCGTCGAGGAAGCTCCGTTCCCTGGTGGTCAGCCGGCCGATGTCCGCGGCGGCCAGGTCCAGTGCCGCGGCGAGGCGGGCCCCTCGCCACACGGCGTGCGGGTCGCGGCCCTGCGCCTCCCAGCCGGCGGCCGCGTCGGTGAGCTGCCGGTGCAGGAGCAGCCGGTCCCGGTCCTCGGTCAGCCAGCCGCGCAGCCTCGGCCAGCACCGGATGATCGCCTCGTGGGTGATCTCGACGCAGTTCTCGTCCAGCGTCACCAGCCGTTGCCGGGCGAGGGATTCGAGCACGAGGGCGGTGTCGGGGCACGGGTCCAGCTCGTCCGGGGTGATGCGGCGCCTGGTGTCCTCGGTGCCGTCGCCCAGCGCGGTCAGCCGGAGGAACAGCGATCTGGCGAGGTTCCGCTGCACCGGCGACAACGCCCGGTAGGCGGTCTCGGCGCTCTGCGCGAGCGCGTGCTGGATTCCGCCGGCCGCCAGGTACCCGTCCAGGGTCAGGCGACTGCCGCTGCGGCGGCGCCAGGTCTCCACCATCGCGTGGGAGACCAGGGGCAACGCACCCGGCTGACCGGTCGCGTCCGCGACGACGGCCGCCAGCAGCGGGCCGGTCACCGTGCAGCCGGCGAGCCTGGCCGGCCGGGTGATGGCCTCGCGCAGCTCCTGGCTGCTCATCGGGCCGACGGCGAGCTGCGCGTCCCGCATCGCCTCGACCAGCCGGGGGTGTTGGACGCAGTGGCCGTAGAAATCGGCGCGCACGCCGAGTACCACCCGGGTCCGGCTGGTCGGCGCGGTGGTGGCGGCGATCAGCAGAGCGATGAACGCGTCCCGTTCGTCCCGGTCCCGGCAGAGGGTGAAGACCTCCTCGAACTGGTCGGCCACGATCAGTGTGTCGATGTCCGGCGCGCGGTCGATCGTGGCCTGCCGGATCCGCAGGTGCAGTGCGCCGGGGTCGTCGCGCAGCTCGGTCAGCAGCGCGCCGGGGGCCTCTCCCGTCGCCGCGGCCAGGCGCACGGCGCACTCCTCCACGGGGTGGGGACCCGGCGTGAAGAGCATCACCGGCCACCCCGATGCCCGCGCGCGGGCGACGAGCCCGGCCCGCAGCAGCGAGGACTTCCCCGATCCGGACGGCCCGAAGACCGTCAGGAACCGGCGGTCACGCACCTTGGCGAGCACCTCGTCGGTCAGCCGCTCGCGCCCGAAGAACCGGTCGGCGTCCTCCGGCTGGAACGCCGACAGCCCGGCGTACGGCGTGCTCTGCCGGCCGGTCTCCCCGGCTTCCTCGGCTTCCTCGGCGCCCTCAGGCCCCTCGCCCTGCGCTCCTGCGGCGATCTCGGCGGCGACCGTGTGCCAACGGGATTCCCACGTACGGCGGTCGCCCTGGCACGCCTCGACATACGCGAGCGTGACGCTCAGGCTCGGGAACGCGCGCCCGCCCGCGGCGTCCGACAGCGTCGTGGACGAGTAGTGGGCCCTTTTGGCCATGGTCCGGTAGGGGGGCCGTCCCGCCGTCTCGCGCAGCCTCCGCAGGTCGGCCGCGAAACGCGTCAGCGGACCGCTGTCCAGGTCGAGCGGGCGTTCGGCGCGTGGCATGCCCTTCCTTTCGTGAGCCGTCGCGCAGCCGCGCTGTGGGGTGGTTGTCCGGCTGTTGTTGTCCGGCGCCGTCGGCCCGGCGCCGGACAAACCCCGGCAGGTAGGCATGGGTCTGCGCAACCGCGCACCGGCTATGCGGAGGGAAAGAATGAACGCTGCGAAACGACTGGTGCCGCTGCTGGCGGCGATCGGGCTCGCGGTCGGCAGTGCCCTGACGGGACCGCCGGCCCACGCCGCGGCACCACTGCTCAAGTCCAACCTGAACGGCAGGTGCGTCGACGTCTTCGCGTTCCATCAGGAGAACGGCGCCTCCACCGTGACGTGGGACTGCCACGGAAACACCAACCAGCAGTGGCGCTGGGACGGTGAGCAGATCCGTTCCGGCATGAACGGAAAGTGTCTGGAGATCTACGCGTCCCATCCGGGTGACCTGGGCTCGGTGGACACGTGGGACTGCAACGGCTCCAGCACCCAGAGGTGGTTCCGCAACGGTGGCGAGATCCGCAACCGGATGAACGGAAAGTGCCTGGACATCCTGGGCGGCCGGCCCGAGAACGGCCAGCTCCTGGTGAGCTGGAGCTGCAACGGAGCGCGGAGCCAGAGCTGGGACTTCTGAACGGCGGCCCGGCCCGGCACGTGATGTGCCGGGCCGGGCCACGGTCACCCGGTACTCGCTGGGATCGCGCACTGTGGCATGAGCCAACCCACACCTCCACGACTGCACCCGGACAGCAGGTGTGTCCGACAGGAATGAGAGTTGCGTACTACGGATGAGGCTGTGTCAGAACGGTTCGCTGTCACTCGGACGAGGCAATAGGCCATTTTTTCCGGAACGATCCGACCGGTGGAAGCCGCCGCGCCCCGTCCGCCCCCGGTGCGGGCGGGTCCGTCGGCATCAGGTGCGGGGATGCGGTTTCACCAGGCCGCTCTGGTAGGCGACGACCACGAGTTGGGCGCGGTCGCGGGCGTGGAGTTTGGTCATGGCGCGCTGGATGTGGCTGCGGACGGTCAGGGGGCTCAGGACCAGGTGGTCGGCGATCTCGGCGTTGGACCTGCCGTACGCGGCCAGGATCGTGATCTCGCGTTCGCGGTCGGTCAGGGCTTTGACGGCGTCGGGGAGCGCGAGGAAGCCGTCGGTGTCCGGGGTGGCCAGGAAGCGCGTGATGAGGGCCCGGGTGGCGGCGGGCGAGAGGAGGGAGTCTCCGGCCGCCACGGTACGGATGCTCGACAGCAGCTCGTCCGGGCGGACACCCTTGCCGAGGAAGCCGCTCGCACCGGCGCGCAGGGCCTTGGCGACGTTGGCGTCGTTCTCGAAGGTGGTGAGGACGAGGATGTGGGTGTCCGTCAGCTCCGGTCGGGAGCAGATGGCCGCGGTGGCCGCCACTCCGTCGAGGTGGGGCATGCGGATGTCCATGATCACCACGTCGGGGTGGTGCGTGGCCGTGAGGTCGACGGCTTCCTGGCCGTCGGCCGCCTCCGCGACCACCGTCATGTCCTCGACCGAGTCGATGAGGATGCGGAAGGTGGCCCGGAGCAGGGCCTGGTCGTCGGCGAGCAGGACGCGGATGGTCATGGGGCGGGGCTTTCGGCGTGGCGGTCGAGTGGGAGGGCGCAGGCGACCTCGAAGCCGCCCCGCGGGAGGTGGCCGGCGTGGAAGGTACCGCCCACCGCCGTCGCGCGTTCGCGCATGCCGAGCAGTCCGAAGCCGCCGCCGGAGCGGTGTGCGGCCGTGGGGTGCTCGGGCGGGGTGTCGTTGGTGACGGTGAGGGTCAGGTGCCGGCGGGTGTAGGCCAGCCGGACCTGCGCGGTGCGGGTGGCGGCGTGCTTGGTGACGTTGGTCAGTGCTTCCTGGAGGATCCGGTACGCCGTGAGGTCCAGCACGGGCGTGAGCGGGCGGGGTCGCCCCTCGGTGGTGACGGTCACCGTGAGGCCGGCCGCCGAGCAGGCGTCGACCAGGGCGGGCAGCTGTGCCAGTCCCGGCGCCGGGGCCAGTTCGTCCGCGGGGTCGGTGTCCTGGCGCAGGAGTCCCACGGTGGCCTTGAGTTCGCGCAGGGCCGCGGCCGTGGACTCCGGCAGTCTGGCGACGATCTCGAAGGCCTGGTCGGGGTCGGTCCGGGAGAGGTGGGCCGCGGTGCCGGCCTGGGCGTCGGCCAGGGTCAGGTGATGGGCGACGACGTCGTGCAGTTCCCGTGCGATGCGCATACGTTCCTGGATCACCCGGTGCCGTGCCTCTTCCTCCCGTTCGCGGGCGGCGTGCTCGGCGCGGGCCACGGCGTACTCGCGCCGCACGCGGACATAGCTGCCGAAGACCGCCGACAGCAGCACCCAGGCCGTCGGGTTGACGACGGCGAGGACCAGGGAGTCGCGGAACGAGGTCACCGACAGGCCGGCGACGACCATGCCCGCGGCGGCCGCGAGCACGCTGATCCCGGTGGTCCGGCGGGAGGCGCGCACGCTCACCGCGTACTGCGCGACCAGCAGCGGGCCGATCACCCCGGGCGTCAGGAGGTAGCCGAGGGCGCCCAGTGCCATGGCGCACAGCAGGGTGACGGCGAGGACCGGGAGGGGACGGTCGTGGCGCCGGAGCAGGGCGGCGCAGGCGACGGCGGCGAGCGCGACGCCGGGCCACACGGGCGGCGGCCCGGGCACGAGCGCCCGGGTGAGGAGGACACCGGAGACGGTGAGGAGGAGCAGCAGGACCGGCGTCGCGGCTTCGACGGCTTTCGGACGGGTCGCTGCCCTGCGCTGCCAGTGTGTGCTCATCACGCTCCGAGACGGTTCCCCGGGCAGCGTACTCGGGCGGGCGCGGGCCACGGCGCCGTCGTGTCCGGCGCCGCGGCCCAGCGGTGCGGATCGCGGGGTGCGGCCCACCGGTGCGGGTCGCGGGGCGCGGCCCACCGGTGCGGGTCGCGGGGCGCGGCCCAGCGGTGCGGATCGCGGGGTGCGGCCCACCGGCGCGGATCGCGGGGCGCGGCCCACCGGCGCGGATCGCGGGGCGCGGCCCACCGGCGCGGATCGCGGGGCGCGGCCCACCGGTGCGGATCGCAGGCCGCGGCCCACCGGTGCGGATCGCAGCGCACGGCCCACCGCTGTGGATCGCATCAGACGGCGGCCGGTGACTGCCGCGTGGGCTCGCTGTCCGTCGGTCCGGCGCCGGGCGCCGGTGGCGTGGTGAGCTGGGCGCCCTCGACGTCGACGCGGGGCAGCAGCCGGTCGAGCCGGCGGGGCAGCCACCACGCCTTGTCGCCGAGCAGGGCCAGCACCGCGGGCACGAGCGCCAGCCGGACGACGAAGGCGTCGAACAGCACGGCGACGGCCAGGCCGAAGCCGATGGTCTTGATCATCGACTCGCCGGAGGCGATGAACCCGGAGAAGACCGCGATCATGATCACCGCCGCGGCGACGACCACGCGGGCGCTGTGCCGGAATCCGGAGACGACCGCCTGGGGAGCCCGGTCGCCGTGGACGTACGCCTCCCGCATACGGGCGACGAGGAACACCTCGTAGTCCATCGCCAGGCCGAAGACGATGCCCACCAGGAAGATCGGCATCAGGCTCATGATCGGACCGGGCTGCTCCACGCCCAGCAGGTCCGCGCCCCAGCCCCACTGGAAGACCGCGACGACCGCGCCGAGGGCGGCCAGGACCGACAGCAGGAACCCGAAGGCGGCCTTGACGGGTACGAGCACGGAACGGAAGACCACCAGCAGCAGGAGCAGGGCCAGCGCGACGATGACGGTCAGGTAGGGCACGAGCGCGCCCTGCAGGGCCTGCGCGACGTCGATGTTCATCGCGGTGCTGCCGGTGACCTCGAAGGTCGCCCCCGTCGCCCGTTCGAGCCCGGCTCGTTCCGCGCGGATGGTCTTGACGAGGTCCTTGGTGTCCTCGGTGTTCGGGCCGGCGGTCGGGACCGCGGAGAAGAGCGCGGTGTCACCGGCCGGGTTGAACCGCGCGGGAGACACGGACACCACTCCGCGGGTCGCCCCGATCTCCTGGGCGATCCCGGTCACGGCCGCCTCGGGTTCCGCCGCGTCCTTGGCGTCCACCACGATCGTCAGCGGTCCGTTGAAGCCCGCGCCGAAGCCGTCCGCGAGCGCGTCGTAGGCGCGTCGCTCGGTGGAGGAGACGGGCTTGGACTCGGCCCCCGGCATGCCCATCTCCAGCTGCGTGGCGGGCAGGGCCAGGATGCCGAGACCGGCGACGCAGGACACCAGCACGGCCACCGGGTGGCGCAGCACGAACCGCGCCCACCGGGAACCGCCGTTGTCCGCGCTGCCGGCCGATCGGCCGGCAGCGGGACCGCGCCTGCGCGTGCCGCGGGAGAGCACGGCGTCCGGCCACATGCCGAGCAGGGCCGGGACCAGGGTGAGGGCGACCAGAACGGCGACGACCACGGCGCCCGCCGCGCACAGACCCATCTTGGTCAGCATCGGCACGCCGACCACCGCCAGACCCGCCAGCGCGATGACGACCGTCAGGCCCGCGAACACCACGGCCGAGCCGGCCGTACCGACGGCGAGACCGGCCGCCTCACGCGGGGCGTGGCCGCCCGCCCGCTCCTCCCGGTAGCGGGAGACCACGAAGAGGGCGTAGTCGATGCCGACCGCCAGTCCCAGCATCGTGGCCAGCGTCCCGGTGGTCAGGGAGAGGCCGAAGACGCTGCCCAGGGCCAGGATGGCGGCCATGCTGACGCCGACACCGACGACGGCGGTGAGCAGCGGCAGACCGGCCGCCGCGAGCGATCCGAACGTGATCAGCAGGACGACCGCGGCGAGGGCGATGCCGACGGCCTCGGCGGAGCCGCCCGCCGCGGGCTGTTCGGCGAGCGCGTCGCCGCCGACCTCGACGGTGAGGCCGCTGTCGCGGGCCTCGTCGATGGCCTGTTCGAGTGCGGCCTTGTCCGCGTCGGTGAGATCGGCCGCCTTCACCTTGAAGTTCACCGTGGCGTAGGCGGTGGAGCCGTCCTCGCTCACCGCGCCCGCCGTGAACGGGCTGACCGCGCCGGCGACCTCGGGCTCGTCGGCGGCCTTCGCCACGAACGCGTCGACGGCGGCACGGTTGCCGGACGCGGTCACCTTCGCCCCGTCCGGTGCGACGAACACGATCCGCGCGCTCGCGCCGTCGGCGTCCGTGCCGGGGAAACGCTCTCCGATCAGGTCGAAGGCCTTCTGCGCCTCGATGCCCGGCATGAAGGACGTGCCGTCGTCGGAGGCGGCGGGAGCCTTGGCGGCGCCGAGACCGACGGCACCGAGGACCACTGCCCACAACAGCGTCACGAGCCGACGCCGCCGGAAGGCGGTCCGGCCCGTCCGATAGAGGAAGGTAGCCACGAGAAACGGGTCTCCAGGTCTGGATCGAGGTGGATCACCAGCCTGGCCGGGCGGGGGCGTCGAGGCATCGTGCTCGTGCTGGCACTTCCGCTTGGTGCCACCGCACCAAGCGGATGCGCTCTTCGGATACCTGAGGAGGAGGCGCGAGTACTACGGAGGTATGACGACCGAGCGCGCGCCGGCGTCAGGCGCTGGTGAGGACGACGAGCTGCCGGGTCGCCCGGGTCATGGCGACATAGCGGTCGACCGCTCCCTCGATGTCCTCGCCGAAGTCCTCCGGATCGACGAGGACGACCAGGTCGAACTCGAGGCCCTTGGACAGTTCGGGGGTCAGCGAGCGGACGCGGGCCGTCCCCCGGAAGGCGGGGGCGCCGATGACGCAGGCGGTGCCCTCCGTGTGGGCGGCGAGCCAGGTGTCGAGGACCGTGTCCAGGTCGGACACGGAACCGTGGACGACGGGGAGGCCGTTGCTGCGGATGGAGGTCGGGACGTTGGCGTCCGGGAGGACGGCCCGGATGACCGGCTCGGCCTCCGTCATGATCTCCTGCGGCGTCCGGTAGTTGATGTTCAGCGAGGCCAGGTCGATACGGTCGAACCCGATCCGCTCAAGCCGTTCCCGCCAGGACTCCGTGAAGCCGTGCCTGGCCTGGGCGCGGTCCCCGACGATGGTGAAGCTCCGGGACGGGCAGCGGAGCATCAGCATCTGCCACTCCGCGTCGGTGAGCTCCTGGGCCTCGTCCACGACGATGTGCGCGAACGGACCGGCGAGCAGGTCCGGGTCGGCGGTGGGCAGTTCGGACTCGTCGACCAGGCTGACCTTGGCGTCCTCGCCGCGCAGCATCGTCACCAGGCCCTCGCCGTCGTCACCGTCGGCGCCGGAGTCGGCCACGGCCGCGATCAGGTTGTCGACGACCTGCGCCATGCGCTCGCGCTGGGCGGCGATGACGGCCTCGTGCCGCTGCCTGCGCCGGGCCGTGTCCGGGTCGCCGAGCCGCTGCCGGGCCGCGTCCAGGAGCGGCAGGTCGGACACCGTCCAGGCCTGGGGGTCCGCACGCTGCAGCTTCCCGACCTCGTCGCGGTCGAGCCAGGGAGCGCACATCCGCAGATAGGCGGGCACCGACCACAGGTCCGATACGAGGTCGGCGGCCTCGAGCAGCGGCCAGGCGCGGTGGAACGCGGTGAGCAACTCCCTGTGCCGCCGCAGCGACTTGCGGAGGAGGTCCGCCGGGACGCCCGAGCCGTGCTTGTCCTCCAGGATCGTGAGCAGTTCCTCCCAGACCTGGGCGCGCGCCTCGTTGTGCGGGGTACCGGGCTCCGCCGCTTCGAACGCCGCGGCCCAGTCGCCCGCGCTCAGCCGGACGTCGGCCCAGGGGGTCGTGACGGTCATCCCCTCGGTGGGCGGCTCCTCGTAGAACCTGACGGCGGGCTCGATCGCCTTCACCAGGTCGGCGGACGCCTTCAGGCGGGCCACCTCCGGGTCGGTCTCGGGTCCTGCCGCGTCCCCCTCGGCGACGAGGTCCCGCAGGATGCAGGTCTGCACACCCTCCTCGCCGAGGCTGGGCAGCACATCGGCGACGTAGGCCAGATAGGGCCGGTGCGGACCGACGAACAGCACGCCGCCCCGACGGTGACCGAGGCGGGGGTCGGAGTAGAGGAGGTGGGCGGTGCGGTGCAGGGCGACGACGGTCTTGCCCGTGCCCGGACCGCCGTCGACGACGAGAGCGCCACGGGAACCCGCGCGGATGACGGCGTCCTGGTCGGCCTGGATGGTGGCCAGCACGTCCCGCATCCGGTCCGACCTGTTGGCGCCCAGGCTGGCGATGAAGGCGGACTGGTCGTCGAGCGCGGCGTGCCCGTCGAGCCGGTCGGCGGTGAACACCTCGTCCCAGTAGTCGCTGATCCGGCCCCGGGTCCAGCGGTACCGGCGGCGGCTCGCCAGCCCCATCGGGTGGGCGTGGGTCGCGGCGAAGAACGGTTCGGCGGCGGGGGAACGCCAGTCGAGCAGCAGTCGGCGCCCCTCGCTGTCGGTGAGGCCGATCCGTCCGATGTACACGGGCTCGGGGTCGTCCGCGCCGACCATGTGGCCGAGGCACAGGTCCAGGCCGAAGCGGCGCAGGGTGCGCAGCCGACCGGTGAGCCGGTGGATCTCCAGGTCCCGTTCCATCGCCTCCCGGCCGAGGCCGCCGGGCGCCCTGCGCTCGGCGTCGAGACGGTCGGACAGTTCGGCGATCGCCTGCTCGAGGCACTCGGCGACGGCCGCGAAGTGCTGCTCGTCGCGGGCGATCAGCGTCGGGTCCGCCTTGGCGGAGAGCCGGTCGGGCAGGTCGAACGCGCTGGTGGTCAAGGGATTCATGTCATCGGGTCCGATCCGGCTCGACATCGCAGCACGCCCCGTGGGCCGACAGGAACACACACACGTCGAACATCCCCCATTTCCGCAGGTCCTCGCCTTAGGTCAGCGATTCTGCGGCACGACGGGGGCCTTGCCGCAAGCCCCCCGGTGCGCTATAGCTTGAGAGTGGCAAGAGGTGGGTACGTCCCCTTGCCCCCTCTCCCGAAGCTCCCGCTCAGTTCGGCGGCTTCGACTCCACTCCCTCGGGCTCGTCCGCCGACGACGGGTGGACGTACCGGCCCCGGTCGAACGGCGTGAACCAGGTCCTGAACGCCATGGGCGCGACGCCGAGCGCCGCTCCCACGGCGTCCTCGGCGATCCCGTCCAGGGAGTCGTCGTAGAGCCACTCGTGGGTCATGTCCTCGTACACGTGGCGGGCGAAGAAGTCGAGGGCCGCCGAGACGGCCTCGTCCAGGAGCCCGTGCAGCTCCAGCGTCATGGCCGCCTGGTCCAGGAGGAGCTTCAGGGCGATCTCCTCGGCGACACAGCTGGGCCGCCGGAAGCTCCCGTCGGTGAAGCGGGTGGTCATGGCGATCGCCGTCACCAGGAAGCGGCGGGCGAAACGGGCGTCGTACTGGAGCGCGTACCGGTCGGGAAGCCGCTCCAGATGCCACAGGGGACCGTCGCACTCCGCGACGGTGGTGTCCTCCTGGGTCAGGACCTGAAGGTCTTCGAACAGCTCGTCCACCAGCGTGCCGGTCGCGCAGACCAACGCGCCGGCGGCGAGCCTGGCACTGTCCCGCGGGACGGCGACCCGCCCTGCTCCCGCATCTTCTGTGTCTTCTTCGTCGGGCCCGTCTTCTTCGTCGGGCACGCCGAACACCGTCAGGGGGAAGGAGCGCAGTTCGTCCGCGAGTCCCAGCATGCGGTCGCGCACGGCCGTGGCCTTCGCCTCGGCCTCGTGGCCCACCGCCGCGCCCTCGGTCGGCGGGCTACCGGTGTGCCGGGCCTTGCGGGCCGCCGGGTCCTCGGGCGGGGCGTCGGGACCGTCGGCGGCGTCGAGACTCTCCCTGGCCAGCTCCTGGTGCAGCTCGACCTCGCACCGCTCGATCGTCCAGTCCGCCAACAGCTCGGTGCGCTCCAGCAGTTCGTCCACCAGCACATGCACCGAGTCCTCGGCGAACTCCAGGGCCGGAGCGTCCACGACGACCTTCAGTAGGGCTCCGCCGGGGTGGACGGCCACGATGGTGTCGAGAAGACCGACCTCCACGCCGTCGGGCCCCTCGACGGCCTTGACGGAGTCGAATCCGTCCTCGATGAGCGCCACGGCACCGGCGCGCTGAAGCGGGTCGAGCTCCGGAGTGCCCTCCGGGATACACGTGTCCACCGTCACTACGTACGTCACAGGCCAGAGCCTGTCAGGAAGGAGCCGCTCCGCGCGAGGGAGCGGAACCGTCCGCGAAGTGAATTCGGCCCGCGCGACCTGCGCCGTCCGACAGAACAGCCGGACGTCGACAGCAGGCCGGGCGGGCCGCGCGACGGCTCGACCGCGAGGTCGGGTCAGCCCCGGTCGGCGGGGGCGGTCAGGGTGACCTCCTGCTGCCGCACCGCGTGGAAGCGGGGCAGCGGCAGGCCGCCGCGGGGCTCGAGCTCCATCACGGTGGCCTCGACGTGGGCGGGGCCGGCCTTCAGCGCGCCCGAGGCGGCCCTGCCGCTGTTCTTCCAGGTGTGCGCGGCGCCGTCGCACACCGCATGGGTGCCGCCGATGCCGTACCGCATGGGGGCGTCGCCCTGCCGGACGTTGGTGCTGACGTAGACCGGGCCCGCGCTGCCGACGCAGCGGTAGGTGCCGGACAGGGTGATCGTGCCGTCGGAGGCGATCCGGGCGACCGCGTCGACGGTGAGGCTCTCGGACGGGGCGGCGCCGGCGGCCTGGACCGGCACGGCGAGCAGGAACAGGGCGGCGCCGGCCGCCGCGGCCAGAGCGGGGCGAAGCAACATGGAAGACCTCCTGTGGTGGGGGGCTTCCACTCGTACCGGGCGGAGGGGCCCGGGGCCGTGACCGTCACCCCTTCGGTGGCGAGTCCGCACCGGTCGTCGGCGAACGGTCCTGGAGTTGTCCTGGTGCTGTCACGCTTCCCGGAAGACTCTGGCGATGTCCGGGAGGCAGGCGCATGGTCGTCCCATGGGAGGCCGACCGGCCGGCCGGCCCCCACCGACGTGGAGGTGCGCCATGTGTTCCCACTCCTTCGCCGGCGCTTCTGCCGACGACCACGCCATGCACGTCGTCGCCGCCCACCCCGAGCAGGGCTGGAGCCTGCTGTGCGACGGCACGATCGTCTTCGACGACTCCGGGGAGCTCCTCCCCGACGGCCGCGTCGTGGCCCCGCACCGCGTTCCCGCCGACCGGCTGGCCGTCGCGGCCTGATCCACGACCACGCACGGATCCGGAGCCCCGCTCACGGATCCAGCACCGCGAACCCGTCCAACTCGACGAGGGCCTCCTCGTCCCACAGCCGTACGATCCCGACGACTGCCATCGCCGGATAGTCCCGGCCCGCCGACTCCCGCCAGATGCGGCCGAGTTCGGGTGCCCGGGCGCGATAGTCGGCGACGTCCGTGACGTAGACCGTGACGCGCGCCAGGTCCGCCGGTGTGCCGCCCGCCGCCCGCAGCGCGGCCAGCAGATTCGCCAGGGCCCGGGCGAACTGCGCGGGCAGCGAGTCCCCTACGACCTTCCCGTCGGCGTCGAGCGCGGTCTGGCCCGCCAGGAACACCACCCGGGAGCCGGTGGCGACGACGGCGTGGGAGAAGCCGGTGGGCGGGGACAGTCCGGGCGGGTTGACGCGTTCGGCGGTCATCGGGCTGCCTCCAGGGCGGCGTACAACTCGCGGGCGATGATGCCGCGTTGGACCTCACTGGCCCCCTCGTAGATGCGCGGGGCGCGGACCTCGCGGTAGAGGTGTTCGAGCAGATGGCCGCGGTGCAGGGCGCGGGCGCCGTGGAGCTGGACGGCCGCGTCGACGACGTACTGCGCGGTCTCGGTGGCCAACAGCTTGGCCATGGCGGCGCGTTGGGGGATGTCGGGGGCGCCGGTGTCGTACGCCGTGGCCGCGGCGTGGACCATCAGGCGGGCCGCCTCCGTGCGCAGGGCCATCTCGGCGACGGTGTGCGCGACGGTCTGCAGGTCCTTCAACTTGCCGCCGAAGGCGTCACGTCGGGAGGTCCAGGCGAGGGTCGCGTCGAGGGCCGCCTGGGCCATGCCGACCGCGAAGGCGCCGACGCTGGGGCGGAAGAGGTCGAGGGTGGTCATGGCGACGCGGAAGCCGCGGTCGGGTTCGCCGAGCACGTCGGCCGCGGTGACCGGGACGGCGTCGAAGTCGAGGGCGCCGATGGGGTGCGGGGAGAGCATGTCGAGGGGGGTGCCGGTGAGGCCGGGGCGGTCGGCGGGGACGAGGAAGGCCGTGACGCCGCGGGCGCCGGCGCCCTGCGTCGTCCGGGCGAAGACGGTGTAGAAGTCGGCCTCGGGGGCGTTGGATATCCAGCCCTTCCCGCCGGTCAGCCGCCAGGCGTCCGAGCCGTCGGGCTCGGCGGCGAGGGACAGCGCCGCCGCGTCCGAGCCCGCCCCCGCTTCGGACAGCGCGAACGCGGCGACCGCGCTGCCGTCGGCGACGGACGGCAGCCAGCGCTCGCGCTGGGCGGGGCTGCCGTGGGCGTGGACCGGATGCGCGCCGAGGCCCTGGAGGGCGAGCGCGGTCTCCGCCTCGGTGCAGCCCTGGGCGAGGGACTCGCGCATCAGGCAGAGATCGAGGGCGCCCGAGGTGAACAGACGGGAGAGCAGCCCGAGTCGGCCGAGCTCCGCGAGCAGGGGACGGTTGACGCGGCCCGGTTCGCCCTTCTCGGCGAGCGGGCGGAGCCGGTCGGCGGCCAGGGCGCGCAGCTCGGCACACCAGGCGGTCTGTGCCGGTTCGAGCGAGAATGCGGACATCGCCGGTCCCCTCTCCCGTGTCTCCCCCGACGGTATCGCGTCCTGTTGACTGCCGTCACCAACGCGATACGCTCGGTGCGCGAGCCCGGCCCACCAGGACGCCCACCCGGGGCAGCCCGTCCAGGCAAGGGGGCGAACGCCCATGAACGTCTCGGCCCACGTCGACACCTTCGCGCGCGACCACCTCCCGCCACCCGGCCAGTGGCCCGACCTCCACTTCGACCTGCCGGAACTGCGCTACCCCGACCGGCTGAACTGCGCCGCCGAGTTGCTCGACCACGCCACCGAGCCCGGCCGACCGGTGTTCCGCACCCCTGCCGGCCCCGCCTGGACGTACGGCGAGCTGCGCACCCGTGTCGACCGGATCGCGCATCTGCTCGCCGGCGGCCTCGGGGTCGTCCCCGGCAACCGGGTCCTGCTGCGCGGCCCGACCACGCCGTGGCTCGCGGCCTGCTGGCTGGCGGTGCTGAAGGCGGGCGCGATCGCGGTCACCGTCCTGGACCGGCAGCGGCCGCACGAGCTGCGCACGATGTGCGAGATCGCCCGGGTGGAGCACGCCCTGTGCGACGTGCGGGCCGTGGACGACCTCGCCAAGGCGGAGATACCCGGCTTGCGGATCACCACGTACGGCGGCGACTCCCCCGACGACCTGCTGCACCGGCCGGCGCCGAGCACGCCGTTCCCGGCGGTGGACACCGCGGCCGACGACGTGGCGCTGATCGCGTTCACCTCCGGCACCACGGGCCGGCCCAAGGGGTGCGTCCACTTCCACCGGGACGTACTGGCGATCGCCGACACCTTCTCGCGGCACGTCCTGAAACCGCTGCCGGACGACGTCTTCGCCGGCAGTCCGCCGCTCGGCTTCACCTTCGGGCTGGGCGGGCTGGTCGTCTTCCCGCTGCGGGCGGGGGCGAGCGCGCTGCTGCTCGAACAGGCGAGCCCCCGGCAGCTGCTGCCCGCGATCGCCGAGCACCGGGTGAGCGTGCTGTTCACGGCGCCCACCGCCTACCGCGCGATGCTCGACGACCTCGCCGCGCACGACGTGAGCTCGCTGCGCCGCTGTGTCTCCGCCGGCGAGAACCTGCCCGCGGCGACCTGGCGGGCCTGGCACGAGCGGACCGGGCTGCGGCTCATCAACGGCATCGGCGCCACCGAGCTGCTGCACATCTTCATCTCCGCCGCCGACGAGCACATCCGCCCCGGCACCACCGGCGTCCCGGTCCCCGGCTGGCACGCGCGCGTGCAGGACACCGAGGGCGCGCCCGTGCCCGACGGCGAGCCCGGACTGCTCGCCGTGCGCGGCCCGGTGGGCTGCCGCTACCTCTCCGACCCGCGTCAGCTGGAGTACGTGCGGGACGGGTGGAACATCACCGGCGACACCTACGTCCGCGAGCCCGACGGCTACTTCCGGTACGTCGCCCGGGCCGACGACATGATCATCTCCGCCGGGTACAACATCGCGGGCCCGGAGGTCGAGGAGGCGTTGCTGCGCCACCCGGACGTGGTCGAGGCGGCGGTCGTCGGACGCCCCGACGAGGACCGGGGGCAGGTGGTCGTGGCGTTCGCCGTCCTGCGCGAGGGTGCGCCGCGGGACGCCGACGCCCTGCGCGCCTTCGTCAAGGAGGAGCTGGCGCCGTACAAGTGTCCGCGCGAGATCGTCTTCCTGGACGCGCTGCCCCGCACCGCGACCGGCAAACTCCAGCGGTTCCGCCTGCGCGCCGGCGGGCACGACGAAGGTCACACCGGCGGTGACACCGATGGTGACCAGCCGTGATGCCGACGACCTAAGATGATCAACGTGTCCGACCAGCCCGCACCTCGGTCTCTCATCGTCACGCTCTACGGCGCCTACGGCCGCTTCGTGCCGGGCCCGGTGCCCGTCGCCGAGCTGATCCGGCTGCTTGCCGCGGTCGGCGTCGACGCGCCCTCCGTACGCTCCTCGGTGTCCCGTCTGAAGCGGCGCGGACTGCTGCTGCCGGCCCGGACGGCCCAGGGCGCGGCCGGCTACGAACTCTCCGACGAGGCACGGCAGTTGCTCGACGACGGGGACCGGCGCATCTACGCCACGGCACCCGCCGGGGACGAGAGCTGGGTGCTGGCGGTGTTCTCCGTGCCGGAGTCGGAACGGCAGAAACGGCACGTCCTGCGCTCCCGGCTGGCCGGACTGGGCTTCGGCACGGCGGCCCCGGGGGTGTGGATCGCCCCGGCGCGGCTGTACGAGGAGACCCGGCACACCCTCCAGCGGCTCAGGCTCGACGCGTACGTCGACTTCTTCCGCGGCGAGCACCTCGGCTTCGCGCCGACCGTCGAGGCGGTGGCCCGCTGGTGGGACCTGGCGGCCATCGCCAAGGAGCACGAGGCGTTCCTCGACCGCCACGCGCAGGTGCTGCGGTCCTGGCAGCAGCGGACGGACACGCCTCCGGAGGAGGCCTACCGCGACTACCTCCTGGCCCTGGACTCCTGGCGCCACCTGCCCTACACCGACCCGGGCCTGCCCGCCCGGCTGCTCCCCGGGAACTGGCCGGGGGCGCGCTCGGCGGCCGTGTTCCACGGGCTGCACGAGCGGCTGCGGGACGCGGGGGCGGAGTTCGCGGGGGTGTGACCCCATGAACACCAGGCATCACTCAGCTAAACCTCAGGTTCCTTAACAGCTCCTCTCAGACTCCTTACCTACCGTTCCACGGGTCGCACGCCGGTAGGAAAGAGGACTGTTGCGCATGACCAGCACGCCAAGGGCACAAGGGGCCACGGTCTGGCTCACCGGGCTGCCGAGCGCGGGCAAGACGACGATCGCCCGTCTGCTGGGCGACCGGCTGAGGACCGAGGGACACCGCGTGGAGGTCCTGGACGGCGACGAGATCCGCCGCTTCCTCTCCGCCGGCCTCGGCTTCAGCCGCGCGGACCGCAACACCAACGTGCAGCGGATCGGGCTCGTCTCGGAGGTCCTGGCACGCAACGGCGTCCTGTCCGTCGTCCCCGTCATCGCGCCGTACGCCGACAGCCGCGAGGCGGTGCGGCTGCGGCACGAGAAGAGCGGGACGCCGTACCTCGAGGTGCATGTCGCCACTCCGGTCGAGGTGTGCAGCGAGCGGGACGTGAAGGGGCTGTACGCCAGGCAGGCGGCGGGCGAACTGACCGGGCTGACCGGCGTCGACGACCCGTACGAGGTGCCGGCGGCCCCCGCGCTCGTGCTGGCGACGCAGGAGCAGACGCCGAAGGAGTCGGCGGACGCGGTGTACGCGCTGCTGGCGGAGCGGGGGCTCGTGTGAGCGGCTACGGGTTCTCCCATCTGGACGCGCTGGAGTCCGAGGCGGTGCACATCTTCCGCGAGGTGGCGGGCGAGTTCGAGAACCCGGTGATCCTGTTCTCCGGCGGCAAGGACTCCATCGTCATGCTGCACCTGGCGCTGAAGGCGTTCGCCCCGGCGGCGGTCCCCTTCTCGCTGCTGCACGTGGACACCGGGCACAACTTCCCCGAGGTCATCGAGTACCGCGACCGGGTCGTGGCCGAGCACGGCCTGCGCCTCCATGTGGCGTCCGTGCAGGACTACATCGACCGGGGCGTGCTGCGCGAGCGGCCCGACGGGACCCGCAACCCGCTCCAGACCCTGCCGCTCACCGAGAGGATCCAGTCCGAGCGCTTCGACGCCGTGTTCGGCGGTGGCCGCCGCGACGAGGAGAAGGCCCGGGCGAAGGAGCGCGTCTTCTCGCTGCGCGACGAGTTCTCCCAGTGGGACCCGCGCCGGCAGCGCCCCGAGCTGTGGAACCTGTACAACGGGCGGCACGCGCCCGGCGAGCACGTCCGGGTCTTCCCGCTCTCCAACTGGACCGAGCTGGACGTCTGGCAGTACATCGACCGGGAGGGCATCGAGCTGCCGGAGATCTACTTCGCCCACTACCGCGAGGTGTTCCGGCGGGGCGGCATGTGGCTCACCGCGGGCGAGTGGGGCGGCCCCAAGCCGGGTGAGACCGTCGAGAAGCGGCAGGTCCGCTACCGCACGGTCGGCGACATGTCCTGCACCGGCGCGGTGGACTCCGACGCGGTGACCCTCGATCAGGTCATCGCCGAGATCGCCGCGTCCCGGCTCACCGAACGCGGCGCGACCCGGGCCGACGACAAGCTCTCCGAGGCCGCGATGGAAGACCGCAAGCGCGAGGGGTATTTCTAGAGATGACTGTGGACACCCTGCGGTTCGCCACCGCCGGATCGGTCGACGACGGCAAGTCCACCCTCGTCGGACGGCTGCTGCACGACTCCAAGTCGGTGCTGGCCGACCAGCTGGAGGCCGTGGAGACCGCCTCCCGGAACCGCGGCAAGGACGCCCCCGACCTGGCCCTGCTCACCGACGGTCTGCGGGCCGAACGCGAGCAGGGCATCACCATCGACGTGGCCTACCGCTACTTCGCGACGCCCCGCCGACGGTTCATCCTCGCCGACACCCCGGGTCATGTGCAGTACACCCGGAACATGGTCACCGGCGCCTCCACCGCCGAGCTGGCGATCGTCCTGGTCGACGCCCGCAACGGCGTGGTCGAGCAGACCCGCCGGCACGCCGCCGTGGCCGCCCTGCTGCGCGTCCCGCACGTGGTCCTCGCCGTCAACAAGATGGACCTCGTCGGCTACGAGCAGGACGTCTTCGAGCGCATCGTCGAGGAGTTCGCGGGCGACGCCGCCGAGCTGGGCCTCCCCGGCTTCACCCCGATCCCGGTCTCGGCGCTCGCCGGAGACAACGTGGTCGAGCGCTCGACGCACATGGACTGGTACGCCGGTCCGGCGCTGCTGGAGTTCCTGGAGAACGTGCCCGTCGGCGTCGATCCGGCCGACGCGCCCACCCGTTTCCCCGTCCAGTACGTCATCCGGCACGGCGATGTCCGCCACTACGCGGGCCAGCTGGTGTCGGGCTCGCTGCGGGTCGGCGACCGGGTGACCGTGTCCCCGTCCGGCGAGACCTCCGAGGTCGCCGCCATCGACGTACTGGGCGAGGACGTCGAGGTGGCGTACGCGCCGCAGTCGGTCGGGGTGCGGCTGGCCGACCAGAAGGACGTCTCGCGCGGGGACATGATCACGGCGGGCGCGGGCGCCCCGACGCTCACCCAGGACGTGCGGGCGGCCGTGTGCCATCTGGCCGACCGTCCGCTGCGGGTGGGCGACCGGGTGCTGCTCAAGCACACCACCAGGACGGTCAAGGCGATCGTGCGGGACCTGGGCGGCCCGGCAGCGCTGTCGGTGAACGACCTGGGCCGGATCACCCTGCGCACCGCCGAACCGCTCGCGCTGGACGACTACGCGCTCTCGCGTCGCACGGGCGCGTTCATCCTGATCGACCCGGCCGACGGGGCGACGCTGACGGCGGGCATGGTCGACCTCAACTCGTGAGGGACAGACGGGGTTTGGGGGCGTCCGTACGTCCCGTGCGCGGGGCCCGGCTGCCCGCCCGGTAGGGTACGGGCCAGTCGGCCCCCGGCCCGGTGTAGCCCTGCTCGGCGGCCGCGTGCAGGGTCCAGTTCGGGTCGTAGAGGTGGGGCCGGGCGAGGGCGCAGAGATCCGTACGGCCCGCCAGGATCAGCGAGTTGACGTCGTCCCAGGACGAGATCGCGCCGACGGCGATCACCGGGACACCCGCCGCGTTGCGGATGCGGTCCGCGAACGGCGTCTGGTACGACCGCCCGAACTCCGGTGTCTCGTCGGCGACGACCTGCCCGGTGGACACGTCGATCAGGTCGGCGCCGTGCGCGGCGAAGGCACGCGCGATCTCGACGGCGTCCTCGGCCGTCGTCCCGCCGTCGGCCCAGTCGGTGGCGGAGATACGGACCGTCATCGGGCGTTCCGCCGGCCAGACCGCGCGTACGGCGTCGAAGACCTCCAGGGGGAAGCGCAGCCGTTTCGCGAGCGAGCCGCCGTAGGCGTCCGTCCGGTGGTTGGTCAGCGGGGAGAGGAAGCCCGACAGCAGATAGCCGTGCGCGCAGTGCAGTTCGAGCAGGTCGAATCCGGCCCGGGCGGCCCGCCAGGCGGCGGAGGCGAACTGCTCCCGCAGATCGGTGAGTTGGGCGCGGGGCAGCCGGCGCGGGGTCTGGCTGCCCGGCTTGTACGGCAGGGGGGAGGCGGCGACGAGCGGCCAGTTGCCGTCGGGCAGCGGGTCGTCCATGCCCTCCCACATCAGCTTCGTCGAGCCCTTGCGTCCGGAGTGGCCGAGCTGCACGCCGATCGCGGTGCCGGGTGCCTGTGCGTGGACGAAGTCGGTGATCCGGCGCCAGGCGTCGGCCTGGCGGGCGGTGTAGAGGCCGGTGCAGCCGGGCGTGATGCGGCCCTCGGCGGACACACACACCATCTCGGTCATCACCAGCCCGGCCCCGCCGAGGGCGCGGGCGCCCAGATGGACCAGGTGGAAGTCGCCGGGGACGCCGTCGGTGGCGGAGTACATGTCCATGGGCGAGACGACGACCCGGTTGCGCAGGGTCAGTCCGCGCAGCCGGAACGGGGTGAACATCGGGGGTGTGCCGGGTGGGCAGCCGAACTCGCGCTCCACGGCCTCGGTGAAGCGCGCATCGCGCAGGCGCAGGTTGTCATGGGTGACGCGGCGGCTGCGGGTGAGCAGGTTGAAGGCGAACCGGCGGGGCCACTGGCCGACGTAGAGGCCGATGTCCTCGAACCACTCCAGGCTGGCGCGGGCGGCCCGCTGGGTGGAGGCGACGACGGGCCTGCGCTCCTCCTCGTAGGCGCTCAACGCCGTGGGCAGATCGGGCTGTTCCTCGAGACAGGCCGCGAGGGCGAGGGCGTCCTCGACGGCGAGTTTGGTGCCGGAGCCGATGGAGAAGTGCGCGGTGTGGGCGGCGTCGCCGAGGAGCACGACGTTGCCGTGCGACCAGCGTTCGTTGACGACCGTGCGGAAGGTGGTCCAGGTGGAGTTGTTCGACTTCAGGGGGTGTCCGCCGAGCGCGTCCGTGAAGATCTTGGCGCAGCGCTCGATGGATTCGCGCTCGTCGAGTTCGTCGAAACCGGCTGCTCTCCACACCTCCTCGCGCATCTCGACGATCACGGTGGAGGCGTCGGCCGCGTACGGGTAGCCGTGCAGCTGCATGACACCGTGCTCGGTCTCGGCGATCTCGAAGCGGAACGCGTCGAAGGCGAAATCGGCGGCGAGCCAGATGTAGCGGCAGCGGTGGGCCGTCAGACGGGGGCGGAAGGCGTCGGCGTACGCCTCGCGAGTCGTGCTGTGCACCCCGTCGGCGGCGATGACCAGGTCGTACGTCTCGGCGAGCCAGGAGGGGTAGGGCGCCTCGGTGCGGAAGCGGAGGTCCACGCCGAGGGTGCGGCAGCGGTTGTGGAGGATCTCCAGGAGGCGTTTCCTGCCGAGGGCGGCGAAGCCGTGTCCTGAGGAGGTGTGGCGGGTGCCTCGGTGGACGATGTCTATGTCGTCCCAGCGGATGAAGTCGCGTTGGAGGGCCTGGTAGACGGCGGGGTCGGCGTGTTCTATGCCGCCGAGGGTCTCGTCGGAGAGGACCACTCCGAAGCCGAAGGTGTCGTCGGGGGCGTTGCGTTCCCAGAGGGTTATTTCTCGGGCGGGGTCGAGTTGTTTGAGCAACGCGGCGGCGTAGAGGCCTGCTGGGCCGCCGCCGATGATCGCGACTCGTAGGGGGTGGCTTGTCGATTCGGGCGGGTGCGGGTTGTCTGTAGCTGGTCGCGCACACGCGGCGGAGCCGCATATGTCATCGCCCCGCGCCCCTTGGGTGGGCATGCTCACCGTCCCCTCCATTTGGGAGGGCGCTTTTCCGTGAACGCCGCGTGGAACTCCGCGTAGTCCTCGCCGTTCATCAGGAGGGCCTGCGTCGAGGCGTCGAGTTCGACCGAGGCCGCCAGCGGCATGTCCAGCTCGGCCGTCAGGAGGGCCTTCGTCTGGGCGTAGGCGAGGGCCGGGCCGTCGGCCAGGCGGCGGGCCAGGGTCCGGGCCGCCTCGTCGGCGCCGCCGTCCTCCGCGAGCTCGCTGATCAGGCCGATCCGCTCGGCCTCGGGGGCGCGTACCGGTTCGCCGAGCATCAGGAGGCGGGTGGCGTGGCCGAGGCCGACGACCCGGGGCAGGAGGTAGGCGGCGCCCATGTCGCCGCCGGAGAGGCCGACGCGGGTGAAGAGGAACGCGAAACGGGCCGTGGGGTCGGCCACTCGGAAGTCCGCCGCCAGTGCCAGGACGGCGCCCGCGCCCGCCGCCACGCCGTGCACGGCCGCGATCACGGGGAAGGGGCATTCCCGTACGGCCCGCACGACCTGGCCGGTCATCCGGTTGAAGTCGAGGAGCTGGGCGGTGTCCAGGGCGAGGGTGGCGCCGATGATCTCGTCGACGTCGCCTCCGGAGCAGAAGCCGCGGCCCTCGCCGGCCAGCACCAGGGCGCGGACCGACCGCTCCCGGGACAGCTCGGCGAGCAGGTCGCGCAGGTCGGCGTAGGCGCCGAAGGTGAGGGCGTTGAGTTTCGCGGGGCGGGTGAGCGTGACGGTGGCGACGCCGTCGGTGTGCTCGACACGGAGGTGTTCCCAGTGGGATGTGCGGGCGGCGGATCCGGTGAAGGGACTCATCAGGGCGGCCTCCTCGACGGTCACCCTCGAAGTTATCACTCATGCGTGACCGTCGTCACGAGGGCGCGATATGCGTTGCCGCGGGAACGCCGATCACAGTGTCACCGGTCGTCAATAACGCGGTAACAACGGGAGCAGGGAAGCGAGAGCGGCCGTTGTCCGGGGTAAGCCACCCGTCAGCGGGGCCGAACACCCCGTACGGCGCCCGACGAGCACCCCCGCCGGGGGTCGCCGTACCATTCCTGAAGTTGAAAGCAGGACCGCCTGATGTCGATCACGGGACCCTGCGCCATGAACGGACTCGCCTTGCAAGATCGCCCCTCCGACTCGGCCGCCTCCTGGCGGATCGCACTGCCGCACTCCGCCGCGGCCGTGCCGGTGGCCCGTGCACTGGTCCGTACGGCGCTGGCCGAGCTGGAGCACGGAGCGGACAGCAACACGGCGGAGCTGCTGACGGCCGAGCTGGTCGCGAACGCCGTGGAGCACACCGTCGCCGGGGACGCCCCGATAGAGCTGGTGGTGGAGCTGCGGCCGTCCGGCTGCCAGGTGGAGGTGCACGACCACGATCCGATGCCGCCGGGCGACCTCACCCGTCCGTCCGGCGTGGAGCCCGACCCCTGGCAGGAACACGGGCGCGGACTGCTGCTGATCCGCGCCCTGAGCTCGTCCTGCGGGCACCGCCCCACCGAGAAGGGCAAGGCGGTGTGGTTCCGGCTGGCCGTGGTTCCGCCCCAGTGGCGGCCGCGGCCGGAGTGAGCGGGGTCGGCCCGGCGCTCAGGCGAGGGTGGCGACCAGGACGGCCTTGATGGTGTGCAGCCGGTTCTCCGCCTCGTCGAAGACGACCGAGTGGGCCGACTCGAAGACCTCGTCCGTCACCTCCAGGGACTCCAGGCCGTGGGTCTCGTGGATCTCGCGGCCCACCTTGGTGCCGAGGTCGTGGAAGGCCGGCAGGCAGTGCAGGAACTTGACGTCCGGGTTGCCGGTGGCGCGCAGGACGTCCATGGTCACGGCGTACGGGCCGAGGGCGGCGATCCGCTCGTCCCAGACCTCCTTGGGCTCGCCCATGGACACCCAGACGTCGGTGGCGACGAAGTCGGCGCCGAGGACGCCCTCCGTCAGGGACTCGGTGAGGGTGATGCGGGCGCCGCTGGTCTCGGCGAGTTCGCGGGCGCGGTCGACGATCTCCTGGGCGGGCCAGTAGGTCTTGGGGGCGACGATGCGCACGTCCATGCCGAGCAGCGCGCCGGTGACGAGGTAGGAGTTGCCCATGTTGAAGCGGGCGTCGCCGAGGTAGGCGAAGGCGATGTCCGCCAGGGGCTTGGCGCTGTGCTCGGTCATCGTCAGCACGTCGGCGAGCATCTGGGTGGGGTGCCAGTCGTCGGTGAGACCGTTGTAGACGGGCACGCCGGCGTACGAGGCCAGCTCCTCGACCTTCCGCTGGCTGTCGCCGCGGTACTCGATGCCGTCGTACATCCGGCCCAGCACGCGCGCGGTGTCCTTCACGGACTCCTTGTGGCCGATCTGCGAGCCCGAGGGGTCGAGGTAGGTGGTGGAGGCGCCCTGGTCGGCCGCGGCGACCTCGAACGCGCAGCGGGTGCGCGTCGAGGTCTTCTCGAAGATCAGTGCGATGTTCCTGCCCCGCAGGTGCTGGATCTCCGTCCCGGCCTTCTTGGCGGCCTTCAGTTCGGCGGCCAGCTCGATCAGGCCGCGGAACTCCTCGCCGGTGAGGTCCAGCTCCTTGAGGAAGTGGCGTCCGGCGAGGGCGGTCGGGACTGTCGCCATGGGGCGCTCCAAGAGGTGCGTGCAGAGGTGCAGTGACAGGGACCCTTGGAAGTCTATACGACACTCGGCATTTCTATACAGGCACCTGTACGGCTATACGGCCTCCCGTTCGACGGGACAGCTCATGCAGCGCGGCCCGCCCCTCCCCCGGCCCAGCTCGCTGCCCGGGATCTCGATCACCTCGATGCCCTGCTTGCGCAGATGGGTGTTGGTGGTGGCGTTGCGCTCGTAGGCGACGACGACGCCCGGCTCGACGGCCAGGACGTTGCAGCCGTCGTCCCACTGCTCGCGCTCCGCCGCGTGCACGTCCTGGGTGGCGGTGAGCACCCGGATCTCGTTGAGGCCGAGGGCGGCGGCGATCGCCCGGTGCATGTGCTCCGGCGGGTGGTCGGTGACCTTCAACTCCTTCTCGCCGACGCCCGGTTCGATGGTGTACGAGCGCAGCATGCCGAGGCCGGCGTACTGGGTGAAGGTGTCGCCGTCGACCATCGTCATCACGGTGTCGAGGTGCATGAAGGCGCGCCGCTTCGGCATGTCCAGGGCCACGATGGTCCGCGCCGAGCCGGCGGCGAACAGCTTGTGCGCGAGCAGCTCGACGGCCTGGGGGGTGGTCCGCTCACTCATGCCGATGAGCACCGCCCCGTTGCCGATGACGAGGACGTCGCCGCCCTCGATGGTCGACGGGTAGTCGGCCTGCCCCTCGGACCACACGTTGAACGTTTCTCCACGGAACAGGGGGTGGTGCCGGTAGATCGCCTCGAAGTGCACGGTCTCCCGCTGCCGGGCGGGCCAGCGCATGGCGTTGACGGCGACGCCGTCGTAGATCCAGGCGGAGGTGTCGCGGGTGAAGAGGTGGTTGGGCAGGGGGGCGAGGAGGAAGTCGTCGAGCTCCATGACGTGGAAGCGCACGGAGGTCGGCTCGGGGTGGGCCTCCAGGAACTCCCGTTTGGTCATACCGCCGACGAGACTCTCGGCGAGGTCGGCCGCGGACAGGTTCTCGAAGGAGGCCCGGAGGTGGTCGGTGGCGAGCACCCCGTACTCCTTCTCGTCGAAGACGCGGTCCAGGACGAGCGCGCGGGCCGCCGGGATCTCCAGGGCCTCGACGAGCAGATCACCGAAGAGGTGGACCTCGACACCACGGTCGCGCAGTACGTCGGCGAACCCGTCGTGCTCGGCGCGCGCCCGGCGCACCCACAGCACGTCGTCGAAGAGGAGCGTGTCCTTATTGCTGGGCGTGAGCCTTTTGAGCTCGAGATCCGGCCGGTGCAGGATGACGCGGCGCAGCCGCCCGGCCTCGGAGTCGACATGGAATCCCATGCCTCCATCCTGACCATCGCACGGCGTCTTGACCCGTTGCTCGACGGTTTCTTCGACTTCTCGTTCTCGTCCTCTTGACGATAACCGGCGCGAGCGATTATCGTCGACAAGACGAAAACGAGGGGGTTCGATGGCCGACATCACGCGGCGTCTGGGCTGGCGACACCTGCGCGGTGCGCCCACGGCACACATCCGGCACCACCGGGGCGGCACGCTGCTCCACGACGGGCCGGGGCTCAGCTTCTGGTTCCGCGCGCTGACCGCTGCGCTCTCCGAAGTACCGGTCGACGACCGGGAGTTGGCGATGACCTTCCATGCCCGCACCTCCGACTTCCAGGACGTGGCGGTGCAGGCGACGGTGACGTACCGGATCAGCGACCCGGCGCTCGCGGCGGCCCGCCTGGACTTCTCCATCGACCCGGACACGGGGGTGTGGCGGGGCTCGCCCCTGGAGCAGCTGGGCTCGCTGCTGACGGAGACGGCGCAGCAGCACGCACTGGACGTCCTGGCCCGTACGTCGCTGTCGTCGGCGCTGGTCGACGGGGTCACGGCGGTGCGGGAACGGGTGGCGGCGGGGCTGAACGCGGAGCCCCGGCTACCGGCGACCGGCATCGAGGTGGTCGCCGTCCGCGTGGTCGCGCTGCGCCCGGAGCCGGAGGTGGAGCGCGCGCTGCGCACGCCGGCCCGTGAGCAGATCCAGCAGGAGGCCGACCGGGCGACGTACGAGCGGCGGGCGGTGGCCGTCGAGCGGGAGCGGACCATCGCCGAGAACGAACTGGCCAGCAAGATCGAACTCGCCCGGCGCGAGGAGCAGTTGGTCGAGCAGCGCGGTACGAACACCCGCCGCGAGGCGGAGGAGAGCGCGGCCGCGGACAAGGTGCGGGCGGAGGCCGAGGCGACGCGGACGGTGCGGCTGGCGGAGGCGGAGGCCGCGCGGTCGGTGAAGCTGGCGGAGGCCGAGGCGGCCCGTGCCGTGAAGCTGTCCGAGGCGGAGGCCGCCAAGCAGATCCAGCTGGCCGACGCCGAGGCGCGGCGCACGGAGCGGCTGTCCGAGGCGGAGTCGGCGCGCACGGTCAAGCTCGCGGAGGCGGAGGCCGCCCGTGCGGTACGGCTGGCCCGTGCGGAGGCCGAGGCGGCGCGCGAGGTGGGCGAGGCACGGGCCCAGGCCCAGGCTGCCTGGCTGCGGGTCCACGCGGACGTGGACGTGGCGACCCTGCACGCCCTCACCGGAACCCGGCTCGCGGAGAACCTGCCGCACATCGACAGCGTGACCATCTCGCCGGACGTGCTCACCGGGCTGCTCGCCAAGCTCGGAGCCCGGGAGTGAGCCTCGCCCCGCGGGCCGTGCTGGTCCATCGCACCACGGAGTACGAGGAGTTGCTGGCCCGGCACGGCACGCACGGCCAGGCCGCCTTCTTCCTCTCCTCGCGGGGCCGGGACATCGAGGAGATCGCGGAACGCCACCGCCGTACCCGGCGCGCCCTGGCGGAGGTGACGGGGGCGATCCCCCTGACCTGGCGTCAGACGCGGGTCGAACGCACCGACCTGGACCGCTTTCTCTTCGCTCCCGAGGACGTGGTGATCGTGGTCGGCCAGGACGGTCTGGTGGCGAACGTGGCCAAGTACCTCACCGGACAACCGGTGGTGGGCATCGACACCGACCCCGGCCGCAACCCGGGCGTCCTGGTCCGCCACCGGCCCAGGGACGCCGGCGTGCTCCTGCCCTCGGTACTCGCCTCCGCCACGGGCCTGTCGGAGCTGACCATGGTGGAGGCCGTAGCCGACGACACCCAGCGGCTGCTGGCCCTCAACGAGATCTACCTGGGCGCCGCCGGTCACCAGACCGCCCGCTACCGCCTGGGCCTCGAGGACGACGGGGGTGTCGTCGAGGCCCAGGCCTCCTCCGGGGTGCTGGTCGGCACCGGCACGGGTGCCACCGGCTGGATCCGCTCGGTCTGGCAGGAGCGGGGCGGCGGCTTCCGGCTGCCGGGGCCGACGGAGGAACGGCTCGTGTGGTTCGTACGGGAGGCGTGGCCGTCCCCGGCGACGGGGACGTCGTACGTGGCGGGCGAGCTGGCGGGGAGCGGCCGGCTCACCCTCACCGTCGAGTCCGAGCGGATCGTCGCCTTCGGGGACGGGATCGAGAGCGACGCGGTGGAGCTGACGTGGGGGCAGACGGTGCGGGTGGGGGTGTGCGGGGAGCGGCTGCGGTTGGTGGGGTGAGGTGCGCGTCCCGGGTCGATTCCTGAGCCGATAGGGCGAAATGTACGGTTTCGGCGGCGGGTCGTCCGCGGGGCGTGGGACATCCCTGGTATTGCCCCCCTCTGCGACAGGAGTCCGCCTTGCCTCACATACGTACGATCCCGAGAAGGTGGCGTGCCCGCTGTGCCCTGACCGGGGTGCTCACCGCCGTGGCCGTCCTGTGCGGGATGCTGCCCGCCGGTGCGAGCAACGGGCTGAACTGGACCACGTTGCCGTCCTTGCCCACGGCTCGGTTCCAATTGGGCTCGGCTGCCGCGCCGTGCCCGCGCGGGCAGACCGGGACCTGTCTCTACTCGGTGGGCGGTTCCGACGGCAGCTCGGTGCTGAACACGGTGCAGTCGTACAACCGGACCAGCAACGCCTGGTCGACGCTGCCGGTCCTGCCCACGGCCCGCAGAGCCCTCGCGGCGGCGGCCGCTCCCTGCCCTGCCGGGCAGTCCGGCACGTGCGTGTACGCCATCGGCGGTGTTTCCGGCAGCGGGTACTCACGCACGGTCCAGTCCTACAACCCGGCGACCAACTCCTGGACCGCCCTCGCGTCGCTGGGGACTGCACGCTCGTACCTGGGTGCGGCGGCCGCGCCCTGCCCCGCGGGGCAGACCGGAACCTGTGTCTACGCCATCGGGGGCTTCAACACCTCCGGCAACCTCGCGTCCGTGGAGGCGTACAACCCCGCGACCAAGTCCTGGAGCATCGTCGCGTCACTGAGCGCGGCCCGCTCGGGGCAGGGCGCGGCGGCCGCGCCCTGCCCGAACGGTCAGGGAGGCACCTGCGTCTACGCCGCGGGCGGGCTCGACCCCGCGGTCTCCGACACGGTGGAGTCCTACAACCCCGCCACGAAGGCCTGGAGCCTGGTGGCGTCGCTGACCGTCGCCAGGGACACTCCGGGCGTGGCCGCCACCACCTGCCCGCCGGGCCAGTCGGGCATCTGCGTGTACGCGGTGGGCGGCATCAGCGGCACGACCCCCCTGGGCACGACCGAGTCCTACAACCCGGCTTCCGACGTCTGGACCAGCCTGCCGTCACTGCCCACCCCCCGTTTCCAGGCCGGAGCCGCGGCCCTCTCCTGCCCGCCCGGCGCGACCGGCAACTGCGTCTACATCGCCGGCGGCGACGACGGCGGCGGCGCGGTGGGCACCCTGGAGGCCCTCGACCCGCCGGCCGTCGGACACTGACCCCGACGGGCCCGAGGTCACAGCCTCGGGTCCACCGGCTCCGACTCCAGGGCCAGCACGCCGAACACCGCCTCGTGGACCCGCCACAGCGGTTCGCCCTCGGCGAGACGGTCCAGGGCCTCCAGGCCGAGGACGTACTCGCGGACGGCGAGCGAACGCTTGTGGTTCAGGAAGCGTCCGCGCAGGCGGGCGAGGTTGTCGGGGCGCGTGTACTCCGGGCCGTAGATGATCCGGAGGTACTCGCGGCCCCGGCACTTGATGCCGGGCTGGACCAGCCGGCCCTGGCTGTCGCGGACGACCGCGCCGAGCGGCTTGACGACCATTCCCTCGCCGCCCCGGCCGGTCATCTCCAGCCACCAGTCGACGCCGGCCCGCACCGACTCGGGGTCGGCCGTGTCGACGTACAGACGACGGGTGGTCTGCAGCAGACCGGTGCTGTCGTGCTCCACCAGACGGTCCAGGAGCGCCAGCTGCTCGTCGTGGGGCAGGCCCGCGAGGCTGCGGCCCTGGACGGCGAGCACCTGGAAGGGGGCCAGGCGTACGCCGTCCAGGCCGTCCGTCGTCCAGCAGTAACGGCGGTACGCGTCCGTGAACGCGGCCGCGTCAGCGGCACGTTCGCGCTGGCGGGTCAGGAGGTCGGAGACGTCGACGCCCCTCGCGGCCGCGCCCTCCAGTGCGGCCAGCGCACCCGGGAAGACCGCCCCGGACGCGGCGCCCACGGCCGCGTACTGCGAACGCAACAGCCCCGACGCCTTCAGCGACCACGGCATCAGCTCGGCGTCCAGCAGCAGCCAGTCCGTGTCGAGTTCGTCCCACAGACCGGCCTCGTCGACCGCCGCGCGCACCCGCCCGAGGATCTCCTCCGTCACCGACTCGTCGTCGAAGAACGGGCGGCCGGTGCGGGTGTAGAGCGAGCCGGTCGGGCCTCCCCCACTCTCGGCTTCGCTCGAGCGGGAGGTGCCCCCAACCCCGAAGCGCTTGCGCGCCGTGTCCGCGTCGCGGCACACCAGGGCCACCGCCCGCGAGCCCATGTGCTTCTCCTCGCACACGACCCGCGCGACGCCGTCCGCGGCGTACTGCGCGAACGCCTCCGCCGGGTGCTCCAGGAAGTGTCCGTCAGCGGCTCCGCCGCGGGCTTCCACCTGGCTCGTCGCCGTCGGGGCCATGGTCGGCGGGAGGTACGGCAGCAGTCGCGGGTCGACCGCGAAACGGCTCATGACCTCCAGGGCGGCTGCCGCGTTCTCCTCCCGGATCGAGACCCGGGCCTGGCCGTCGTACCGGGTCTCCACGATCCGCCGGCCGTGGACGTCGGCCAGGTCCAGCGGACGACCGTCGTGCCCGCCGGGCGCCTCCGACCTCAGCGGCTTCGTCGGCTCGTACCAGACCCGCTCCGCCGCTACGTCGACCAGCTCGCGCTCCGGCCAGCGCAGCGCGGTCAGCTTGCCGCCGAAGACGGCACCGGTGTCCAGGCAGATCGTGTTGTTCAGCCAGGTGGCCTCCGGGACGGGCGTGTGGCCGTAGACGACCGCCGCCCGGCCCCGGTAGTCCTCCGCCCACGGGTAGCGCACCGGCAGGCCGAACTCGTCGGTCTCACCGGTGGTGTCGCCGTACAGCGCGTGCGAGCGGACCCGGCCGGAGGTGCGGCCGTGGTACCTCTCCGGCAGACCGGCGTGGCAGACCACCAGCCGGCCGCCGTCGAGGACGTAGTGGCTGACGAGCCCGTCGATGAACTCCCGGACCTCGGCCCGGAACGCGTCGCTCTCGCCCTCCATCTGCTCGATCGTCTCGGCCAGTCCATGGGTGTGCTGGACGTTGCGCCCCTTGAGGTAACGGCCGTACTTGTTCTCGTGGTTGCCCGGGACGCACAGGGCGTTGCCCGACTTGACCATCGACATCACGCGGCGCAGCACGCCCGGGCTGTCCGGTCCGCGGTCGACGAGGTCGCCGACGAAGACGGCCGTACGGCCCTGCGGGTGGACGCCGTCGGTGTATCCCAGCTTGCCCAGCAGGGACTCCAGTTCGGCGGCACAGCCGTGGATGTCGCCGACGATGTCGAAGGGGCCGGTGAGGTGGGTCAGGTCGTTGAAGCGCTTCTCGGTGACGACGGTGGCGTTCTCCACGTCCGCCACGCCCCGCAGGACGTGCACCTTGCGGAAGCCCTCGCGCTCCAGGTGGCGCAGGGAGCGGCGGAGTTCGCGGGTGTGGCGCTGGATGACCCGGCGCGGCATGTCGGCGCGGTCGGTACGGGTGGCGTTGCGCTCGGCGCACACCTCCTCCGGCACGTCGAGCACGATGGCGATGGGCAGCACGTCGTACTTCTTGGCCAGGTCGATCAGCTGCCGGCGGGCGTCCTGCTGGACGCTGGTCGCGTCGACGACCGTGCGACGGCCGGCCGCGAGCCGCTTGCCCGCGATGTAGTGCAGGACGTCGAAGGCGTCCCCGGTCGCGCTCTGGTCGTTCTCGTCGTCGGAGACCAGCCCCCGGCAGAAGTCGGAGGAGATGACCTCGGTGGGCTTGAAGTGCCGTCGCGCGAAAGTGGACTTGCCGGAGCCGGAGGCTCCGATCAGTACGACGAGGGAGAGGTCGGTGACGGGCAGGACCCGCCCCCGCTCCGCTGTTTCCCGGGTCTCGGTCATGCCGCCTTCGCCTCCTTCTCGTTCGTGGTCCTCGTCGTGGCGGTGCTCAGTTCGAAAACGGCCATCTGGGTCGGCGGTCCGACCTCCGGGTCGTCCGGGCCGACGGGGACGAACTCCACGCCGTAGCCGTGCCGTTCGGCCACCGCGGCCGCCCAGGTGCGGAACTCCTCACGGGTCCACTCGAAGCGATGGTCGCCGTGCCGGACGTGTCCGGCCGGGAGGCTCTCCCAGCGGACGTTGTACTCGACGTTCGGGGTGGTCACCAGGACCGTGCGCGGACGGGCCGAGCCGAACACCGTGTACTCCAGGGCCGGCAGCCTGGGCAGGTCGAGGTGCTCGATCACCTCGCTGAGCACGGCGGCGTCGTAGCCCTTGAGGCGGGTGTCCGTGTACGCGAGCGAGCCCTGGAGGAGCTGGACGCGCGACGCCTGCCGCTCGCCCATCCGGTCCAGCTTCAGGCGGCGGGAGGCGATGGTGAGCGCCCGCATCGACACGTCGACGCCGACGATCTCGGTGAACCTCGGGTCCTTCAGCAACGCCTGCACCAACTGGCCCTGGCCGCAGCCGAGGTCGAGCACGCGGGCGGCGCCGGACGCCTTCAGCGCGGCGATGATCGCGTCCCTGCGCTGCACGGCCAGCGGGGTGGGCTTCTCCTCGGTCTCCTCCTCCGCCTCGACCGCGTTGTCGATGTCCTCGACCTCGCTGTCGTCGGTCTCGGCGAGCCGCACCAGTTCCAGCCGCTCCATCGCCTGCCGGGTCAGCGACCAGCGGCGCGAGAGGAAACGACTGGTGATCAGCTTCACCTCGGGGTGGTCGTACAGCCACGCCCCGCCGGCGCGCATCAGCTTGTCGACCTCGTCGGAGGCGACCCAGTAGTGCTTGGCGTCGTCGAGGACCGGCAGCAGCACGTACAGATGACGCAGCGCCTCGGCGACGGTCAGCGTCTCGGACTCCAGGACGAGACGCACGTACCGCGAGTCGCCCCACGCGGGGAACTCGGTGTCGAGGGCCACCGGGTCGGCGGTCACCGTCCAGCCGAGCGGCTCGAAGAGCCGGCGGACGAGGTCGGGGCCGCCCCGGGCGGGCAGCGCGGGCACCTCGACGCGCAACGGCCGTGCCTGCGCGGGGAGTTCGGGCTTGGCGCTGCACACGCCGCGCATCGCGCTGGAGAAGACGGCGCTCAGTGCGACGGCGAGCAGCGAGGAGGCCGCGTAGGGGCGGTCGTTGACGTACTGGGCGAGCGCCGCGTCGGGGGCGCCGCCGCGGCCCTTGCCCCTGCCGCGCCGGACCAGCGCCACGGCGTCCACCTCCAGCAGCAGCGCCGCCGTGCAGCGCTGGGCGTCGGCCTCGGGATAGAGGACGTGCGCCGTACCGTAGGAGGTGGAGAACGCCTGCGATTTGTCGGGATGCTTGTGCAGCAGGTAGCCGAGATCGGTGGCCGGGCGTTCGGGGGTGCCGGTGGTGGTGATCGTCAGGAACACGGTGGGTGCCTCGGAAGGGTTCGGTAGGAGCGAAAGCGCTGGTCGTGCGCCCGCGCGCCCCTCCAACGTACAGAGATCGGTCCGGGTGCACGCGGGAATTTCTCAGGACCGCGGTTCCGCCCGCTGCCACGCGCCGACGCCCAGCTTCCCGGTGGTCCCGAGATCGAGGCGGGGCGTGATCGTCACCGGTGCGGCGCCCGCCTTGGCGCGGACCCGGACGTGGGGGACGGTGACGGCCTCGAGGCCGGCTTCGGTGGTGTTGCGCCAGGCCAGGCCGGAGACGGCCGTCTCGCCGGGCTTCAGGGTGAGGGGGCGGGGCGGGTCGTCCAGGCCGGTCCCCGTGGCGATGCCGTCGCCGCCCCGGAGGATCCTCACTCCGTCGACCGGCTCGAGGTCCGCGTCCAGGAGGCTCAGTTCCGGATAGCCGTCGAGGGTGTAGTCCTTCTTCCCGCAGTTCTCCAGGTGCAGGCCGACGACGCGCAGTCCCATGGCGGCGTCGCCCCGGTCGGCGGTGACCCGGATCCCGGAGGACGGGCACGCGCCCGCCTCGGCCGGTGCCTCGTCGGCGGGGACCTTGGTGACCTGGGCGACCTTCACCGCCGTGACCCGGGAGGCGCCCGGCGCGAGCACGTCCAGCTCCACGGATCCCCGTACGGTCCTGCCGGGGCCGACGTCACGCACGGTCTCCCGCTGGTTGCCCATGACCTGGCCGTCGCTCGTCGTGAAAGCGAGGACGACGGTGTAGGTCAGTGCCTCGGTGCCGTCGTTGGTGACCTCGTAGGCGGCGGAGATGCCGGAGGTGGGGAGGCGGTCCGCGTGGACGAGCCACGGGGACTCGGTGACGGTGGGGGTCGGGGACGCGGAGGGGATGGTCACCGAGGTGATCCGTACGCCGTCCACCGGCGGGTCGGTGACCCGGGTGCGGGGCGCCGGAGAGGCCGCGCCGACCCCGCCGGTCGTGTCCGCCCGTTCCGCCCCGCACGCCGTGGCGAGGAGCAGCACGGCGGCGACGAGCGGGAGGAGGAGGGGTCGGCGGGCTCTGCGCATCCGGTCACCCCATCAGGGGCGAGCCCCGGCCGACTGTGGCGGAAGCCACAGTTCCAGTCACAGCCGTGTCACAGCTGACGGGTGCGCGCGTCCCGGTCACCGGACGACAGCGTCCCGGCGGCCGGGCGGCGTCCCGTCACGGCAGCTGCGACTGCACCTGGGCGGAGATCAGCTCCAGGTGGTCCAGGTCGTGCAGGTCGAGGATCTGGAGGTAGAGGCGGCGGGAGCCGGTCTCGGCGTAGCGGCCGATCTTCTCGACGACCTCGGCCGGGGTGCCGGCCAGGCCATTGGTCTTGAGTTCGTCGACCTCGCGGCCGATCGCGGCGGCGCGGCGGGCGACCTCCTGGTCGTCCTTGCCGACACAGACGACGAGGGCGTTGGAGAAGGTGATCGAGCCGGGGTCCCGGCCGATCTCCTCGGCCGCGGCCCGCACCCGGCCGAACTGCCGCTCGCTGTCCTCGGCCGAGCCGAAGGGCATGTTGAACTCGTCGGCGAACCGGGCCGTCAGCCGGGGCGTGCGGCTCGCGCCGTGCCCGCCGATCAGGACCGGGATCTTCGGCTGCGCGGGCTTGGGCAGCGCGGGCGAGTCCTTGAGCTCGTAGTGCTCGCCGTGGAAGTCGAACGTCTTGCCCGGCTCGGTGGCCCACAGGCCGGTGACGATCTCCAACTGCTCCTCGAGACGGGCGAACTTCTCCTTCGGGAAGGGGATGCCGTACGCCGTGTGCTCCTCCTCGAACCAGCCCGCGCCCAGGCCGAGTTCGACGCGGCCGCCGGACATCTGGTCCACCTGCGCGACCTGGATGGCGAGGACGCCGGGCAGCCGGAAGGTGGCGGCCGTCATGAGCGTGCCGAGGCGTATTCGCCTGGTCTCACGGGCGAGGCCGGCGAGGGTGATCCAGGCGTCCGTGGGGCCGGGGAGGCCGTCGACGTCGCCCATCTTCAGATAGTGGTCGGAGCGGAAGAAGGCGTCGAATCCAAGGTCCTCGGTGGCTTTCGCCACGGTGAGGAGGGTGTCGTAGGTGGCGCCCTGCTGGGGCTCGGTGAAGATGCGAAGATCCATGCCCTCCATCCTGCCTGTCGGGCCTCCCGTCAACCCCACCGGTCCCCCTGGGCCCGGGCGTCCCCGGTCGGGTGAAAAACGTCCGTGCCGGCGCGGGTGGCTGCCCGCGCCAGTGACCCGCTCCGGTGGTGATCGTTGGCCGGTGCGGAGCCGGAACGCCCGGCGCCCGCCCGGCAGTTCAGCGCCGGGACGTCACCCGCGTCGGCCTCCCCGGGGGGCCAGGGCCGAGGAGGCCGTCATGTCCGAAGAGACCGTGCCGCACCAGGGCGGAGGCACCGCAGCGGCCCAGCCGAAGGGGCTGCTGCAGCAGATGGAGGAGCTGATGGCGTCACTGAACGCGGACCTCTCGGCACTGGAGGACTTCCAGGCGGCGGGCACCTCTCAGCGGACGCGGACCGAGGAGGGCAGGGCGGGCTGATCCGGGGGCATGTCTCGGCACGGGGGGACTTCTCGGCAGGGGGACCGTTTGGCAGGGGGCCTCTCCGCAGGCAGGCCCAGCTCGCTACACAGCGGGACACCCCTCCGCACGGGGGCACCTTTCGGCACGAGGGGCACCTCTCCCCGGGTGGGCTCATCTCCGCAGGCAGGGCCAGCTCGCTACACAGCGGGACACCCCTCCGCACGGGGGCACCTTTCGGCACGAGGGGCACCTCTCCCCGGGTGGGCTCATCTCCGCGGGCAGGCCCAGCTCGCTACACAGCGGGACACCCCTCCGCACGGGGGCACCTTTCGGCACGAGGGGCACCTCTCCCCGGGTGGGCTCATCTCCGCAG
>NZ_JBIWGA010000004.1:350439-573439 GCF_044763345.1 Streptomyces sp. NPDC096132
GGCAGGGCCAGCTCGCTACACAGCGGGACACCCCTCCGCACTGGGGGACGTCTCGGCACAGGGGGGCACCTCTCCGCACGGCGGGTCCAGCTCGCTGCACAGCGAAGGCATCTCGCCGCACAGCAAGGTCATCTCTCCGGTAAGGCGGCCCCCTCTCTCTCCTCTCTCGCGGCCAGCTTGCGCAGCATCTCCAGGACGCGGTCCCGGGCCTCGTCGGCCGCGTCGATGGCCTCCATGCACTGCCAGTACGTGCCCTGGTCGTCCGCCGCGCTGGCGAGGGCGACCAGGGCGATGCCGACCTCGCCGAGCAGACTGCCCAGGTCGAGCAGGGCCACGCGGGCGTCGTCCAGTGCGGTGAGCTGGGCGGCGCGCAGATCACCGGGGTCGAGGTCGGGGGCGTCCAGCACGCCGCAGCCCCGGCCCGCGAGCTCCGTCAGCCCCAGGGCCTCGCCGCGCAGTTCGGGCGGGCCCGAGACGGCGAGGCGACTGCCTATCGCCTGCGCGAGGGCCTGGGACTGCCACACCTCCGTGAAGATCTCGGTCCTGCCGCTGCTGCCCGCGAGCGCACGCCTGCTCGTCAGGATGAGCCGCACCGCGTCCATGCGCCGCCCCCGTCTGTCCCGACGTGCTCCTCGCACGTCCGCCCGAACTCCCCTCGCGCACAGGGAGCGTTCCACTACCCAGAGTGAGGTCAGGTGGTGCGAAAAGCCAGAGGAAGACGGAAATCTGTGGACAACAAATCGGTTTCGGACCGCCCGTTGACTCCGGAGAGTGAAAGCGGACCGTGAAAATCCAGAGTTGTCCACAGTCGGCGGCTCAGGGGGCCGGGAATCTCCGCTCGTTGCGGTCGATCTTCGCGTCCAGGGCGGTGAGCGGGTCGATGCCGAGGACCTCGCACAACTGCAGCAGATAGGCGAGGACGTCGGCGACCTCGTCCGTCACCCGGTGGGCGGTCTCCGGGTCGTCCATGACACGGGCCGACTCCTCCGGGGTGAGCCACTGGAAGATCTCGACCAGTTCGGAGGCCTCCACGCTGAGCGCGGCGACGAGGTTCTTCGGGGTGTGGAAGGGCTGCCAGTTCCGCGCGGCGGCGAACTCGGCCAGCCGGCGCTGGAGCTTCGCCACGTCGAGCTGTCCGGGATCTCGGGGATGTTCTGTCACGGCCCCAGGTGTACCACCGTCACCCCTGTCGTCCGCGCGGCCCAGGAGGCGTCGCTCACCGCGCCGACGCAGCGGATGTGGCCGCGTTCGGCCATGCGCACCGCCAGCCGCAGCAGTCCGGTGCGCTGCCGCGGGTCCAGGCCCCGGTCGAAGTTGTCGGTGAGCAGGGTGAGTGCCTGCATCGCGGAGGGCACCTCGCCGGCCGTGTCCAGGTCGAGGACGCCGGGCCCGGTGAGCAGGACCAGCGCGAGGGCGACGTAGCGCAGTTCGCCGTATCCGAGGCGGGCGAGTTCCGTGCCGCCGCCGTCGCCGCGGTCGAGCACCGCGCGGACCGTGCCGTCGGACAGCGGTTCGGCGCGCAGGTCGACGACCCGGCCCGCGCAGCCGGCGTCGAGGGCCGCGACCAGGTGCGCGTGCCGGCGCGCGCACTCCTCGCGGGTGCGCCAGAGCACGTCGGCGAGGTTGTCGCAGCCACCGAGCAGCCGCCCGGAGCCGGTGGGCACCGGGGCGCCCATCCACTCCGGCTGCGGGTCGCAGGGGAAGACGGACCGCAGGGCGACGACCATCTGTTCGGCGGCGGCAAGCACCTGCCGCTGCCCGTCGGTCCTGCCGGCCACCCGCAGGGGCAGCAGGGCGGTCCCGAGCCGGTCGTCGGGCAGCGGGGCACGGGTGACGGGCGCGGATCCGCCGGTGTGCCAGGCGGCCTGCACGGTGGGCCGGGCCGGATCGCGCAGGGCGGTCTCCAGGAGCACCAGCCCGTCAGCGCTCAGCCGCTCCCCCACGACGCGCAGCTCGGGTTCGGCCTGGACGGCGACGTCGAGCCGGACCGGCCCCTCGGGCCCGTCGGCGGTGCAGCCGATCCGGAATCCGCGGCGCCGCTGGGCGTCGGGCCGTGCCCGGTCGGGCACACAGGCGAGGGGGTCGGGGAAGACGTCGGCGAGACGGGCCCCGCCGCCGAGCCGCGCCAGCGCCTCGTACGCCCGTACCGCCGTGGTCTTCCCGCTCCCGCTGGGCCCCGCCAGCACGGTGACCGCCCCCAGCGGGAACCGGGCCCGTCGGTGCCCGGCGAACGCGGACAGCCGCAGCTCGGTGAGACAAGGACGGACGGGGTGGCTGCGTACAGGGGCCGGCGGGGCGGTCATGTCCGGACGGTAGGGCTCCGGGTTTCCGCCGAACCGTTCCGCCCTCGGGAGCTTCCTACGATCGGGCGATGCCCGGCGCTGACGCGGTCGGCCCGGGCACGCTCCCGCTCAGACGCCGGGTACCCCGGCACCCTCCATGATTCCGCTCACCTCGGTGCCCGGCGGGGTGAGGAGGAAGACGTTGCGGTCGACGCGGTGCATCCCGCTGGCGAGACCGAAGACGACACCGGTGGAGAAGTCGAGGACCCGCTTGGCGACCTCGGTCTCCGCGCCGGTGAGGTCGAGGAGGACCGGGATGCCCGCCATGAGGGTCTCGGCGACCTCGCGGGCGTCCGCGAAGACATTGACCCGCAGCACGACGAACCGGCGACGGGTCTCCGTCTCGGCGTCGGGGAGCGCGCGGTGGCCCACCGCCGACGGCCAGGCGTCCCGGCCTCTCAGCGGAACGACCTGGGCGAGCCCTTCCCACTGCTCATCGGTGACGTCGTACCGGTTCACCGGCTCCCCCCGAACTGACTCGCACTCAATGCCTGCACCAGCCAATTCTTACGCCAAGTCACCCGTTCGGCCCAACAGCGACACGGACCGCGACTGTCACAGGCGTCCCACGGGAGCTTCTTACCCCGCGCACACCGGAATCTTCACGTCCAGGAACGGCGCGTTCACCGGCTGCGACTACGTTCACGTGCCGTGCACTTGGCAGATACCTCGCTGGTGGCACCCGGTCGGCGGACACAGTCGGCGGTGTCCGCCCCTGAGGAACCCCCCGCGCAGTGGCATCGGGTGCTGACCCTGCTGGCCGATGCCGGCCTGTTCATCGGCACGCGCGCGGTCTGGTCCTCGGCGGCGAGCCACCGGATCGGGGTGGCCGCCCTCATCTCGGTCTGCTACGCGTCGATCCTGGTGTGCGGGGTGCTCGCACTCGTGGTCCGCCGGGCCCGGTCGCTGGCACGGCTGGACTTGTGCGTGCTGGTGACCGCCGTGGTGCTCGTGCTGTGCGCGTGGGTGATGTACCACCAGGGCGGCGACGAGGCGGTGCTCACCACCCAGGCCGCCCGGCAGATCGCCGCCGGTGCCCCGGTCTACGGGCAGCCGTGGCCCTGGCTCTTCGGCCACGGCGACGTCGCCCTCACCCCCACGGTCCACGGCGGCTACGACTACACGTACGGCTATCCCCCGCTCGCCCCGCTGCTCACCACGCCGCTGCTGTGGCTCGGGCACGGCGGTGCCCCGGCGACGGCCACGGCGACCGGCGCGCTGCTCGTGGGTGCGGTGGTGCTGTGGCGGATGCTGCCCACGCCGTGGCGGCCGGTCGCGACGCTGGTGTGTCTCGGGTTCTCGTTCCTGCCGATGTACGGGCGGCAGGGCTACCCGGCGATCCTCGCGCTGGCGCTGCTGATGCCGGCGGTGGTGCGCTGGCCCCGGATCGGGCGGGGCGGGCTGCTCGGCCGGGCGGGTGTCGCCCGGGCCGTGTGCCTGGGCGCGGCCTGTGCCGCGCAGCAGCTCTCCTGGTTCGTGGTCCCCTTCCTGCTGTCCGGGATCTACGCGGTGCGCCGCGGTGAGCTGGGCCCGCGGGCCGCTGCGGGGGTGCTGCTGCGGATCACCGGGATCGCCGCCACCGTATGGCTGCTGATCAACACGTACTTCCTGGTGCAGCAGCCGCGGGCCTGGCTGGAGGGCATCGCCCTGCCGCTGACGCAGGGCGCGGTGCTGCACGGCCAGGGGCTGATCGGCGTCTCGCTGTACCTCACGGACGGCAGCGACCGGATCGACTGGTACGGGCACGCGAGCCTGCTGCTGGCGGCGGCGCTGCTGGTGCTGTTCGTGCTGTTCGTGCGGCGGCTGGGGCCGGCGGCGACCGTGCTGCCCTGGTGCGCGTTCTTCCTGGCGACGCGCTCCCAGGACGGCTACTACCTGATGATGACGCCGCTGTGGCTGGCGGCCGCGGTCACCGCGCCGGCCTCGGAGTTCGCCGGCGCGTGGCAGCCGCGGCCCCGGCCGCTCGCGGGTCCGCGAGGGCGTACGGCCCGGCTGGCGGCGGCCGTCCTCGTCCTGCTGCCCGCCCTGGCGAGCGCGACGGTGGCGGTCACCGGGACGCCCCCGCTGCGGATGAGGGTGGCGGCGGTCCGGCACGGTTCGCCGACCGCCGTGTCCCTGATGACGCTTCGGGTCACCAACACCGGTGACCGCGCCCTCAGTCCGCACTTCACCCTCACCACCGGCCAGGGCATGGATCCGTACTGGATCGTCGTGCGGGGTCCGCGGACGCTGCCCGCCCACTCCACGGCCCGCTACGAACTCCGGCCGCCCTCGGGGCGGTTCCACCTCCCCCGGCCGAGCGTACGGATCCGGCTGCGGGCCTTCACGGCGGATCCGCAGACGCTGTCGAGCGCGGACGTGGGGCCGGCGCTGCGTACTCCGGTCGTACGAAGGTGAAGTGACGGCCGGTCAGGCGGACCGGGCGCGCGTGAAGCGGAGCGTGGCGGTGATCGAGGTCAGGCCCCGGATCATGCCGAGCTGGTTCCAGCCCAGGCCGAACTCGCCGCGGTCGACGGTGAATTCGGCGTCCAGCGTGAGCGCGTCGGCGCCGGCGTCGGTCAGCTTCGCGGTGAGGGAGTGCGGCCTGCTGATGCCGCGCACGGTGAGCTGGCCGGACACCTGGACCGTGTCGCCGGAGCGGAGTTCGGCGGACCGCACGGCGTAGGTGATCTCGGGGTGGTTCGCGATGTCGAAGAAGTCGGCGCCGCGCAGGTGCTCGTCCCGCTTGGCGTTCTTGGTGTCGACGGAGCCCGCGTCCAGGGTCAGCGTGCCGGTGGCGGAGCCGTCGGCGCCCACCTCACCGCCGCCGCTCACGGTGGCGAAGGTGCCCTTGACGGTCACCAGGCCCCACATCGTCTTGTGCTTCAGCGCGACGGCGGAGGCGCTGGTGTCGAGCTGCCACAGTCCGGTTTCCACGGCGACGGTCATGATCGTTCCTCACATCGGTAGCCCAAACTCGGTCGTCCAAATTTGGATGAGCTTTGGAGGACGCTCACGCTAGCCGGTCATCCAAAACTGGACAACCCTTGTGGTCCAAAATTGGACGACAGGTACACTCGGTGCATGGCCGACCCCGAGGAGCACTCCCCCGACCTGCCCGAATGTCCCGCCGCAGGGGGCGGTGGTCTGCTGCCGCCCGAGCTGCGGGCCTGGATGCTCCTGCTCGCCGCGACCGGGGCCGTGGAGCAGCGGCTGCGCTCGGTGGTGAAGGAGCGGCTCGACGTCTCGCACGACGAGTTCCTGATCCTGTGCCTGCTGGCGGAGCAGCCCCGGCAGGGCCTGCGCATGACGCGCGTCGCGGAGCTGCTGGGACGCCCCAAGACCCGCCTCACCTACCAGGTCGCCTGCCTCCAGCGGGCCGGGCTGGTCACCCGCAGGTCGGTGTGCGGCGACAAGCGGGGCATCGAGATCGCCCTCACCGACAAGGCCCGCGGCCTGCTGCGGGAAGCGTCCACCGCACTCGCCGAGACCGTCAGCACGGCACTGGCCCGGTTCATGGGCCCCGAGCAGTGCGTCGCGATGAGCGGACTACTGCCGGGGGCGGACGGGAAGGCGGAGGCGGAGGCGGACGGTCCTGCGGCCCAGGACACCGAGGGGACCGGCCCCGTGACCGCACAGGCCGACGCCCCACCAGAGCCACAGACGGCGACGGACGCAACGACACCGGCCTGAACGCCACACATCGTGGGCAGACGGCAGCCGACGGCTCCAGCCGTTCCAAAGAGGGTGGTGCGGAAGTAGTGCACGCGGCGGAGGCCGGGCGTGTGCTGCCCGGCCTCCGCCAATGTCTCCCCGATGCCGTCCCTGACGGCTTCCCGGCGCCGTCCCCTACCGGGCTTCCGCCGGCTCCTTCGCCTGCTCCGGCCGCTCCTGCGTCCGCTCCTGCGGCCGGTCCCCGCCGGAGGCCCCGCGGCCCGGCAGTACGGCGAGGACGATCAGCGTGCCGGCGGCCATGATGACGCCGCCGATCAGGCTGGTCTGGGCGACGCTGTGGGCGAAGGCCTCGTGCACGGCATCGATGAGGGCCTGGGCCTGCTGGGGCCCGCCGGCCGGGTTCTTCGCTGTCTGCTCGGCGACCGCGATACCGCCGCCCACCGAGTCCTTCGCCGTCTCCAGCGCGGCGGCCGGAAGGTGCCCGCCGACCAGGTCGGCCAGCTTGTCGCGGTAGGCGGTGCCCAGCAGCGAGCCGAGCACGGCGATACCGAGGGAGCCGCCCAGCTCCAGCGCGGTGTCGTTGGCGCCGCCGCCGACGCCCAGCTCCGACTCGGGGAAGGAGTCCATGATCGTGTCGGTGGCCGGGGACACGCTCAGGCCGATCGCGAAGCCCAGCATCAGCAGCGACGGCAGGAAGTCGGTGTACGTCGAGCCCGTCTCGATCCGGGTGAGCAGGAACACGCCCGCGCTGCCGATGGCCATACCGGCCACCACCATCGGCTTCATGCCCAGCTTCGGGGTCAGCCGGCCCGTGACAGCGGCGCCGACGAACACGGCTCCGGCCAGCGGCAGCAGCCGTACGCCGGTCTCCAGGGCGTCGTAGCCGAGGACGAACTGCAGGTACTGGGTCGCGTAGTAGATGGAACCGAAGGTGCCGAAGAAGAAGAACAGCACCGCGAGCATCGACCCGGAGAACGGCCGCTGGGCGAACCTGCGCACGTCCAGCATGGGGTGCGGGTGGCGCAGCTCCCAGGCCACGAAGGCCGACAGGCCCACGCCGGCCACCACGGCCGCGGTGATCGGGCCGGCGCCCCAGCCGAAGTGCGGGCCCTCGATCGTGGCGTAGACCAGGGAGCCGACGGAGACGATCGACAGCAGACCGCCGACGTAGTCGATCCGGCCCATGCCCCGCGCCTTCGACGGCGGGACCAGGGTGAGCGCGCCGAGGACGGCGGCGACCGCGATGGGGACGTTGATCAGGAAGGTCGAGCCCCAGGCGTGGTCCTCGAGCAGCCAGCCGGCCACCAGCGGGCCGACGGCGATGGCGAGGCCGGAGGTGGCGGTCCAGGCCGTGATGGCCCGGGCGCGCTCCCGCTTGGGGAACATCGCGACCAGCAGCGACAGCGTGGCTGGCATGACCACCGCGGCGCCGACTCCCATGATCGCGCGGGCCGTGATGACCAGGGCCGTCTCGTCCACGAGGCTGCCCATCACCGAGCCGCCCGCGAAGACCAGCAGACCGGTGATCAGCGCGCCCCGGCGGCTGTACTTGTCGCCGATCGAGCCCAGCACCAGCATCAGCGCGGCGTAGGGGACGGTGTAGCCGTCGATGACCCACTGAAGGTCGCTGCTGGACAGACCCAGGTCGGAGGTCATGTCGGGCGCGGCCACGATCAGCGAGGTGTTCGCCATGACGACGATCAGCAGACTCAGGCACAGGACGAGAAGGGCCCACCAGCGCCGCTTGTACGGCCCGGTCATCTTCTCCACGGGTGTGTTGGCAAGGAAGGGCATCGGGGACTCCTAGCGGCGACGAGATAATTGCCCACTGATGTGCAGACTAGTTGATTGCCCAGTGGTGTGCAAATAGCGGGCCGCGCGGAGAAACGCCGAAGGGGGCCCTCAGGGAGGGCCCCCTTCGTCAAGTCCCTTGCGCGACCGACCGGTCGCGCGCTCCTCACTCCTCGCCGTCGGACTCCCCGGCCCGCACCTGCGGCGCGGCCTCCGCGACCACGGCGCCCGCCCGGTCCGCCGGCACCCCGGCCGCGATGAGCGTGATGACGGCCGTCCGGGTGCCGTCGTCCTCCAGCGCGCCGGTGTTGACCTGCTCCAGCAGGGCGAAGTGCATGGCCTCCAGGCCCGCGCTCAGCACGGCCGGCGGCAGCTGGGCATGGAAGACGCCGTCACGCTGCCCCCGCTCCAGGATGGACGTGACCTCGTCGCGGGCCGGCGCCAGGATCTCGGCGACGCGCTCCATGCCCAGGTCGCGCCGGGCCAGCGCCAGCAGCAGCCGGTAGCGGTCGCCGACGGGCCAGATGCAGTACACGAAGTGCGCGAGCGCCCGCTCGGCCGGCTCCTCGGGCCTCCTGGCGGTCTCCAGCACCCCGCGCAGCGTCTCGGACGCCTCCTCGGCGAGCGCCTCCAGCAGCGCGGCGCGCCCGGGGAAGTGCCCGAAGAGGGTGCGTCGTACGACACCGGAGGCCCGCGCCAGTTCCTCCAGGGTGATGTCCGGGTTCCGGCCGAGCTCCTGGCGGGCCGTGGCGAGGATGCGCGCCCGGTTGGACCGCGAATTTCTGCGCTGCGGCTCGCGGGCCACGGGCTTGGTCACGGCGGAACCTCGGTGGATCGGTAGGAACGACGGCCCGCCCATTCTGGCACGGCACGCCCGCCGGGCCCCCGACGGGCCAATACGGAACATAAAGGGGCGAACACGGTACGATGCGACACATCAAACTTGGTTTGCTCGCTTTCTTGAACTATTCGTGTTTAGCGAAGTAGGTTGTTCCCCATGACTGCACCCCAGCCCCGAACCGTCGCCGATGAGCTGCGCGGTGCCGGCCTGCGGGTGACGGCCGCCCGCGTCGCGCTGCTCGAAACCGTCCGCGGCGGTGACCACCTCGACGTCGAGGCGATCGCGTCCGGAGTGCGCGACCGCGTCGGCCACATCTCCGTACAGGCCGTGTACGAGGCGCTGCACGCGCTCACCGCGGCCGGCCTGGTGCGCCGGATCGAACCGCCGGGCAGCCCGGCCCGGTTCGAGGGGCGCGTCGGGGACAACCACCACCATCTGGTGTGCCGGTCGTGCGGCGTCGTCGCCGACGTCGACTGCGCGGTCGGCCACGCCCCCTGCCTCACCGCGTCCGACGACCGCGGCTTCGCGATCGACGAGGCCGAGGTCATCTACTGGGGCCTGTGCCCCGCCTGCTCCACCGCCGGTACCGCGGCAGCACCGTGATTTCCCCCCGTTCGGAAGGAACCCCCTATGTCTGAAAACTCCTCGTCCGAGGCGAAGTGCCCGGTCGCCCACGACCGTGCGGCACACCCGACCCAGGGCGGTGGCAACCGCCAGTGGTGGCCGGAGGGCCTCAACCTGAAGATCCTCGCCAAGAACCCGGCGGTGGCGAACCCGCTCGGTGAGGACTTCGACTACGCGGAGGCGTTCAACAACCTCGACCTGGCGGCCGTCAAACAGGACATCGCCGCGGTGCTGACCGACTCGCAGGACTGGTGGCCGGCCGACTTCGGCAACTACGGCCCGCTGATGATCCGTATGGCCTGGCACAGCGCGGGCACCTACCGCATCTCCGACGGCCGTGGCGGCGCCGGCGCCGGCCAGCAGCGCTTCGCGCCGCTGAACAGCTGGCCGGACAACGGCAACCTGGACAAGGCCCGCCGTCTGCTGTGGCCGGTCAAGAAGAAGTACGGCCAGAGCCTCTCCTGGGCCGACCTCATGATCCTCACCGGCAACGTCGCCCTGGAGCAGATGGGCTTCGAGACCTTCGGCTTCGGCGGCGGCCGCGCCGACGTCTGGGAGGCCGAGGAGGACGTCTACTGGGGTCCCGAGAAGGTCTGGCTGGACGACCAGCGCTACACCGGCGACCGCAACCTGGAGAGCCCGCTCGGCGCCGTTCAGATGGGCCTCATCTACGTCAACCCCGAGGGCCCGAACGGCAACCCGGACCCGATCGCCGCGGCCCGCGACATCCGTGAGACCTTCCGCCGCATGGCGATGAACGACGAGGAGACCGTCGCCCTCATCGCCGGTGGCCACACCTTCGGCAAGACCCACGGCGCGGGCCCGGCGGACAACGTCGGCGCCGAGCCCGAGGCCGCCCCGATCGAGGCGCAGGGCCTCGGCTGGGCCAGCACCTACGGCACCGGCAAGGGCGGCGACGCCATCACGTCCGGTCTCGAGGTCACCTGGACCGCCACGCCCACCCAGTGGAGCAACGGCTTCTTCAAGAACCTCTTCGAGTACGAGTGGGAGCTGTCGGAGTCCCCGGCCGGCGCCAAGCAGTGGGTCGCCAAGAACGCCGAGGCGATCATCCCCGACGCGCACGACGCGTCGAAGAAGCAGCTGCCGACCATGCTCACCACCGACCTGTCGCTGCGCTTCGACCCGGTCTACGAGCAGATCTCGCGCCGCTTCTACGAGAACCCGGCCGAGTTCGCGGACGCCTTCGCCCGCGCCTGGTTCAAGCTGACCCACCGTGACATGGGCCCGAAGTCCCTGTACCTCGGCCCGGAGGTCCCGGAGGAGACCCTGCTGTGGCAGGACCCGCTGCCGGCGGCCGAGGGCGAGGTCATCGACGCGGCCGACATCGCGGCCCTCAAGGCCAAGCTGCTCGAGTCCGGCCTGACGGTCTCGCAGCTGGTCTCCACCGCGTGGGCGTCCGCGTCCACCTTCCGCGGCAGCGACAAGCGCGGTGGCGCCAACGGTGCCCGGATCCGCCTGGAGCCGCAGCGCGGCTGGGAGGCCAACGACCCCGACCAGCTGCGTCACGTCCTGAGCGTCCTGGAGGGCGTCCAGTCGGAGTTCAACTCCGGCGCCAAGACGGTCTCCCTGGCCGACCTGATCGTCCTCGGCGGTGCCGCCGCGGTCGAGAAGGCCGCCAAGGACGCGGGCTTCGAGGTGGAGGTCCCCTTCACCCCGGGCCGGGTGGACGCGACCGAGGAGCACACGGACGCCGAGTCGTTCGCCGCGCTGGAGCCGGCCTGGGACGGCTTCCGCAACTACGTCGGCAAGGGCACCCGCCTCCCGGCCGAGTACCTGCTGCTCGACAAGGCGAACCTGCTCACCCTGAGCGCCCCCGAGACGACGGTCCTCGTCGGCGGTCTGCGCGTCCTCGGCGCCAACAGCGGCGACTCCAAGCACGGTGTCCTCACCGACACCCCGGGCGTCCTGACCAACGACTTCTTCGTCAACCTGCTCGAGCTGGGCACGACCTGGAAGTCCACCTCGGAGGACCAGCACACCTTCGAGGGCCGCGACGACGCGGGCAACCTGAAGTGGACCGGCACCCGTGCCGACCTGGTCTTCGGCTCCAACTCCGAGCTGCGCGCCCTCGCCGAGGTCTACGCGAGCGACGACGCGAAGGAGAAGTTCGTGAACGACTTCGTCGCGGCCTGGGTCAAGGTCTCGAACCTGGACCGGTTCGACCTGGTCTGAGCACGGCAGTGCGCGTGAGGTGACGGAGGGCGTCCGGGGTGACCCGGGCGCCCTTCGGCGCGTCCGCCCCCGCCGGGGGCATATCTTGGCGCGCATGCAGTCCTACACGATCGGGCAGGCGGCCCGGCTGCTCGGAGTGAGTCCCGACACCGTGCGGCGGTGGGCGGACGCGGGCCGGGTGGCGACCCGTCGCGACGAGGGCGGGCGGCGGCTCGTCGAGGGGAAGGACCTGGCCGCCTTCTCGGTGGAGCTCGCCCGGAGCGGGGCCGACGAGGAGGAGACCACCTACACCTCGGTCCGCAACGCCTTCCCGGGGATCGTCACCGCGATCAAACTCGGTGACGTGGCGGCCCAGGTGGAGATCCAGGCGGGCCCGCACCGGCTGGTGTCGCTGCTGACTCGGGAGGCCGTGGAGGAACTGGGCCTGGAGGTCGGCATGGAGGCCACCGCCCGGGTGAAGTCGACGAACGTGCACATCGACCGCGTCTGAGCGGATCAGCCGAGGGTGAGCAGTTCCTCGTGGAAGCCGCCGAAGCCCCGCCCCTGGTCGACGAGATGGATCTCCAGGATCCAGTGGCAGACACGGCCTGCCTTGTCGGTGCGGCGCAGCGGGGTGTCGTTGGCGGGGGTGATGTACGACTCCACGTCCGCGCCGTCGATCCACTCGTGCGGGAACTCGCCGACCAGGTGGCCGGCGTGCCAGCCGCCCAGCTCCCAGCCGGCGTCGGCGGCCAGCCGCTCCACCTCGGCGTGCAGCTGCTTGCCGGTGATGTCGGCGTCGTCGGCGAAGAACTGCTTGCCGGCGGCGAAGATCTGCGGCAGGTCGTCCCGCAGGCGCCGCTTGACCGGGTCGTCGCCGAGGACGAAGGTCCGGCCGAAGTCGGCCTCGTACTCCTCGAAGATCGGCCCGAAGTCGGCGAAGACGATGTCGTCCGCGCCGATCACCCGGTCCGGGGGATTCTCCTTGTACGGCAGGAGGGTGTTCGGCCCGGAGCGCACGATCCGCTTGTGCCAGTGCCGGGTGGCGCCGAACAGTTCGTTCGCCAGGTCCCGGACGCGGTCGCTGACCGCCCGTTCGCCCTGGCCGGGCGCGACGAGTCCGCGCGCCTCGATCTCCGCGAAGAGCCGTTCGGCCTTCGCCTGGGCATCCAACAGCCGTGCCGCGCGTGTGGGTTCGTCGTCCGCCATGGGCCCGACGGTAGGTCGCCTGATCATTTCCCGGCAACCGGGTTCCGCGGTCACGTCCACGCGGTGTAGCCGCCGTCCACGTGTATCGCGCGGATCCCGCTGATGTACCGGGCCCCGCACCGGTCCTGCGGCAGGACGAGCTGCGGGCCCGCCCGGTCCAGCGGGGTGTCGTCGAGGGTGGCCGCGAGCAGCACGGGCGCCCGTGCGAAGTCGGGGTCGATCTCCGCCCACGACAGCATGGCGTGATGGCCGTCCACGCCGCGTACGGCGATGAGGAAGCGCAGGCCGTCCATGCGGCGGGGTCGAAGCCGGGCCCGGCCGCCGAGGCCGTGTGCTGGGGCCAGGCCAGCAGATCGGACACGGTCAGGCGGGACGGTCGGGCCAGGTCACCGGCGAGCACGACTTCCGCGCGGGGAACGGCGGCCGTACCGGCGGCTGCGAGGGACTGACTCACGGGCTACCACCTCCCGCACGACCGTACCCTCGCAGGCCATGTGTACAAACGCATATACCACCCACCTCAGTCGATGGCGCAGCTCATGCGATGAGACAAGGTACTTACACCTTGCATATGCGGCAGTATGATCAGCGTACGCCTGGCGGTCTTCGCCGAGTCCCCGAGAAGGAGCAGACCCGTGATGACCCGTTCCGTGTGCCGCACCCGCCGCACCCGCCGGATGCTGCAGGTGACCGGTGCGAGTGCCGCCGCACTGCTGGCCCTGAGCGCCTGCTCGTCCTCCGACGACTCCTCGTCCGCCACGTCCGACTCGTCCGCGTCGGCGTCCTCCTCGGACAAGCTGTCCGGCACGGTCACCGTGTTCGCCGCCGCCTCGCTGAAGGAGAGCTTCACGACGCTGGGCGCTGCGTTCGAGAAGGCCCACCCGGGCACGAAGGTGACCTTCAGCTTCGGCGGCAGCGACTCGCTCGCGGCGAGCATCACCGGCGGGGCCCCGGCGGACGTGTTCGCCTCGGCCAGCCCCAAGACGATGAAGATCGTGACGGACGCGAAGGACAACGCCACCGAGCCGGTGACCTTCGTGCGCAACCAGCTGGAGATCGCCACCCTGCCCGGCAACCCGGACAAGATCTCCTCCCTGAAGGACCTGACGAAGTCGGGCCTGAAGGTCGTGCTGTGCGACAAGGAGGTGCCGTGCGGCGCCGCCGCGCAGAAGGCACTGGAGGCCGGCAGCCTCAAGCTGACCCCGGTCTCCTACGAGCAGGACGTCAAGGCGGCCCTGACGAAGGTCGAGCTGAAGGAGGCCGACGCGGCCGTCGTGTACAAGACGGATGTGCACGCGGCCGGTGACAAGGTGGAGGGCGTGGAGTTCCCCGAGTCCGCCGACGCCGTCAACGAGTACCCGATCGCCCTGCTCAAGGACGCGCAGAACGCCGAGGCCGCCAAGGCCTTCATCGCGCTGGTGCGGTCCGCCGACGGCCAGAAGGTCCTGACCGAGGCCGGGTTCCTCCAGCCGTGACCTCCCCCCAGGACAAGCCCGGTGCCGTGGCCGACACCCTCACGGGTGGGCCACGGGGCCGGCGCGTCCGGGCGGGCGCCGGACGGGGCGTGCCGCTGCCCCTGCTGGTACCCGCGCTCGTCGGTCTGGCGTTCCTGATCGTCCCGCTGATCGCCCTGCTGGTGCGGACCCCGTGGCACAGCCTGCCGGAGCAGCTGACCAGCCCGGAGGTGTGGCAGGCGCTGCAGCTGTCCCTGCTGTGCGCCACGGCGGCCACCGCGGTGAGCCTGGTGCTCGGGGTGCCGCTGGCCTGGCTGCTGGCCCGAGTCGAGTTCCCCGGACGCGGGCTCGTACGGGCCCTGGTCACCCTGCCGCTGGTGCTGCCCCCGGTGGTCGGCGGTGTGGCGCTGCTGATGGCGCTCGGCCGCAACGGGGTCGTCGGGAAGTGGCTGGACTCCTGGTTCGGGATCACCCTGCCCTTCACCACCGCCGGGGTCGTGGTCGCCGAGGCGTTCGTGGCGATGCCGTTCCTCGTGATCAGCGTCGAGGGCACCCTGCGCGCCGCCGACCCGCGCTACGAGGAGGCGGCCACCACCCTGGGCGCCTCCCGCTTCACCGCGTTCCGCCGGGTCACCCTGCCGCTCATCGCGCCGGGCATCGCGGCGGGCGCGGTGCTCGCCTGGGCGCGGGCGTTGGGCGAGTTCGGCGCGACGATCACCTTCGCCGGCAACTTCCCCGGCCGTACCCAGACCATGCCGCTCGCCGTCTACCTCGCGCTGCAGAGCGATCCGGAGGCGGCCATCGCCCTCAGTCTCGTCCTGCTGGCCGTGTCGATCGCGGTCCTCGCGGGACTGCGGGACCGCTGGATGACGGCGTCATGAGCGCCCTGCGCGAGGATGCCCACGTGAGCGAGACCGCGCCCGCCCAGGGCCTGGACGCCCGGATCGTCGTCGACCGGGGTGGCTTCCGCCTCGACGTGGCCCTGAGCGCCGCCCCCGGCGACGTCGTGGCCCTGCTCGGCCCCAACGGCGCCGGCAAGACCACCGCCCTGCGCGCCCTGGCCGGCCTGGTCCCGCTCACCGGCGGGCACCTCCGCCTGGACGGTACGGCCCTGGAACGCACCCCGCCCGAGTCCCGCCCGGTCGGCGTCGTCTTCCAGGACTACCTCCTCTTCCCGCACCTCACCGCCCTGGACAACGTGGCCTTCGGCCCCCGCTGCCACGGCGCGAGCAAGGCGGAGGCGCGCTCCCTGGCCGCCCGGTGGCTGGAGCGGATGGGCCTCGCCGAGCACGCCGGCGCCAAACCCCGCCGTCTCTCCGGCGGCCAGGCCCAGCGCGTCGCCCTCGCGCGCGCGCTGGCCACCAACCCCCGGCTGCTGCTCCTCGACGAGCCCCTCGCCGCGCTCGACGCCCGCACCCGCCTCGACGTCCGCGCCCAACTCCGGCGCCACCTGGCCGACTTCGAAGCCGTCGCCGTACTCGTCACCCACGACCCGCTGGACGCCATGGTCCTGGCCGACCGCCTCGTCGTCGTCGAGGACGGCCACGTGGTGCAGGAAGGCACCCCCGGTGACATCGCCCGCCGGCCCCGCACCGACTACATCGCCCACCTCGTCGGCCTCAACCTCTACAAGGGCCGCGCCGACGGGCACACCGTACGACTGGACGGCGGGCCCGCGATCACCACGACCGAGGACCTCACCGGGCCGGTCTTCGTCACCTTCCCCCCGAGCGCGGTGACCCTGTACCGCGACCGCCCCGCCGGCGCCAGCGCCCGCAACCTCTGGCACTGCGAGGTCGCCGGTCTGGAGACCCACGGCGACCAGATCCGCGCGGCCCTCACCGGCGAACTCCCCCTCGCCGCCGACCTCACCACCGTCGCCGCCGCCGAACTCGGCCTCCATCCGGGCGTACCGGTCTGGGCGACGGTCAAGGCCGCCCAGACCCACGCCTACCCGGCGTGACGCCCGGCGGGCCGCGCGCCGGCGTCACCCGCGACGGCCGCCGGCACCGCCCGCGCATACGCTTCCCGGGCACCGTCCCGACCGCATCAGGAGGAGCCCTCAGGTGACCACGCGCGTCAGTTTCGTCTCGCCCGCGATGAGTTCGTCGTTGCGTCAGGCCCGCTTCGACGACGGCGGCTCGATCGACGCGGGCGGGGAGGCACGGGCCCGTGCCGCGGCCGGGTCACTGCCCGCGGCCGCGCGGATCGTGGTCTCGCCCGGTGTGCGCTGCCGGGAGACCGCCGCCGCCCTCGGTCTGGACGCGGAGGACGCACGGGAGTTGGCGGGGCTGGACGTCGGGCGCTGGCGGGGCCTGACCCTCGCCGAGGTCGGCGCCGCCGAGCCGGAGGCGGTGGCCCGGTGGCTCACCGACCCGGACTCGGCGCCCCACGGCGGGGAGTCCGTGACGGACCTGTGCGCACGGGTGGCGCACTGGCTGCGCGCGGCGCAGGAAACGGACGGCCACACCCTCGCGGTGGTCGAGCCGGAGATCGTGCGGGCGGTGGTGGTGCGGGTGTTGGGGGCTCCGCCGGCGGCCTTCTGGCGGCTCGACGTACCGCCCCTGACGCTCACCTCGGTCAGCGGGCGCGACGGCCGGTGGAACCTGCGGCTCGGGCACCCACTGGACTCGGGGATGTGACGGGAACGCGAAAGAACCCGCGGACAGGTCCGCGGGCCCTCTCGACGTCCTGTCCGGCTTACCGCGGGGCGGCCACCGCCGTGCCCGCGGACACCGTCGCGGCGGGCTTCGGGTTCAGCAGCCGTTCGGCCAGTTCGCCGAAGACGAGGCCGAAGCCCGCCCACAGCGTGACCTGCAGGGCAAGGGTGGAGAGGCGGAACCGCCACAGCAGGGTGGCCGGGAAGTCCGCCGGGACCTCGTTGACGGCGGGCAGGAACGCGTACGCCAGACCGATCACGGCGACGAAGCCGAGCACGGCGACGACGGAGGCGTACCAGTTGCCCAGCCTGGGCGCGAGCCGCTTGCCGGCGATCACCGCGGCGACCGCGAGGAGGACGCCGAGCAGCATCATCAGGAAGAACAGGGTGGTCCGCTTGGCGATGGTGTCGTGGTCACCGACCGCGGGCGGGTTCGCCGGATACTTCAGGAACGGGACGACGTACACGGCGATCAGCGCGGCACCCGAGAGGAGCAGCGCCGTGGCCCGCGGGCCGAAGCGGCCGACCCGGCCGAGGGCGAAGCAGTACGCGAGCGCGGCGATCCCGCCGAAGGCCACCCCGTAGACCAGGACGCCGGTGGCGAGGCCGAGGGTGGACTGCAGGCTGCGGGAGACGAGTTCGACCTCGTGCTCGTGCGCGGGAGAGTGGGACTCCTCGAAGCCGATGGCGCCGTCGACGTTCGGCTCACCGAGGAAGTAGGCGACGACCAGGGCGAGCACGCCGGCCCCGAGACCGGCGAGCATGCCCCGCACGAGCAGGTTTCTTACCGTTGCGGAGTTCATGGGTGTGCGGCGTCCCTCGTCAGTGGCAGGGGAAGCCGAGCAGGTGGCGGGCGTCGTGCACCCACTCGTGGACTCCCTCGCCGGAGACGACGGAGGTGGCGCCCTGCTCGGCGCCGACGAAGTACAGCAGGACCAGCATCAGGATGCCGAAGAAGACCGCCCAGGGCGCGATGTCCTTCAGCGGGAGCTTGGTGGGTACGGCGGGTGCGGTGGGGGTCGGCTGGGCGACGTGCTGCGCCATGGCAGGGCCTCCTCTGGGAGTTCGCGTCCCATCTCGGTGGTGCACAGGACGACGGGCGCGGGTCTGACTCGCGGTCCGCCCCGTCGAGGGGCGCACCGTCCACAGTGGCGCGACCGTGCCGGGTTCCCACCGGCTTCCGCGATGCCGTCGTCGATATCAGAGCGACGGTACCCTGTGCCGCGCATCTGGCCAATACCGCCCCACCTGGCGTGATCCTGCTCGCTCCCGCCAGGTGGTGCGCGTCACCGGCCCCGCACCGGGCCGGGGTTGACGTCAGGAGGCGACGGTGATCAGGTCGCGCTGCTCCTCGGGGAGGTCGACGGTGTCCGCGTAGAGCAGTGCGTGGGAGGGCTCGAAGACGAGCGCCACCTCGTCGGCCAGTCCGCCGTGGTTGCTCAGGACCTGGACCACCTGGTTGCCCAGACGGACGTCGTACTCGTAGCGGGAGCCGACGTAGGAGCCGGTGACGACCTGGGTGTTCAGCCGGTTGGTGGCGGACGACGCCCCGGCCGGCGGGACGACCTCGAGCCGTTCGGGACGGATCGCCACCGTGACGGTACGGCCGCCCTCGACGCGCTCGTCGCTGTCGACCTCCACCACGTCGTCGCTGCAGTCGAGGAGGATCCGGTACCGCCTGCCCTCCTGCCCGAGCACCCGGCCGGTGAGGAAGTTGCAGCGGCCCACGAAGGCCGCCACCGCGGGGGCGGCGGGCCGCTCGTAGATCTCGTGCGGCGTACCGATCTGGATCATGTTGCCGCCCTCCATCACCGCGATCCGGTCGCTGAGCGCGAGCGCCTCGTCCTGGTCGTGCGTGACGTAGACGGTGGTGATGCCCAGGTCGGCCTGGAGGCGCTTGAGCCAGGCGCGGGCCTGCTCGCGGAGCTTGGCGTCCAGGTTGGACAGCGGCTCGTCCAGCAGCAGGACCGTCGGGGAGTAGACCAGTGCGCGGGCGAGCGCGACGCGCTGCTGCTGGCCGCCGGAGAGCTGATGGGGGTAGCGGTTGCTCAGCTCGGCGAGGCCGACCTTGTCGAGCGCCTCGTGGATGAGGGTCTTCTGCTTCTCCTTCGGGACCTTGCGGATGCTCAGGGGCAGCGCCAGGTTCTTCGCGATGGTCATGTGCGGCCACAGGGCGTAGGACTGGAACACCATGCCGAGGTTGCGCTCCTCGGGGGGCAGGAAGACCCCGGCGGAGGTGTCGACGAAGGGCCTCCCGCCGACGGTGATGGAGCCCTCGGTGGGCTGCTCGAGCCCGGCGATGCAGTTCAGCGTGGTGGACTTGCCGCAGCCGCTGGCTCCCAGGAGGGTGAAGAACTCACCGTCCTTGATGGTGAAGGTGACGTCGCGCAGGACGGAGTTGTCGCCGAACGTCTTGGCCAGGTTCTTGACGGTCACCTCAGGCATCGTGCTTTCCCTTCATGAGCAGACCTGCGAGTGCGACGAAGACCGCGGTGATGGCGATCTGGAGGGTTGCCAGAGCGGCGACGGATCCGGCCCGGCCCTGGGTCCAGAGCCTCAGCATGGTGGTTCCCAGGATGTTGTTGTCCGCGGAGCTGATGAACACCGCGGGTGAGTACTCCTTGAGCATGATCACGAAGGTGAGCACCAGCGCACCGGCGAAGGCCGGGGTGAGCAGGGCCCGCAGCACGCGGAAGAACGTCATCACCCAGTCGGCGCCGGAGACCCGGGCCGCGTTGTCGAGTTCGCCGCCGATCTGCATGATCGCCGGGGCGACCGAGCCGAACGCGCTGGGCAGGGCGCGGATGCCGAAGGCGATGATGACGGCGTAGATCGTGCCCTGGAGCACGGTGCCGATGCCGAACGGGGCGAGGGCGAGGGCCCAGAAGAAGCCGATACCGACGATGATGCCCGGCATCGACTGCGGGATCAGCGCGAGGTACTCCACGGCACGGCCGAAGCGGAAGGTGGAGCGTCGGGCGACCATGACCGCGATCACCGCGAGGGCACTGATCGTCACCGCGCCGACCCCGGCGACGATGAGGCTGTTCCAGAGGGACCGGACGTAGTTGTCCGACTCGAACACGATCTCGTAGTTCTGGGTGGTGACCGTCTTCAGCGGCGACTGGAGCGGGGTGAAGATCAGCGTGAAGGACCGGAAGACCAGGCCGACGATCGGGATCAGGGCGCCGGCGATGACGTAGCACCAGATGAACACGATGCTCACCCACTTCAGCCAGCCCAGGTCGAGCTTGCGGGGGCGGGTCGCCTTGCCGCGCACGGACACGAACCGGGCGGCGTTCTTGAGCAGTTTGGCCTGCACCGCCACCAGACTGAGCGCGACCAGCAGGATGAGCGTGGAGGCGGCGCCCAGGACCGTGTAGTCGGGGTCCACCGACGTCAGGCCGTTGTGGTAGAGGAACGTCGAGAACACGTCGATGTTCACCGGCTGGCCGTACAGCAGCGGCACGCTCAGCGTCTCGAGCGAGATGGAGAACACCAGGATGGCGCTGTAGACGATGGGCGGTCGCAGCAGCGGCACGACCACCTGCGCCAGGATCCGCAGCGGTCCGGCGCCGCAGATCTGGGCCGCCGACTCCAGGGACGCGTCCGACTGCCGCAGCGCGTTGGCGCAGAACACGTAGGCGATCGGGGCGAGCGCCACGGCCTCCGTGAGGGCCATCCCGGGAATCGAGTAGAGGTTCCACGGCACACTGCCGAAGACCTGCTGGACCTTGATGCTGACGAACCCGGCCGGGCCGTACATGATGATCCAGCCGAAGCCCAGGATCAGCGAGGAGATGAAGAACGGCCACTGCATCGTCAGCGCGATCAGCCGGCCGCCCGGCAGCTTCGTACGGACCACCACGACCGCCATCGGGATGGCGATGGCCAGGCTCAGCAGGGTGGTCAGCGTGGCGAACAGCAGCGTGTTGAGCGCCACCTCGCCGAAGCCGGCCTCGGTGAAGAGGTCGACGTAACCGTGGAGAGTGAAGGCTCCACCGGCCTCGTAGAGCGGGCGGTTGCGCACGCTCTGGTAGAGGGTCGGGACGATCGGAGCCAGTACCAGGACGGCGAGGAACGCGAGGACGGCGTACTGGACGGCCTGGTCCCGTCCGATGCCGAAGGGACGGCGGTAGCGCGGCGGCCTGAACGCTTCCGCGTGGTCGTCGGCCGCTGTGCGGGGCGGTGGGGTCAGGGTTGACATGTGCTCTGGCTCCGATCGTCGCGTCAGCGTGCCTACTTCTTGGCGAGTCCGTTGAAGCGGTCGAGCCAGGCGTCGGCGTCGTCCTTGGCGACGGGGGTGTACTCGACGGGGATGATGTTGTCCTCGCCGACCGCGTCGACGACCTCCTGGTAGGTGTGCAGGCCCTCGCCCTCGACACCCTCCCGGTAGGAGGACAGGCCGCCCTCGGCGACGGCGCGCTGGCCCTCCTCCGACAGCGCGAAGTCCAGGAACAGCTTCGAGGTGGCCGGGTGCGGCGCCTTGGCGGCGATGCCGATGCCGCGCGGCAGGACGACGGTGCCGTCCTTCGGGAAGACGATCTTCACGAGGCCGGCGCTGTCCTCGACGACCGGGTACGCGGGGGACGCGCTGATCAGGAAGCCCGCCGAGTACTCGCCGGCGACGATCTTCTCCAGCTGGGTGCCGGAGGAGGTCTCCGGGCGGGTGAGCGGGAGGATCGTCTCCAGCGCGTCCCACGCCCCGGAGTTGCCCTCGGTGAGGGCACGGGTCACCGTGAAGCCGAAGGAGCCCTCCGGGTCACGGACCGTCACCTTGTTCTTGAACTTGCCCTTGTCGGCCTTCATGATCGCGGCCAGGTCGGCGATGCCGGTCGGCGCCTTCTCCACCAGCGAGGTGTTGTAGGCGATCGTCATCGGGTCCTTGGACATCGAGTAGACGCTGGGCAGCAGTTCCGCCTCGTCGCCGAGCTTGGCGGCCTCCGGCGACGCGTACTCCAGCACCGTGCCCTCGCGTCCGGAGAAGTCCGCCCACGCGCTCGCCGCGCTGGAGATCAGCACGTCCGCGGGGGACTTGCCGGCCGCGTTCTCCGAGAGGACCTTCTGGAACAGCTCGTCGCTGTCGAGTTCGTTGACGTCGACGGTCTTGATGAAGTCGTACTTCTTCTTGAAGTCCCGGACGATGGGCGCCATGTTGTCGTCGCCGAGGTTGGAGTAGAGGGTGACCTTGCCGCCCTCCTTCTTGGCCGCCTCGATCAGGTCCGCGTAGTCCTCGGGGTAGTAGTCGGGCACCTGGCCGGCGGAGATCTTGTTCTCCGCCACCGTGGGAGAGTCGTCGCCGCCCCCGCAGGCGGTCAGCGTCCCGAGCGCGAGAGTCAGGACGAGCGCGGTCGCCATACCCGTGACGGTGGAACGTCGGGGGCCGGGCTGGGTGGTTCTGGGCATGGGTGTCCTCCTCGAGCGTGCCCTGTGGCACCTGTTGCCGGGAGGTTAGGGAGCGGATTCACCGCGGTAAATCGATCGGGCGCCTGCGGTCGTAGTGGTCCTTTTGGTCGTTGTGGTCGTGCCGCGTGTCACCTACGGCGCCTGCTCGTGCTCACGTCAGCCCGAGTTCCTCCAGCACCGACTCGACCTCGTCGGTCTGCTGCCCGATGAAGGCGCCGAAGTCGTCACCGGTCTGGAACGCGTCGCGCCAGCCGTTGCGCTCCAGCGCGGCTTTCCACTGCCGCGTCCCGTGCATCTCGGTGTAGGCCTCGACTAGCGCCCGGCGGTCGGCGTCGCTGATCCCCGGCGGGGCCACCACCCCGCGCCAGTTGGTGAACTCGACGTCGACGCCCGCCTCCCGCAGGGTCGGCGCGTCCACCCCCTCGATGCGCTCCGGGCCGGTCACCGCCAGCACCCGCAGCGTGCCCGCCTCGACCTGGTCGATGTGCTCACCGATGCCGGACACCCCGAACGCGACCTTGTCGCCGATCACCGACGCGGCCAGTTCGCCACCGCCGTCGAACGGCACGTAGTCGACCTTCTTCGGATCCAGGCCGATGGCCTTGGCCATGAGCATCGGCGCCAGGTAGTCCGGGCCGCCGGGCGCGGACCCGCCCCCGACCGCGACCTTGCCGGGGTCGGATCTCCAGTCGTCGATCAGCTGCCCGATGTCGGTGTACGGGGAGTTCGCGGAGACCACGACGATCTCGGGTTCCTCCAGCAGCCGGGCGATCGGTGTCGTGTCGGCCAGCGTGACCCGCGACGAGTGGGCGTAGCTGCCGCCGATCACGCCCAGGGACATCACCATGGCCAGCCTGCCGTTGCCGTCCTCGGCGACCAGCCGGCCGAGACCGACCGTGCCGCTGGCGCCCGGAAGGTTGAACACCTCGACCGTGCGCGCGATGCCCGCGTCCTCCATGATCTTCGCCGAGGTACGGGCGGTGATGTCGTGCCCTCCGCCGGGGTTGTTCGGCGCCATGATCCGCAGCCCGGTCAGTGCGCCGTCCGGATCTGGCCGGCCGACCGCGGCCCAGGTACCCAGCCCCACCGCGGCCACCGCAACCACCACCGCGACCACCACGGCGAGCAGCCGCGGCCGGGCCGCGAGCCTCGTCCGCCTCGTCGCCGACGTCGTCACCGCCACTCCCGCCTCCCGGCCGTCTCCACGCTGGATTCGTAGGGCATCCTGCGGCACGTCCGCGCGCGCTGTCTGCCCTCGGCCGGCAGGAAACCACTTCGTGACCAGCGGCGGTCGTGCGGGCCGGCCGTCCCGGACGTGGCCGGCCTGCGCGCGTCGGGCGGGCCGGGGGTTGTGGTCATTGTGTTCACGCCGATCTGTGTACTGGCCGGATCGGGCGAGTCACACTGTCCGGCAGGCAACGCGGCCAGGAGGTGTGTGACGTGGGCAGAAAGGGCTCGCTGGCGCGACGGCTCCTGGTACTCCAGCTGCTGATCGTGCTGGTGCTGCTGGCCGCCGTCGCCGCGATCGCCATGGAGCAGGCCGACCGGACCATGCGCGCCACGGAGTCCCGGCGGATGCTGGGCGTCGCGGAGGACCTGGCGGCCGACCCGAGTCTGCGCGAGCTGCTCGACGACCCGCGGCAGCACCCGAACCTGGCCCCGTTCGCGACCAGGGCGCAGATGCTGTCCGGGGCGAGCACGGTCGCCGTGGCCCGGCCCGACAGGACGGTGCTCACCTCGCAGGACCCGGAACGGATCGGCAGGCCGATGCCGCTCGGCGCGTCCACGGTGACCGAGGGCCGCGCCTGGGTCGGTGTCATCGACGGCTCGGTCGTCGCCCATGTCCCCGTGATCTCGGACCGGACCCAGCGCATCAGCGGGTACGTCGCCGCGGAGCAGGTGCTGCCGAGCATCTGGCAGATCCTCACCAGCGCCTTCCCCGAGCTGCTGGTCCTGCTCGGCATCGCCAGCGGGCTCGGTGTCGCGGGCTCGCTGACGCTGGCATGGTGGGTGAAGCGGCAGACCCTGGGGCTGGAGCCCGCCGAGATCACCGGGCTCGTCGAGCACCGGGAGGCCATGCTGCACGGCATCCGCGAGGGCGTCGTCGGCCTCGACCAGCAGCACCGGATCACCCTGGTCAACGACCAGGCCACGGCGCTGCTGGCGTTGCCGGAGGGCGTGATCGGCCGCTCGGTGCACGACCTCGGGCTCAACGAGCGCCTGGTCGACGTGCTCACCGGTGCGGCCGCCGGAAGCGACCAGATCGGCCTGCGCCGGGGCAAGGTGCTGGTGCTGAACCGGATGGCGATCACCCGGGGCGACCGGACCCTGGGCGCGGTGGTCACCCTGCGTGACCGTACGGAGTTGATCCGGCTGCAGGACCAGCTCGACGCCACCCGGAACACCACCGACACCCTGCGCGCGCAGGCCCACGAGTTCAGCAACCGGCTGCACACCATCGCCGGGTTGATCGAGCTCGGCGAGTACGACGAGGTGCACCGCTATGTCCGCAGGGTCTCCGCCAGCCGCGACCAGTGGCAGACCGAGGTGACCGCGAAGATCGCCGACGCCTCGGTGTCCGCGCTGCTCATCGCCAAGTCCAGCCTCGCGGCGGAGCAGGGCGTCGGGCTGCGGCTGTCCGAGTCCTGCGACCTCGGTCCCGTCGGCGAGGCGCTGGCCACGGACCTGGTGACCGTGCTCGGGAACCTGGTGGACAACGCGCTCGACGCGCTGCGCGGGCACACCGCGGACGGGGCGGGCTGGATAGAGGTGGAGCTGGGCGAGGAGGACGGCGTGGTGCGTGTCGTGGTGCGGGACTCGGGGCCCGGGATCGCGCCCGGTATCGCCGAGGAGGTGTTCCGGCACGGCTTCACCACCAAGGCGGCGGAGCAGGGCGGGCAGCGCGGTCTGGGCCTGGCCATCACCCGCCAGACGTGTGTGCGCCGCGGCGGCACGGTCGGTCTGCACAACGCCGACGGCGCCGTCTTCACCGCGACGCTGCCGATCGGACCGGAGGTGCGGGCATGATCAGGGTGCTCGTCGTCGACGACGACTTCATGGTCGCCAAGGTGCACAGCGGCTTCGTGTCGAGGACCGCGGGGTTCACGGTGGTGGGGGTGGCCCACACCGGGAGCGACGCGCTGCGCATGGTCACCGAGCTGCGGCCCGACCTGGTCCTGCTGGACATCTATCTGCCCGACATCGACGGGCTGACCGTGCTGCGGCGCATCCGCACCTCGGGGGCCGTACAGACCGATGTGATCGTGATCAGCGCCGCCAACGACGTGGACACCATCCGGGGCACCATGCACGGCGGCGTCCTGCACTACCTGATCAAACCCTTCACCTACGGGGCCCTGTACGACCAGCTCCAGCACTTCGCCACCCTCCACTCCAAACTCCGCGCCCTCACCCAGGCCGGGCAGGGGGACGTCGACCAGGTCTTCGGCAGCCGCCCCCGGGGAGCCGCCCCGCTGCCCAAGGGCCTGACCGCGCAGACCGCCGAACTCGTGGCCCGCGTACTGCGCTCGGCCGAGACGGACATGTCCGCGGCCGACTGCGCCACCGCCGCCGCGCTGTCCCGGGTCAGCGCCCGCCGCTACCTGGAACACTTCACCGACACCGGCCGCGCGGAGGTCCGCCTGCGCTACGGCGGGACGGGGCGGCCGGAGCGGCGGTACCGGTGGATCAACGAGTGACGGTGCCGGGCCGACGGCGGAGGCGTCCCACACGGCGGAATGGCCGGGCGCTCGGTCAGCCGTCCCGGCGCACCGCCGCGTCGAGGAACGGGCCGAGTTCCCGGGCCGCGGTCGTCAGGGCGCGGACGTCCCGCTCGGCCCGGGCGATGAGGATCGCCCCCTCCAGGGTGCTGATCATGAGCGTGGCGAGCGCCGTGGACCGTTCCTCGGGGACGCCCATGTCCGCCAGGGCCCGGGCCACCGGTCCCGTCCAGGTGCCGAACGCGGCGGACGCGGCCTCGCGCGTGGACGCGGTCGACTCGGCGCAGTCGACGGTGGCCGCGGCGACGGGACAGCCGCCCGAGAAGCCCGCGGTCTCGTACTCGTCGGTCCACTGACGGACCATCTCGGCGAACAGCCCGCCGGGCGTCGGCTCGGGCAGCGCGGCCAGGAAGCGGGCGACGCGGTTGCCGGCGTACCGTCCCGCCCAGCCGACCGCCTCGTTGACGAGCTGCTCCTTGCCGCCGGGGAAGTAGTGCTGGAGCGACCCACGCGGCGCCCCGGCGTGGGCGGCGATCTCGCGCATGCCGGTGGAGGCGACCCCGTCGCGCCGGATGAGCTGGGCCGCGCTGAAGACCATCCGCTCACGCGGCCCTCGTTCGGACATCCTCGGTCATCTCCCCTTGCGTCGAGCTCCCGCGAGCATCCTATGACCGCCGTCATAGAGTTCGACTACTATGACCGCTGTCATAGTCCATGGCCGGCCGGGAGTGGTGGTGCGTCGTGTACGTCGGTTTCGTCGGCCTCGGGGTCATGGGGCAGCCCATGGCCCTCAACCTCGCCCGCGCCGGAACCCCCCTGGTCGTGTGGAACCGCACCCCCGGCCGGTGCGGACCGCTGCGCGCCGCCGGGGCCGAGGTCGCGGCGAGCCCCGCCGAGATCTTCGAGCGGGCCGGGACCGTGATCCTGATGCTGGCCGACGAGGCCGCCGTGGACACGGTCCTGGGACGCGGCACACCGGACTTCGCCGCGTGCGTCGCCGGACACACCGTCGTCCACATGGGCACGACCTCCGCCGAGTACTCGGGCGGTCTGCAGGACGACATCCGGGCCGCGGGCGGCCGCTATGTGGAGGCCCCGGTCTCCGGATCCCGGGTCCCCGCGGAGCGGGGCGAACTGGTGGGGATGCTGGCGGGCGACGACGACGCCGTGGCGGCCGTACGCCCCTTGCTCGCACCCCTGTGCCGGGAGACGTTCGCCTGCGGTGCGGTGCCGGGCGCGCTGCTGATGAAGTTCTCCGTGAACCTGTTCCTGATCACCATGGTCACGGGACTGACCGAGGCGTATCACTTCGCCGACCGGCAGGGACTCGACCAGCGCCTGCTCCGGGACGTCCTGGACGCGGGCCCGATGGCCAGCGGGGTCTCCCGCGTGAAGGGACCCAAGCTGCTGTCCCGCGACTTCTCGGTCCAGGCGGCCGCCACCAACGTGCTGGAGAACAACCGGCTGATCGCCGAGGCCGCCCGCAAGGCCGGCCTCGCCTCCCCGCTCCTCGACGTGTGCCACGCCCTCTACGGCGAGACCGTGGACCAGGGGCACGGCGACGAGGACATGGTGGCGGTACTGCGCGCCCTGGAGACCCGGACCGACGGCGGAAGCGCGCCCGCCCGGCTGGAGGAGCGAGCATGAACTGAACGACCGACCGGCGGGGCCGCGTCGCCCTCGCGCCGGTGCGGCGGATCAGGAGCCCTTGGCCGCCGGTTCGAGGATTTCGCGGCCCTCCGCAGGATCTCCCGCTCGAGCTACTGAAGACCGCGCTCGAGGACAGGATCACGACGGCCCCGGGAGGAAGTCGTGGTGGAGCGCGACGGTCTGCGGCGCGGGGAGAGCCGTGCAGCCGGGGGTGGCTGCACGGCTCGGCGATCAGCCCGTCGGACAGGTCAGGCGCGTGCCGTGGTGCGGTCGAACCGCGCGGTGAGGAACTGCGCGACCAGGTCGTGCATCTCCTGTGCCCGGGGGATGCCCGCGCCCATGGTGAAGCTGCCGTGGAACAGGCCGGGGACGCGGTGCTGTTCCACGGCCACGCCCGCTGCGGCGAGGGTGCCCGCGTACTGCTCGCCCTCGTCGCGGAGGGGGTCGAGTTCGGCGGTGACCACCAGCGCCGGAGTCACACCGGCCAGGGATGCCCGCGCGGGGGCGGCGAGCGGAGTGACCGGGGCGCCGGCCAGGTAGATCTGCCAGAACTTCTTGCCCGCCGCCGTGGACAGGAACGGCCCCTCGGCGAACTCCTTCTGCGAGGGCGTGTCCGACTCGGGGTCGACAGCGGGGTAGACGAGGGCCTGGGCGACCAGCGGGATGCCCTCGTCGCGGGCCTGCAGGGCGGTGACGGCCGCGAGGTTCCCGCCGGCGCTGTCGCCGAGCAGCGCGATCCGCTCGGGGTCGCCGCCGTACTCGGCGATGTGCTCCCTGGTCCAGTGCAGGGCGGAGAGGGCGTCCTCGGGGGCGGCCGGGAAGGGGTGCTCGGGGGCCAGCCGGTAGTCGACGGAGACGACGACGGCGCCCAGCCGGGCGGCGGTGGACCGGCACAGCGGGTCGCCCGCGTCGGCCGACCCGGCGGCCCAGCCTCCGCCGTGGAAGTACAGCACGACCGGCAGCGACTGTTCCTCCGACGGCACGTACACCCGCACGCGCGGGTCGGCGAGGTCCTCCACGCGCAGGTCCGGGCCGGGCGGCTGCAGGAAGGCCGTCTGCTCGTAGACGGCCCGGAACTCCTCGATCGAGATCTGCTCGACCGGCTTGGCGCCGGAGTTCATCATCATCGCGACGGTCAGCGCGGCGGCGGGGTCCAGCCGCGCCAGGGGCGGGAGGTCCACGGGCTTGTCGTCGAACGCCAGGCCGCCGAAGCCCGAGTGCGCGCTCTGGGCGAGCAGGGCCAGGTAGAACGGTCCGCCCGCGGTGAAGAAGTAGGCCGTGTTGGCCTTGCCTTCGATGTTGCCGCCCCGGTACCAGGACTTCTCGGTCTTGGCCCACAGGCTCAGGTCGAAGACGCCGTTGACCGTGTCGATCCAGGTCTGCTCGGCCTCGGGGGTCGCCTCGACGCTGTTCGCCCCGGCGGCGAGAACCGTCCGCACCGCCCCCGCGGCGTAGTCGACCTGCTCCTCGATGACCAGCGGGGTGGGGAACTGGCCGGTCACGTTCAGCGGGCCGGCGATGTTGAAGAAGTTGGGGAAGCCGGCGGTCGAGACGCCCAGGTAGTTCCGCGGGCCGTTCGCCCACGCGTCCTGGATGGTCAGACCGTCGCGGCCGGTGGTGGGTATGGCGGTGACGGCACCCGTGTACGCGTCGAAGCCGATCGCCAGGATGATCACGTCGAACTCGTAGGACGCCTGCGTCGTACGGAGGCCGGTCTCGGTGAGTTCGACGATCGGTGCCGTGCGCACGTCGACGAGGTCCACGTGCGGGAGGTTGAATGCCTCGTAGTACTCGGTCTCCATCGGCGGCCGCTTGGTGGCGTAGGGGTGGTCCTTCGGGGAGAGCAGCTCCGCCTTCACCGGGTCCTTGACCCGGGCCTTGATCTGCTCGCGGATGTAGTCGCTCACCGTGTCGTTGGCGCGCTCGTCGTACATGAGGTCGACGAAGGTCGCCAGCATGTGGAAGCCGCCGTCCTCGTAGTAGGCCTGGTCGAACACCCGGCGCCGCTCGTCGGGGTCGACGACCAGCGCCGGCTTCCCGCTGCCCTCGTAGGGCAGTCCGGCCGGGCTCTCCCGCGACCCGCTGCGCAGCTGCTCCCAGTTCTCGCAGTTCCAGGCGCGCTGGTTCTCGTCGTAGGGCTTGTTCCGCAGCGGTGTCGCGTAGTTCGGCGTGCGCTGGAAGACCGTCAGCCGGCCGACCTGGTCGGCGATCGTCTGGACGACCTGGATGCCGGAGGACCCTGTGCCGATCACCGCGACCCGCTTGCCGGCGAGGTCCACCGGCTCGTGCGGCCAGTCGCTGGTGCGGTAGAGCTCGCCCTGGAACGTGTCGAGGCCCTTGAACTCCGGGTCCTTCGCGTGGGACAGCGGTCCCACGCCCGAGATCACGAAGCGTGCGCTGTGCGTCGTGCCGTCGTCGGCGGACACGATCCAGCGCGCGGCGGACTCGTCCCACGTCAGGGAAGTGATCCGGGTGCCGAACTGGATGGAGCGTCGCAGGTCGAGCCGGTCCGTGGCCCACTCCAGGTAGGCCAGGATCTCCGGCTGGCCCGCGTACTTCTCGCTCCACTGCCACTCACGCTGGATCTCGTCGGAGAAGGAGTAGCTGTAGTAGATCGACTCGATGTCACAGCGTGCCCCGGGATACCGGTTCCAGTACCACGTGCCGCCCACCCCTTCGGCGGCGTCGAAGGCCTGGACACTCAATCCGAGCTCGTCACGGAACTTGTGAACTGCGTACAAGCCGGCGAATCCGGCTCCGAGGACGACAACGTCGTGGTCCATTGCGGCTCCTACCTGGAGTATTTTGATCGAGACTAGGCTCGGGAAGTGTTCAGAACTACGGTCAAGTGGTCAGATCAAGGTTCAGTCATTGACCATTTGGCGCAGAGAACGGAGGCCCCGTGGAAGGCCGACTCTCGCGCGAGGTGCCCTGGGAGCACGTTCGGGCCGTGGCCGACGCACTGCTGGCGGCGAAGGCGTCGCTCGCCCACGACATGGCCGAGCACGTCATCGGGCTGATGCCCGAGTTGCGGCCGCCGCAGATCGCCGAGCTGATTCACGCCAGCTGTGACGCGAACACCACCGCCTTCCTGGACAATCTCGGCCGGGGCGTCCCCACCGACCAGGTGATCTCCACCCCCGAAGTGAGCGCCTACACACGCGACTTGGTGAGAACAGGTCTCTCCCTCGACTCGCTGCTGCGCGGCTACCGACTGGTGGCCTCCCACGTCATCGACCGATGGGCCGACGCGGTCGTCGATCACGGGGTTCCCGGCCCGGCGGGAATCGTGGTGATCAGATACGGGACGGCCTACCAACTCGCGTGGCTGGACGTGATGTGCGAGCAGGTGGCGCGCGAATACCGTGCCGAGGCCGACCGGCTCGCGCAGCAGCGGTCGCAGGCACGGCTCGACGAGCTCCACGCGGTCCTGACCGATCCGGACGTCAGCGCCGACGCTGCCGGCCGCAGACTGGGATACCGCATGCGAGGTACACATCGGGCACTCGTCCTCCGGGACTGCTCGGAACGACCGTCCGGCGCGGCCCTCAACGCCGCGCTGCGCGCGCTGGGCAGTGGGCTGGGCGTCTCCGACTACCTGGCGGTACGGCCGGACGGACGGACGTTGTGGTGCTGGCTGCCCTGGCCCGCCTCGGCGAGCCCGCGGCTTCCCGCCCCCTCCGGGCCGGTGCTGCTCGCCGCGGGACGACCGGGGCGCGGACTGGATGGGTTCCGCCGCAGTCATCGAGAGGCGGTCGAGGCGGTGGAGATCGCCGTGCTCGCCGGTCGGCAGGCCGGGACGGTCACGGACTACGCCGATGTCGAACTCGCCGTGCTCTGTACCGGCTCGGGGATCGACCGGACACGGGACTACATCGAGGCCACGCTGGGCGAACTCATCGCCGACGACGAGCCCACGGGCCGGGTGCGGGCAACGCTGATGGCGTTCTACGAGGCCAACAGCAACTTCCGCGCGGCCGCCGCCCGGCTCGGTATCCACCACAACACCGTGCGCTACCGCCTGGAGCAGGCCGAACGCCTTCTCGGACACCCCGTCGGCGAACGCCGGCTGGCACTGGAGACCGCCCTTCACCTCGCCGGCATCCTGGGCGTGATCGCGCCGGATTCCGGTCCGTGAGGGGTCAGCTGGGCTGCTCGAAGTTCGTGTTGAAGGCTGCCGGTTCGATCGGGCACCAGACCGCCGGGGGCACGGCGTAGTCGTGGGGTTCCCATGCCTCGGTGATCCGGTCCATGTCGGCGCTGTATTCGATCCAGCTCCCCCAGGGATCCTGGATGTAGTGGAACATGTTCGAGCCGATCGTGTGACGGCCCAGGCCCCAGCCCACGTGACCCTTGTCGGCCATGGTCTGCGCTCCGTTCACGATCTGGTCGAAGTTGGTGACTTCCCAGCTGGAGTGGTGAAGGCCGACGTGCGTCGACTGGACGAATCCGAACACGTGGTGGTCACCGGGTCCGGAATTCATGAACGTCACCTTGTTGGGGATCCGGTCCGACAGTTTCAGGCCGAGGCGGGACTTGTAGAACTGTTCCGCCTTCGCCATGTCCGGGACCCACATCAGCATGTGGCTCAGGCGGCGCGGGGAGGCCGGCGTGCCGGCGGCCTGCCAGCGCGGCCGGTCGACCCTTTGGATGTTGTCCCCGAAGTTGAACTCCTGCTCCTCCGGGAGCGCCTTGCGCCAAGGAGCGAGCGGATCCTCTCGAAGGTTCACCATGACGCCGTTGAGGTCCGTGAACCACAGTCCTGACTGGTCCGCACCCTTCGGGGCGTCGGCCAGAGCGGTCCCGGTGGACTCGAGGTGCTTCTTCCAGTCGGCGAGAGACCCCTCGTCGACCGCGAAGGCGACGTACCGCAGCTTCTTGCGGGGGCCCTCATGGAGGACGGCCTGATCCATTTCGCGGCCCTCGCACCGGACCGTGAGGGCCTGATCGCGTTCTTGCACCTGCAGACCGAAGTTGCTGTAGAAGTCGTGCCCGACGCCCAGCGACGGGACCTGCAGGCCGTAGTGCAGGATTCCTCGCACTCGCATTTTTCGCTCCTTCTTCTTCTTTCCCCCGATTCCGATTCCTCAGATGTCGATTCCTCAGACGCCGACGAATCCCCGGGACTGGTCGGCCTCGGACCAGGAGTGACAGACGACCCCGGTGAGCTGAGTCGTCTTGCAGGTGGCCGGGTCGCAGGAGCACACGACGATCGAGTCCTCCTTGCCGTTCAGCGCCTTGTGGCTCCAGTCCGGATCCACGAGAAGGGGACGGCCCTGCATGATCACGTCGGCGAGTTCCTTGTCGAGCACCGCTCGGGCGTCCCCGGGACTGCCCAGCCCACCGTTCGCGAACAGCGGAGTGTCGGTGGCTGCGGAGATCTCCCGGAAGACGTCGGCGTTGAAGACGGTCGGGTCGTTGCCCGTGAGGCGGACCTGCTCGCGGATCGACTCGAACGTCGTCGGGATCGGTGCGATGAAGTCGACACCGATCTCCCCGAGGCCGTGTGCCAGTCGGGCCGCTTCCGACGGCCCCCAGCCGCCCGGCATCATCTCGTCGCTCATCAGGTGGTAGCCGACCAGCATGTCGTCGCCGACCGCGTCGAGGATGTCCGAGACGACTTCCCGCGCGAGACGGGTGCGTCCGTCGAAGTCCCCGCCGTATTCGTCGGACCGCTTGTTCATGCGGGGCGACTGGAAGGAGGACAGGAGGAAGCCCTGGGCACCGTGCACATGGACTCCGTCGAAGCCGGCGTCGCGCGCGAGTCGGGCGGCCGCGACGAATTCGCGGCGGGCCTGCTCCAGCTCTTCGAGTGTGGCCTCGGCGGGAGTCACGGTGCGTGTGGCCGTGAGGCCGAACGGAACCGCGCTCGGGGCGAGTCGTCGGGCCGCCTCGTACTGCTCCCACGGACCCGCGTAGCGACCCGCGTGCACGATCTGGATCACCGCGAGGGCGCCGTGCGACTTGATGGCGCTCGCGAGTTCGCTGAGCCCGTCGAGGTACTCGGGGCCGGAGATCAGGCCCTGCCGGGGAAGCTGGCGTCCCGCCTGGCTGACGGCGAAGTTCTCCGTCATCACCATGGCGGCACCGCCGGCCGCGCGGCGCGCGTAGTGCCCGACCGTCGCGGCCGTGACCTCGCCGGTGGGGCTCCCGTAGGAGACGGACAGCGGTGCCTGCACGATTCTGTGGCGCAGGATGCGTTTGCCCAGGTCGAGCGGTTCGGCGAGGCGATCCTGCTCGACGGCCGGAAAGTGTTCAGAAGTCATGGCCGATCGTTCTCCATGGTCGTACCGAAGACGGGTGCGGGGTCGAAATACACCCGGTAGTCGGAGATCAAGCCGTCGGCGTTCGTGTCGTAGGCGGTGGCCACGGGAATGGTCACCGTCCGTCCGCCGACCCGGTAGGTGACCTCCAGCTCGATCGCCGTCGTACGGTCGTGCCCGATCACGCTCATCACCCGATGGCTGATGCCGTCGAGCGATCCGAGGAACGAGCGGTTCGCCTCGGCGATCGCCGCACGCCCCCGCGCGGGCTCCTGATTTCCGAAACGCTGGGTGCCGTCAGGCGCGAAGTGCGCGACCAGTGCGTCGATGTCCACGGCGTCGATGACTGCGAAGATCGCGTCGACCTCGGCGCGCCTGTCAACCGATGCCCCGCTCATTGCCCGGCTCCGGACGAGGCAGCACCGTGAGCCTTCTCGCGGGCCATCCGAATCGTCGTCTTCACGGCGTTGAGGTAGCCGGTGGCCATCTCCTGGGCGAAGGCGTGCTCCTCCGCCCCACCGGGCTCCATGCCCCTGACGGCGAGCCGGAAGCGGAAGGTGAGCTGCATCCCGCCCTGCTCGTCGGCCTGGAGGTCGTTGTCGATCGTGCCCATGACCTCGCCGCGGGTGCGAACGAAGTGCACCAGACGCTGGGGGTACCAGGTGACGACCTCGGTGACGGGTTTTCCGAAGTTGATGATGTCGCGGACGATTCCCCCGTCGAACTCCTCGGTGACCGTGCACGCGGTGATCTCGGGGACGTATCGCATCGGGTTGCGGGCCTTGTCGATCAGCCCGTCCCACATCTGGTCGACGGTCAGGTCGGGGCCTGTTCCGTCGTTCACCGTAAGGGTGCGCTCGATCTCGATCACGGATCCACCTCTCTTCGGCACCGGGCGCGGCGTTCTGCTGCCCGAGTCGTTGTCGCTCCGGCGGAATGAGCATCGACCGTTCACGGTGCGCGGAAGTCAGTCGGCGGCAGAGATTTCACGGTGCGAAAAGTCGCGGGTGTGGCCTCTGCGCCTGACCCCCGGGCCAGGACAGTGAGCCGTATGAAATCTCCTGCATGGTCACTGGCCCAGTACGTCACCGAGGACGACCCCCAGCCCCGGGCATGTGTGCTGAGCAGCACCGTGATACGGGCGTTGCCAGGGGGACTCCACGGCCAGGATGCGCTTCAGCTCCTGCGGGACTGGTCGGCCGCGAGTGAGGTCCTCTCTCAGCTCGGAAACGAGCTGCGCGTCGACGAGTTGCCCGAGATTCCCGGGGCCAGGCTCTCCGCGCCCTTGACCTATCCCTCGAAGGTGCTGGGCGCCGGGGCCAACTACCTCGATCACTCGGCCGAGATGGGCGCGCAGGCGCCCAAAGCGGACGGCCGGGCGTTCCTCTTCCTCAAGCCGCCGACCACGACCGTCATCGGACCGGACACACCGGTCGTCATGCCGCGGACGAGTGACCCCCGCCTCGACTGGGAGGTGGAACTCGCGGTCGTCATCGGTCGGGGCGGACGGCACATCCCGAGTCACCTGGCCATGGAGCATGTCGCCGGATACACGGTGGCGAACGACATCTCCGCACGTGGCGACTTCGCGAATCCGGACGGCGTCGCGCCGGTGTTCCAGTTCGACTGGCTCGCGCACAAGGGCCAGGACGGCTTCTGTCCGCTCGGCCCCGGCATCGTCCCGGCCTGGTTGGTGCCTGAACCGCACGACCTGTCGCTCGGGCTCGACGTGAACGGCGAGCCCCTGCAGAACTCCTCGACATCCAACATGGTCATCCGGATCGAGGACCTGATCGCCGGCGCGAGCCAGTGGCTGACCTTGGAACCGGGGGACGTGCTGCTGACCGGGACGCCGGCGGGCGTAGGGGCCGGCAGGGACCACTTCCTGCGGGTCGGCGACGTAACCCGCGCGTGGATCGACGGCATCGGGGAGATCACGAACCAGATCGTCGAGACGGAGTAGGAGCCCTCTCCGGGGGGTGGGTGTCGACTTCCGGTTCTCCACCTGGTGCGGCGACAGGGGCGACGCTGAGCAGGCTGATAATGGAGGTCCAGCCTGGCTGAGGAGAAGTACGCATGGCAGGTGCCGGCGAGCCCCGGCCGGTGCCGCCCGGCGCCGGGGCGAACAGTGTGCGGAACGCGTTGCGGCTCGTGGAGATCCTGGCCGAGCGCAAGTCGATCAGGGTGCGTGAGGCAGCGGGATTGCTGGGGCTCTCCGAGCCGACGGCCTATCGCCTGCTCTCCGCCCTCCACGCGCGCGGCTGGGTGACCCAGGACCACAGTCACGTCTACCACTGGAGTGCGGGCTTCGGTCCGCCGTCCGCCCCTCCGCGGCCGCCCAGCGTCGAGGCCGCTGTGCTTCCCTTCCTGGCGGAGATCAGCGAAGTGACGGGTCACTCCGTCAACTTCTGCATTCTTGAGGGCAACGGCGTCCGGTCTCTCGTGGGGATGTCCTCGCGCAGATGCCGCCTGCCGTCGCGCGACGGCTGGTTGCTGCCGGCGCACAGCACGTCGTCAGGGCATGTGCTTCTCGCCGATCTGCCCGAGCAGGAGCTGCTGGAGCTGTATCCGCTCGGGGTTCCCGGCAATCCTCGTGATCCGGGGTTCGACCTGCGAGAACTCCGGCGCCGCATCGCGCTCGTGCGACGGCGGGGCTGGGCCCTCAACGATGAGGTCTCGGAGCGGGGAATCATCGCTCTGGCGGTCCCTGTCCGGGACCCCGGGCAGGGACGAGCAGCGGGGACTCTCGCCCTGGTCGCATCCGCCCAGCAGGCGACGTCGGACGAAGTCCGCCAGTTCCTGCCTCTGCTCCTGGAAACCTCCACCGGTGTCTCGAACCAGCTCTGATGGGCGTGCTCTCCCGCGATGACCTGTTCGGTCAGGCTTGCGGCTCAACGACCTCTTCGCCGCCCGCGCCACCAGCCCCCGGCCCGCTTCGGCTGGTTCCCCGGGCGCTGGCCGAGCCAGTGCCGCGTCAGCCGAGGTCTGCCCATGAGGGGCGGCATCCGGGGATCGCCCGGAACACCGTGCGGCGGGCCGTGGCCGGCGACGGTCCGCCGAAGTACCGGCGGGCGCCGAGGGGCTCGATCCTGGACGCGGTGGAGCCGGCGATCCGCGAGTCGCTGGCGGAGTATCCGCGGATGCCCGCGACGGTGATCGCCGAGCGGATCGGGTGGGAACGGTCGTTGTCGGTGCTGAAGCGGCGGGTGCGGGAACTGCGGCCGGTGTATCTGCCGGCGGACCCCATCTCGCGGACGGCGTATCAGCCCGGCGAGCTGGCGCAGTGCGATCTGTGGTTCCCCCCGCCGGCGGACATCCCGCTGGGCTTCGGGCAGACCGGGCACCCGCCGGTGCTGGTGATGGTGGCCGGCTATTCCCGGGTGATCACCGGGCGGATGCTGCCGTCGCGGCAGGCCGCCGACCTCGTCAGCGGGCACCGGGACCTGCTGTCCGGCTGGAAAGCGGTGCCGAGGGCACTCGTCCGGGACAACGAGGCGGCCATCGGACGCCGCCGGGAGGGGCGGCGGTCCGTGCTCGGGCACGAGTTCGCCGCCCTGGCCGGGCTGCTGGCCTGCAAGGTGATCCCGTGCCGGCGGTCGGGCCACACGGAGGCGACCAGCCGCCGGGCGACCTCGTGCTCGCCACAGAGACTGAGCACGCCGAGGATCTGCCGGGCCACTCCCTCGAAGACGGACCTGGCGGGCTGCTGCGCCACCCCCGCGCCCATGCGCACCAGCCCCTGCTTGGCAGCCCACGCGCCGAGCGCAAGGTCGGCGGCGGCACGACGCCGGGCGTGTTCACTCGACTGTTCGCCCACCTTCCGAGGGGTCGCCCATCGCGCGTAGGCGTCGAGCAGAATCACGTCGAGCGCGGTGGCGCCGAGCCGGTCGAGCAGTCCGAGCACGTGCGGTGTGACCTGGGCGGCGTGGTGGCTCTCGTAGAGGTGACTGCGGTGTTCGGCGGCCAAGCCGAGCCAGGCGGTGACCTCGGGGCCGGCGTCCCATCCGCGCACGGTTCCCCACGACCTCGCGGACCTCTTGCCCGTACGTGCCCACCAGCGACACGGGTGGCTCGCAAAGCGCTGGGTACGTGACGTCGTGGACATCGAGTAGCCGTTCGGCGCGGGAGTAGGGCCGGACCGGCTCGGGCGACGGACGCTGTCCGGGTCGCGGGCGGGGCCGACCGCGCCGGCCGAGCCGGGCGGGCGACTTCGGGGGATGTGGTCCGGCCCCGGCGGGTGGACGCCGGGCGCTGGCGGGCAGGACGCGAGTCGGTGCGCCGAGGGGCTGCCTGCGCCTTCCGCCCGCCGGTCGGCGGTGTGCCGGACCTGCCGTCCAGGAGGTTCTGGAGTTCGTTGGTGAGCCAGGAGGGCAGTCCGGTCGGGGGGGTGGCCGCCGTCGCCGGCCAGGTCGACGCTTCAACAGTCCTCGCCCCGCACTTGATCACTCGTCAGAATGTGCGTCAGACATGCGTCACGTGCGTCAAACATGCGTCGAGATATCGCCCGTAGCGCCCACGACGCACACCACCCAAAACGGCAGGTCAGGAGCCCTTTGCGGCAGGCTCAAGGATCGCCACGCACTCCACGTGATGCGTCATCGGAAACAGATCGAACGCCCGCAACGTCCGCACCCGGTACCCCCCGTCCCGGAAGTACCCCAGGTCCCGGGCCAGCGCGGCCGGATCGCAGGCCACGTAGGCGATGCGGCGCGCGCCCAGCGAGACCAGGTGCTCCACCGTCCCGCGTCCGGCCCCGGCCCGCGGCGGGTCCAGGACGATCAGGTCGACCTCGGTGATCCCGGTGCGCGGGAGGACGGACTCGACCTTGCCCTGTTCGATCCGTACGCGGTCGAAGCCCGCGAGGTTGTGCCGGGCGTCCTCGACCGCGCGCTTGCCGGACTCGATGCCGAGGACCGCGCCCTTGTCGCCGAGGCGGTCGGCGAGGGCGCCCGCGAACAGGCCCACGCCGCAGTACAGGTCGAGCGCCGTCTCCCCCTTGCGCGGCAGCAGGCCCTGCATGACGGCGGTCACCAGGGTGTCCGCGGCCTTGGGGTGGACCTGCCAGAAGCCTCCGCTGCCGACCCGGTACGTACGGCCGTCCGCGCGCTCGCGCACGAAGGGGCGCCCGTGGACGCGGTGCACTCCCCCGTCCTTCTCGCCGACCCGCATGACCGACACCGGCCGGTCCAGCTCGACGATCGGCAGCCGTTCGCCCGGACGCGGCGTCAGAATCACCTGCCGGTCCTGCGACCCGGTCGCCGCGATCGCCTCGACCGACGCCATGCCGCTCCAGTCGCGCTTCTCGACGCCCAGTTCGCTGACGCCGGGAGCCGCGATCATGCAGTGGTCCACCGGCTCGACCTCGTGCGAGCGGTGCCGGCGCAGACCCGCCCGCCCGGTCTCCGCGTCCACCGCGTACTGCACGCGCGTACGCCACTGCGGCACCTGCCCGGCAGGCAGCTTGTCGCCCTCGGCCGGCATCACGGTGCCGTCCCAGCCGGCCTCCTCGGGCGTGAGGCCCGCGAGCCGCTGGAGCTGCTCGGCGATCACCTCGCCCTTGAGCCGGCGCTGGGCGCCCGGCTTGGCGTGCTGCCAGTCGCAGCCGCCGCAGCGGCCGGGGCCGGCGAAGGGACAGGGGGCCTCGACCCGGTCCTTGGAGGCGGACAGGATCTCCACCGCGTCCGCGCGCAGGAAACGCGCGCCCTCCTCGCCCTCGGTCACCCGCGCCACGACCCGCTCGCCGGGCAGCGCGTGCCGTACGAACAGCACCTGGCCCTCGTCGGTGCGGGCGATGCAGTGCCCGCCGTGGGCGACGGGGCCGATCTCGACCTCGTACTCGTTCCCCACCAGGGTCTTCTTCGGTTCTGCCTGCATGGCGGGGTGACTCCACAACGTCGGAACGAGGAACGGCCGGACAACAGCCCACCAGTCTACGTGGCTGTCGTCCGGCCGTTCACCACGGACCGGTGGGGCCGACGGGCCCGAAGACCCCCGGCGGGGGCCGCGAGCCCGAAGAACCCCCGGCGAGGGCTACGAGCCCGACGATCCAGTGCCCGAGGAGGAGCCGGAGCCCGATCCCGATCCCGATGCCGAGCCCGAGGACTCCTTCGGCCGCCCCTGCTCCGCCGGACCGCGCCGCACCGAGCCCGGCGCGTTCCACTCCTGCCGCTTACGGGCCCGCATCCGGGCCACCTCGGAGGACTCCAGCTGGTAGGGCACGGAGGTCACCATGACGCCCGGGGTGAACAGCAGCCGGCCCTTCAGCCGCAGCGCGCTCTGGTTGTGCAGCAGGTGCTCGTACCAGTGACCGACCACGTACTCCGGGATGATCACCGACACCGCGTCGCGCGGCGACTCCTTCCTGAGCCCCTTGACGTACTCGATGATCGGCCGCGTGATCTCGCGGTACGGCGAGTCGAGGACCTTCAGCGGCACGTCGATCCCGCGCCGCTCCCACTCCTCGCGCAACGCCTTCGTCTCCGTCGGGTCGACGTTGACGGTGAGCGCCTCCAGGGTGTCCGAGCGCATCAGCTTGGCGTAGGCGAGGGCCCGCAGGGTCGGGCGGTGGATCTTCGAGATCAGCACGACCGAGTGCACCCGGGACGGCCGTACGCTGTCGTCGCTCGGGCCCTCGGGCGCCGCGATCTCGTCCGCGACCCGGTCGTAGTGCTTACGGATCGCCGTCATCGTCGCGTAGAAGATCACCATGCCGAGCAGGGCGACCCAGGCGCCGTGCGTGAACTTGGTGACGAGGACGACGACCAGGACCAGGCCGGTGAAGAAGGCGCCGAAGGCGTTGATCGCCCGGGAGCGGACCATGTGGCGGCGCTTGGCCGGGTCGGTCTCGGTGGCCAGGTGGCGGTTCCAGTGGCGGACCATGCCGGTCTGGCTGAGCGTGAAGGACACGAACACGCCGACGATGTACAGCTGGATCAGGCGGGTGGAGTCGGCGCCGTAGATCACGATCAGGAAGGTGGCCGCGCCGGCGAGGAGCACGATGCCGTTCGAGAACGCCAGCCGGTCGCCTCGGGTGTGCAGCTGGCGGGGCAGGTAGCGGTCCTGGGCGAGGATCGAGCCGAGCACCGGGAAGCCGTTGTAGGCGGTGTTGGCGGCGAGGAACAGCACCAGGGCGGTGGCCGCGGCGAGGACGACGAAGAAGAAGCTGCCCTTGCCGAAGACGGCCTCGGCGACCTGGGTGATCACCGGGTTCTGGACGTAGTCGGCGCCGACGGCGACGCCGTTCTTCAGCAGGTCGACGGCCGGGTTCTCCGCCATGCGGACGTCGGTGACCAGGGCCAGGACGATGATCCCGCAGAACATGGTGACGGCCAGCAGGCCCATCGCCGCGAGCGTGGTCGCCGCGTTCTTCGACTTGGGCTTGCGGAAGGCCGGGACGCCGTTGGAGATGGCCTCGACACCGGTGAGCGCGGCACAGCCGGAGGAGAAGGCGCGCAGCATCAGGAAGACCAGGGCGAAACCGGCCAGGCCCTGGTGCTCGGCCTTGATCGTGTATTCGGCGGTCGGCGCCCGCATGGTGTCGTCGAGGACGAGCCCGCGGAACGCGCCCCACGCGATCATGATGAAGACGCCCGCGACGAACACGTACGTCGGGATCGCGAAGAGCTTGCCGGACTCCTTGACGCCGCGCAGGTTCATCAGCGTCAGCAGGACGACGACGGCGACCGCACAGGCCACCTTGTGCTCGACGACGAAGGGGATCGCGGAGCCGAGGTTCTCGATGCCGGAGGCGATGGAGACGGCGACGGTGAGGACGTAGTCGACGAGCAGGGCGCTCGCGACGGTCAGGCCGGCCTTGGCGCCGAGGTTGGTGGTGGCGACCTCGTAGTCGCCGCCGCCGCTGGGGTAGGCGTGGACGTTCTGACGATAGGAGGCGACCACCGTGAACATCAGCACGACGACCGCGAGCGCGATCCACGGGCTGAAGTGGTAGGCCGACACGCCCGCGATGGAGAGGACCAGCAGCACCTCCCCGGGCGCGTAGGCCACGGAGGACAGCGGGTCGGAAGCGAAGACGGGGAGGGCGATGCGCTTCGGCAGGAGCGTTTCTCCGAGCCGATCACTGCGCAAGGCGCGCCCGATCAGGATCCGTTTGGGCACGTCGGTCAGTTTGGACACAACAGAGGATCGTATGCCTTCGAACTGGGGGACGCCCACCCTCCCCCGGGGTGAGCCTGGTGCGGGAGTGGCGCGTCTGCCTCATGGGTGAAATCGGCCACGCGTCGGCTGCGGATTCCGCAGCCCCGCCGACCGTCATGCCTATATGACAACCCCCGTACGCCGCCGCCCCTCGGAGGTCCCATGCACACGACCGCGGAACTGATCGGCGCCGCCGGCACCCTCGTCGGCCTCGGAATCCTTACTTTCCTCAGTCTCTGGAGCATCAGCCGCCGCTGATCGCGCAAACCGTGCACGAGGGGTGCCCTGCGAGGACCGCGCATGTGTAGCTTGGGCGACGGTCTGAGACCCTGGTCGAAGCCAGGCCAGAAAACTATTTGACTTCTTTACTTCTTTACCTCGGAAGGACGGTCGTGCACATCGTCATCATGGGCTGCGGCAGAGTGGGTTCCGCTCTCGCCCAGACCCTGGAGCAACAGGGGCACACGGTCGCCGTGATCGACCAGGACCCCACCGCCTTCCGACGACTGGGCTCCGGTTTCGGCGGCCGTCGTGTCACCGGGGTCGGATACGACCAGGACACCCTGCGCGAGGCGGGCATCGAGGAGGCCGGCGCCTTCGCCGCCGTCTCCAGCGGCGACAACTCCAACATCATCGCCGCCCGGGTGGCCCGCGAGATGTTCGGCATCGAGAACGTCGCCGCCCGGATCTACGACCCCCGGCGCGCCGAGGTCTACCAGCGCCTGGGCATCCCCACCGTCGCCACCGTCCGCTGGACGGCCGACCAGATGCTGCGCCGGCTGCTGCCCTCGGGCGCCGAACCGCTGTGGCGCGACCCCAGCGGCGGCGTCCAGCTCGCCGAGGTGCACGCCGCCCCGTCCTGGGTCGGCCACAAGATCAGCAAGCTGCAGGAGGAGACGGGCGTCCGGGTGGCATTCCTGACCCGCCTCGGCGAGGCGATCCTGCCCACTTCGCAGACGGTGCTGCAGGAGGGCGATCTGGTGCACGTGATGATGCGCACCGACGAGGTGGAGAAGGTCGAGGCGTCGTTCTCCGAAGGCCCGAAGGAGGACGGTCACTGATGCGAGTCGCCATTGCCGGAGCCGGCGCCGTCGGCCGCTCGATCGCGGGCGAGCTGCTGGAGAACGGCCACGAGGTCCTGCTCGTCGACAAGGCGCCGACCGCCATCTCGGTCGAGCGCGTCCCCCAGGCGGAGTGGCTGCTCGCCGACGCCTGCGAGATCACCTCCCTCGACGAGGCGGCCCTCCAACGCTGCAACGTCGTCATCGCCGCCACCGGCGACGACAAGGTCAACCTGGTCGTCTCCCTCCTGGCCAAGACGGAGTACGGCGTCCCGCGCGTCGTCGCCCGCGTCAACAACCCCAAGAACGAGTGGCTCTTCAACGAGTCCTGGGGCGTCGACGTGGCCGTCTCCACCCCGCGCCTGATGTCCGCCCTGGTCGAGGAAGCGGTCTCGGTCGGCGACCTGGTCCGCCTCCTCCGCTTCAGCCACGGCGACGCCAACCTCGTCGAACTGACCCTCCCCGAGGAGTCGGCCCTGGCCGGCACCCAGGTCGGCGACGTGGAGTGGCCGGAGGACACCTCCCTGGTCACCATCATCCGCGGCACCAGGGTCCTGACCCCGACCCGCGAGGACTCCCTGGAACCGGGCGACGAGCTGCTGTTCGTGGCGGCTCAGGCGCGGGAGGAACAGCTGGAGGACCTGTTGTCGGTGCGGCGCGAGAACTAGCCCGTACGGCGTGTGAGGACGGGGCCCGTTCAGGGCCGAAGCGGGGGTCTGGGGGCGGCAGCCCCCAGACCCTCAGCCGTCCCGACGGTGTCGCCCTCCGGCGGCCTCCGCGGCAGCCTTGCGCTCCTCCTCGGCCTTCTCCTCCGCCTCCATCTCCGCGAACACGTCGATCGGCGCGGGCGCCTTCGCGAGGAAGACCCAGGTCAGCCAGACGGCCAGGAGGAAGGGCGGGATCTTCAGGGCGACCAGGACCCAGCCCAGCTGGGTGGTGTCGGCCCACCAGTACAGCGGGAAGAGGATCGCGCACTTGGCGAGCAGGATCAGGCCCCACGCCCAGCTGGCCTTGGCGTACGCCTTCTTGCGGCCGGGGTTGCGGGTGCGCCAGGAGAGGTTCTCCTTGAAGACCGGGCCGAGGATCAGACCGATCAGCGGGACCCCGCACAGGGTCGTGATGATGTACGCCAGCGCCAGGCCCAGCGTGTAGAGCATGCCGGGGAGGTAGAAGTCCTTGGCGTTGCCGGTCATCATCGCGAAGACGACGCCGAAGGCGACGCCGAAGACCCCGCTGAACGCGTGCTTGACGGTGTCCTTCATCGCCAGCCGGACCACGACCAGGACCAGCGACACCGCGAGCGCGGCGATCGCGGACATGTGCAGGTCCTTGTTGATCGTGAAGATGGTGACGAAGAGCAGGCCGGGCACCACCGTCTCGACCATGCCCCGCACCCCGCCGAACGCCTCGAAGAGCGCGGCCTCGGTCACCGCCCGGGCGTCGGCCGCGGCGGTGTCCTCCGCGGTCGTGTCTTCGGTCGGCTTGTCGAGCGACGTCACCGGCTACTCCCTACCGAGGGGTCTCAGTTCGTACTTCGGGTTGAACAGCACCCGGCGGCCCCGGCTCATGGAGACCCGGCCCGATGCGATGAGCCGGCGCCCCGGCTCTATCCCCACTATGGAACGCCTGCCCAGCCACACCACGTCCAGCGCGGCGCTGCCGTCGAACAGCTCGGCCTCCAGGGCGGGGACTCCGGCGCGCGGACGCAGGGTGACCGTGCGCAAGGTACCAGTAACCGTGACGATCTGCCGGTCCTGGCAGTCCCCGATCCGGACACAGCCGGCCGTCTCGGCGTCCTCCCGCAGCTCCTCGGACTCCAGGTCCTCCTGGGACGAGGAGAGCCGGTCGAGCATGCGCCGGAACCGGCCCACCGGCTTTTCGGAACGAGGAACACCACTCATATCTGAAGCGTACCGGGGCGCACCGACACTGCCGTACCCCGCTCACTTCTCGAACCGGTAGCCCATCCCCGGTTCCGTGATGAAGTGCTTCGGGTGCGACGGGTCCGCCTCCAGCTTCCGCCGCAGCTGGGCCATGTACACCCGCAGGTAGTTCGTCTCCGTCCCGTACGACGGCCCCCACACCTCCTGCAGCAGCTGCTTCTGGCCGACCAGGCGCCCCGTGTTGCGCACCAGCACCTCCAGCAGATGCCACTCCGTGGGCGTCAGCCGGACGTCCTTCCCGGCCCGGTGGACCTTCTTGGCGGCGAGGTCGACGGTGAACTCGTCGGTCTCCACCAGGACGTCGTCCTCGCCTCCCCCGGCGGGCTCGGCCCGGCGTACGGCGGCCCGCAGCCGGGCCAGCAGCTCGTCCATGCCGAAGGGCTTGGTGACGTAGTCGTCGGCGCCCGCGTCGAGCGCCTCGACCTTCTCGTCCGAGGAGTGCCGGGCGGACAGCACCAGGATCGGCACCCGGGTCCAGCCCCGCAGCCCCCTGATCACCTCGACGCCGTCCATGTCGGGCAGCCCCAGGTCGAGGACCACCACGTCCGGGTGGCGGGCGGCGGCGAGCTCGAGGGCGGTGGCACCGTCGTGGGCGGCGTCGACCTCGTACTTGCGCGCCTTGAGGTTGATCACGAGGGCACGCACGATCTGCGGCTCGTCGTCGATCACGAGCACCCTCGTGGCGGTCTGGGGGATCCCCCCAGCAGGGCTCACCATGAAGCCTGCCTTTCCGGTTCTGCCGAACGTCCTTCTGCTGCCGCCGGTGCCGCGGCGTCCTCGCGGGGCGGCTCCGGCCGCGATCCTGCCGCGCGGAGCGTGAGGACCATGGTGAGGCCGCCGCCGGGCGTGTCCTCGGCGTTGAGGGTGCCGCCCATGGCCTCGGCGAAGCCGCGCGCCACCGCCAGGCCGAGCCCCACCCCCGCACCGCGCGGTGCGTCACCGTACCGCTGGAAGGGCGCGAAGATCCGCTCCTTGGCCTCGTCGGGGACGCCGGGACCGCGGTCCACGACCCGCACCTCGACCCGGTCGGACAGCGCGCTCGCCGAGACCAGCACGGGCTCGCCGCCCGGGCTGTACTTGACCGCGTTCTCCACCAGGTTGGCCACCGACCGCTCCAGCAGCCCGGCGTCGACGGCGACCATGGGCAGCGTCTCCGGGATGTCCAGTTCGACGCTCTCCTCCGGGTCGGGGACCCCGCCGAGCGCCATCGGCACCACCTCGTCGAGATCGATCTCCCGGATGATCGGCGTGACCGTGCCGGTCTGGAGGCGGGACATGTCGAGCAGGTTGCCCACCAGGTGGTCGAGCCGGTCGGCGCCCTCCTCGATGCCTTCGAGCAGCTCCGCCTGGTCCTCCTCGGACCAGGCCACGTCGTCGGAGCGGAGGCTGGAGACGGCCGCCTTGATCCCGGCCAGCGGCGTGCGCAGGTCGTGGCTGACGGCGGCCAGCAGCGCCGTGCGGATCCGGTTGCCCTCGGCCAGCGCACGGGCCCGGTCGGCCTCCTCCTGCAGCCGCCGCCGGTCCAGCACGACGACCGCCTGCGCGGCGAACGCGGCCAGCACCCGCCGGTCCTCGGCGGGCAGCACACGCCCGGTGAGCGCCAGCGCCATGCGGTCGCCGACCGGCACGTCCACGTCCGCCTCGTCCGGCCGCTGCACCGGCCGCCCGAGGCCCACATGGCCCGCGCAGGTCCACGGGGCCCGGTCGTCCGCCCGCTCCAGCAGCGCCGCCGACTCCATGCCGAAGGTCTCCCGCACCCGCTCCAGGAGCGCCTCCAGACTGGTCTCGCCGCGCAGCACGTTGCCCGCGAGGTACGAGAGGATCTCCGACTCGGCTCTGAGCCGGGCCGCCTGGTGGGTGCGCCGGGCCGCCAGGTCCACGACCGACGCCACCGACACCCCCACCCCGACGAAGATCACGATGGCGACGATGTTCTTGGGGTCCGCGATCGTCCACCGGTGCAGGGGCGGGGTGTAGTAGTAGTTCAGCAGCAGCGAGCCGAGGGCCGCCGAGGCCAGCGCCGGCAGCAGTCCGCCGACCAGCGCGGCCGCCACGGTCACCGCCAGGAACAGCAGCATGTCGTTGGCGAGCCCGAGGTCGACGGTGTTCAGCAGCAGCGCCAGGATCGCCGGCCCGGCCACGCCGACCAGCCAGCCCCACATGATCCGGGCCCGCCCGAGCCGGGCGCCCCGGGCCACCGGCAGGCCCCGCCCCCTGGCGGCCTCCTCGTGGGTGACGATGTGCACGTCGAGGTCGGGTCCCGACTCCCGGGCGACCGTCGCGCCGACGCCAGGCCCGAAGACGTACTGCCAGGCCTTGCGGCGTGAGGAGCCGAGGACGATCTGCGTGGCGTTCACCCCCCGGGCGAAGGCGAGCAGCGCGGCCGGTATGTCGTCGCCGACCACATGGTGGAAGGTGCCGCCCAGGTCCTCCACGAGGGTGCGCTGGACGGCCAGTTCCTTGGGCGAGGCCGAGGTCAGCCCGTCGCTGCGCGCTATGTACACGGCGAGCACCTCGCCGCCTGCGCCCTTCTCCGCCAGCCGCGCCGCCCGCCGGATGAGGGTGCGCCCCTCCGGACCGCCGGTCAGCCCGACGACGATCCGCTCGCGCGAACCCCAGATCGCCGACACCCGGTGCTCGCTGCGGTACTGCTTCAGGTACTCGTCGACCCGGTCGGCCACCCACAGCAGGGCGAGCTCCCGCAGCGCGGTGAGGTTGCCGGGCCGGAAGTAGTTCGACAGGGCCGCGTCGACCTTGTCCGGCTGGTAGATGTTGCCGTGCGCCATCCGCCGCCGCAGCGCCTCCGGTGACATGTCCACCAGCTCGATCTGGTCGGCCCGCCGGACGAACTCGTCGGGCACGGTCTCCAGCTGCCGTACGCCCGTGATGGACTCCACCACGTCCCCGAGGGACTCCAGGTGCTGGATGTTGACGGTCGAGACCACGTCGGTCCCGGCCGCGAGGAGTTCCTCCACGTCCTGCCAGCGCTTGGCGTTGCGCGAGCCGGGGACGTTGGTGTGGGCCAGTTCGTCCACCAGGGCGACCTTCGGGCGGCGGGCGAGGACGGCGTCCACGTCCATCTCGGTGAAGGCGCCGCCCCGGTACTCCAGCTCCCGACGCGGGACCTGCTCCAGGCCGTGCAGCATCACCTCGGTGCGCCGCCGTCCGTGGTGCTCGATGAAGGCCACCACGCAGTCGGTGCCGCGCTCCACCCGGCGGTGGGCCTCGGACAGCATCGCGTACGTCTTGCCCACGCCCGGTGCCGCACCGAGGTAGATCCGAAGCTTGCCGCGCGCCATGGCCTCATTGTCTTCCCGTGACTCCTGCGTACGCAGCGTCGACCCTACGACCACCGGACCGGACAAAGGGGACGAGCGGGAGGGCAGGGGACGCCTTTGACGCAACCCTGACGCGCCGATGCATCACGCACACGAAAGAGCCGCACCCCGAGGGGCGCGGCTCTCTCCCGGCTGTCCTACGGGCCCGGCTGTCGTCCGGCGCGACGGTGTTCCGGCCCGCTTGTGTTCCGGCTCCTCCAGCGGAGCGTCTAGCGGACCTCGGTGATCTCCGGTCCGCGCTGCAGCTGGCCCATGCCGCCGGAGAAGCGGGAGCCCTCCTCCTGCTGGACGCCCTCGGGGACCATCTGCGCGTCGTTCGGCAGCTTCAGGACGATCGGGTCGCGAGGCGCCATCGGGCCCTCGCCGCGGACCACGACCGTGTCCCGGAAGATCTGCTCGAGCAGGCCCGCGGCCTGCGGCTGCACCGCGCCCTGGCCGGAGATCACTCCGCGCAGGAACCAGCGGGGACCGTCCACGCCGACGAACCGCACGACGTGGAAGCCGCCCGTGCCGTCCGGCAGCTGCACCGGCACCTGGGCCCGCAGCTCCCAGCCGAGCGGACCCTCGACCTCGTCGATGATGCCGCCCTGCTGGGTGATGCCGGAGGCGATCTCCTCGCGCACCTCGCCCCAGATGCCCTCACGCTTGGGCGCGGCGAAGGCCTGCAGCTGTACGGCGCTGTCACGCAGGACGACGGTCGCCGCGACGATCGCGTCACCCGCGACCTCGACGCGCAGCTCCATGCCGTCGACGCCCGGCACGAACAGACCGCCCAGGTCCACCCGGCCCTCGGCCGGGTCACGGACCTCGGAACTGTCCCAGGGCCCGTCGGGCCGCGGCTCCGGCTCAAGCCGCACCCGCTCGCGCTCGCCCGTTTCCTCTACGTCCGCCTCAGTGTCGACACTGTCGACGACCTGCTCGGCCTCGCCGGCCGCGTCCTCGGCGGCACCCTTCTTCTTGCGACGTCCGAACACGTCACTGTCCTTCCCGGTCGGATACGACCGAAGCGTATCGATACCCACCCACACTGCCGCCCACGGCGGCCTGACCGCTTGCATCGCCCACCGCGGCATGCCCGCCGGTGGACCCGAAGCCCCCCGCGGCCCGTGCCGATTCGGGAAGCTCCGCGACCTCCTGGAAGCGGACCCTCTCGACCTGCTGGACGACCAGTTGGGCAATCCGGTCGAAGCGCTCGAACCGCACGGACTCGCGCGGGTCGAGATTCACCACGATCACCTTGATCTCCCCACGGTACCCGGCATCAACCGTCCCCGGGGCATTCACGAGGGCCACGCCGCACCGGGCGGCCAGCCCCGACCGGGGGTGCACGAAGGCCGCGTACCCCTCGGGAAGCGCGATGGACACCCCTGTGGGCAGTACGGCCCGCTCCCCCGGCCCCAGTTCACAGCCCTCGGTGGTCCGCAGATCTGCCCCGGCGTCCCCGGGATGCTCGTACGCCGGAAGCGGTACGTCGGGGTGGACGCGCCGGATCAGGACGGGGAGCTCTGGACGGGGCGCGCGGCTCACGGGTTCACCTCGAAGGCGCGGGCGCGCCGGATCTGGTCCGGGTCGCTCATGGCCGCCTGGATCTCCTCCTCGCGGCCGTGGTTGACGAAGTGCGCCACCTCGACCTCGATGAAGAGCGCGTCGGCGCGGACGGCGACGGGCCCGTCGGGGCCGCCGATGCGTCCGGTGGCGGTCGAATAGATCTTCCGCCGGGCCACCGCCGTCACCTCGGCCTCCAGGTGCAGGGTGGTGCCGACGGGCACCGGCCGGACGAAGTCGGTCTCCAGCCGTCCGGTCACGGCGATGGTCCGCAGCAGCCAGTTCAGCGAGCCGAGCGTCTCGTCGAGGGCGGTGGCCAGGACGCCGCCGTGCGCGAGTCCCGGAGCGCCCTGGTGGGCGGGCTGCACGGTGAACTCGGCGGTGACGGTCACCCCCTCGCCGGCCCGCGCCTCCAAGTGCAGCCCGTGCGCCTGTCCGCCACCACATCCGAAACAGTGTTCGTAGTGGGCGCCGAGAAGCTCGCCGGGCACGGGGGCATCGGGGTGCCGAACGGGTTTCACGGCGTCGGCCGGAGGCTGAAGAGCTGCGGAAGTACCACTCACAGCCGCAGACCTTACCCGCGCGTCGGCCAATACCGGACACCATGCCAAGCTTGGCCGTATGCAGCTCTCCGCCACCCCTTACGAAGAACGCCTTACCGCCCCCCGCACCTGGCGGCTGGTCTCGTTCCTCGTGGGCGTCTCCTTCGCCCTGATCCTGCTGCCCTTCGGCACGTTGCCGCTGCTCGGCGGCCTGGTCGGCGGCACCGCGCTCGCAGCGGTCGTCGCCAGTTCGTACGGCTCCGTACGCATCCGTGTCGTGGGCGACTCGCTGATCGCGGGCGAGGCGAAGGTCCCGGTCGCGGCCCTGGGCGAGGCGGAGGTCCTGGACCCGGAGGAGGCGCGTGCCTGGCGCACGTACAAGGCCGACACCCGGGCGTTCCTGCTGCTGCGCGCCTACATCCCCACCGCGCTGAAGGTGCCGGTCACCGACCCGGAGGACCCCACGCCGTATCTGTATCTGTCGACGCGGGAGCCGGATCGGCTGGCACAGGCGCTGAAGGCGGCGCGGGAGGCCTCGGCGTAGGCAGGCGAAGGTTCTCCGCGGCCGCGCCGAGGCCGGTCAGTACCCGAGCTCCCTGGGATTCCCGGGGAGCTCTCGCATGTCCAGCGGGTGTTCCGGCTTCTCCAGCGGCGGCAGGTCCTCCAGCGCCCCCCAGGGCACCTGGGCCTTGCGCAGATCGGCACGGATCCTCGCGGCCAGCCTCTTGGTGTCGCGCCGGTTCATGGCCGCGCCCACCACGGCGCCCACCAGGAACGGCACCAGCATCGGCAGGTCGCGGACGATCCGCTTCATGATCTGCTGGCGCAGCTCGCGCTTCATCTGCCCGCCGAGCGCGGAGTTGATCGAGGACGGCTTGAGCGGGTCCACGCCGCGCTCGCCCGACCAGGCGCGCAGATACGCGGTGCTGCGGTCCTTGAGATTGCCGGGCGGCCGCACGCCGTACACCTCGTACAGTTCGGCGATCAGCTTCAGCTCGATCGCCGCGACCCCGGTGATCTCCGCGGCCAGTTCGGTCGGCATCGCGGGCGGCACGGGCAGCATCGCGGCCGCGCCGACGCCCGCGCCCACGGTGGACGTGGCGTTCGCGGCGCCCGCCACGAGCTTGTCGGCGAGCTCCTCCGGCCCGAGGCCCGGGAACTGCCGACGGAGCGTCCTGAGGTCCCGTACGGGGATCCTCGGGGCCATCTCGATGATCCGGTCGGCGAGATACGCCAGGCCGGCCCTGGCGCGGTCCCCGCCCTTGCGGACGCCTTCACGAGCCAGGTCACCGCCCCTGCGGACGCCGTCGCGGGCCAGGTCCCTGGCCTTGTCCCGGATCGCCTCCGCCCTCCCCCACTCTCGGCTTCGCTCGAGCGGGGGGACCCCCATCTTCGCGACGGGCTCGGGGACTCGCCCAGGCGCCGGGAGGTCACTCCGGTCGCCTGTCGTCGCGAGCGAGGCCGATCCCTCGGGGATCTCTCCCCTGCCGGATGAGCCTCGCTCGTCGTCACGCACGCCGTGAGGGCCGCCGGACGGCCCTTGGTCCGCTCCCGACAGGCGGAAGCGGCGCTTCCGAGAGGGGGTCGAGCCAGTCACGGCCGACCCCGCCTCAGTCGCAGTCGCGGCAGATCGGCTGACCGTTCTTCTCCCGCGCCAGCTGGCTCCGGTGGTGCACCAGGAAGCAGCTCATGCAGGTGAACTCGTCCTGCTGCTTGGGCAGCACCCGGACGGCCAGCTCCTCGTTGGAGAGGTCTGCTCCGGGGAGCTCCAGGCCCTCCGCGGCCTCGAACTCGTCGACGTCGACGGCGGAGGCGGACTTGTCGTTCCGCCGGGCCTTCAGCTCTTCCAGGCTGTCTGAGTCGACGTCGTCGTCGGTCTTGCGTGGGGTGTCGTAATCGGTTGCCATTTCGCCTCTCCCCCTCTGGGTGAATGCGGTGTCTCCAGCGCACGTAACGCGTGAGAGGCCGGACTTGTGCCCGCCTCGAGGCGGAGATTTTGCCTCACATCAAGGTCTGTTACTCAATCGACACCCAACCGGACTCCTCATGAGTGATCGGCTTGGATGGCGATCGGGACCGTACACGGTCCTGATATCGCACTTCAAAGGCGTCTCACCGTGTACTTCCCGTGATCACGACCCTCGAAAACCCGGATTTTCCGGGCTTTCCGATGGCCGCCATGATCACGGAGAGTAGATGGCCGGAAAATCGCCCTTGTGATCGATCACACACGGAGGTGCCGGGCCGGAGCCCTGAGAATTCCGCGCAAAGCGAACATCCCCGCGTGTGTCGGCGACATGATCTCAGACGGGAAGGGTGACTCGCATCACGAGCCCTCCTCCCTCGCGCGGCTGGGCCACGATGTGCCCGCCGTGCGCCCGGGCCACGGACCGCACGATGGACAGGCCGAGCCCGACCCCCTTGTCGCTGCCCGTGCGCTCCGTGCGCAGGCGCCGGAACGGCTCGAAGAGGTTGTCGATCTCGTACGCCGGCACGACCGGCCCCGTGTTCGACACGACCAGGACCGCCTGGCCGTGCTGGATCTCGGTGGTCACCTCGACCCAGCCGTCCTCCGGGACGTTGTAGCGCACCGCGTTCTGGACCAGGTTCAGCGCGATCCGCTCCAGCAGGACGCCGTTGCCCTGGACGACCGCGGGCTTCTGCTCGCCGCGGATCGTGACGCCCTTGGCCTCGGCCTCGGCGTGCACCTGGTCGATGGCCTGCTCGGCGACCTCGGCGAGGTCGACGGGCTTGCGCTCGACGATCTGGTTGTCGCTGCGGGCGAGCAGCAGCAGGCCCTCCACCAGCTGCTCGCTGCGCTCGTTGGTGGCCAGCAGGGTCTTGCCGAGCTGCTGCAGCTCATCGGGCGCGTTCGGATCGGACAGGTGCACCTCGAGCAGCGTGCGGTTGATCGCCAGCGGGGTTCTCAGCTCGTGCGAGGCGTTGCCGACGAAGCGCTGCTGGGCGGTGAAGGCCCGCTGGAGGCGCTCCAGCATGTCGTCGAAGGTGTCGGCCAGCTCCTTGAACTCGTCGTCGGGTCCGTCCAGCTCGATACGGCGGGAGAGGTCCGAGCCCGCCACGGCGCGCGCGGTGCGGGTGATCCGTCCCAGCGGGGACAGGACCCGTCCGGCCATGGCGTAGCCGAAGGCGAAGGCGATCACGGCGAGGCCGAGGAGGGCCAGCAGGGAGCGGCTGAGGAGGTTGTCCAGGGCGACCTGGCGCTGGTGGTCGATACAGGCGCTGATCGCGGAGTTGAATTCGGTCAGCGTCAGGTTCGTCGCGTTGTTGACGGCGGGGCAGTCATCGCTGGTGACCTTGATCGCCTCGCCGCCCGCGATCTTGAACGGCGGCAGGTTGCCCGTGCTGATGGCCTGCGCGGCCAGCAGGTAGATGATCGACAGCAGCAGGATGCCGGCGATCAGGAACATGCCGCCGTACAGCAGGGTCAGGCGTATGCGGATGGTGGGGCGCAGCCATGGGAAGGGGGTCTGCGCCCTCCTGGGGTCCCAGGTGGGCTTCGGCGGCGCCTGGGGAGGCGCGGGTGCGGCGGCCACGGCGATCAGATCCGGTAGCCGGAGCCGGGGACGGTGACGATCACCGGGGGTTCACCGAGCTTGCGGCGGAGCGTCATGACCGTCACGCGGACGACGTTGGTGAACGGGTCGGTGTTCTCGTCCCACGCCTTCTCCAGGAGCTGCTCCGCGGAGACCACGGCGCCCTCGCTGCGCATCAGCACTTCCAGGACGGCGAACTCCTTGGGCGCGAGCTGGACCTCCTTGCCCTCGCGGAAGACCTCGCGGCGGTTCGGGTCGAGCTTGATGCCGGCGCGCTCCAGGACGGGCGGCAGCGGCACGCTGGTGCGCCGGCCGAGGGCACGCACTCGTGCGATCAGCTCGCTGAAGGCGAAGGGCTTGGGGAGGTAGTCGTCGGCGCCGATCTCCAGGCCCTCGACACGGTCGCTGACGTCTCCGGAGGCCGTGAGCATCAGCACGCGCGTGGGCATGCCGAGCTCGACGATCTTGCGGCAGACGTCGTCGCCGTGCACGAGCGGGAGGTCGCGGTCGAGGACGACCACGTCGTAGTCGTTGACGCCGATGCGCTCAAGGGCGGCCGCACCGTCGTACACGACGTCGACGGCCATGGCCTCCCGGCGCAGTCCGGTGGCCACCGCATCGGCGAGCAGCTGCTCGTCCTCGACGACGAGTACGCGCACGTCGCTTGTCCTTCCTGTGTCCACCCGCGTAGCGCTCGGTGAGCGCGCGTGGGCAGGGGGCTTGGTGAGTGTGTGCTTCCATCCTGCCCTTTTCGGCCATAAGTCGGCGGTAAGACGGTGAGCGGGCGATGAAGGACAGGTATGAACCCCGGGAATGCGAAATTTTCTCGTTCGGTTGAGGTTTCCGTGGAAGGAAGCGGGGGGAGGACGGCTTTACACCCCGCGATCACGCTCTGCATGTGCCACAACACCATGTGGTACTCCGCGATCCGCTTGCCGCAGAGTGGGCGTGGGTGTCCGGCACCGTCGCCGCCCAGCAGGGCAGCGCTGGGCACCTACTGGAGACGTGATCGCCCCTTCCCGAAACGGCACACCCCCGTGCCATCGACCCACGACCCAAGGACGAGGGGGCGCAGCATGGACGCATTCACCGCAGGACTTCTGCAGCGCATAAGGGCGACCGAGTCCGATCTGACGCGGGCCCGGAACGAGGGCGACGACTTCCTCGTCGAGGTGGAGCAGGCAGAGCTCGACGACCTGCGCCGCCTCGCCGCCGAACACGGTGTGGAGGTCGGCGCGTCAAGCGTCTGAGCGGTTCGCGTTGACGGAGGGGCCCCGGCGAATCCAGCGCCGGGGCCCCTTCGTGTGCGCGGCCGCGGAGGCGGCCCGGGAGCGGTCAGTCGTGCCAGGCGCCGAAGTCCTCCAGCAGGCGCTGGAGGGGCTCGAAGACCGCCGGGGTGGCGGCGATCGCCAGATCGCGTGCGGGGCGCTCTCCGGGGCGTCCACCGGTCAGCGCGCCCGCCTCCCGGGCGATCAGGTCGCCCGCCGCGAGGTCCCAGGGGTGCAGCCCGCGCTCGTAGTAGCCGTCGAGGCGGCCGGCGGCCACGTCGGCGAGGTCGACGGCGGCCGAGCCGCTGCGCCGGATGTCCCGCAGGAGCGGGATGAGCCGCTGCGCGACGTCGGCCTGGTGGGTGCGGACCTCGGTGACGTAGTTGAAGCCGGTGGAGACCAGGGCCTGGTCGAGGGGGGCCGCGGGACGGCAGGCCAGGGTGCGCTCGCCCTCCCAGGCGCCGGTCGCCCGGGCCCCGCCGCCGCGCACGGCGTGGTACGACTCCCCGCGCATCGGGATCTCGACGACCCCGACGACGGTCTCGCCGTCCTGCTCGGCGGCGATGGAGACGGCCCAGGTGGGCAGCCCGTACAGATAGTTGACCGTGCCGTCGAGCGGGTCGATCACCCAGCGGATGCCGGTGCTGCCGGTGCTGGCGGCGCCTTCCTCGCCGAGGAAGCCGTCGTCGGGGCGGTGCTCGGAGATCAGGCCGGTGATCAGCTTCTCGGCGGCGATGTCCATCTCGGTGACCACGTCGATCGGGCTCGACTTGGTGGCGGCGACCGCGAGGTCGGCCGGGCGGCCGTCGCGCAGCAGCTCACCGGCCCGGCGGGCGGCCTCCTTGGCCAGCTTCAGCAGGTCCGTGTGCAGGGGGTCGGTCACGGGGCTCCTCACGCGTAGGGGCTGTCGGCGCCCGCGGCGGCCGGCCGGGGGGCGCGGGCCGGGCAGCACCCGACGGGGCAGAGGTCGTGGCTCGCGCCGAGTGCGCCCAGGGCGCAGGGCGCGACCCGCCGCCCGCTCTCGGCGGCGGCGCGCTCCAGGACGAGCTCGCGGACGGCGGCGGCGAAGCGCGGGTCGGCGCCGACGGTGGCCGAGCGGCGCACCGGCAGGCCCAGCTCCTCGGCCTTGGCCTTCGCCTCGGTGTCGAGGTCGTAGAGGACCTCCATGTGGTCGGAGACGAAGCCGATGGGGGCCATCACGACGGCGGGGACGCCGGCCGCGTGCCGCTCCTCGAGGTGGTCGCAGATGTCGGGCTCCAGCCACGGGATGTGCGGGGCGCCGGAGCGGGACTGGTAGACGAGCTGCCAGGGGTGGTCGACGCCGGTGCGCTCGCGGACGGCGTCGGCGATCAGGCGCGCCACGTCCAGGTGCTGCTGCACGTACGCCCCGCCGTCGCCGTGGTCCTCGACCGGGCCGGAGGTGTCGGCCGAGGCGTCGGGGATCGAGTGGGTCGAGAAGGCGATGTGGGCGCCGTCCCGGACGTCCTCGGGCAGGTCGGCGAGGGACTCCACGACCCCGTCGATCATGGGGTCCAGGAAGCCCGGGTGGTTGAAGTAGTGCCGCAGCTTGTCGATCTCCGGCAGCGGCAGGCCCTCGGCCTCCAGGGCGGCCAGTGCGTCGGCGAGGTTCTCGCGGTACTGGCGGCAGCCGGAGTAGGAGGCGTAGGCGCTGGTGGCGAGGACGAGGATGCGGCGGCGGCCGTCGGCGACCATCTCGCGCAGGGTGTCCGTGAGGTACGGGGCCCAGTTGCGGTTGCCCCAGTAGATCGGCAGGTCCAGGCCGTGCTCGGCGAAGTCCTTGCGCAGGGCGTCCAGGAGGGCGCGGTTCTGGTCGTTGATGGGGCTGACCCCGCCGAACAGGAAGTAGTGCTGCCCGACCTCCTTGAGGCGTTCCTTCGGGATGCCTCGCCCGCGGGTCACGTTCTCCAGGAACGGGACCACGTCGTCCGGGCCTTCCGGGCCGCCGAAGGAGAGCAGGAGCAGGGCGTCGTAGGGGGTGGAATCGAGCGCGTCTGGCATGAGTCGATCCTGCCACCCGCCCCTGACAGGCGGGAAACGGCGGGTGAGGAGCGAGAGCCGCCGTCCGCGCGGGAGCGTACGCGCCGGTGCATTAGGGTTGCCTAACTCGTAAGCTGTATGAGCTGCCTGCACGCCTTACCGAGCGTGACCGGGCACCGACGAGCCGCTTTCACCTCTCGCCGCGCGGAGCCGCCACGCGCGCGTGATCGGACCGACCGGAGACACCGTGCCCAGCCCCTACCGCGCCCTGTTCGCCGCTCCCGGCTCCAAGGGCTTCTCCGCCGCGGGGTTCCTCGGCCGGATGCCGCTGTCGATGATGGGCATCGGCGTGGTCACGATGGTCTCCCAGCTCACGGGGCGCTACGGCCTCGCGGGCGCCCTGTCGGCGACCATCGCGCTGGCGGCGGCGCTCGTCGGCCCCCAGATATCGCGCATGGTCGACCAGTACGGTCAGCGCAGGGTGCTGCGGCCCGCGACGCTGTTCGCGCTGGCCGCCGCGGCCGGGCTGCTGCTGGCCGCGCACTTCCGGTGGCCGGACTGGGTGCTGTTCGTGTGCGCCGCGGGCATCGGGTCGGTACCGAGTCTCGGCGCGATGGTCAGGGCCCGCTGGGCGGCCCTGTACCGGGGCACCCCGCAGTTGCACACCGCGTACTCCTTCGAGTCGGTGGTGGACGAGGTGTGCTTCATCTTCGGGCCGATCATCTCCATCGGCCTGTCCACCGCCTGGTTCCCGGAGGCGGGCCCGCTGCTGGCGGCCTGCTTCCTCGCCGTCGGCGTCTTCTGGCTGACGGCGCAGCGGGCCACCGAGCCCGCGCCGCACCCGCGCGAGCAGCAGGGCGGCGGCACGGCGCTGCGCTCGCCCGGTCTGCAGGTCCTGGTGGCCACCTTCGTGGCGACCGGCACGATCTTCGGGGCGGTCGACGTGGTCACCGTGGCCTTCGCCGACGAGCAGGGCCACAAGGGCGCGGCGAGCGTCGTCCTGGCGCTCTACGCGGCCGGTTCCTGTGTCGCGGGGCTCGTCTTCGGCCTGCTGCGGCTCAAGGGGGCGCCGGAGCGCCGCTGGCTGCTGGGCGTGTTCATGATGGCCGTGAGTATGATCCCCCTCCTACTGGTCGGAAACTTGCCGTTTCTGGCCGTGGCGCTGTTCGCTGCGGGACTGGCCATCGCTCCCACGATGATCACCACCATGTCCCTCATCGAAGAGCACGTACCACGCGCACAATTGACCGAGGGCATGACCTGGATCAGCACCGGGCTCGCGGTCGGGGTGGCGCTCGGCTCCTCCATCGCCGGCTGGGTCATCGACGCGGCCGGCGCACAGGCCGGGTACGGGGTCCCGGCGGTGTCCGGGGCCGTCGCGGTCGCGGTCGGTTTCCTGGGGTACCGCCGGCTCAGCAGGCCGGCTCCGGGTCGGGGAGGCACCGTTGAGCAGCACAGCGAGCGGGAAGAACGGCACGTGGCGTAACTGGGGCGGCAATGTGTCGGCCCGTCCCGCGCGGGAGGTCACGCCCGCCTCCGTCGACGAACTGGCGGCGGCCGTGCGCCGGGCCGCCGAGGACGGGCTGAAGGTGAAGGCGGTCGGCACCGGCCATTCCTTCACGGCGATCGCCGCCACCGACGGTGTATTGATCCGCCCTCAACTCTTGACCGGCATACGCAACATCGACCGGGACGACATGACCGTCACGGTCGAGGCCGGCACTCCGCTCAAGAGACTCAACCTGGCTCTCGCGCGCGAGGGCCTCTCGCTCACCAACATGGGCGACATCATGGAGCAGACGGTCTCCGGGGCCACCAGCACCGGCACCCACGGCACGGGCCGCGAGTCCGCCTCGATCGCCGCCCAGATCAAGGGCCTGGAGCTCGTCACCGCCGACGGTTCGGTGCTCAGCTGCTCCGAGAAGGAGAATCCCGAGGTCTTCGCGGCCGCCCGGATCGGCCTCGGCGCCCTCGGCATCGTCACCGCGATCACCTTCGCCGTGGAGCCGGTCTTCCTGCTCACCGCGCGCGAGGAGCCGATGCCGTTCGACAAGGTGCTCGCCGACTTCGACGAGCTCTGGGCCGAGAACGAGCACTTCGAGTTCTACTGGTTCCCGCACACCGGCAACACCAACACCAAGCGCAACAACCGCAGCGCGGGCCCCCGCAAGCCGGTGAGCCAGGTGTCGGGCTGGGTCGAGGACGAGCTCCTCTCCAACGGCGTCTTCCAGGTGGCCCAGTGGGTCGGCCGCGCGGTGCCCGCCACGATCCCGTCGATCGCCCGGATCTCGAGCAAGGCCCTGTCCGCGCGCAGCTACACCGACATTCCCTACAAGGTCTTCACGTCTCCGCGCCGGGTGCGCTTCGTGGAGATGGAGTACGCCGTCCCGCGCGAGGCCGTCACCGAGACCCTGCGCGAGCTGAAGGCGATGGTGGACCGCTCGGGCCTCAGGGTCAGCTTCCCGGTGGAGGTGCGCACGGCGCCGGCCGACGACATCACGCTGTCCACCGCTTCCGGCCGCGACAGCGCGTACATCGCCGTCCACATGGTCAAGGGGACGCCCTACCAGGCGTACTTCACCGCAGCGGAGCGCATCTTCACCGCGCACGAGGGCCGGCCGCACTGGGGCAAGGTGCACACGCGCGACGCGGAGTACTTCGCCGGGGTCTACCCGCGCTTCGGCGAGTTCACCGCGCTGCGCGACCGGCTGGACCCCGAACGCCGGTTCCAGAACGACTACTTGCGGAGGGTTCTCGGCGCGTAGCGGTACCGTGCCGGCGCCGCGGTGTTCCGGCACCGCGGCGGAATCGTACGAACCGATCCCGATGGTTCCGATTCTGGAGATTGCGTGAAGTGCGCCACTTTCAAGATCACAGAAAGTGCGTAACGGACGGCCAAGTCCCACCTCTCGCCAGAAGTTGAGCGGCGCGCCAATCACCGCACGTGGCCCAAATGGAGTACTGTTGCGAGCCCTGGGCCCGGGCTCCCCATGGGGGCGTCCGGGGCCTTGCTGGACCGCCGGGAGGGGACTAGTTGCACAGGGTGACGGTTTTTGTCACTTAGCGTGGCGAATAGGTAACCGTGCCATAACGGCGATCCAGGGCCCGTGCCCGACACGCCGGGCAACTCGGCAAGGTTGTGGCAGGCTGCACCCGGGCAGGCCACACTCGACTAGCGGAAGCAGCGACGCACGTGACGTCGGCAGGCACCACCCGGGAGGTCCCCATGCCCGAACTGCGTGTCGTGGCCGTCTCGAATGACGGCACACGGCTGGTGCTGAAGGCTGCGGACAGCACGGAGTACACGCTTCCGATTGACGAGCGTCTGCGCGCCGCCGTCCGCGGCGACCGTCCCCGCCTCGGCCAGATCGAGATCGAGGTGGAGAGCCATCTCCGCCCCCGAGACATCCAGGCGCGTATACGTGCCGGCGCGACCGCGGAAGAGGTCGCGCAGATGGCAGGCATCCCCGTCGACCGCGTACGCCGGTTCGAGGGCCCCGTGCTGGCCGAGCGTGCCTTCATGGCCGAGCGGGCCCGCAAGACTCCCGTCCGCCGGCCCGGTGAGAACGCCGCCGGGCCCCAGCTCGGCGAGGCGGTCCAGGAGCGGCTGCTGCTGCGCGGCGCCGAGAAGGACACCGTCCAGTGGGACTCCTGGCGCCGCGACGACGGCACCTGGGAGGTCCTGCTGGTCTACCTGGTCGCGGGTGAACCGCACTCGGCGAGCTGGACGTACGACCCGCCCCGGCGGCTCGTCCAGGCCGTCGACGACGAGGCGCGCTCGCTGATCGGCGAGTCCGACGACCTCGCCGCGCCCGAGCCCAGCTTTCCCTTCGTCCCGCGCATCGCGCGGCTCCCACGCGACCGCTCGATGGACCGTGCGCTGGAGCGGCCGAGCCTGCCCGCCCAGGCGTCCGAGCCGGCCGAGGAGAGCACGGGTGAGCGGGAGCGGGACTCGCTGACCAGCCTGCTGGAGGCGGTACCGAGCTTCCGGGGCGACATGGTGGTCCCGGAGCGTCCCACGGAGCCCGAGGAGGAGCCCGAGGAGCAGGAGCCCGCGGCCGAGGAGCCGCCGGCGCCCGCCGCCTCCGCCGGTTCCGCCTACGCGGACGTCCTCATGCCGCGCTCGGTCGGCAGCCACCGCGACCGGCTGATCGGTGCCACCGACCGCCAGGCCGAGGCGGACGGCGTCCGTCCGGGCCGCCGGGCCGCGGTGCCGAGCTGGGACGAGATCGTGTTCGGGACGCGCCGCAAGAAACAGGAATAAGCCGCCGTCCGGCAACGGTGCCGGGGCGCACGCCGGTTCACGGACATCGGTTCGCACGACGGTTCATACGTACGAAGGGGCCGCACCTACTCGGTGCGGCCCCTTCGTACGCCCGGGTGCGAGACAGGTCACTGCGGGTCGGGGCCCACGGCGACCGGCCGGGACGGGTCCGACGACCACTCCGACCAGGAGCCCACGTACAGGGCCGCCGGAATGCCCGCCACCGCCAGCGCCAGCACCTCGTGGGCGCCGGAGACACCCGAACCGCAGTACACGCCCACCTCGGTCCCGTCGGACGCCCCCAGCGCCTTGAAGCGGTCGTGCAGCTCCTCCGCGGGCAGGAAGCGGCCGTCCGGGCCCACGTTGTCGGTGGTGGGCGCGGACACCGCGCCGGGGATGTGCCCGCCGACCCGGTCGATCGGTTCGACCTCGCCCCGGTACCGCTCCCCCGCGCGCGCGTCGAACAGCACTCCGGAGCGGGCCAGTTCGGCGGCGGCGTCCGCGTCGAGGAGACCGGCGGCGCCCGGCACCGGCTCGAAGTCACCCTCCACGCGCGCGGGGACGTCGACGGAGAGCTCCCCGCGCCACTGCGGCAGTCCGCCGTCGAGGACCCGCACGTCCGGGTGCCCGCTCCAGCGCAGCAGCCACCAGGCGCGGGCCGCCGCCCAGCCCTGCCCGCCGTCGTACACGACCACCGGCCGCCCGGCCGACACCCCGGCCCGGCGCATCGCCGCGCCGAACTCCGCGAGGTCGGGCAGCGGATGCCGGCCGGCGGCGCCCGCCGCGCCCGCGAGCTCCCGGTCCAGGTCGACGTAGACCGCGCCGGGCACATGCCCGGCCTCGTAGGCGGCCCGGCCGTCGAAGGGCGGCTCGCCCGCCGCCCTGGCCACGGTGAGCTGCCAGCGGACGTCGAGGACGACCGGCGGGTTCTCCCCCGCCAGGTCGCCGGCGAGGTCGGTTGCGGTGATGATGGCGTTCATGGCCACCATCCTCGCGCACGGGGTGGCCCCCACGCTCAGGTCCGGCTACTCTGCTCGGCCGGACACGGTCGATCACAAGGCGTGCGGGATCGAGCACATGCCGTACAGGTGATCGACATACGTCGACAACCGCGCGTAAACCGACGAGAAACCCCCCATCAGGCATCCTCCGAGGGCGGACGCGACACGGCCACCGCGAGGGGCCGAGGAGAGAGGGACGATGACCGAGGCACGTGGGTCGGCCGGCATGGACGGCACAGCGCACGCCCGGTACGCGCCCGGTACACCCTGCTGGGTGAGTCTGATGGTGCATGGGTTGACGGCCACCCAGGAGTTCTACGGTGAGCTGTTCGGTTGGGAATTCCAACCCGGCCCGCAGCAGCTCGGCCCGTATGTGCGGGCCCTGCTCGACGGCCGTGAGGTGGCCGGGATCGGCCAACTGCCCCCGGACCGCCACCTCCCCGTCGCCTGGACGCCGTACCTCGCCTCCGACGACGTGGACGCGAGTGCCGAAACGGTGCGCCTGTGCGGCGGCACGGTCGGGGTCGGGCCCCTGGACGCCGCCGACGCCGGGCGCCTCGCGATCGGTTCCGATCCCTCCGGCGCCGTCTTCGGCATCTGGCAGGCGGCGGCCCACCGCGGCACGGACATCACCGGGGTGCCCGGCACACCCGCCTGGAACGAACTGCTGACCTTCGAGACCGCGAGCGTCGGCAAGTTCTACGAGACCGTCTTCGGCTACGCGCAGGAGCCGGTGGGGTCCGCCGACTTCGACTACGTGACCCTGCACGTCGGCGGCCGCCCGGTCGCCGGCATCCACGGGGTGGGCACCGGGCTGCCCCGGGACCGCGGGCCGCACTGGGTGACGTACTTCGAGGTGGCCGACGCGGACGCCGCGCTCGCGCTCGTCGCCGACCTCGGCGGACACGTCCTCGGGCCGGCCCGGGACAGCACGCACGGGCGCGTGGCCACCGTGGCCGACCCCGAGGGGGCCCGTTTCGCCCTGATCCAGGGACCCCGCTGATCACGGCCGGGTGCCGAGCACACGGTCCGCGGCGGACTGCTGCCGGAGGAACAGCGCCGTGCGGTCCGCGAGGACGTCGGGGTGCGCGTCCAGCCACCGCTGCTGCAGTGCGGCGAGCCTGGAGTAGGCGGTCGGCAGATAGTCCGTGTCGGCCTTGCATCGCACGTCCGCCCGGACGGCCGGATGCGTGCGGACCTCGGTCCCGGCGGGCAGCGCCTTGAGCAGTCGTACGGGGGACTCGGCCTCGAACCCCGCGTGCGCCATGCAACTGCGCCAGCGCGCGGTGACCGTCCGGAACGCCCGGTCGCGGTCCAGGCCCGACAGCGACTCCTTCTCCCCCTCACCGAGCCGCAGACGCAGCGTCAGCCACCGCAGGCGTCCGTCGCCCAGCAGCCGTTTCTCCGCCTCGGCCTGACAGCCCGTCGAGGGCTGCGACACGTCGACGTACCTGCCCTTCACCGACACCGTGTCGTCCTGGTCCCCGAACAGCGCCCGGGTGAACGCCTCGCTCCGGGGCTGCTCGGGGGGCAGCGACTCGGTCGCCTCGTCCGCCGGGGGCTCCAGGGTCTCCAGGGTCTCGACACCGAAGGGCCTCGGACGCGGGATGTCGGTCTCCCCCGCCGCGGCCACGGGCGCCGCCCGGTAGGTGAACCCCTTGCGCGCCATGCACGTGGTGATGAGCCGCTGCTGGGCGGTGGCGATGCGTTCCTTCTCCGGGCCCCAGCTGTAGACCAGCGCGTAGATCGGCGGCTTCCTGCCGAGTTCGTCCAGTTCCGCCGGCGAAGGGGCCGCGGCGTGCGCGGCTCCCGGCTCGGAGCCCCCGGCCCGGGTGCCGAAGGCCCATGCCGTCGCGCCCACGGCCAGGACGAGCAGGAGCGCGGCGACACGGCGGCCACGGCTGCCTCGAGTGATCAGCAACATGAGTTCCCCGTCGATCCTCGTCGTGGGTGGTCGTCGGTGTGCGCGGGGCCCGGCGGACGGCCGCCGGGACCCGGCGCGTCCGGTGTCAGTAGCAGTCGATCGACGTCGTGCCGCGCAGCCGCAGGGAACTGGCCTTGTCCCGCAGGTAGGTGGGCAGGGGGGCGCCGTTCGCCCTGCTGTCCGTGCCGCCGTCGTCGAAGTGGGAGTTGGCGTAGTGGCCGGGGTTCACGCAGAAGAGGAAGTCGTTCGAGGCCCAGTCACTGCCGGTGTAGTTGTAGTAGTGGCTCTCGTATCCGCTGTTGCTGGAGTTACTGGCGGACCACACGTTGTTGTTCACCGCGGCTCCGCCGCTGAACGTGTCGTCGCCGAAGTTCGTGTCGGTGTCGAAGTACGAGTGCTTGCCCGAGTTGATGTCGGTGATGAAGACGCAGTGGAAGCCCGAGGAGCAGTTGGGGCCCGCCGACGCCGGCGACGCGACGACCGCGCCTCCGGCGGCCAGCATCGCGGCCAGCCCCGTGACCACCGCGAGCCTCCTGCGCATCCCTGACACCGTGGTTCGTACCGTCATGCCTCTCCCTTTCCGTCGTCCGGGTCCCGGCGGGCCCGGTGGGAACGGGGCGGCGCGTCGCGCGCCGCTCCTCGCCGACTCACCGTGAACCCGTGTGGTGCAGCGGTGGCGCAGGACGACCGCCGTTCTGGTGCAGTTCCGGTGCAGCGTGGCCGGTGCACCGCGGTTGGTGGGCCTGGTGGCCCGGCGGGGTCCGGGTGGGCTCGGCGGGACTCTGGCGCCACGCGGGTAGCGCGCGGCATCGTTGGCCGCAGACCGAGACAGCGGCGCGTGCACGCTCCGGCGCGTCGGGGGGATTCGTGGGGGGACGCATGGAATTCCGGGTGCTGGGACCGGTGGAGGTGTGGGGGGCAGGACGGAGACTTCCGTCCTTCGCGCGCAAACCGACCGCGCTGCTGGCCGCGGGCCTGGTCGACGCCGGCCGTGTCGTGCCGGTGGACCGCCTGGTGGACGCGGTGTGGGGGGAGGAGCCGCCGGCCACCGCCGCGAAACTGGTCCAGAGCTATGTGGCGGCCCTGCGCCGGGTGCTGCACCGCCCCGGGCGCGCACCGGTGATCGTGACCCGGCCCAGCGGCTATCTGTTCCAGCCGGAGGCGGAGAAGCTGGACCTGTGGCTCTTCCAGGACCTGGTCGAGCGGAGCCGGATGGAGACGGGGCGCAGCCGGCACGCGGCGGCGGCCGACACCCTGGAGCGGGCACTGGGCCTGTGGCGCGGCCCCGCCCTGGGCGGTCCGAGGACCCCCGCGCTGCGGGTGGAGGCGACCCGGCTGGAGGAGATGCGGACCGCCGCCGCCGAGCAGTTGATGGACGCCAGGCTCCAGGCGGGCGGCGGTGCGGAACTGATCGGTGAGCTGACCCGGCTGGTGTCCGAGCATCCGCTGCGGGAGCGATTACGAGGTCTGCTGATGGTGGCCCTGTACCGGGCCGGGCGCCGGGCGGACGCCCTCGCCGTGTACCGGGACTGCAGCAGGCTGCTGCGGCAGGAACTCGGTGTCGAGCCCGGGCGTGAACTGACCGAGTTGCACGCGCAGTTGCTGGCCGCCGACGTGCTCGGCCCCGGCAACCGCCTCCCCCGGCTCACCCCGGAACCAGCCGCCGCCACCGCCGGGCTCCGGGTGCCCGAGCAGTTGCCCGCCGCGGTGGGCCGTCTGACGGGCCGGCGGGCGGAGACGGAGCGTCTGGTCACGGCGCTCACCCAGGCCGGCGGCTCCGGTGCGGAGGTCCCCGGCCGGGTCTGTGTCGTGCACGGGATGGGCGGTGTCGGCAAGACGGCGCTCGCCCTGCACGTCGCACACCGGGTGGCGACGTCCTTCCCCGACGGGCGGCTGTACGCGGACCTGCGCGGCGCCGATCCCGCCCGTGCCGCGCATCCGGGCGAGGTCGTCGCGGAGTTCCTGCGTGCGCTGGGCGTCCGCGCGGAGCACGTGCCCGGTGCCCTCTCCGAACGCACCGCGCTCTATCGCACGATGCTGGCCCGCCGCCGGGTCCTGGTGGTCCTCGACGACGCCGCCGGAGACCGCCAGGTCCAGCCGCTGCTGCCGGGGGCCGGCGGCAGCGCCGCGCTGGTCACCGGCCGCCGGCACCTGACCGGGCTGGACGCGTCGGCCCGGGTCGGACTGGGAGCCCTCGGCCCGCGGCCCACGACCGAGCTGCTCGGTCATCTGGTGGGCACCGACCGGGTGGCCGCGGAACCGTCGGCCGCGCTCGACATCGCGCGGTTGTGCGGTGGGCTGCCGCTCGCGATCCGCGTCGTGGGTTCCCGGCTCGGCGCCCGCGACCGGTGGCCGCTCGCCGGGCTGGCCTCGCGGCTGCGCGACGAACACCGCCGACTGGACGAGCTGTGCGCCGGCGATCTGGACGTACGCACCGGAATCGCGCGCAGTTACCGGGGGTTGTCCACGCCGGAACGTCTGGCCTTCCGGCGCCTGGGCCTGCTGGGGCCGGTCGACCTCGCGCCCTGGCTGGGCTCGCCCCTGCTCGGGGTCTCCGTCGCCGAGGCCGAACGGCTGGTCGAGGCACTGGTGGAGGCCCACCTGCTGGAGGTCCTGGATCCCGACGACACCGGCCGGATCCGCTACCGCTTCCACGAACTCGTACGGCTGTACGCCGAGGAACGGGCCTACGCCGAGGACTCCGCGGCCGACCGCTGGGCCGCGGTGGAACGTGCCCTGCGCCTGTGGCTCACGCTCGTCCGCCACGCCGCCCACCAGGAGCACCGGCCGGGCCGCGTCCCCCGGACACCGGACGGCGACGTGCCCGAGCGGAGCAGGCCGCCGGATCGGCCCCGCCGCCTCCTCGACCACCACGAGCCGCCGTACCCCCGGCACACGGACGGCTTCCTGCCGAGGGGGGCGGTCCTTCGGTGAAGCGGCGCCGTGGGGCTTCCTTCGGGACGGCCCGCAACTGGGGCTCCCTTGGGGGGACGGCCCGCACCTATGGTGGACGACCATGTGGTTAGGACAGCCGTCCGGCGGGGGCGGCGGGAACCGGGCGAAGGCCGCCGCCGTCGCCGCGGCCACGACCGTGGTCGTCACCGTCGGCCTCACGGGCTCTCTGCTCCTGGGCGGCGAGAAGGCCGGCGTCGCCGGCAGCACCGACGCGAAGGCGTCGGCGAGTGCCTCGCAGAGCGCGACGGCGTCGGCGTCCGGCACCCCGGGCGGCACCGGGACCGCGAAGCCGACCGTCCCGGGCTGGAAGGTGGTCGTCAACCCCGAGTGGGGCACGGCCTTCGACGTACCTCCGGACTGGGACGTCAAGGATCCGGACCTGCTGTTCGCCTTCGGGGACGACAAGCTCGACCACGACGACCCCGAGAACTGGGGCAAGTTCCTCATCGCCGTGGGCGGAACGGCGGTCTTCAAGGAGAACTGGTGCCTGTCCGACGACGACAAGGACGGCCGCGTGGACGGCTTCGTGCGGGCGGTGGCGGGCACCAAGGGTGAAAAGGGCGCCAGGAACACCGCCGACGCCGTCCTGAACGAGGTGGGCCTGTGGATCTACGGCGGTTACACGCAGCCGGACAAGAAGAGCATCACCACCGACAGGACGGCGAAGCCGTACACGACCCGGTCCGGCGTCAAGGGCAGCATCGCCTGGTCCCGGTCCGGGAACACGCCCCGGAAGGGCAGGTGCGCGAGCGACGGCAAGGCCGTCATGTTCGGCTTCAAGAACTCCGCGGGCGAGTTCGTCGCCTGGAGCCTCGTCGCCGACACGGGCGGGCAGGACGAGGTGCCGGACTCGACGATCATGAAGATCCTCAGCACGGTCCGTCTGCACGGGGACCCGGCGAAATCCTGATCGGTACAGAAATCCCGCTCAGTACAGTGGGAAGGGCGACGACGGGGGCGGACGTACATGGCGGGACGGGCGGACTCCGGCGGTGTGCCGCACATCAGCAACACCGCGGTCGACTGCACGGCCGAGTATCTGGTGCAGATCGGGATCCTCGAAGGCGATCTCCATCTGACGCTGCGCGTGGAGTCTCCGCCACCCGATGACGACGCCCCGCTGGCCGCGGCCGAGCGGCGGCTCGCCCGCAGTCTCCTGCTCCGGTGGCGGGCCGAGGCGGACGCCTGGGACATGACCGATCCCGAACCGCTGCCCGTGCGCTGGACGCCCAGCCGGCGCGTGGCGTCCGCCGGGGAGTACGTGCCCGCGGGCTCCGGGACCGACACCATCGCCGGGACCTTCCTCAGGCTCGGGCCCCGGCGGCGGCTGGTCGTGCTGGGTGCCGCCGGGTCCGGCAAGACCGTGCTCTCCGTCCTGCTCACCCTCGAACTCCTCGCCCGCCGGCTCACCCAGGGCGAGACCGACGTGCCGGTGCCGCTCGTGGTGTCGCTGGAGTCCTGGGACACCCGTCGGCAGTCCCTCACCGACTGGCTGGTGGACCGGCTGCGCCAGGACCACCCCGGTCTGCCGCCCGTGGACGGCGTCCACCCGGCCCGTCGGCTCGTCCTCGAGCGGCGGGTGCTGCCCGTCCTCGACGGTCTCGACGAACTTCCCGCACACCGCCGCGCCGAGGTGCTCGACCGGCTCAACGCCGGCCTCGGCGGCACGGGGGACGCGGTGCTGGTGTCCCGCACGGCCGAGTACGAGCGTCTCGACCAGGAGGGCAAGGGGCTGCGGCACGCGACGGTGATCGAGTCGTTGCCGCTGCGCCCCGACGAGGTGGCGGACTACCTCCGCAGGGCCCGGCCCCCGGCTCGCGCGGCGGCCTGGTCACGCCTGCTGGAGACCCTGCGCAGGGAACCCTCCGCGCCGGCCGCCTGGGCCCTGACCAGTCCGCTGATGGTGTGGCTGGTGCGCCGGTCCTACGAGCGGCAGCCGGCGGATCCCGGGGAGTTGGCGGACCGGAGGCGGTTCCCGACCCGCGCCGCCGTCGAGGCGCATCTGCTCGACCGGATCGTGCCCGCCGCGTTTCCGTCCCGCCCCCCTGAGCCCGGTCGGCTGCACCCGCCCCGCGCCTGGGACGCCGAACGGGCCGGCGTCTGGCTCGCGTACCTGGCACGGCTGATGAGCCGTCGCGAGGAGTCGGAGCTGGCCTGGTGGCGGCTGTACAAGGCACCGCTGCCCCGGCTGCTCGCCGTGCCCGCGCTGCTCGCGACGGGCATCCTGCTCTCCTTCGTCATCAAGGCCGTCATGTCCGGCTATGCGGAGGACTCGGTGCTGGGTGACCTCGCCGGAACGTCGCCGGTGTGGGGCGGGGTCCTCTTCGCGGGCATCGCGCGGTCCGTGACGGCCTCCTGGTTCGGGCATCGGATCGGCGAGCCGCGGCGCAGCGCCAACCCCCTGCTGTTCATCCACGCCCTGCGCGCCCTCGACCAGACCTCGCGGGTGGGGCCGCGGGTCCGCCTCGCGGCGCTGGTGGGCGGTCCCGCCCTCGTCGTCCTCATGCTCGCCCTGTACGTCTTCGTGGCACCGGACGCCGTCCTGGTCTGGTTCTCGGTCGGCGGTGTGCTGCCGGTCCTGCTGACCATCGTGTACGCGGCTCCGGCCGACACCGTGGACGCCGCCACTCCCGACGCACTGCTGCGCGGCGAACAGTCCGCGCTCGTCACCACGCTGACGCTGGTGGCGCCGCTGATCGGGATCGGTTCGGGTGCGTTCTTCTGGCTCGGCGGAAGCGACGGGTGGTGGCCGGCGTTCGCGGGCTGGGCGGGGGCCTCGGCGACGTTCGTGCTGCTCAGTCCGTGGAGCCGCTGGATGCTCGCCAAGTGCTCGCTCGCGGCGACGGGCCGGGTGCCCTGGCCGCTGATGACGTTCCTCGGGGACGCGCGCACGGCCGGCCTGCTGCAGTGGTCGGGCGGGACGTACCGCTTCCGCAACCGGCGGCTCCAGGACCACCTGGCGGGACAGCGCGCTCAGGAGCGGGTCGAGGGCGGCGCCTCCCCCCGCGCCGAGGCGGACCGCGTGCCCGCGCTCACGGACTCCGGCCACTTCACGGTGGAACGCACCGCGGACCACTACCACCTGCGCGGTCGGTCCAGGAGGCTGCCGCTGGCCCACTGGGCGGTGCTGGGGCCGCTGATGGGCGTCTTCGCCGTCCGGATGACCGTGTCCGGCCAGTGGCAGCAGGCCCAGGCGTGGGTGGCGCTGCTCCTGTGGCCCTTCCTCGGCGCCGTGATCACCGTGGCCGGGTTGCTCATGCCGCGACGGCGGCTGGAGCTGGAGCTGACCCGGGACGGCGTCACCTCCCTGATCGGACGCAAGCGGCGCTCCTACGCGTGGCGGCACGTCGAGGAGATCACCGTGCGCCGCGCGATCGTCCGGGGCCGGGATGCGCGGTTCTACGCACTCCAGGTCCGGTTGCTCGCCGACGCCCCACGCCCGCCCCGCCGCTCCCGTATGGGCGAGGGGTGGTACTTCGTCCTGCCGCTCGGCTTCTCGCCGCGGGCGGATCCCGACCTCGGCGCGGCCCTGGCCGACTTCGCGGGGCCCCGCTGGACGGGGACGGCGTCGTCCGGGGGCCGTTGAGAGCCTGTGTCATATCCCCGGCCGGATCAGTGCGCGGCGTCTGGTGCTCCCCCAGAGGGGGCACCCCCAGAGGGGGCACCCCCAGATCGCAAGGCGCCGGAGCGCCCTCGATGGGGGTGCCCCCGCTCGAGCGCATTCGAGAGTGGGGGAGGAGCCACGTGGGCGTTTCGGCAACGCGGCTGGGGGTCCCCCCTCTGGGGGAGCGCGTGCCAGACGCCGCGCGCCCGGCCGGGGATATGACACAGGCTCTGAGCCCTCAGCAGAGCGGCTCGGTGTCCAGGGAGTCCGTGAGGAGGGCCAGGCAGCGTGCGGTCACCGTCCGGCCGTCCTCGCTGATGTCGACGGCGTAGGCGATGGGAACGCGGCCCGTGGTCCCGTCGGGGGGCGTGAGCCGCCAGCGCGCCTCGTAGGTGTCGTGTGCTCCGAGGGTCCGGGGCGGCCGTCCGACGAGGGTGGCCCGCCAGCCCGCCGGCAGCAGGGGCGGTCGTACGGTGAGGGCGAGGGCGCGGGCGGTGGCGTTCTCCACGAGGAGCCGGCCGCCGTCCGCCGGGTGCAGACGCAGGGCGTCGGAGCTGGTCCAGCGGATGTTGAACTCGCGCAGGCGGAGCCGCTGTTCTTCGCCGCCCTCCTTGTCGAGCAAAGAGCCCAGGCCGATGCGGACGGAGTCGACGGCTTCCGGGACGGGAATGTCGTAGCCGTACGTCTTGGTGAAGTAGGCACCCAGCTTCTGCTCGCGGGAGTGCCCGGGCGGGAACAGGATGTCGCGGGCACCGACCTGGCCGTCCACGCCGACATCCGGCCCGAGCAACTCGATGCTGTCGGGGTCGAAGTCCACCGACACCTCGCTCAGCGGCAGCGGCATCCCGAAGTCGAGCCTCAGCCAGTTGTTCTTCTTCGGGGCTCCCTTGACCGACCAGTAGCCCGCGTGGCCCGGCAGGGCCGCGGAGGGCGGATGTCCCGGCGCCGAGTAACTGGCGCTGAGCCTGGGCCAGTCCCGGGTGGCTGCCGCGGTGAGATCGACCTCGCGGACCGAAGCGGTCAGCGGATGGCGCCACTTGTCGTATCTCTCGGGCAGGCCGAGGAGAGCGTCCGGCGGCAGCACGCCTGTCTCCAGGAGGACCAGGGCGAGCGGAATGACCAGGTAGCCGGCGAGGTGGGTGAGCAGGAGGCTGTGCCGGGCGGCGCGGTGCCGGGGGAGGCGGACCGCCGTGTCGTCGGGCCGGCGCAGGGGCGGAGGCGTCATGCTCTGCCCGGAGCCCGCCGTACCGGTCGTGCCGGCGAGCCACCCCAGGGTCCCCGTGAGGGCCGAGGCGGGAACGCAGCGCACCGGGATGCCCGTGGCGTCGAGGGCGCGCAGCAGATGGCCGCCGTCGTCCGCCTCCAGCCGGGCGCGCACGGCGGTGTCGTCGCCGTGCGCGGTCCGGGTGTGGAGCAGTGCGCACCGGTGCGGACGGCGCCGCGCGGGCTGGGCGGTGAGGACGTGCAGGACGCGGGTCACGGCGTGCACGGCGTCGCTGTGCGCGGCGGGGTCGTCCACCACCAGCAGCAGTCCACGGGCATGCCGCAGCACGTCCAGCGCGGCCACCGACTCCTGGCTGCCGTACGCGTCACCGGGCGGGTCGCAGCACAGGACGGGCGGGGCGCCGGCCGTGCGTACGAGCGGCGGCTCTGCCGCGGCCGTGGCACCCAGCTCGGCCAGCGCCTGCCGGTGCACCGCGCCGCGGTGCGCGGCCGAGCCCCCGACGAGCACGACGATCCGTGCCCGTTCGTAGCCGGCGGGCAGCGCGTTCCCGCAGTGCGGACAGCACGCGTCGAGCCGGTGCGTGCCGAGGACGGCGGGCAGGCGGGTGCCGCAGCGGCAGCGGTGCCGGAAGGCGCCGTACCGGTTGGGCACCAACTGCCGGTGTCGTGCCCGGCACGTGGGGCACAGCCGGACCGGACGGTGGACGGTGCGGCCGCAGCCCGTGTACGGGCAGGGCGCCGGCCCGCCGCGCAGCGCGCGCCCCGTCCGCGCGACGGCCGCCCACACCGCCCACCACAGGGTCCACAGCGCACAGCACAGCGCCCACACGAGCAGCGCGAACAGCAGCGGGAGGATGCTGAGCGCGGTCGCGGTCAGCACGACGGCGACGGCCGTGAGCAGGAAGGCCGGGCGCAGGAAGAGCATCAGGCAGCCCTGCCCGCCGGTCCCGCTCCGCTGCGACCGGCGGAAGGCGTCGCCCACCCGGTCGACCATGAACCGCTCGGCGTCGCCCATCAGACGTTCGTGCTGTTCGAGCCCGTCCCACCAGGTGGCGCGCAGGTCGCGGGGGGCGGTGACGCGGAGGTAGCCGGGGGTGGCCGGTTCGCCGTGCGGGTCGGGTGGGCTGTGGGGGGCCCGGCCGAAGGTCCGCCAGACGGTGTGCAGTTGGGTCCACACCAGCAGGGGCAGGGTGACGAGGACGCCGTAGCCGACGACCAGGACGACGAGCAGCGCGGTCATCAGGAGCAGGATCACGGGGTTGGCCACGGTTCAGTCCCTCTCCCGGGCCGGCCCGCGTCGCCACAGCGGCCGTGGCGCCCGCTCCGGTTCCTCGGCCCGCACCAGATCGCGCAGCGCCTCGTAGGTCTCCGTCTCCTCCCACAGCCCCTCTCGGAACAGCCGCAGGATCCTCAGCGCGGCCGGGCGGGGCTCGCCGGGTGCGCGGCGCAGTACGTGCAGCGCGGTGGCGGGGGCGGCGGCGAACGCCTCCGGTGCTTCGTCCACGAGGGAGGCGAGGGAGGCGAGGGTCTGCGTGTCCAGGGCGGCTGTCCGTGGTCCGGCGGTGGCTTCGAGGGCGGTCAGCAGCCCGGTGAGGACGGCCGACCGGTACGGGCCGGGCAGGGGAGCGAGCGCGGCCGGTACGTCGCCGAGCGGTGCGGTCCGGTCGGCGAGGTGGCGCGCGACGGCGTCCCGCAGGCGCTCGGGAGCCAGTCCCGCCTCCCGCGGGCGCAGCTCCGCGATGGCACGTACGAGGTCCCCGAGCCGTGCGTCCTTCCTGCCGAGGGCCCCCGTGTCGCCGTCCGGTGCGAGCAGCGCGCACCCGGCCCGCAGCCGCCGTACGCCCGCCTCGACACCGTCGGCCGGGCCCGCGTCCCAGAGTTCCGCGACGGCGTCCAGGACGTCGAGGCGCCCGGTGCCCAGCGCGCCCGCGAGGAACCGTGCCGTGGGGCTCGGCTCCGGACAGCCGTCCCCGGCCGGCCGGTCGAGGTGGAACACCGGACCCGCGGCCCGGTCGGCGGTCTCCGGCCCGGTTCCGGTCAGATGGCGGCGGTCGTCCTCGGGCCGCGCGGTGTACGTCGTGAACGTCAGCCGCGCGGCCAGGCCCGCGGGCAGGGTGTAGGAGACGGCGGCGATCCAGTCGACGACGCGGTCCGCGTCCGCGGAGACCAGGGTCGCACCGGGGCCCTCGCCGGCCATTGCCCGCAGGGCCGCGGTGAGCAGCCGCTCCAGGAGGCGGAGGCCGGGGACGCCGAGGCCGGCCAGCAGACGGCCCACCCGATCGGGTCCGACGGCGCTCCCGGGGAGGAGTTGAGCGAGGTCGGGCAGGTCATGGCCGTCGTCTTGCGCCGGCGCCGGGGCCCAGTGAGGGGTGTCCCACAGCTCGACGGGGCGCAGACCGGCCAGTTCGTCGGGGGTGGCGTACAGGACGTGGCAGAAGTGGTTGCCCCAGCGGCCGGTGTAGTCCTGGCCGGTGCAGCGGGTGCGGGTCAGCACGGCCGCTCCGTCGTCCGGTCGGTCGTAGGCGAAGGCCACGGGGAAGGGGTGGTGCCGGTCCGCGCCCGGCGGTCGCGGGTATCCCGTCAGCGGGCGCAGGGTCTCGAGGGCGGGGCGGGCCGCCGGGGAGACGGCGGTGAAGCGGAAGCCGCCGTGGGGTGCGTCGGCCGAGGGCGGTGCGGACGTGTAGTGCGCCTGTCCTGCCATGCGGATCACCCCCGTCCCCGGTCGAGGGCGCCGAAGCGGTGCAGCAGCCACATCAGGGGGTCCTCCACCCGGTGCGGGCGGACCACGCCGCCGAGTCCGAGGGCGCCGCCCTGCCGGGGGGCGGTGCCGAGCGTGGACAGCGCGAACAGCTGGTAGTCGGCGCAGAACTCGTTCAGCCGCGCGTCGAGTTGGTGTTCCTGCCAGCGCCGCAACAGAGCCTGCAGCTCGGCATGGACGGCGGCGCGGTCGTCGGCGTCGAAGACGGGGCCGGGGCTACGGGTGCGGTGCAGTGGGGAGTTGTCCGGCAGGTGCGGCCACAGGAGGTCGGCCTTGGTGAGGGCGACCGCGACCGGCACGGTCACCTTCCCGCCGCCGCCCAGATGGCCCAGCACCCGGGCGAGCACGTCACCCGACCGTCCCGGCACCCCGTCGCCGTCCTTCACCGGTGCGCCGGGCAGGTCCTGCGGGTCGACGAGGACGACGACGGCGTCGGCCGCGACGAAGTAGCGCAACTGGGTCTCCATACGGTCGCGGGAGGCGAAGTGCTCGCCGGCCGTGTCCAGGAAGACCAGGGTGAGCACCTGTTGGCGCGCGCGTCCGAAGCGGCCTCGCCGGGTGCGGCTGAGGCGGTGCACGAGGGGCCGGCCGGCGTCGTGCTCGGCGGTCTTGGGAACGGTGTGCTGCTCCTCGTACAGGTGCCGTTCGTACCGTTCGTGGTAGTCGGCCATGGTGGCGTCGTCGCAGGGGAGCAGCGCGGCGTCGAGTTCGGCGCCGAGCCGGTGGAGCAGTTCGTGCACCAGGACGCCGATGTAGGTGCTCTTGCCGGAGCTGACCGGTCCGGCGAGCGCCACCAGCTTTCCGGGGGTGCGCAGATAGCCCTCCGGCAGCCGGCCCGCGCAGGCGATGCAGCGCAGCCGGCCGGTGGTGCGGCCGCAGGTGCCGCAGACCGCCGAACCGGCCCGTGGATCGGCGGACGCGAGGCGGCGGTCCTCGGCACAGGCGGGGCTGCCGGGGCAGACGTACTCGATCCGGGCTCGGGTGATGCTCCGGAAGCAGTGCGGGCACACCCACGTGCGGCGCCACGGCCTTCTCACGTCCACTCCCCCTAGGTGACCTCGAGCGTGTGCTGCGGCGGGTCGCGCAGCACGAGTCCCTCGCCGACGGCGAAGCAGCGCAGCCGGCCGCCCGGCCCGCGGGCCAGCCGCGCCGACAGCCTCACGTCCCGTCCCGGACCGAGCGTCACGTCGGCGGCTTCCGCGAGGACGTCACCGTCGGCGGGCTCCAGGGGCGGGACTTGGCCGCGCGTCCGCACCAGCAGCAGCCGCTCGGCCCGTACGGTGGTGCGCGCCGTGAACACGGCGGTGACGGTGCGGCGTCCGGGCAGGCCGTGGCGCTCCAGCCGGTAGTCGACGTCGGCGCGTGCCGGCAGCACGGCCGTGCTCGGCGGGCCGTACGCGGGCAGCCCGGCGAGCACGGCGATCGGCCGCACCTCGACCTCCACCCCGGCGCCGTCCGCGACCGGCAGGTGTACGCCCGCCTCGTGCCGGTAGGCGGCGCGGGTGACGGTGCGCCGCTGCTCGCCCGCCTCCCCGGGGGTACGCCAGGTGACCTCGACCTCGTCGCCGCTGTCCGGCGGCCAGTCGAAGACGAGTGCCACGCCCGTGCCGCCGTGCCGAGTGAGCGTGGGGGTGCCGAGCGCCGGAGCGGCGGCCGGGGCGTGTGCTCCCGTGACGGCGCGTTCCCCGACGACCGTGACCGCGAGCAGCATGGTGGGCCGGCCCGGCGGCGCGAACCGCAGTCCCTCCGGAACGGGGTGCGTCACGATCGGACGGCCGGGGAGTTCCGCCGTGCGCAGCCGGGTGCCGGCCGGCCACGGGGGCACGACGTCGAAGCCGTACAGCCGCACTTCGCCGTGGGGCGGCGGGTCGAGGCGCGCCAGGAGGTGACCGTCCAGGAAGCGGATGTCCAGGCCGGTGACCGGCTCGGGCGGCGCGAGCGGCGTGGCGGTGCGCCGGACACCTTCCGTGCGCACGTCCCGTCCGTCGTCGGCGCGGTAGACGACGCGGATGCGGTAGCCGTACGTCGTGCCGTTGACGAGCGCGCCGTCCGTGAAGCCGTCGCGGCGGGCGGCGACGCGCACCTCGTCGTCCCGCGGCCCGGTCCGGACGACCTCGACGGTCCGGGCGCGGTCGGGGCAGGTCCAGTCGGCGGTGATCCGACGGTCCCCGGGGCGCAGGTGGAGGGCGGTGACCTCGGGCCGGTGCACGACGGGCCCGCCCACGGCGAGCGGGGAGAGGGCGCTGCCGGGTTCGGCGGCCCGGCGCACGGCGACCGCGTAGTACAGGGGGACGCAGGCCGGGGGCGAGCGGTCCACGTAGGAGGTGTCACGCGGCGACGGCGACGGCAGCACCGTGCCGTCGGCCCCGTCGTGGGGCGGGCGCCGCTCGGTGCGCAGCAGGACGTACTCGGGCTCGCCCGCCGTGGACGGAGAGGGCCGCCAGCGGAGGGTGACGCCCGCACCGTCCGGGGTCGCGGTGAGCCCGGACACCGGGCGGACCGCGAGACCGCGGCGCACGGCGTCGATCCCCGGCAGATCACCGACCGCGGCCTCGGCCTGTTCCAGCAGGTCCCAGGCCCGGTCCGCCTCGGCCGAGGGCAGTCGGCGGGCGCGGTCCACCAGGGCGCGCGCTTCGGCGAGTCTCGCGCGCACATGCTCGGCCAGCGCGCGTACGTCCTCGGTGAGCGAGCCGGGCGGCAGCCGGTCCGCCACGGCCGCCGCCTCGGCGAGCCGTCCGTCCGCGGCCAGGCGGCGCAGCCGCTCCGCCACCGGATCGCCGGCCGCCTCGTGCAGCACGGCGAACACCAGTCGCCGCGCGTCGTGCTCGGCGACGGACAGCTCGTCCACCGCGTACGCCAGGAGCGTGGCCGGGGTCGCGCGCGCGGCGTACCGCGTCCGCAGGGGCGTCGCCAGTTCGTGGAGCAGGATCCGGGTGACTCCCTCGGGCCCCTGCTCGGTCAGTACACCGCGGACGGCGGCGATCACGGCCTGGGCCGCCGTGTGCGCGGCGCCGTGCGGCAGCCGGCCCCAGCGGCGCGCCGCCGCCTCGACGGTCGGCGGGTCGGCCGGGAGCGCCTCGAAGACGCGTACGGGCCGCTCGGTCCGCCCGCCGGGTGTGCCCGTCGCGAGGAAGTCGCCGAGATGCCGCAGGCCCAGCGCCTCCAGGTGCCCGGCGCAGCGCACGTACGACGGATGCGGCACCGACGACGGCAGCGGGTCGGGCTCGGTGATGCGCAGCCCCAGTTCGGCCAGCAGGTCCTTCACCCGATCCTCGTGGACGCGGTGGGCGGCGGCGATCTCCGCGACCGTGCGCGCGGCGAGCATGCCGAGCCCGCCCGTGGCCTCCTCCAGGGCCGCGCGCAGCCGGGCCCGCTCGGATTCGGCGCGTCGGCCGTGCGCCGCGAGGGCGGCCCGCAGCGGTCCGGGATCCCCGGCGGCGGCCGCGTCCAGCAGGGGCCGGTGGGTGAGGTACCCGGCCTCCAACTGGTCGATGACCGCACGGTACTTGAGCCGGGCGCGGCTGCGGCGCCAGCAGGCGCGGACCGCGGCGACCGTCTCGGCGACCGCGGGCCCGTCGAGGTGCCGCGGCAGCTGGTAGCGCGTGCGCAGGTCCTCGGTGACGGGCAACCCGGCGTCGAGCACCTCGCGCCGGTAGCGCACCTCGTCGAAGGCCACGGCCCCTGTTCCCCCGTCCTCCCCGCGATCAGCCGATCCGCTGGCGGCTCATCGCGACCCGCGCGTCGTCGACCGCCTCCTGGGACAGACCTCCGATCTGGAGGGAGATCTCGATCTGCTCGCCGGTCTCGCGCTCGGTGGCGACGACGGTGAGCAGCCCGGAGGTGTCGAGCTCGAACACGCACTGGAAGGGCCAGCGCGCGGGTTTCGCCGGTGGGATCTTCAGCGTCCCCTGAGCCACCACGGTGTTGTGGTCCAGCTCCTCCGACTCCACCGCGCCCGCCTGTTCCATCACCTGGATCCGGACCTGCCGCTGGCCGTCGCGGAGGGTGTGGAAGTCGTCGGTCACGGAGGCCGGCAGGGTGTCGTTGGCGTGCACGAGGTGGGTGACGTACTCCCGGCCGGTGTCGATGTCCGTGACCTTGATGCCGTAGCCGCGCGAGGCGACGGTGGAGATGTCGTAGGGCCGGTGGGTGAGGCCGGTCTCCGGCACGTCCGGCGCCAGGTCGGCGGGGAGTTCACCGCTGGAGAGGATGTACGCGGCCCGGTCGAGGGCGTAGAGCGCGGCGCCTCGGGCCACCGCGAGGTCGGGGTTGTGCAGCCGGGGCTCGAAGCCGAACTGGGCGCGCAGGGTGGCGGCGACGGCGGGCATCTTGGTGGCGCCGCCGACCAGCAGCACCTCGTCGAAGGACGTCACACCGCGCTCCGCGGCCAGCTCGACGGTGCGGCGGGTGATGTCGACGGTGCGGTCGAGCAGGTCGCCGGTCAGCTCCTCGACGAGTCCCCGGGTCAGCTCCACCGGTTCGACCCTGCCCTGGTGCATGACGCGGACGGTGTAGCGCTCGCGGAAGGACAGCGCCTTCTTCGCGTCCTCGGCGTCCTTGCGCAGCTGCGTCTCCGACTGGGGGTCGGACAGCGGATCGTCGACGTCCGGGAAGCGCTCACGGAAACGCTCCACCAGGTGCATCACGATGCGGTCGTCGAAGTCGCTGCCGCCGAGTTCCTTCGCGCCGTCCGTGCACAGCACGGTCAGCTCGCGCCCGCGCAGGGTGAGCACGGTGGTGTCGAAGGTGCCGCCGCCCAGGTCGTACACGAGGATGGCCCGGTCCCCGCGCTCCTCGTCTCCTTCGAGGGCCCCGTAGTCGAGCGCGGCCGCGATGGGCTCGGCCACCACGTCCAGGACGCGCAGTCCGGCGATCTCGCCGGCCTTGCGGGTGGCATCCCGCTCGGCGAGCCCGAAGTAGGCGGGCACGCTGATCACCACGTCACGCGCTTCGTCGCCGCCGGAGGCCTTCGCGTCGTCGACGAGCTTGCGCAGGATGCGCGCGGAGATCTCCTCGGGTGTGTAGGTGCGGCCGTGGAACTCGCGCGGCACCGCGTCGCCCATGTCCCGCTTGATGAGCTGCACGACCTGTTCGGGGTCGAGGACGGCGGCGTCCTTGGCGCTCTGCCCCACGACGACGCTCTCGGCGCTCTCGAAGTAGACGACGGAGGGCGTGGTGTCCGCTCCTTCGAGGTTGCGCAGCACGGTCGGTCTGCCGACGTCGTCGACCCGTGCGACGCAGGAGTATGTGGTCCCCAGGTCGATGCCGTAGACGGCCATACGGTCTCCCGCCACCGGGACGACCGCGCGTCGCGTCCGCCCCGTCCGTTGTCTCGTCAGTTGTCCTTGTCAGTCGTCCTTGTCAGCCGTGCCGTCGAGCCCGCCGGAGACGGGGACGTCCCCGGGGGACTCCGGTTCCCACCGGGAGACGACGACGTCGGCCTTGCGCACGATCCGCTCCCCCTGCGCGAATCCGGCCGCCACGACACGCGCCACCGTCCGGTCCTGCTCGGGCCCCGCGGCGACGGCACGGCCGACCGGCCGGTGCAGGGCCATGTCGAAGGGCTCGCCAGGGCCGGGGGCGTACCGCTCCGCACCGGTCCTGGCCACGGTGTCCGCCGCCTCGTCGGCCAGCGCGGTCAGCAGTGCCCGCAGTTCGTCGGCGTCGAGCGGGCCGGTGACGTGGTCGGCCTGGCGCAGGATCTGGTCGTGGAGCCGGATCAGGGAGTGGCGCACAAGATCGAGCGCCGCCTCGGTCTCGCCCCGGCGCAGCCGTTCGACCTCGTCGTGCAGCCTGGTGACGACCTCCTCACGTCGCTCCGCGAGCTGTTGCTGACGAGCGAGTGCCGCGGTGAACTCGTTTGCGAGCGCGCAGGGTTCGACACGTTCTGACACATCGCTCACAGTAGACCAAAGAGGTACGACGCGTCAGCGGGACGTGTCCCTGCCACCCGCCGGGCCGGAAGGGCTGCCACCGAAGTGGATGGACCCCTGCGCGTGCACGTCCCTCGCCTGGAAGACGGTGCCGTGGGTGCCCCCGGAGACCGAGTTGTTCACGTCGCCCGCGCCGGTCGACGTGCGCTCCAGCGCCTCGGCCTCGCGCCGCCAGGCCGCGAGCGCCTCGGCGAACGCCGGGTCCTGCCGGGCGCGGAGCGCCAGTGCCTCGGCCAGCTCCGCGGCACGCTCCGAGCTGTCCGCCGCCTCGGCGAGGGCCGTCAACTCGCCCTCGTACGGCTCTCCGTCCGACGACCGTCGTCCGACCAGGTTGCGCAGGGACGCCCAGATCTGCTCCCCCGCCGCACCCGCGGTGCCTCCGGCGAGAGCCATGAGCAGTTCGGGTGCGATCGGGTCCATGACGCCCTCCGGGGTTCCAGCGCACAGGTTGCCCATCGAGCCTAGGGCACGGCGGCCCCGCGGCGGCCGGAACCGCGGGAGGATTCCCGCCGTCAGGCGGAGGTGACCGGCAGGACGTCGGGGGACAGCGCGCCCGCGCGGGCCGAGGCGGCGGTCATCCGGCGGAGGTGATGCCGGCGGCACAGCACCTCGTAACCGATCTCCTCCGCCGGGCGGTTGACGTCGCCGACGACCACCTGGGCGCCCTCGACCACCATCTCGCCGCCCACCGTACGGGCGTTGTGCGTGGCGCGGGCTCCGCACCAGCACAGGGCCTCCACCTGGAGGGTCTCCACCCGGTCGGCCAGCTCGATCAGCCGCTGGGAACCGGGGAAGAGCCTGGTCCGGAAGTCGGTGGTGATACCGAACGCGAAGACGTCCAGCCCGAGGTCGTCGACGACCCGCGCCAGCTGGTCGATCTGCTCCGGCGCCAGGAACTGCGCCTCGTCGACGATCGCGTAGTCGACCTTGCCGCCCTTGGACAGCCGGTCGATCAGATACGCGTACAGGTCCATGCCCTCCGCGGCCTCGACCGCCTCCGTGACCAGTCCCAGCCGCGAGGACAACTTGCCCTCCCCGGCCCGGTCGTCCCGTGTGAAGATCACCCCTTGAAGGCCCCGAGCCGAGCGGTTGTGCCCGATCTGGAGCGCCAACGTACTCTTCCCGCAATCCATGGTCCCGGAGAAAAACACCAGTTCGGACATCAGTGGAGGGTGACCTTTCCGAGGGAGCGGGACTCCGGGGACGACACGCCGACCGGGCGTCGACGGGCACTGGACTTTCAGGAGCGTACTTCGAGCAGGGGGACGAGCTGCTCGGCAGGGGTCATGGAGCCATGGTTGCCGACCATGGCCGACTCGTTCGGCTCCCGCTCGGAGGCGATGATCAGGACGTCGTCCCGGGCGGCCGCGATCACGTCGCCGAGCCGGTCGTGGACGCGTTCGTCGATCCGCGGCCCGAACCAGCCCGCGGCGATCGCCTCGTCCCGCGAGGCCACCCAGAACTGCTCGCCGAGCACCTCGCGCCAGCAGGTCAGCACGTCGTTCTCGGCGCCCGGTACGGCGTAGACGTGGCGGGCGCGGCCCTCGCCGCCCAGCAGGGCGACTCCGGCGCGCAGCTCCCAGTCCTCGTCGAAGTCGATGCGGTGCTGCTCGTCGAAGGGCACGTCGACCATGCCGTGGTCGGCGGTGACGTAGAGCGCGCTGCGCGGGGGCAGCTGTTCGGCCAGGCGCTGGACCAGCCGGTCGACGTACATGAGCTGGCCGCGCCAGGTGTCGGAGGCGACGCCGTAGCGGTGGCCCGCGCCGTCCAGTTCGGCGTAGTACGTGTAGACCAGGGAGCGGTCGCCGGCGGCGAGTTGCTCGGCCGCGACGTCCATGCGCTCCTCGCCGGTCAGCCGCCCGAGGAACGTTCCGCCGCTGAGCGCGACCTTGGTCAGCGGGGTGTTCTGGAAGGCGGGCGAGGAGACCTGCGCGGCGTGCACACCCGCCTGGTCGGCGAGCTGGAAGACCGTGGGGTACGGCTGCCAGACGGCCGGTGAGGTCCAGGGCTGCCAGCGGAGCTGGTTCATCAGCTCGCCGGTGGCCGGGTTGCGCACGGTGTAGCCGGGCAGGCCGTGGGCGCCCGGCGGGAGACCGGTGCCGACGGAGGCGAGGGAGGTCGCGGTGGTCGCCGGGTAGCCGGCGGTGAGCGGGCGTCCGGTGCCGCCGCGCGAGCTGCCGAGGAGCGCGTGCAGATACGGGGCCTCGTCCGGGTGGGCCTTGATCTGCTCCCAGCCGAGGCCGTCGATCAGGAAGACGCAGTTGCGGTCGGCCGGGGTCAGCTCCGGGATCGCCGCGGTCATGCCGGGTACGCCGAGTCCGGCGGCCAGCGTGGGCAGCAGGTCGGCGAGGGAGCCGGTGCCGTAGGCGGGGACGGGGGCGGAGGAGACGGGGAGGGGCTCCACGTCGTCCCAGGAAGCGGGCGCCGCCATCAGCGGGTGGTGTCCGCGGTGGCCTCGGAGAGCGACTGGGCGAAGGCGAGTGCCTGGCGCACCGTCTCCGGGCCGTCGCCCGCCTCGCTGACGCGCAGGCTGAGGTCGTCCGCCGTCGAGTTGCCCGTGTAGCCGTGGTCGGCGTCGCAGTTGGGGTCGCCGCAGGCGGCCGGCTCCAGGTCGATGCGGGAGACGGCGCCCCAGCCGATGGTCAGCACCACCTCGCGCGGCAGCGTGCCCGGCTTGTACGACTCGGGGTTGGCGACCACGCGGCTGACCACGACCGAGGAGATCCGGCCGAGCTTCACGGACTCCGTGGAGGTCGTGGCGTACGGCGTCGGGGAGGTCGTGTCGGCGGCCTGCTCGTCGGTGTGGCTGACGATGAAGCGGTTGCCGGTGAGGACCAGCACGGTCACATGCCGACGCACCTCGTTCTGGTCGAACGTGGTCTCCTGGTGGACCAGGTACGACCGGATGGGCTCGCCGCCCACAGCGGCCTCCACCGCCTCGGCCACGAGGGCCGGGTAGTAGCCGCTGCGCTCGATCGCCGCGCGCAGCCCCTGGGTCGTCGTACTGGTCTTGGCCATGCGCTCCATCCTACGGGGACCCACTGACTGCGAGGCACCGCTCACGGACGCTCCGCCGACCCGACGGCGTACGCGGGCCGACCCCACCAGGATCCCCCGGGGAGCCCGAGCCCGGCACGGTCGCCGTCCCGCCGGAATCCCCCGGCGAGCCTGGGCCCGGCACGGAACCCCCCGGGGAGCCCGAACCCGGCACGGTCGCCGTCCCGCCGGAATCCCCCGGCGAGCCTGGACCCGGCGTGGTCGCCGTCCCGCCGGAATCCCCCGGCGAGCCTGGGCCCGGCGCGGTCGCCGTCCCGCCGGAACCCCCCGGCGAGCCTGGGCCCGGCACGGAACCCCCCGGGGAGCCCGAACCCGGCACGGTCGCCGTCCCGCCGGAATCCCCCGGCGAGCCCGGACCCGGCGCGGTCGCCGTCCCGCCGGAACCCCCCGGGCAGCCCGAGCCCGGCGTGGTCGCCGTCCCGCCGGAATCCCGCGCAGCCCGAGGCCGTCGTGACCGCCGTCCCACGCATGCCCAGCGCAGCCCGAGCCCAGCAGGACCGCCGTCCCACGAATGCCCCGCACACCCCGAGCCCGGCAGGACCGCCGTCCTTCCGCGCTCTCCGTCGCTCAGTACGCCGGCAGTGTCCGTGGGCCGAGGTCGTCGCGGGCCGGTGGTGGGGCGAGGCGGACCGAGGCGCCGAGGACGCTGAGGCCGTGCGGGGCGACCACGACGGGCTCCAGGGTGACCGCGACGACCTCCGGATGGTCGTCGACCAGGCGGGAGACGCGCAGGAGGAGCTCCTCCAGGGCGGGGGTGTCGACCGGGGTGGAGCCGCGCCAGCCGAAGAGGAGGGGGGCCGTGCGGATCGAGCGGATCAGGGAGGTGGCGTCGCGGTCGGTGACCGGGACCAGCCGGTGGGCCATGTCGCCGAGCAACTGGGAGGCCGCCCCTGCGAGCCCGAAGGACAGCACGGCCCCGGCCGCCGGGTCGATGACCGCGCGGACGACCGTGTCGACCCCGCGCGGGGCCATCGCCTGGACGACCGGACGGATCTCCTCCGGCTTTCCGAACAACTCGGTCAGCTCGGCGTACGCCCGCCGCAGTTGCTCCTCGTCGGCGAGGTCGAGGCGGACCCCGCCCAGGTCGGCGCGGTGGCGCAGATGCGGGGCGGTGGCCTTGAGGGCGACGGGATAGCCGAGGGCGCCCGAGGCCCGCGCCGCGTCGTCGGGGGTGGGCGCGGGGATGGCCCGGCGGGGGTGGATGCCGTAGTGGCCGAGCAGTTCGCAGGTGTCGTCGGTGCCGAGGGTGAGGCCTTGGCCGCGCGAGAGGAGCCCGTCGATCAGGCGGGCGGCGCCCTTCTCGTCGATGTCCTCGTACCCCGGCACCTTGCCGGGGTCGGCGGCCTCGCGCCGCCACTGCGCGTAGTTCACCGCTTCGGCGAGGGCGCGCACGGCCCGTTCGGCGGCGGGGTAGGCCGGGATGAGGTGGGTGCCCTCTACGGCCTCCCCGACGGCGGCTCCCTTGGCGGACTCGACGGCAACGGCTCCCGCAGGGGCGTCGACGGCGGCCTGCGACCGCGTACCGCCAGCCGGTGTCCCGCCATCCGGTGTCCCGCCATCCGGTGTCCCGCCGTCCGGTGTGGCCCCGTCGGGCGTGGTCCCACGCGCGCGTGCGGTGGCTCCGGCGCGCGGCGCGGTGCTCGTCGCGGCGGACAGCGCGGCCGCGAGGCCGCCCAGTTCCACGTGGACGACGAGCACCGGCTTGGCGGGGGCCGCGGCCGCGGCCGAGCGCAGGGCCTGAGCGAGCGCCGCGTCACTCGGTGAGGTCTCGCCGATGGCCGGTATGGCCGTCACCACGACCGCGTCGCACGTCTCGTCGGCCAGCGCCCGCGCGAGCGCCGCGTGGAAGTCCTCCGCCGACGCCTCCGTCGTCAGGTCCAGCGGCGGCAGCGGGCGCAGCCCCTCGGAGAGGCAGGCGTCGTAGGTCAGCAGTCCCAGCGACTCGGAGTTGCCCAGGATGGCCACCCGGGGCCCGGTCGGCAGGGGCTGGCGGGCGAGTAGCAGGCCGGCGTCGACCAGCTCGGTGATGGTGTCGACGCGGATCACACCGGCCTGGCGCAGCAGCGCCGACACCGTGGCGTGCGGCAGGCGGGTCGCGCGTACGGCGTGGCCCTGCGGGGCGGAGCCGGATCCCTGGACGACCACGAGGGGCTTCGCCGCCGCGGTGCGCCGCGCGAGGCGGGTGAACTTGCGCGGGTTGCCGATGGACTCCAGGTACATGAGGGCGACGTCGGTGTCCGGGTCGTCGTACCAGTACTGCAGGACATCGTTGCCGGAGACGTCCGCGCGGTTGCCGGAGGAGACGAAGGTGGACACGCCGGTGACGCCGGTGACGCCTCCGCCGCGCCGGTGCAGGCGGGACAGCAGGGCGATGCCGATGGCCCCGGACTGGGCGAAGAGTCCGATGCGGCCGGGACGCGGCATCTCCGGGGCCAGCGAGGCGTTGAGCCGCACCTCCGGGGAGGTGTTGATGACGCCGAAGGCGTTGGGGCCGATGATCCGCATGCCGTACGCGCGTGCGTGCCGTACGAGTGCGCGCTGACGTTCGCGCCCGTCGGGGCCGCTCTCGGCGTACCCGGCGGACAGGACGACGAGTCCCTGGACGCCGTGCTCGCCGCACTCCGTGACGACCTCGGGCACATGGTCGGCGGGGACGGCGACGATCGCGAGGTCGACGGGGTCGGCGATGTCGCGCACGGAGCGGTGGGCGGGGACCCCGTCGATCTCCTTGAGGTCCTCGGGGAACGCGCGGTTCACGGCGTACAAGGGGCCTGTGAAGCCGGCCTCGCGGAGGTTGCCGAGGACGCTGCGGCCGACGCCGCCGGGGGCGCGCCCGGTCCCGACGACGGCGACGGAGCCGGGCGCCAGCAGCCGCCGTACGGAGTGCGACTCGGCGCGCTGTTCCCGCGCGCGCTGCACGGCCAGGGAGCGCTCAGTGGGTTCGAGGTCGAACTCCAGGCGGACGACGCCGTCCTCGAAGCTGCGCTGCTGGGTGTAGCCGGCGTCCGTGAACACCTTGATCATCTTGGTGTTGGCCGGGAGCACCTCGGCGGCGAACCGGCGGATGCCGCGCTCGCGCGCGACGGCCGCGATGTGCTCGAGGAGGGCGGAGGCGACACCGCGGCCCTGGTGGGCGTCCTGGACGAGGAAGGCGACCTCGGCCTCGTCGGCGGGGGCGGAGGCGGCCATGCCGTCGGCACCAATGCGGTCATAGCGTACGGTTGCGATGAACTCGCCGCCGACCGTGGCCGCGAGTCCCACCCTGTCCACAAAGTCGTGGTGCGTGAAGCGGTGGACGTCCTTCGCGGACAGTCGCGGGTAGGGCGCGAAGAAGCGGTAGTACTTCGACTCGTCCGAGACCTGCTCGTAGAAGCTGACCAGGCGCTCGGCGTCATCAACGGTGATGGGGCGGATGCGCGCGGTGCCGCCGTCGCGCAGCACCACGTCGGCTTCCCAGTGGGCGGGGTACTCGTGCCGGTCCGAGGCGCTCTGCATGGGGCCCAGCGTACGGCTCGCGTACGACAACGGCGCGAGGCAGTCTGTGGAGGACGGAAGCCGGATCGAGGCCGCGATCCGGCGACCGCACGAGGAACGGGACGTACGACCCGTTCCTCCCGTGCTTCACGTGTGGAACACTGGTCTAGACAACCTGGAAACCGAAGGGCAGCAACACATGGCTGAGCGCCGCGTCAACGTCGGCTGGGCCGAGGGCCTCCACGCCCGCCCCGCCTCCATCTTCGTCCGAGCCGCCACGGCCGCAGGCGTCCCGGTGACGATCGCCAAGGCTGACGGCAACCCCGTCAACGCGGCCTCCATGCTGGCCGTCCTCGGCCTCGGCGCCCAGGGTGGCGAGGAGATCGTCCTCGCCTCCGACGCCGAGGGCGCGGACATCGCCCTCGACCGGCTGGCGAAGCTGGTCGCCGAGGGTCTCGAGGAGCTCCCCGAGACCGTCTGAGTCGCACACGAAGCCGCGTCACCGCTCCCGGTGGCGCGGCTTCGCCGTTTTTCGCACAGGTTTTCGTGGCGGCGCCGTGGAATTACCGGCGGCATAACCGGAAACCCGTCCCCGGGCACGCGAAGGGCGCGCCGGCGAGAATTCCGGGCGCGCCAGGAAAAGGGCAGCGAAAATACCTCTCCGCCGAATATCCCTTCTTTGTATACGGCCCCCGTGTTAATGCCGCAGGCCCGTCATGTTTACGGGAGGTTGCGAAGTCCTCACACGGTCGGCGCGGTCCGCGCCGCCGGCGAACCGCAGCCGGTGCGCGACGGTCGCCCGCTCGGTGTGCAGCGCCGTGACCGTCCGGGCGCGCTCCTGGTCGCCGCGCGCCACCGCGTCCACGATCGCGCCGTGCTCGGCCCAGGACTCCACGGGGTTGACCGGCGCCTCCACGGTGTACATCCAGGCGATCTTGTGGCGCAGCTGGGTCAGCATCGACGTCAGGGCGGGGCTTCCGGAGGCCTGGGCGAGCGTTTCGTGGAACCAGCCGCCCAGGGAGCGCAGATCCTCGCTGTTGCCCCTCCTGGCCCGCTCCTGGCCCAGCCGGACGAGACCGCGCAGCACCTTCAGATGGGCCTCGGTGCGGCGCTGGGCGGCCCGGGCCGCACCGAGCGGCTCCAGGAGCATGCGCATCTCCAGCAGGTCGGCCGCCTCCTGCTCGGTCGGCTCGGCGACGCACGCGCCCGCGTGCCGCCGGGTGACGACGAAGCCCTCGGCCTCCAGGGTGCGCAGCGCCTCCCGGACGGGGACACGGGAAACGCCGTAGCGGCGGGCGAGGAGTTCCTCGGTGAGGCGGCTGCCGCGCTCGTAGACACCCGCGACGATGTCGTCCCGGATGGCCGTGCACACCGAGTGCGCCGGAATACGCATGACCGACCTCCGCATTAATCCCCGTGAAACGTCGACGATTGACGTGTGTTCCGTGACTCTATTGCAATGAGCCGGAATTTCCGATGGCGGACCGGAATCCAGGGATATTTTTTGGACAGCGGGGTGCCGGAAACGGCGAAAGCCCCGGCCTGGTGGGCCGGGGCTGGACGATCTGTCGCCGTGTGTCGTCAGACGTTCACGCCGTGCTGGCGGAGGTAGGCGACCGGATCGATGTCCGAGCCGTACTCCGCGGTCGTACGGGCCTCGAAGTGCAGATGCGGGCCGGTGACGTTGCCGGTCGCGCCCGAGAGGCCGATCTGCTGCCCCGGGGTGACCTGCTGGCCCACCGAGACACCGATGGAGGACAGGTGACCGTACTGGGTGTACGTGCCGTCGTTCATCTTGATGACGATCTGGTTGCCGTACGAACCGCCCCAGCCCGCCTCGACGACCGTGCCCAGGCCGACCGCGTGCACGGAGGTGCCGCTGGCGGCGTGGAAGTCGATGCCGGTGTGGCTGCCGGAGGACCACAGGGAGCTGCTGGCGTGGTAGCCGGTGGAGACGTAGGAACCGGTGATCGGCGGCACGAAGGCGTTCAGACGCTTGCGCTCGGCCTCACGGGCCGCACGCACGCGTGCCTCGCGCTCCTCCGCGGCCTTCTTGGCGGCGGCCTCGCGCGCGGCCTCCTCGAAGGCGGCCCTCTTCTGCACGGCGACCTGGTCGTCGATCTGCTCGGCGACGGCCTCGCCGGCGGTGACGACGGGGATCAGCCCGGTCTCCTCGGGAGTGGGCTCGGCCGCGAAGGCCGGGGCGGAGGAGACGGTGGCCATGACACCGGTGGTGGTCAGCGCCGCGATACCCGCCGCGCGGGCGGTGGTGCGCTGCATCCGGCTGGGCCGGCGGTGCTTCCCGGTGGCGCAGGTGTACGCCATGAAGTTGAGCGGTCCTTTCCTTCCCTCTCGCCTACCGGGTTAGCTGACGGGTTCGGAGCAGGAAGGTCTCCTACGGACCCCCTCGCTGGCGCGCGGGCGTCCGATTCACCCCAGGGACTTCACAAGTGGGTCCCCGGCTCCCCTGGCTCGCGCCGTACGGGGACTCGGCGATGACTGTCCGGTGCCGCGGATGCGGCGCACTGCCTGACGAACAGCCCGCACGAAGCTATGCGGGGCCGCTTTGAATCCTCAAACGGATCCCGGTTTTTGTAGCGCATCCCACAGGGCAGACAGGCAACCTCCGCACCAATTCGGACATCTTGCCGACGCGTTGAGGCCCTGGTGGCCTTGCGGTCCACCAGGGCCCCTACGCGCGCGTGCCGTTGGCCGCCGCCCGGTGGTGACTACTCCGCCGGCACGACCTTCACCTCGCCGATGCCGAGCGCCTCGACGGCCTCCTTGATCTGGGCGGCGTCACCGACGAGCACGGTCACCAGACGGTCCACCGGGAAGGCGCTCACGGCCGCCGCGGTGGCCTCGACCGTGCCGGTCGCGGCGAGCTGCTGGTACAGCGTGGCCTGGTAGTCGTCGGGCAGGTACTGCTCGACCTGGTCGGCCAGCGTGCTCGCGACGGCCGCCGCGGTCTCGTACTTGAGCGGCGCCACCCCGACGAGGTTCTGCACGGCGACGTCCCGCTCGGCGTCCGTCAGGCCCTCCGCGGCGAGGGTGCGCAGCACCTTCCACAGGTCGTCCAGGGCGGGACCGGTGTTCGGCGTGTCTACGGAGCCGCTGATGGCGAGCATCGCGGCGCCCGAGCCGTCCGGGGCGGACCTGAGGACCTGCCCGAAGGCGCGCACCCCGTACGTGTAGCCCTTCTCCTCGCGCAGGACGCGGTCCAGGCGGGAGGTGAGGGTGCCGCCGAGGCAGTACGTGCCGAGGACCTGGGCGGCCCACACGCGCGCGTGCCGGTCGGCACCGATCCGGCCGATGAGCAGCTGCGTCTGGACGGCGCCGGGACGGTCCACGATGACGACGCGGCCGGTGTCGTCGGCGGTCACCGGCCGGACGGGCGACGGCTGGGCCGGGGAGCCCGTCCAGGCGCCCAGGGTGTCGCCGAGGAGCGCGGCCAGGTCGACGCCCGTGAGGTCGCCGACGACCACGGCGTTGGCCGTGGCCGGCCGGACGTGCCTCTCGTAGAAGGCCCGTACGGCGGCGGAGTCGATCTTCTCGACGGTCTCCGCGGTGCCCTGGCGCGGGCGCGACATGCGCGCGCTCGCCGGGAACAGCTCCTTGGAGAGCTCCTTGGCGGCGCGGCGGGAGGGGTTGGCCAGCTCGTGCGGGATCTCGTCCAGGCGGTTGCGGACGAGGCGCTCGACCTCGCTGTCGGCGAACGCGGGCGCGCGCAGGGCGTCGGCGAGCAGGCCGAGCGCCTTGGCCAGGCGGGAGGCGGGCACCTCCAGGCTGAGCCGGACGCCGGGGTGGTCGGCGTGGGCGTCGAGGGTGGCGCCGCAGCGCTCCAGCTCGGCGGCGAACTCCTCGGCGGAGTGCTTGTCGGTGCCCTCGGAGAAGGCCCGCGCCATGATCGTGGCGACACCGTCCAGGCCGGCCGGTTCGGCGTCCAGGGGGGCGTCGAGGAGGACCTCGACGGCGACGACCTGCTGGCCGGGGCGGTGGCAGTGCAGGACGGTCAGGCCGTTGTCCAGCGTGCCGCGCTCGGGCGCCGGGAACGCCCACGGCTTGGCCTCGCCCGCCCGGGGCTGGGGGTGGAAGTCCATCGTGGCGAGCTCGCTCACTGAGCCGCCTCCTCGTTCTCGTCCTGGTCGGCGGGGGCTTCGGGAGCGGTCGGCTCGTAGACGAGCACCGCGCGGTTGTCGGGGCGCAGGCGGGCCTTGGCGACCTCCCGCACCTCCTCGGGCGTCACCTCCAGCACGCGCTGGACGGCGGTGAGGGCGAGCTGCGGGTCGCCGAACAGGACGGCGAACCGGCACAGTTCGTCGGCGCGGCCGGCGACGGTGCCGAGCCGGTCGAGCCACTCGCGCTCCAACTGGGCCTGGGCGCGCTCCATTTCCTCGGCGGTGGGACCCTCCTCGGCGAACCGGGCGAGCTCCTCGTCGATGGCGGCCTCGATGACGGGCACCTCGACGTCCCCGGACGTCTTCACGTCCAGCCAGCCGAGGGAGGGCGCCCCGGCGAGCCGCAGCAGCCCGAAGCCGGCCGCGACGGCCGTACGGTCGCGCCGCACCAGCCGGTTGTAGAGGCGGGAGGACTCGCCGCCGCCGAGGACGGTGAGCGCCAGGTCGACCGCGTCGCACGCGCGCGTGCCGTCGTTCGGCAGACGGTACGCGGCCATCAGGGCACGGGCCGGGACCTCCTCCTCGACGACCTCGCGCAGTTGCTCGCCGATGACGTCGGGCAGCGAGCCGTCGCGCGGCTCCTGCTTGCCGTCGTGGGAGGGGATGGAGCCGAAGTACTTCTCGATCCAGGCGAGTGTCTGCTGCGGGTCGATGTCGCCGACGACCGACAGGACGGCGTTGTTGGGCGCGTAGTACGTGCGGAAGAACGTGCGCGCGTCCTCCAGGGTCGCCGCGTCCAGGTCGGCCATGGAACCGATCGGCGTGTGGTGGTACGGGTGGCCGTCCGGGTAGGCGAGGGCGGTCAGCTTCTCGAAGGCGGTGCCGTAGGGCACGTTGTCGTAGCGCTGACGGCGCTCGTTCTTCACGACGTCGCGCTGGTTCTCCATGGACTCGTCGTCCAGGGCCGCCAGCAGGGAGCCCATGCGGTCGGCCTCCAGCCAGAGGGCGAGCTCCAGCTGGTGGGCGGGCATGGTCTCGAAGTAGTTGGTGCGCTCGAAACTGGTGGTGCCGTTGAGCGAGCCGCCGGCGCCCTGGACCAGCTCGAAGTGGCCGTTGCCCTTGACCTGCGCGGAACCCTGGAACATCAGGTGCTCGAAAAGGTGAGCCAGGCCGGTACGGCCCTTGACTTCGTGGCGTGAGCCGACGTCGTACCAGAGGCACACCGCCGCGACGGGGGTCAGGTGGTCCTCGGAGAGCACCACGCGCAGGCCGTTGGCCAGGCGGTGCTCGGTCGCTGTCAGGCCCCCGGTGCCTGCCTGGTCTGTGGCCGTGTGACCCATGGGCATGTACGTCCTTCCGATCGCGGACGCGGTCGTGGAAACCGCGTGTTTCCTGCCGGTCCTGTCACTGTATGCAAGCGTGCGGTCGGTCGGCGAAGTTCCCGGAGGTCGTACGCCGAGAGCGAGAAACCGGGAGCACAGGGAAAGCCGGGAGAGGGGCTCGGGCGGGGGATGGCGTACCCTGCGGCAATCATGGGAGGGCGGCCCCGCCGGGCCGGGCCCCCGCACGGGCCGGGCATCCCCGCACCGGGCCGGGCGGCCGCCACGGACCGCCCACCCGCGCCGGGCCCGCGGCCGAAACCGGGTCCTGAGCCCGGCTTGTCAGTGCCACGGTCCACAATGGTCCGCGTCAGATACCGTCACACGCTTCAGCAAGGAGCCGGCAGCGATGGCCCGCCGCAGCACGAAGACCCCGCCGCCCGACGACTCGTACGAGGAGCGGATCCTCGACATCGACGTCGTCGACGAGATGCAGGGCTCCTTCCTCGAGTACGCGTACTCGGTCATCTACTCCCGAGCCCTGCCGGACGCCCGCGACGGCCTCAAGCCGGTGCACCGCCGCATCGTCTACCAGATGAGCGAGATGGGCCTGCGCCCCGAGCGCGGCTATGTGAAGTGCGCGCGCGTGGTCGGCGAGGTCATGGGCAAGCTGCACCCGCACGGCGACTCGTCGATCTACGACGCCCTGGTGCGCATGGCGCAGCCCTTCTCCATGCGCGTGCCGCTGGTCGACGGCCACGGCAACTTCGGCTCGCTGGGCAACGACGACCCGCCGGCCGCCATGCGGTACACCGAGTGCCGCCAGGCCGAGGCGACGAGCCTGATGACGGAGTCGATCGACGAGGACACCGTCGACTTCGCGCCGAACTACGACGGCCAGGAGCAGGAGCCGGTGGCGCTGCCCGCCGCCTTCCCGAACCTGCTGGTCAACGGCGCGTCCGGGATCGCCGTTGGTATGGCCACGAACATGCCGCCGCACAACCTCGGCGAGGTCATCGCGGCCGCCCGCCATCTGATCCGCTACCCGAACGCGGATCTGGAAGCCCTGATGAAGTACGTCCCGGGCCCCGACCTGCCCACCGGCGGCCGGATCGTCGGCCTCTCCGGCGTCCGCGACGCCTACGAGACGGGCCGCGGCACCTTCAAGATCCGCGCCACGGTCACGGTGGAGACGGTGACGGCCCGCCGCAAGGGCCTGGTCGTCACGGAGCTGCCGTTCACGGTCGGCCCCGAGAAGGTCATCGCCAAGATCAAGGACCTGGTCGGTTCGAAGAAGATCCAGGGCATCGCCGACGTCAAGGACCTCACCGACCGAGCGCACGGCCTGCGCCTGGTCATCGAGATCAAGAACGGCTTCGTGCCGGAGGCGGTCCTGGAGCAGCTGTACAAGCTGACGCCGATGGAGGAGTCCTTCGGCATCAACAACGTGGCGCTGGTGGACGGCCAGCCGCTGACGCTGGGCCTGAAGGAGCTCCTGGAGGTCTATCTCGACCACCGCTTCGACGTGGTCCGCCGGCGCAGCGAGTTCCGCCGCGGCAAGCGCCGTGACCGGCTGCACCTGGTGGAGGGCCTGCTGACGGCGCTCGTCGACATCGACGAGGTCATCCGGCTGATCCGCTCCAGCGAGAACAGCGCGGAGGCGAAGCAGCGCCTGATGGAGCGTTTCTCGCTCTCGGAGATCCAGACCCAGTACATCCTCGACACCCCGCTGCGCCGCCTCACCAAGTTCGACCGCATCGAGCTGGAGGCGGAGAAGGAGAAGCTCAACGCGGAGATCGCGGAGCTGACCCGGATCCTGGACTCGGACGCGGAGCTGCGCAAGCTGGTCTCGTCCGAACTGGCCGCGGTCGCCAAGAAGTTCGGCACCGAGCGGCGTACGGTCCTGCTGGAGTCCTCCGGGGCCCCGGCCGCCGCCGTACCGCTGCAGGTCGCGGACGACCCGTGCCGGGTCCTGCTGTCGTCCACGGGCCTGCTGGCCCGCACGGCGAACGGCGAGCCGTTCGCGGAGGGTGACGGCAAGCGCGTCAAGCACGACGTGATCGTCTCGGCGGTGCCGGCCACCGCGCGCGGGGAGATCGGCGCGGTCACCTCGACGGGCCGGCTGCTGCGGATCAACGTCGTCGACCTGCCGCAGCTCCCGGACACAGCCGCGGCTCCGAACCTCTCGGGCGGTGCCCCGCTGTCGGAGTTCGTCTCCCTGGAGGGCGACGAGACGGTGGTCTGCCTCATCACGCTCGACGAGTCGTCGCCGGGTCTGGCTCTCGGCACGGAACAGGGTGTGGTCAAGCGGGTGGTGCCCGACTATCCGTCCAACAAGGAGGAGCTGGAGGTCATCACCCTCAAGGAGGGCGACCGGATCGTCGGCGCGGTCGAGCTGCGCACCGGCGAGGAGGACCTGGTCTTCATCACCGACGACGCCCAGCTGCTGCGGTACCAGGCCTCCCAGGTGCGCCCGCAGGGCCGTCCGGCGGGCGGCATGGCGGGCATCAAGCTCACCGACGGCGCGAAGGTGATCTCGTTCACGGCGGTGGACCCGGCGGCGGACGCGGTCGTCTTCACGGTCGCGGGCTCGCGCGGCACACTGGACGACTCCGTCCAGACGACCGCCAAGCTGACCCCGTTCGACCAGTACCCGCGCAAGGGGCGCGCCACCGGCGGTGTGCGCTGCCAGCGCTTCCTGAAGGGCGAGGACTGCCTGTCCTTCGCCTGGGCGGGCGCCACCCCGGTGAAGGCCGCCCAGAAGAACGGCCTGCCCGCCGAACTGCCGGAGATGGACCCCCGCCGCGACGGCTCGGGCGTTTCCCTGGCGAAGACGGTGGGCGTGGTCGCGGGGCCGGTCTAGGCCGCTTCCCCGGGGTCCTGCTCGTCATCCGGATCCTGTACGTAGCGCAGGACGCCCCACATGCCGTGCTCGTCGGCGTGTGGGGCGTCGCTCTTGCACGCCTCCAGTTCCTTCCCGAGGGCGGGTGCGTCGATCCCGGAGCCGATGAGGACGAGCTGGGTGAGGCGGGGGCCGGCGGCCCAAGGCTCCGGACGGAACCGCAGGAAGCGCCCCACGGCGTGCACGGAGTAGCGGTTGCGCTCGTCGTACGCCCCGAAGTCGACGTACCCCTTGATCCGGTACAGCCCTTCCGGCCGGCTGTCGAGGAACTGCATCAACCGGCGTGGGTCCATGGACGTTTCGGAGGTGAAGGAGAGGCTGTCGTAGCCGGAGTGCAGGTGCTCGGCGTGCTCCTCGCCCTCGTCGTGCACATGCAGGTCGTCGAAGGACAGCTGCCCGATGCGCTCCTCGCTCGGTTTGCAGTCGAAGAGGAACTCCGGATCGATCCGGCCGTAGGAGGCGGGCACGACCGCGGCGCGGTCGACGAGAGACCGGACGAGCGCGAGGACCCGCTCACCGTCGGCGGCCCGGTCCAGTTTGTTCACCACGACCAGATCGGCGAGCGCGAGATGCCGGTCGATCTCGGGGTGCTTCGCGCGCGTCTCGTCGAACTCGGCGGCGTCGACGACCTCGACGAGGCCGCCGTACATGATCCCCGGGTGCTCGCTGGCGAGCAGCATCCGCACCAGCTCCTGGGGCTCGGCGAGGCCGCTGGCCTCGATGACGACGACATCGATGCCCGTGGCCGGGTTCGCGAGCCGCTCGAGGTAGACGTCCAGCTCACTTGCGTCGACGGCACAGCACAGACAGCCGTTGCCGAGGGAGACGGTGGAGTCGCCGAGCGCGCCGGCCACCGCCATGGCGTCGATCTCGATCGCCCCGAAGTCGTTGACGATCGCACCGATCCGGCTGCCTCCGCTGCGGTGGAGGAGATGGTTCAGGAGGGTCGTCTTGCCGGAGCCGAGGAATCCGGCGAGTACGACGACCGGGATCTGCTGCGGACTGCGGCTCTGCGTCACCGTGCGACCTCTCTGACACCTGCGCGTACTCCGGCTCACGGCTCCGGAGCGCGTACGCGGATGGAACGCGCCCCAGGATACGAGCCATGAGAATCCCCACGAAGTGAACGATTGTTAGCTGCACTTGCGGGGCAGACGTCTGGCAAGGCGCCCTGGCGTGCGACCCTCGCTTCCCTCCGTGCGCCTCCCCTCCGCCTCCCCCGCCGATCAGAGCCGCTCGGCACTCTGGGAGACGGCAAGCGCCGCCCACCGCTCGCCGGTCCGCGTCAGTCCACCCGCACCCCGACGACCGGCGCACGGCCGCCTTGATTCGGGGGTTGACATGGCCACACGGAAATTTGGGGTACGCGGACTGGGTGCAGCCGCGGCGGCGGTCGTCGGCATGGCCGCGGGCGCCGTCGTCACCATGGCGGCACAGCGCCATGCCCTGGAGGCATTGCGCATCCGGCTGGACCGTCTGGAGCAGACCGCCCACTCCCAGAAGCACACCAACCTGGCCAACCAGCAGCGCCTGCACTGGGAACTGCTGAGCAAGGCCATCGACGACCCCGAGCTGGCGGAAGTGCTGGACCTCTTCGAAGCGCCGGTGTCCACCAAGCAGCGACGTCAGTACATCTATGCCAACGCCCTGTACACGAACGCGCTCTTTTATTACCGGATCGGCAATATCTCCCGCGAAGAGTTCTTCGGTTACATCCGGGGCATTCTGCAGAATCCCGTCGTGCGGGAGTACTGGCATGCCACCAGCCATCAGCGGGCCACCATTGCCGACGGCTCGGACGAGGCGGAACTCGGGCGCATGGTGGACGAACTCCTGACGCAACTCGAAGAGGCGGACACCGAGGAATGGTGGGTGGTCGGCGAGCCCCCGAGCGCGTAGACGTCCGGCACGCCGGATGAGCCACGCACGACCGAGGGCTCACACTTCCGGCCGCACAACCCCTTCCACGGAATCACACCCACGGCCCATAACGAACAGGTCAAGTCGGCAGTTGAGTGGGATGTCAGGGAGTTGACTCGCGCTTGATCGCGTAGAGGACCCCACCACGAACGTCGCCTACGCCGCCGGATGACGAGCGCACCCCACAGGGCCCGCCTTGCACCGCGCAGCCGTCGTGCGCAAGCCATTGGACCAAGGGAAGCAACAGTGAGTCAGATCATCCGTCGGATCGGTGCATCTCCGCGCGCTCGCGGAAGCGTAAGTGGAGCAAATTGCCCCGATATTTTCGAACTTGCCGATGGCAATTTCGCCGTCATCGGCACGGACGCCACCGATTCACTGGACCCCGATCTTCCCTCCGACGCCTCGCGCGCCGACTACGAACGCATTGTCGTCATCAGCCGCGAGACGCTCATTCGCGCAAAGGCAGATATCCCGGACGCTTGAGTGAGGCCATGGACATCGGAGTCATAACTGGGCTGGTGGGCGCCCTGGGCGGGCTGCTCACCGGCATCGCAGCAATCGTGAATGTGATCAGATCGCGTTCGGCCAACCCGCCGCGCGACGACCAGCACCCGACGCCTCCACCTCCGTAGCGCTCTCAGGTCCGGTAGCCCTCGGCACCGGACCTGACGCTCGCCCGGCACCCGCCCATCGTCACGCCACCGCCGGCACCTCCGCCGGCGCCCCCGGCCCCACATACCGCGCCACGGGACGGATGATCTTCGAGTCCTGCGCCTGCTCCAGGATGTTGGCGCTCCACCCCACCACCCGGGCCGCCGCGAAGGTCGGGGTGAACATCTCCCGGGGCAGTCCGCACAGTTCCATGACCACGCCGGCGTAGAACTCCACGTTGGTGTGCAGCTCACGGCCCGGCTTCAGTTCGGCGAGGATCGCCTCTACGCGTCGTTCCACCTCGACGGCGAACTCGACGCGCGCCCCTCCGAACCGCCGCGCGGTCTCGCGCAGCATGCGCGAGCGCGGGTCCTCCGTGCGGTACACGGCGTGACCGAAGCCCATGATGCGCTCACCGGCGAGAACCCGCTTCCGGATCCAGGAGTCGATGCGGTCGGGGGCGCCGATCGCGTCCAGGGTGTCCAGCGCCCGACTGGGCGCACCGCCGTGCAGCGGCCCCGACAGCGCACCCACGGCCCCCACCAGACACGCGGCCACGTCGGCGCCGGTCGAGGCGATCACCCTGGCCGTGAACGTTGATGCATTGAAGCCGTGATCAATGGTTGAGATCAGGTACTGCTCGACAGCCCGCACCCGCTCCGCTTCGGGCTCGGCGCCGGTCAGCATGTAGAGGTAGTTCGCCGCGTACGACAGGTCCTCGCGCGGCTCTACGGGGGCGAGGTCCTTGCCCAGCCGGTACAGCGCGGTGAGCAGCGTCGGCACGGCGGCCGCCGCCACGACGGTGTCCGCGCGGCGCCGGTCGGCGTCGATGTCGTACACGGGCCGGAAGCCGTGCTCCGCGCCCAGCAGCGACAGGGCGGTCCGCATCCCGGCGAGCGGGTTCGCCCCCGCGCCGGCCGAAGCGATGGCGGGCAGTGCCGCCGTCACCGCCTCGGGAAGCCGTCGCAGGGCGGCGGTCTCGGCCGCGAAGGCGGCGCTGCGCCGGGCGTCCGGCAGGTCGCCGTGGACCAGGAGGTGCCAGACGTCCTCGAAGGGGCGGGCGTGCGCCAGGTCGACGGCCGAGTACTGGCGGTAGTGGTAGAACCCCTCGCGTCCCCGGACGTCACCGACCTCGGTGTCGGCGACGACGACTCCGGCGAGACCGCGCGGTGCGCCGAGGAGTGCCGGGGTGGACGGGTTGACGGATGTGGTGTCGGACGAGGTGACGGTCATGGCTTCCTCCCTAGTATTGATTTGACTGTCCATGCTTGACTGAATCTCTGTCAATATTGATCCAGTCAATATATACACTCTGCGGATACGGTGGCCCCCATGCGCGATCACGAACCCGCCCCCGGCCACGCGGCCCCACGGCTGAGCACCAAGGAGGCCGCCGAGCTGCTCGGCGTGAAGCCCGAGACGGTGTACGCGTACGTGAGCCGCGGTCAGCTGAGCAGCAGGCGTACACCCGGCGGCCGGGGCAGCACCTTCGACGCCAAGGAGGTCGAGGCGCTCGCGCGGCGCAACAGGCGGGAGAGCAGCGGGAGTCCGGGGTCGGGTGGAGACATGTCCGTACGCACCCGGCTGACGTTCATCGACAAGGACCGGTACTACTTCCGCGGTGTCGACGCGACCGAGCTGGCCGCCCGGCACTCCTACGAAGAGGTCGCCGAGTGGCTGTGGACCGGCCGGATGCACCCCGGCACCACGTTCACCGCGCCGGCCTCCTCCGTCGAGGCCGCCCGCCGCGCGGTGGACGCGCTGCCCGAACACAGCGGCCCCACCGACCGGTTGCGGGTCGCCGCCGTCGCCGCGGCGGTCGCCGACCCGCTGCGGTTCGACCTGGCCGAGGAGACCGTGCTCGGCACCGCGCGCATCCTGATCCCCACCCTCGTCGCCGCGCTGCCGCCCAAGCGGTCCGGCCACCGCGACGAGGACTCCCTGGCCCAGCGGCTGTGGGGGCGGCTCAGCGTGGGCCCGGCGACCAAGCCGCAGCTGCGCGTCCTGGACACGGCGCTCGCCCTGCTCGTCGACCACGACCTGGCCGCCTCGACCCTCGCGGTGCGCGTCGCCGCGTCGGCCCGCGCGCACGCCTACGCGGCCGTCTCCGCCGGGCTCGGCGTCATCGAGGGGCCCTTGCACGGCGCCGCGAGCGGGCTCGCGCACCGGCTGCTGCACGAGGTGCTGGACCTGGGCGACGCGGCCCCCGTGATCGCCCAGGAGCTGCGGGCCGGCCGCCGCATCCCGGGCCTCGGTCACCGGCTCTACCCCGGCGAGGATCCACGCGCGCGTGTCCTGTTCGCCCTCCTGGAGGAGATCCCCGAGGCCGCGCCCGCCCTCGCCGCGGCCCGGGACATCGTGGCCACGACCGCCCGGCACACCCCGCTGCACGCCAACGTGGACCTGGCTCTGGGTGTCCTCACGACCTCCTTCGGGATGGAGCCCTCGGCGGGCGAGACCATCTTCGCCGTGGCCCGCACGGCGGGGTGGATCGCCCACGCGCTGGAGGAGTACGGCGAACGCCCGCTGCGCATGCGGCCGAGCGGACACTACGTGGGACCGAAGCCGCCCCAGCAGCTTCCCGGCTAGGACACACAGCCCCGGCCCGAGGAGTCCACAGCGATCCACAGGCACCGCGGGAGGTGCCGCGCGTCAAGTCAGGTTAGGCTCACCTCTGTGAGTACGTGCGCGACCGACTCGCGGAACCTCGGCGAGCCCATGCCCGGAACCGCGGCAACTGCCTCGACCTGGCTCCTGCTGGAACAGGCCGGTCCGTGGGGTGCCAAGGCGCTCACCTCGAGCCATCTGGACCCCGTACTGGGCCGTGCCCTGGAGGCGGCGGCCCAGGGCACGGGCGTCCGCGTCGCGCTCATCCGCCGCCCCGGCCGGCACGCCGACCCCGGCATGCCGCCGCCCGTGCGGCACGTGTACGCGGCCCACACCGCGCCGGGGAACGTCTGGCTGCGCTCCGCCACGACCACCGACCCCGGACGGCTGCTCGACCTCGACTTCGCCGCGCTCGGCCGGGGCGACCACCGCACCTTCGACACCGCGCTGCGCGGCGGGCCGCACACCGGTGATCCGCTCGCCCTCGTCTGCACCAACGGCAAGCGCGACCGCTGCTGCGCCCTTCTGGGCCGCCCGCTCGCGGCCGAACTGGCCGCCTCGGGCGTGCAGGGCGTCTGGGAGGTCACTCATCTGGGCGGTCATCGCTTCTCCCCCACGGTCCTCGTCCTCCCGCACGGTTACGTGTACGGCCGAGCCGAGGCCCACACCGTCAAGGAGGTCCTGCACGGCGTCCAGCAGGGTCGGGTGGTCCTGGACGGGTGCCGAGGGCGTTCGGCCTGGGAGCGGCCCGGTCAGGCGGCGGAGCTGGCCGTGCGGCAGATGACCGGCGAGGACCGGGCGGACGCCCTCGATGTCGTCCTCACCACCGGCGAGGCCCCGCGCTGGGAGGTCACCGTCGCCCACACCGACGGGCGTCACTGGCGGGTCGTCGTGGCACAGGGCGCGTCCCTGCCGCCCCGTCCGGAGAGCTGCGGCGTGTCGGTCCTCGGGGCACCCGCGCGGATGGACGTGACGGTGGTGCACGAACTGGTGGTGGCGGCGGCCGGCTGAAGCGACCGCGTCCACGGTCGGATCCCGCCCCGCGCGGGGCGGCGCCGAACCGTTTCCTCTTGAGTCGGTCAAGAGATCCACACCACACACCCCTACGGCTCTGCCGGCCCGCCCACGTACCGTCTTGGGTATGAGCCCCTCTCCCCTCGCCCGTCGCCTGCGCCTCGGCATGCCGCGGCGCATGTTCTCGCAGGTGCTGATGATGCAGCTGGCGATCGCCGCGGGAGTCGTGGTGCTCGCGACCGGACTGTTCCTCGCCCCGCTCAGCGACCAGCTGGACGACCAGGCGATGCGCCGCGCCCTCGCCATCGCACAGACCACGGCGGCGATGCCCCAGATCGCCGAGGACCTGCAGAGCACACCGCCCACGGTCGACGGGCCGGTGCAGCGCGAGGCGGAACGGATCCGCAAGGCCAGCGGCGCGGAGTACGTCGTCGTCATGGACCTGCGGGGCACCCGCTGGTCGCACACCGACCCCGCCGAGGTCGGCGGCCATGTCTCCACGGACCCCAGTCAGGCCCTGGCCGGGAAGGACGTCATGGAGATCGACAGCGGCACCCTGGGCCGCTCGGCCCGCGGCAAGGTGCCCCTGCGGGACGGCGACGGCGACATCGTCGGGGCGGTCTCGGTCGGCATCGAGTACGACAGTGTGCGGGCCCGTCTGATCCACGCCATCCCGGGACTGCTCGCCTACGCGGGCGGCGCGCTCGCCGTGGGCGCGCTGGCCGCCTGGCTGATCTCCCGGCGGGTCCAGCGGCAGACCCGTGATCTGGCCTTCTCCGACATCTCGGCGCTACTCGCGGAGCGCGAGGCGATGCTGCACGGCATCCGGGAGGGCGTCGTCGCACTGGACCGGTCCGGCCGCGTCCGGCTGCTCAACGACGAGGCACAGCGACTCCTGGGCATCGGGGACGAGGCGGTGGGCCGCTCGCCCGACGAGGCACTCGGCGAGGGACGTACGGCCGATGTGCTGGCCGGCCGGGTGACCGGCACCGACCTGATCGCCGTACGCGGACAGCGCGTCCTGGTCGTCAGCCGCATGCCCACCGACGACGGCGGCGCCGTGGCCACCCTGCGCGACCGCACCGAGCTGGAGCAGCTGGGCCGCGAACTGGACTCCACGCGCGGTCTGATCGACGCGCTGCGCGCCCAGGACCACGAGCACGCCAACCGCATGCACACCCTGCTGGGCCTGCTCGAACTGGAGATGTACGACGACGCCGTGGACTTCGTCGGAGAGGTGGTCGGCGACCACCGGGCCACCTCGGAGCAGGTGGCCGAGAAGATCGAGGACCCGCTGCTGGCCGCGCTGCTGGTGGGCAAGGCGACCGTCGCGGCCGAGCGCGGCGTGGCCCTGTGGGTCTCGGACGGCACCCGGCTCCCGGACCGGCTGGTCGACCCGCGCGGGCTCGTCACGGTCGTCGGCAACCTCGTGGACAACGCGCTCGACGCCGTCGCCGGCACCCCGCACGCACGCGTGGAGGTCGAACTGCGCGCCGAGGGCCGCACCGCCGTCCTGCGGATACGGGACACCGGCCCCGGAATTCCGGCGGAGCAACGCGAGTTGATCTTCACCGAGGGCTGGTCGACGAAGAAGCCGCCCGCGCACGGCAAGCGTGGCATCGGGCTCTCGCTGGTCCGCAGACTCGCCGAGCGGCAGGGCGGCAGGGCGACCGTCGGCGAGGCGGCCGGCGGGGGCGCCGAATTCACCGTCGTCCTGCCCGAGGCACTGGCCGGACCCGATCTGGAACCCGCCCTGGCCGCACCGGCGAAGGGCACTGTCGAGGAGGAGTCGCGATGATCGAGGTCCTGGTCGTGGACGACGACACCAGGGTCGCCCAGGTCAACGCCGCCTATGTCGAGAAGGTGCCCGGCTTCCACGTCGCCGGCGAGGCCCACAGCGCCGCCGAGGCGCTGCGCCAGCTGGAGCTCCAGCCGCAGCTGGACCTGGTCCTGCTGGACCACTACCTGCCCGACGAGACGGGGCTGGAGGTCGTGCAGGAGATGCGCCGGCGCGGCCACCAGACCGACGTGATCATGGTGACGGCGGCACGGGACGTCTCGACGGTGCAGGCCGCGATGCGGCACGGCGCCCTGCAGTACCTGGTGAAACCGTTCAACTTCGCGGGCATGCGCGCCAAGCTGGAGGCGTACGCCGAACTGCGCCGCACGCTCGACGGGGGCGGCGAGGCCGAACAGGCGGACGTCGACCGTATCTTCGGCGCGCTGTCCGCTCCCTCCGAGCCCGGGCTGCCCAAGGGGCACTCCCCCACCACCGCCGAACTGGTCCGCCAGTCCCTGATGAACGCCGAAGGCCCTCTGTCGGCCCAGGAGATCGCCGACCGGACCGGGGTGAGCCGCCAGACCGCCCAGCGCTATCTGAAGCTCCTGGAGCGCACGGGACGGGCCCGGCTGACCCTGAAGTACGGCGACGCGGGCCGCCCGGAACACCGTTACGTGTGGGCGACCCGCGCCTGACGGCACGGCGTGACCGTCAGCCGGCCGCCTTCTCGACGAACTCCGTCGTATAGGTCTTGCTCAGGTCGACGTCGGCCTTCTGGATGTTGGGGTTGAACGCCTTGAGGACCTTCTCCACGGTCTCGGGGCCCTCCGTGGGCATCACGCCGTCCTTGGTGAACATCGGCAGCGTGCTCTTGATGGCCACCGCGTACAACGTCTTGTTGCCCTGGGAGTAGTCGGCCGGCATCTTGTCGGCGATCTCGCTGGCGCTGTGGGTGGACATCCACTTGAGCGTCTTGACGAATGCATTGGCCAACTTCTGGACCGTGTCCTTGTGACTGTTGACCCAGTCCGTCTGCATGTACAGGCTTGACGACGGATACGGCCCGCCGAGCGCCTCCATCGACCCCTGCGGTGTGCGCATGTCGAGGAGGACCTTCCCCGCCTTCTTGTCCAGGACCGTCGCGACGGTCGGGTCGGTCGTCATGCCCGCGTCGATGGCGCCCTTCTGGAGCGCCGAGATGAACGTCGGTCCCGCACCCACGGCGACCGGGGTGAACTCGCTGATCTTCACCCCGTTCTTGACGGCGAGGTACTTGGTGAGGAAGTCGGTCGAGGAGCCGAGGCCGGTGACGCCGAGCTTCTTGCCCTTGAAGTCCTTGGGCGAGGTGATGTCGCCCTCCGCCTTGGTGGAGACGATCTCCACCTCGCCGGGTGCCTGCGAGAACTGCACGACGGACTCGACCGCCTTGCCCTTCACCTGAAGGTCGAGCGTGTGGTCGTAGAAGCCGACGGCGCCCTGGACCTGGCCGGACACGAGGGCGGTCTCGGCCTGCACACCGGCCGGCTCGCTCAGCAGCTCGACGTCGAGGCCCTCGGCGTCGAAGTAGCCGAGCCGCTGGGTGAGCATCGCGGGCAGGTAGATGACCTTGTCCAGGCCGCCCACCATGATCTTGACCTTCGTCCCCTTGCCGTCCCCGCCGGAGCCGGTGGAGGCGGTGCTCGCCGCGTCGTTGGCACAGGCGGTGAGCGAGGAGAGGGCGAGCAGGCCGGCGACGGCGAGAGCCGTGTGTCTGGCGGAGAAGCGCATGGAGGGTTCACGTCCTTGTGAGAAGGGTGGTGCGAGGAGGGGATCGTTCAACGAAAGATCGGAACGGGCGATCCGGCGGAGGATCGTTCAACGAGAGTTCAGAGGGATCAGCTGTCGGAGCCCGACGGCTTCCACCGGAAGATGCGGCGCTCGGCGAAGGTCAGCAGTCCCTCGGCCACGAGCGCGACGACGGCGAGGATGACCATCGCCGCGTACACGCCGGCCGCGTTGAAGGTGCCCTGGGACTGCGCGACGAGCAGGCCGATGCCCTTGGTGGCGCCGATGTACTCGCCGACGATCGCGCCGATGAGGGCGAAGCCGAAGCTCACGTGGAGGCTGGTGAAGATCCAGGAGGTGGCCGAGGGGATGACGACCTGAAGCGTCACCCTGCGGTCGCTCGCGCCGAGGATGCGGGCGTTGGCGACGAGGTTGCGGTCGACCTCACGGGCGCCCTGGAAGGCGTTGAAGAAGACCGGGAAGAACACCAGGACGACGGCCGAGGCCACCTTGGACGCGGGGCCGAGTCCGAACCAGATCACGAAGATCGGCGCCAGGACGATACGGGGGATCGAGTTGAGCACCTTGATGTATGGACCAAGGACATCGGCGAGGAAGGTGATCCGCCCGAGCGCGATACCGCACACGACACCGGCGACCACACCGATGACCCAGCCGAGCAGTGCCTCGTAGAGCGTGTACCAGATCTGCTCGCCGAGGGAGCCGAGCGCGGTCCCGTGCGTGACCCAGGTCCAGATCTGGTCCCAGATCTTGGAGGGCATCGAGAAGTTGAACGGATCGATGGCCTTGGCCCGGGAGAGCGCCTCCCACAGGGCGAGCACGGCCACCAGGAGCAGGATCCGGGAGGCTCCGACGACGATCTTGCGCCGGCGGGCGGCACGCGCGCGTGAGTGCGCGCGGTCCGGTGCCTTGACCGTGTCCACGACGGGCGTGCTGAGGACGTCAGGCGACATGGGCGGCACCTCGTTCGCGGGTGATGCGGACCTCATCGCCCAGGGACTCCCAGATCTCGCGGTAGATCTCGATGAACCGCGGCTCCAGACGCACCGACTCGACCTTGCGCGGGCGCGGCAGGTCGATGTCGAAGACCTGCTTCACGGTGGCCGGTCCCGCGGTCATGACCACGACCTTGTCGGCCAGCGCGATGGACTCCTCCAGGTCGTGGGTGACGAAGACGACCGAGGCGCCCGTGCCCTCCCACAGCTCCAGCAGCTCGTCCGACATCAGGGCCCTCGTCTGCACGTCGAGCGCCGAGAACGGTTCGTCCATGAGCAGGATCTCGGGGTCGTTGACGAAGGTGGCGGCGAGGGCGACGCGCTTGCGCTGGCCGCCGGAGAGCTGGTGCGGGTAGCGGTCCTCGAAGGCTGCGAGCCCCACCCGGGCCAGCCACTCGCGCGCCTTCCGCTTCGCCTCGGCCTTGGGTACGCCGCGGAAGCGGGGGCCCGCCATGACATTGGACAGGACCGTACGCCACGGGAACGTCGCGTCCTGCTGGAAGACGAAGCCGACCTTGGCGCCGACGCCACGCACCGGCTGCCCGGCGACCAGGACCTCGCCCCGGGTCGGCTCCTCCAGGCCGCTGACCAGGGTCAGCGTGGTCGACTTTCCACAGCCGGTCGGTCCGACGACGGCCACGAACTCACCGCGCCCGATGGTGAGGTCGAGATCCCGGACGGCCGTGTGCAGACCCCCCGAGGGGGTCCTGAAGACCTTGCTCGCGCCCCGCAGCTCGATGGCGGGGCTGGTGTGTGCGCTCATGGCCGGGGACGGTAGATGTGAGCCGGGACACGGCATCAGCCTTGTGTGCGCATGCGCTTCTTTTGCTTGCAAGAGGGTGTTGTGCTCGTTTTGCGCGCGCTACAACAACGGAGCCGAAACACGGGCTCAACGCCCGCCAGGCCTTGACGGAGAGAGTTCCGATGATTGACGTCCTGGTCGTGGACGACGACTTCCGCGTCGCTGAGATAAACGCCAAGTATGTGGGCAGGGTTCCCGGCTTCCGGGTGGCCGCCCGCGCACACAGCGCCACCCAGGCGCTGGCCACCGTGCAGCGCGGAACCATCGACCTGGTCCTGCTCGACCACTATCTCCCCGACGGAACGGGGCTCGAACTCGTCCACCGCATGCGGGAGCAGGGTCACGGAACCGACGTCATCATGATCACTGCGGCCGGCGACGTCAGCACCGTGCAGACCGCCATGCGCCTCGGCGCCCTGCACTACCTGGTGAAACCGTTCACCTTCGCCGCCCTGCGCACCCGCCTCGACTCCTACGCCGCACTGCGCCGCACGGTGGACCGGGTCGGCGGCCGGGGTGTCGCCGGCCAGGAACAGGTTGACCGGATCTTCGGCGCCCTGCGCACCACCCCCGCGCCCTCCTCCCCCGGGCTGCCGACCGGTCACTCGGAACCCACCACGGACCTGATCTGCGCTGTCCTGCACCGCGCCGACCATCCGCTCTCGGCCCACGAGGTCGCCGCCGAGACCGGCCTGAGCCGCTCCACCGCCCAGCGCTACCTCCGCCACCTGGAACAGGCCGGCCGCCTGCGCCTCTCCCTCAAGTACGGCGACACCGGCCGCCCGGAACACCGCTACGCCTGGGTGGCACCGTAACGATCCACGTGCAACCGATGCCGTACGAGGGATCGGGCGCCGGACGCTAGACGGCCCCCGCCCCCGTCAGTGAGCGGACCTCGGTCTCCGCGTGCTTGGCCTCATCCGCGATCTCGGCCGAGGTGACCGTGCCGAGCCAGCCCGCGAGGAATCCCAGCGGGATCGACACCAGACCGGGGTTCTGCAGCGGGAAGTACTGGAAGTCCACGCCGGGGAAGAGCGACTCGGGGCTGCCCGACACCACCGGCGACAGCACCACGAGCACGAGCGCCGGCACCAGCCCGCCGTACACCGCCCACACCGCGCCCCGTGTGGTGAAGCCCCGCCAGAACAGCGAGTACAGCAGCACCGGCAGATTCGCGGAGGCCGCGACCGCGAACGCGAGCCCCACCAGGAAGGCCACGTTGAGATCGCGGGCCAGCAGCCCCAAGGCGATCGCGACCACGCCGATACCGACGGCGGCGATCCGCGCCACCGCCACCTCGCTGCGGGGCTTCGCCTGCGCCTGCCTGCGGCGCAGCGAGGCGTACAGGTCGTGCGCCACCGAGGCCGAGGAGGCGAGCGTGATCCCGGCGACGACCGCGAGAATCGTCGCGAAGGCGATCGCCGCCACGAACGCGAACAGAACCGTGCCGCCCTTCGAGTCGGCTCCGCCGCCCAGATCGAGCGCCAGGAGCGGAACCGCGGTGTTCCCCGCCGCGCTCGAGCCGCGCACGGTCTCGGGGCCGAGGATCGCCGCCGCCCCGAAGCCGAGAACGATCGTCATCAGATAGAAGCCGCCGATGAGCCCGATCGCCCAGACGACGGACCGCCGTGCCGCCCGCGCGGTCGGCACGGTGTAGAAACGCGACAGGATGTGCGGCAGCCCCGCCGTGCCCAGCACCAGCGCCAGCCCCAGACTCATGAAGTCGAAGCGCGCGGTCCAGTCCCCGCCGTACTTCAGCCCGGGCGCCAGGAACGCCGCCCCGTGGCCGCTGCGCTCGGCTGCCGTCAGCAGCAGCCGGTCGAAGTCCCCGTGGAACCGCAGCAGGACGAGCACCGTGAGCGCGATCGTGCCGCCGAGCAGCAGAACCGCCTTCACGATCTGAATCCATGTGGTGGCCCGCATCCCTCCCAACGACACATAGATCACCATGAGCGCGCCGACCCCGATGACGGCCCACGCCTGGGCCGCTTCCCCGGTGTTCCCGAGCAGCAGAGCGACCAGGCTGCCCGCACCCACCATCTGCGCCACCAGATAGAGAACGGACACCGTGACCGAGGAGGTTCCCGCCGCGATCCGCACCGGCCGCTCACTCATCCGCGCCGCGACGACATCGGCCAGCGTGAACCGTCCGCAGTTGCGCACCAGTTCGGCGACGAGGAACAGCACCACCAGCCAGGCCACGAGAAAACCGACCACGTACAGCAGCCCGTCGTAGCCGAAGAGCGCGATGAGCCCCGTGACGCCGAGGAAGGAAGCGGCCGACATGTAGTCACCCGCGATGGCAAAACCATTCTCCATCGGGGAGAACAGCCGCCCGCCCGCGTAGAACTCCTCTTCCGACCCCTGCCGGTTGCGGCTCACCCAGGTCGTGATCCCCAAGGTGACCGCGACGAACGCGCTGAACAGCAACAACGCCAGCGTCTGATGGTGGCCGGTCACAACGCACCGCCCCTTGCCTCACGCGTCAGTTCCTGGGTGTCCCAGCGCAGTTCGAGCGCCGCACGGTCCCGGCGCAGCCGAGCGTGCCGGGCGTAGGCCCAGGTGAGCAGGAACGTGCTGAGGAACTGGCCGAGCCCCGCGATCAACGCCACGTTCACCGCACCCACCACCGGCCGCGCCATGAGGCCGGGCGCGGCCGTCGCGGCCACGACGTAGCCCACGTACCAGAGGAAGAACCCCACACCCGCCGGCCCCACGAACCGCCGATACCGGCTGCGCACTTCCTGAAAGGCCGCGCTGCGCTGCACCTCGAGGTAGACCTGGGCCGCCGCCACGGCCCCGTCCTCCCACCCCCGGCGGGGCGCCGGCACCTCGCCCGCGGACGTACCCGCGAGCCCCATCGCGCCCGGCTCGCCCCACCCCGATGCGAGCGCGTCGTACCACGGGTCCTCGTAGCGCACCTCGCCCGGTGCCTCGACGAACTCCGGGCCCCGGCCCTGCTGGTGCTCGCCCGATCTCTCAGGACCGTCCCCGCCGCCGCGGGCACGACCGTTGCTTGACTGCATGCCCAAGGATGGACAGAACGGGAAGATCCCCGACTCCCCTTCCCTGTCTGCTTCACCCCATCAGGTGACGAAAAGACCATTCATCCCGTCGGTGGCCGTACCAGCCCCTTTCCATACGCGTAACGCACCGCCTGCGCGCGGTCCTTGAGCCCTGTCTTGGTGAACAAGTTGTTGATGTGTGTCTTCACCGTCGCCGTGGACACCTGGAGCCTGCGGGCGATCTCCTGGTTGCTGAGGCCCTCGGCGATCAGCGTGAGTACTTCCGTCTCCCGCATGGTGAGCCCGTCCGGCGGAGCAGCGGGCACCGGCGGCTCCGGCTCGGGCGCCGACAGGCGCTCCAGGAGCCGCCGCTGGACGCTGGGTGACAAGCCCGCGTCCCCGGACAGCACACTCTGCACGGCCCGCACGATCTCGTCCCCGCCGGCGTCCTTGGTGAGATACCCCCGTGCCCCCGCCCGCAGCGCCGGGAACAGGGACTCGTCGTCCGCGTAGGTCGTGAGCACCACGACCTGTGTTCCGGGATGCTCGGCCCTGATGCGCCGAGTCGCCTCCACTCCGTCGCAGCGGGGCATGCGCAGGTCCATCAGCACCACGTCCGGGGCGAGCTCTGCGACGAGACGCACCGCCTCCTCACCGTCCCCGGCGGCGCCCACGACCTCGATTCCCGGCAACAGCCCGAGCAGCATCACGATGCCCTCCCGCACGACGGTCTGGTCGTCCGCGACCACCACACTGGCCGGCTTCTGCTCCGCCCCCTCGGTCATACCGGCACCCTCAGCGTCACCACGAACCCTTCGTCGTCCGGCCCGGCATGCAGAGACCCACCCAGCAGTTCGGCGCGCTCCCGCATCCCCAGCAGACCGTACCCGCCGCCGACCTGGGCCAGTTCACCCGGCGAACCTCCCGAGTCCCGTATGTCCAGGGTCACTTCATGCGGGCCGTATTCCAGCCGCACATGAACCTTCGCGCCCGGAGCATGCTTTCGCGTGTTCGTCAGGGCCTCCTGGGCGACTCTGCGCACGGCCTGGGACGCCTCGGCCGGCAGTGCTCTGCGTTCACCCCCGACGGTGACCTCGGCACCGTGGGCCGCCCGCACGAGGTCGGCCAGGAAGTCCTCGAGCGGCGTCAGATCGCCCCGCAGCGCGGACAGCGCCTGCCGGGTCTCGTCGAGGCCGTCGCGGGCCATCCCCCGGGCCGCCACGACCCGTTCGAGGATCTGCTCGCGGTCCGCGCCCCTCTCGATCATCAGTCGGGCGGCTTCCAGGTGCACGAGTTGCGCCGAGAGGCTGTGGGCCAGCACGTCATGGATCTCCCGGGCTATGCGGGCCCGCTCGGCGAGCGCGGCCGACTCCGCCTCGGCGGCCCGCGCCGCGCGCTCCTGGGCGAGCAGCCGCTGAGCGGTGCCCCGGGTCTCGGCGTCCAGGCGCAGCGCGTATCCGGCAAGGGCCATCCCCCCGATGGTGGCGATCGTGCTCAGCCACCCGTCGCCGTTGACCACGGCGAAAGCGGCCAGTCCGACCGATGCGACCGGCAGGGCCGCCGCAACTGGCAGGCGCTCCAGCGCGGTGATGGCGCACCCACACCACAGGACCACGGCCGGGACGCCGAAGCCCGCGGCCTGGGCCCCTCCGGCAAGCCCCAGCAGCAGCACGACGAGCGTCAGCGAGGACCAGAGTCGGTGCTCCAGCGTCGTCTGGAAGAAGGCCCACGCCAACGCGCCCGCCACCAGAATCCCGCCGATCCCGGCGACCGCGACCCATCCGTGGATGCGGCCGTCCTGCAGAGCACTCCACAACAGCGCGCCGAACACCAGCGCCCGAATAGCCCAGGCCAGCAGACGCCTCGGCCGTGAGACCTCCTTGCGGCCCAGAGCCTCCCGCGAGGGCCAGCGGGTCCAGGTGTTCTCCGTCACACGCGCTCCTTCCACGTGGGCCGGGCCACCTGCTCACCGTACGCCGCGCCGTGCACGGGCGTCCGGCCGAGACTCTGCACGCGCCACATCAGGATCGCGGAGCGGACCAGCAGCGTGCTCGCCAGTGCCGGCATCAGGGCCGAGCTGTCCTGGTGGACGCCGAGCGTCGAGCCCAGGGCGAAGAGGCCCACGCGCAGGCCGATGCCTACGATCCAGACGCCCGCACTGGCCTTGGTGCTCCTGCTCCACACCGCGCCGTCCGGCTCCACCCAGACACGGGTGGTCCAGGCCCAGCCGGCCCCCATGGCCAGGCCGACGATCAGTTCCGCGCCGAGGATCAGGGCCGACGCGGTGTGGTGGTGGGCGTCGAGCAGGTCGGGCTCACGCAGCGCTATGACGGCCAGGATCCCCGGCAGGACCCACCACCGCCGGTCCGTGTCGACACGGCTCGCGCGGAACTGCCGCACGATCACCAGCGCGACCACGGCCACGATCACCAGCGCGTCGATCAGCCCGGACATCACAGCCTCCGTGAGCGAGAAGGGGATGCCGACAGCGAGTGCTGCCGACGCCTTCGACGCTACGGATTCGCGCAGGTCAGCGGATCGGAGCCAGGGTGGATCACGGGTGGAACTCTTGAGCTGGGGCGCTCCACCCACGGGTGGAGGACCTGTCGAAGACAGCCCGCCACCACGTCGAAGACGACCCTCTCACCGCTGGCTGCGCACAAGCCGGTGAGGGGCCCGGTCCCCCTCGGAACCGGGCCCCTCACCGCACCGTCCTCCGATCGAAGCCGCGGAAGCCACCGAAGCCGCCGAAGCCGCCGAAACGATCGCCCCGGCCCCCACCGGCACCCCGAGCCCGGACCAAGCCGAGCGCAGCGGCTACGCGTCGATGCGTGACCGGTCCAGCGTCGCCGCCGAGCTGGAGATGAACTCCTTGCGCGGCGCCACGTCGTTGCCCATGAGCAGGTCGAACACCTGCTCAGCCGCCTCCAGGTCGGAGAGGTTGATGCGGCGCAGGGTGCGGTGACGCGGGTCCATCGTCGTCTCGGCCAGCTGGTCGGCGTCCATCTCGCCCAGACCCTTGTAGCGCTGGATGGAGTCCTTGTACCGGACGCCCTTGCTCTGGAACTCCATGAGCTTGTCGCGCAGCTCACGGTCCGAGTAGGTGTACACGTACTTGTCCTGGCCCCGCTTGGGCTGGACGAGTTCGATGCGGTGCAGCGGCGGCACCGCGGCGAACACCCGGCCCGCCTCGACCATGGGCCGCATGTAGCGGTGGAACAGCGTCAGCAGCAGGGTCCGGATGTGGGAGCCGTCCACATCGGCGTCGGTCATCATGATGATCTTGCCGTAGCGGGCCGCGTCGATGTCGAAGGTCCGTCCGGAGCCGGCCCCTATGACCTGGATGATCGCGCCGCACTCGGCGTTCTTCAGCATGTCGGTCACGGACGACTTCTGGACGTTGAGGATCTTGCCCCGGATCGGCAGCAGCGCCTGGAACTCGGAGTTCCGGGCGAGCTTCGCGGTACCGAGCGCGGAGTCACCCTCGACGATGAACAGCTCGCTGCGATCGACGTCGTCGCTGCGGCAGTCGGCGAGCTTCGCGGGCAGCGACGACGACTCCAGGGCCGTCTTCCGGCGCTGCGCGTCCTTGTGCTGGCGAGCCGCGATACGCGTACGGGCGGCGGCGACCGCCTTCTCCATGACCACGCGGGCCTGGGCCGCGGCGTCGCGCTTGGTGGAGGTCAGGAACGCCTTGAGCTCCTTGGAGATCACGGTGTTCACGATGCGCCGGGCCGCCGAGGTGCCCAGCACCTCCTTGGTCTGGCCCTCGAACTGGGGTTCGGCGAGGCGGACGGTGACGACGGCGGTCAGGCCCTCGAGGGCGTCGTCCTTGACGATGTCGTCCTCGGCCACGCGCAGCAGCTTCTTGGCGCGCAGCACCTCGTTCATCGTGCTGGTCACGGCCTGTTCGAAGCCCGCGACGTGAGTGCCGCCCTTGGGGGTGGCGATGATGTTCACGAAGGACTTCAGGGTGGTGTCGTACCCCGTGCCCCAGCGCATCGCGACGTCGACTTCCAGCTCACGGGTGACCTGGGTGGGAGTCATCTGCCCGTGCTCGTCGAGGACCGGGACGGTCTCCCTGAACGTGCCCTGCCCGGTGAAGCGGAGCACGTCGCAGACGGCCTTGTCAGTCGCAAGGTACTCGCAGAACTCGCTGATGCCGCCGTCGAAGCGGAAGGACTCCTCGCCCTTGCTGCCGCCCTCGCCCAGGCCGTACTCGTCGCGGACGACGATGGTCAGGCCCGGCACCAGGAACGCGGTCTGGCGGGCGCGCTGGTGAAGGTTCTCGAGGGAGAGCTTGGCGTCCTTGAGGAAGATCTGGCGGTCGGCCCAGTACCGCACGCGCGTGCCGGTGCGGGTCCTGGCGATCTTCTTGGCCTTGCGCAGTCCGCCCTTGGCCTCGAACTTGGCGTCGGGGCCGTCCGCGGCGAAGGCACCCGGCACACCGCGCCGGAAGCTGATCGCGTGCGTGTGGCCGCCGCGGTCCACCTCCACGTCGAGGCGGGCGGACAGGGCGTTGACGACGGACGCGCCGACGCCGTGCAGACCGCCGGAGGCGGCGTAGGAGCCGCCGCCGAACTTGCCGCCGGCGTGCAGCTTGGTCATGACGACCTCGACACCGGAGAGGCCGGTCTTGGGCTCGACGTCGACGGGGATGCCCCGGCCGTTGTCGCGCACCTCGACCGATGCGTCGTCGTGGAGGATCACCTCGATGTGGTCGCAGTAGCCACCGAGGGCTTCGTCGACGGAGTTGTCGATGATCTCCCACAGGCAGTGCATCAGACCACGACTGTCGGTCGAGCCGATGTACATACCCGGGCGCTTCCGCACGGCCTCGAGGCCCTCGAGGACGAGCAGGTGCCGCGCGGTGTAGTTGGAACCGTCCCGGTCTGCTCCTGCCAGCAGCGCTGTGGACGGCACGGACGTTTCGGCGGTCACGCGGTTCGCTCCTCGCTGAATTTCAGGTGGGGCCCTTCTGGGTAAGGGCGCGGCTTCTTTCGCCGCCAAGAGGGTACCGAGGCCTGGTAGAGCCGTTGTAACGCCACCCTCGTCTGAACTCAGACTAGTCCAGAGTCGCATGCGTGTTCGATCCCTCGTTGGAGTGAAGTACATATCACGTTCCCTTCGAGGCATGAACCATTTAGGCTCCGGGCACGTCCTCATGAACAAACCGGCAACCCAGCCGGGAGGACCAAGCCATGACCGAGAGCGCGAAACCGTAAGCACCACTGAGACGCAATACGGCACATTCGCCGCCAAACCGGCAGCAGACGGCCACCTCGAAGATTTTTTTCGAGGAGAAGCCACAAGCGGGAACGTTTTGGGGCTGGTTGGATGTTGACCCTGGTACGACAGCTCGTCGAGCTAGAGAAGAGGCGACGTGACTACTGTTCTGACCCCCGCGAGCCCGCTGACGGCCGCTGACCGCTGCGACCGCTGCGGCGCCCAGGCGTACGTGCGCGTGGTCCTGCTCAGCGGCGGAGAACTGCTCTTCTGCGCCCACCACGGCCGCAAGTTCGAGCCGGAACTCAAGAAGATCGCCGCTGAGATACAGGACGAGACGGAGCGGCTGACGACCGTTCCCGCAACCGCCTCCGAAGAAGAGCGCTGATCCTGCGCGTCCACGACGAGCCAGAGCCGGCACAGGCCGGTGTGCGGGCGGCGGCCCCTGGAAACAGGGGCCGCCGCCCGTTCTCGTAGCCTCGTGGCCCATGGCCGTGGAACTCCGTCGACGGCGGGGGAGTCGGTTCAGGGGCCCTCAGGGGGCCGTGCCGGCCCCCTGAGGGGCATTGGTCCGGCTCAGCGCCCGGACGATCTCGGAGGCTCGCGTGTAGACCCCTGGGCTCCCCGGCCGCCCGCAGCCGCTGCCCCAGGACACGAGTCCGATCAGACGGCCCTGTGCGACCAGCGGCCCGCCGCTGTCCCCCTGGCAGGCGTCCCGGCCGCCTCGCGCCTCTCCGGCGCACACCATGCTCACGGAGAGGTACTTTCCGTCCGCCGAGCCCGGATACGCCCGCTCGCAGAGCGCGTCCTCCAAGACATGAACGCGAGTGGCCCGCAGGCGACGCGGATAGGAACCGAACCCCGTGGTGTCGCCCCAGCCGGTGATCACGGCGTCCGTCCCGGAGTGATACGCCGCGTCGCCCACCCCGGCCAGACCGATGACGGATGCCGCCGGAAGGGGTTCGGCGAGGGTGAGCACGGCGAAGTCGCCCGCGTTGCTGACACTCTCGTAGCCGGGATTCACCCAGATCTCCCGGACGGCGATCTCCTGGCCCTCGTCCGAATACAGGTCCGTACGGCCCGCGATGACCTTCAGGTCGCGTGCCTGGTCCGGCGGTGCCCCGAGGACGTCCTTGGCCATGCAGTGGGCCGCCGTGAGCACGGTGGTGGGGCCCACCGCCACACCGCCGCAGAACTGTCCCGACCGCATACGCCCGAACCGGTCACGGCTGGACAGCGCGACCGTCCACGGGCTCTGCGCGGCTTCGATGGGGAATCCGCCCAGGACGACGTCGGAGGCCGCAGGAGCGGCGGACAGCAACGGTATGGCCACCGCCGCGGCCGCCAGAGCCAACGGCCGGGCCACTGCCCGGACAAAGCGACGACGCATACACACTCCTCACTCCGAAGTGATCGATGAACACCCAGAGTGATTCAGCGCGCGACGCCCCGCACCCGCGCGCTCACGCCGAAGGCCCGGCTCCCCGAGGGGGAAACCGGGCCTTCGGCGTCGTAGCCACGACCTGGTCGCGCGACCTCGATCTAGTCGAGGTAGTCGCGCAGGACCTGCGAACGCGACGGGTGGCGCAGCTTCGACATGGTCTTGGACTCGATCTGACGGATGCGCTCGCGCGTCACGCCGTACACCTTGCCGATCTCGTCGAGGGTCTTCGGCTGACCGTCGGTGAGACCGAAGCGCATCGAGACGACGCCCGCCTCGCGCTCGGACAGGGTGTCGAGCACCGAGTGCAGCTGCTCCTGCAGCAGCGTGAAGCTGACCGCGTCGGCCGGGACCACGGCCTCGGAGTCCTCGATGAGGTCACCGAACTCGCTGTCGCCGTCCTCGCCCAGCGGGGTGTGCAGCGAGATGGGCTCACGGCCGTACTTCTGGACCTCGATGACCTTCTCCGGGGTCATGTCGAGTTCCTTGGCCAGCTCCTCCGGGGTGGGCTCGCGGCCCAGGTCCTGGAGCATCTGGCGCTGCACGCGCGCGAGCTTGTTGATGACCTCGACCATGTGCACCGGGATACGGATGGTGCGGGCCTGGTCGGCCATGGCGCGGGTGATCGCCTGACGGATCCACCAGGTGGCGTACGTGGAGAACTTGTAGCCCTTGGTGTAGTCGAACTTCTCGACCGCGCGGATCAGACCGAGGTTGCCCTCCTGGATGAGGTCCAGGAAGAGCATGCCGCGGCCGGTGTAGCGCTTGGCCAGGGAGACCACCAGACGGAGGTTGGCCTCCAGGAGGTGGTTCTTGGCGCGGCGGCCGTCCTCGGCGATGATCTCCAGCTCGCGCTTGAGCTTGGGGGCGAGCTTGTCGGCGTTGGCCAGCTTGTCCTCGGCGAACAGACCCGCCTCGATGCGCTTGGCGAGCTCGACCTCCTGCTCGGCGTTGAGCAGGGGGACCTTGCCGATCTGCTTGAGGTAGTCCTTGACCGGGTCGGCGGTGGCGCCGGCGGCCGCGACCTGCTGGGCGGGCGCGTCGTCCTCGTCCTCGTCGGACAGCACGAAGCCCGCGCTCTCGGCGCCCTCGGGCTCGTCACCGGCCTTGGGGGCCTCCTCGAGGACCTCGTCCTCGAGCAGCTCGGCGTCGTCCTTCTTGGCGGTGGTCTTCTTGGCCGCCGCGGCCGTCTTCTTGGTCGCGACGGTCTTCTTCGCGACCGCCTTCTTGGCAGTCGTGGTCTTCTTGGCAGCCGCCTTCTTGGCGGGGGCGGCTTCCTCTGCGGGGTCGTCCACAGCGGGCGCGGCCGGGGCGGCGGGGGTGGTGGCGGTGGCCTTCCTCGTGGTCACCGTCTTCGCCGCGACCGTCTTGGTGGCGGTGCGCTTGGCCGGACTCTTCGCTGCGACGCTCTTTCGGGTGCGCTTGGGCTCCGCGGCACTGACCATCAGCGTCACACCCTCTTCCTCGAGGATCTGGTTGAGGCTGCGCAGTACGTTCTTCCACTGAGTGGCCGGAATCTGGTCAGCTTCGAAGGCCCGACGCACATCGTCGCCGGCGATCTGCCCCTCAGCCTTTCCCCGCTCAATGAGCGCCATGACAGAGACGGACTCGGCGATCTCCGGCGGGAGCGTACGGGATGTGCTGGCCGACACGAACAACCTCTCGGAACGTTGGAAAACGGCTTCCGGCCCCGTCCACGACGGACAGGAGCCGACCACCGGCCTGGGGTGGGCCGACGGCGCGGGCGGGGGGCCGGGAAGATGCACAGCGCCTGAAACGGCGTCCGTATTCCCTCCGCGGCTGTCACCTCTTAGGTCATCGCGTTGTTTCCACAAGCGTTACGCCCAATCTTCGTGGCCCGAGTCACACCCCGTAAGCACTCAAAAACGGTCAGACGCGGGCAGAGGTGGTCACCCGTAGTACGTACCCAGGCTGCCCCATTCCACCCCGGTCCATGTCGCACCGCAGGACCCCGCAGGCCCCGCGAGGGGTCCTGCGGGGTCCGACGGAGGGGCGGGGAGTCGGCCGGGGATGACGCAGGAGGAAGGGACATCCCGGGCCGCACACCCGCAGCGTGCGGTCAGTGCTCGCGCGGCGCCGGCACGACGCGCTCCACCTCGGGGTGAACGGTGAGCAGCTGGCGCATGGCCGCCTCGGCCGCGCCGCCGTCGCCCGCGGCCAGGGCGTCGACGATCCTGCCGTGGTGCGCCAGCGACGCCTCGTTCGGCCGGTCACAGCCCGTGACAGGGCCACCCGAGACCTGGAGAGCCGCCGAGACGATCCCGGAAAGGTGCTCCAGCATGCGGTTGCCGGCGACCTGGATGAGCAGCGTGTGGAACTCCGCGTCGGCCCGGGAGTAGGTGAGCGCGTCGCCCTGCCCCATGGCGTGCCCCATGATCTCGACCATGTCGCCCAGCCGCTGCTGGATGTCGTCCCGCCCGTGCCCCGCGGCGAGGCGGGCGGCGAGCGGCTCGATCGTCCAGCGCAGCTCGCTCAGCTCGCGCCGCTGGTCGTCGCGCTGCGGACCGAAGGCCCGCCACTCGATGATGTCCGGGTCGAGGAGGTTCCAGTCGCTCACGGGACGCACGCGCGTGCCGACGTTCGGCCGGGCGCTGACCAGACCCTTGGCCTCCAGGACGCGAAGCGACTCACGGACGACGGTACGGGAGACCTCGAAGCGCTGGCCGATCTCCTCGGGCACCAGTGGACGGTCGGCGCCCAGGTCACCCGAGACGATCATCTGGCCCAGCTGCTGGACGAGTTGGCCGTGCAGTCCGCGCCCGCGGCTGCCCGCGGCACGTCGGCCCACGCGGCCCAGCTCGGGGTCCGCGCCCTCCCAGACGGGGGCTCCCACGCGGTCGGCGGCGGGGGCCTCGGCGTAGGGGTAGCGGTCGAGTTCGCCCGGGCCGGCCAGACCGGAGTCGGCGGAGCGGGCGGCGGTCATCATGGTGTGCGCAAGGGTACTCACGGATCCTTTGTCGGCGCCGCCTCCAACTCCCTTGAGGTCTTTGGTGAAAAGCACACGAAAGGGTGATCGCTCACCCCGTCGCAATTGACGCCTTATCGGAAAGAAATGGGCGTTCTCCGGGGAGTTGTGCACACGCCAGGACAGGATGGGTACGCAACGGTCGTCATCGAACCCTGCTCCGCAGGGTCATCAGCAGGTACGCACACAGCAGAACGGCCAGCGACAACGCCAGTGCCCCGCCCACGGGTTGGGCGATCACGCGCACCGCGGCGAACAGATAGCGCTCTCCCCCGAAGGGCCACTGGACGAGCAGCACCTCACGCAACCGTAGCGAGATGCCGGCGGCCGTCCGCACGGACGCGTTCTCCGCGGCCTTTTGTGCGAGGGGCACGACGACGACCGGTACGGCGAGCACGGCCGCGAGTCCGGCTGTGGTCGACCGGAAGATCCCCGCGGCCAGCACGCCGGCCCACGCACAGCCGACCACGAGCGCGAGCCAACTCGCGCTCAGCGCAGCCCACTCCGCGGGAACCTGTGCGAGCTCCTGTCCGTAGAGGAGATAGAGCACTTCGGCGTCGCAGCCGACGGTGAGGAAGGCCAGCATCAGCGCGGTGAGCCCGGCGACGAGGAGCTTGGCGGTGAGCAGCCCGAGCCTGCGGGGCACGGTGCCGCGGTCGGCGGCCAGGGCGGGGTGGCGGAACTCGTCTCCGAAGGCCAGCGCACCGAGCAGTCCCGCACCGAGCGCCGCCGGCGGCAGTGGCAGCTCCACGGGCCACGCGGTCAGCAGCCGCGTCTGCGAGGTGTGACCCGTGCGAGCCAGGAGTACGGCGATGACGGCGGAGGAGAGGAGTACGGCGGCACCGGTGAAGAAGCTGGTGCCGATTCCGGCGGCGCGGCGGAGTTCGTAGCGCAGGGGACGGAGGGGACTGGGGGCGGAACGTACGGAGATGGGGGGCGGCAGGGCGGACAGGGAGTCGAGGTTTCGGGGCATGGCGGGGAACTGCGATGCCGGGGAGCCGGAGGCGGCTCGCCCCGCACCCCGGGCGGCTCGGCCGAACCTCACGCGCCTGCCCATGGTGTGGCCGTCGGGTTCGGCGACCGGCTCGGGGAGGGTCAGCTGCTCGGCCACCGCCAGGGACAGAGGCAGGCGGACCGGCTTGGTCGGGGTGAGGAGGTCCTCGGGAGGCAGTGACTCGGTCAGGGGCTTGGACGCGTCGGCCGTGGACTGTGTGGCCGCGGGCTGAACGCCGTTCTCCTCCTGTACGACGTCGGAGTCCTCCGGGCGGGAGGGCCGCGGCTCGGGAACGTCGGCCGGGTTGCCCTCACCGGCCTCGACCGGGTTCCCCTCACGGGCCTCGGCCGGGGAGACCGACTCCCGCCCTCCCCCGGGCTGCGTCCGTCCCGGAGTCTCGGTTCCCGCCCCCGGGCCCATGTCCCCTGTCTCGTCGGCGAGTTGGTGGACCAGGATGCCGTTCCGGAACGCCGTCTCGCCGACCTCGGCGCACGTACTGCCGTACACGCAGAGCCGGTTGCCGTCCTCCTGGACGACCTCGACGGAGCGCTGTCCGGTGCGTGCTTCCTTGGTGAGCAGGGTGGCCAGGCGGACGGCGTGCGGGCTACGGACGGCCACGCGGGGGCGCAGCCGGGTGCGGGCGAAGTCGGTGGCGTCCTGGTCGGCGACGAGTCTGCCCTTTTCCAGGGTGACGACCCGGTCGGCCGTGCGGGCGGCTTCCTTGGGGTCGGCCGTGGTCATCAGAACCGTGCCGCCGTGGGCCGCGTGCGCGCGCAGCATGCCGTGCAGCCAACGGTATTCGCGGCCGGCGAGGCCCTCGGCCGGTTCGTCGAGCATGAGGGTGTGCGGGTCCGCGAGGAGGGCGCAGGCCAGGCCGAGCCGCCGGTCCATGCCGCGGGATAGGGTGCCGAGGCGTTCGTCCCGCAGGCTGATCAGACCGACCACCTCCAGGACTTCGTCGGCGCGCCGGACCGGAACACCGGCGGCCGCACACAGCATGCGCAGATGACCGCGGACGGTTCGGGCGGGATGCCCCGGCACATCGCCGAGGAGCACGCCGACTTCCCGTGAGGGATGGGCGATGCGGTGCAGGGGGCGGCCTCTGAAGTAGGTGAGACCACGGCCCTGTTGGAGTTCGAGCATGAGTCTCAGCGCTGTGCTCTTGCCCGCGCCCGGCGCTCCGAGCAGCGCGGTGACGCGGCCCGCGCGTGCCTCGAAGGACACGTCGTCGACGGCGGGCGGAAGCTCCTTGCGGGAGTCGCTGGTCAATCCGAAGGCCTGGATCACCCGTAGCAAGATAGCGCGCTATGTCCGGTTTTTCCGGTCACAGCACGGCCGACGGGGCGGGCGAGCCTGGTCGGCGGACCGGCACGATCGGCATCTCCGTCCCTGTCCCGACTCGCCAGTAGGCCCGACTCCCCTTGCCGGGTCGGCAGTTGCGGCGGGCTCGCGTCACACTTCGGGCCGCAGCATCGGCGGGTTGAGCAGCGTCGCGCCGCCGGCGCGGAAGAGTTGGGCGGGGCGGCCGCCCTGACGTGTGGTGGTGCCGCCGGTGGGGACCAGGAAGCCGGGGGTGCCCGTCACCTTGCGGTGGAAGTTGCGCGGGTCGAGGGCCACGCCCCATACCGCCTCGTAGACCCGGCGCAGCTCGCCGACCGTGAATTCGGTGGGGCAGAACGCGGTCGCCAGCGACGAGTACTCGATCTTGGAGCGGGCGCGCTCCACCCCGTCCGCGAGGATCTGGGCGTGATCGAAGGCGAGGGGCGCGACGGGTTCGCCGTCACGGCCGTAGCCGCCCTGCTGCAGCAGTTCCTCGACCGGCGCCCAACGCGCGTTGCTGGCGTCGCCGCCGGCGCGCGGGGCGGGCAGGTCCGGGGCGAGCGCGAGGTGGGCGACGCTGACGACGCGCATCCTGGGGTCCCGCTTGGGGTCGCCGTACGTGGCGAGCTGTTCCAGGTGGGCGCCGTTGTCCTGGACCGGGGTGGCCGGGTCGTGGGCGCGCAGTCCCGTCTCCTCGGCCAGCTCCCTCGCCGCCGCCTGGGAGAGGTCCTCGTCGGCCCGTACGAAGCCGCCCGGGAGCGCCCACCGCCCCTGGAACGGCGGCTCGCCCCGGCGCACCGCCAACGCGCACAGGGCATGGCGGCGCACGGTCAGCACGACCAGGTCCACTGTGACGGCAAAGGGCGGAAAGGCTGACGGGTCGTAGGGCATGCGGCGATCATAGTCGTCTTCCTGACGATAAACACACCCTTCGCCGGACGCATCGATGGCTGATCCACGTCGGCTGGGCACCATGGTCACCGGTCGGCCCCGGCCCCGGGCCGGTTCCCCGTCGTCCGAGGTCACACACCCAATTGCAGTCCGTCGACAGCTTCCTCGACCATGGCGAGACCGAGTCGGCTGACCCGTACGGAGAAGGGGCCGCCCGCCACCCGCAGTCCGGTCAGCCCGATCTCTCCCAGAGGCGCGCTGTGCAGGGGGCGCAGGGTGACTGTCCCGGCCGGCGCGTCGGGACGGATGCCTGCCGGAGTGGTCAGCAGCAGGACCCCGGCGGCAGCCGAGGTGGCGGCGGGGCGGCAGGCAGCCGGATGGGGCAGGGGAGCGCTGCCTTCAGTGCGCTGTTCCCCTGCGTACATCTCCGGAAGGCGGTGGCCGAAGGCCTCGGCCGCCGCCAGTGCTCCGCGCAGCAGGGCTCCGGCCTCCTTCTCGTAGCCCGCCGTGGCCAGGCCCGCCACGGCGATGGCCGTCTCGTGGACCCGCACGGCTCCGCTGCGATGCCCGAACGGGTTGTAGCCCGCCTCCTTCGCGCTCATGCCTCGCAGGCCCCAGCCGGAGTCCATGACGGGGCTGCCGAGCAGCCGGGCCAGGCTCTCGGTCTGCACCTTGTCGAGCAGGCCGGGAGCCGGTGCACCGCCGCCCAGCAGGCCGGTGTCGAGCAGGTGGACGGCTGTCGTGCCGAGGTGGGGCACCGGCCGCCCTTCCGGGGTCAGGGCGGCCGGGGGGCGGCCGCCGCCTCGGTCGTCGAGCCAGAAGTCCCGCCGGAAGACGGCCCGCAGTCTCCGCGCCCACTCCCGCAGCCACTCGGCGTCGGCGCTCGCTCTGCCGCAGGCGTCGAGCAGGTCGGCGCCGAGCAGTGCCGCCCGGTGGGCGTGGGCCTGGGTCTCGCAGCGGACGGGCCCGCTGGGCTGGGGGTCGCGGAGATAGGTGCCCTCCCCCACAGCGGTCCGCAGCCAGGTCAGACAGCGTTCGGCGGTCGGCAGCAGTTCCTCCGTGTCCTGCTCGGACAGCCCCCAGCGGCGGGCCTCCGCGAGGAGGACCGGGAAGAGCAGCGTGGCTTCCGTGCCGGTGCAGCCAGGCGGCAGGTGGGCGCCCGCGTCCCGCCGCGGGCCGGGGATCATGCCGTGGCGCGGGCCCTGGTGGGAGATCTGGGTATGGGCGAGCGTGCGCAGGGTGCCCGCGGCGAGCCGGGTACCGAGAGGCAGTGTCATGCGCGCGGCGGCAAGCGCCTCGGCCGGTGCCAATCCGCAGCGCCACGGTGCCCCCGCCGCGAGGTGGGTGTCCGTGGGATGGGCGGGGTCGCGCACCAGCAGGGCCTGGAGATCCTCGACGCTCGCGGCCATGAGCGTCGCCACACGGGGGTCGTCACCCGTCGCACGAGCGTGCGCCAGAGGGCTCGTGGCCGCGCGGCCGACGGCACGGACCGGGCCCGCGCCCTCCAGGCGGACCTTCAGTTCGATACAGACGCTGCCACCGGGAGGCAGCTCGAAGTCCCAGCGCAGGAGTCCCGCGGAGGCGATCGCGTCGGCCGGCGGTGGGTCGGCGGTGACACATGAGGTTCCTGCGGCGCAGGACCAGCGCAGGCCGGAGTCGCCGACACTGGCGGGTAGTTCGGGGCCCACGGCCCCGGACGCGATCGCCCCGATGTCGGACAGGTCCGTGCCGAGGGCCACCTCGACCGGGAGACGCAGGGGGCGCGTGGCGGCGCTGCGCAGTGTGATCCGCTCCGTGCCGTCGGCGCAGCGGGTCCACTCGACGACGACGTCCGGGTCCGGGCCGCCGTGCGGTGTGACACGCAGGGTGGCGGTGAAGCGCGCCCGGTCGGACGAGATCATCCGTGCCTGCACCACGAGCGGTTCTCGTCCGGCCACCCGCACCTGGCAGCGCGACAGGATGCGTCGGCCCGCCCGGTAGAAGCCGTCCAGTCCGCGCCCGGTCAGCTGTCCCTGTTCGGTCGAGATGGCGAGGCCCGGCAGGGCGACACAGATCATCGCGGTGTGCGCGGGCGGCAGATCGCCGGAACTCCGGGGTGCCTGCGGCGTGGCCGGGGCCGTGCCCGTGGGCGGGCGCGAAGACGGGCGGCGCGGTGGGCCGATGGGAGGGAAGGTGGACGGGCCACGGGCGCCTTGGTCGGCGGAGGTGCGCCCGCTGCCCTCCGAGGCGGGAGGGGGCGAGGTCCGCCGGGTGTCCCCGAGGCTCGCGGTTCCTCGAGGCCCTGGCCCGTCCGGGTGCGACTGGCCGGGAGCCGTTCCGTGGAGCGGCTCCGGGCTGCCGGGGCTGGTGCGTTCGTTGGCGGCGGAGGGCGGAGTCGGCTGATGCATGCGGTGACTTCTTCTGCTCTCTGTGCGCCTCGGACAGGGGCGAGGCCGGTGACGGGCTCCGGCGACGCGGGTGCGTTGTGGCGGTAGGCCCCGTGCGGACTTCCGCCACTCAGGTGAACGGGACCGGACTCCCCCGGGTCACGCCCTTGAGGGACGGCCCCACCGATTGGCGGTGCCGGTTCGGCGCGCCTCCCATGGCCGCCCACAGCCGGTCACGAGACAGAACAAACCTCCTTCGAACCGCACGCCATCGGCGGCCGGCGTCACGAAGGCACCCCGTTCACGGCTCACCCCTTCTCCTTGGCGTCGCCGGTGTCGGCCCGCACGCCTTCGGGCCGGTTGCCGCGACGCCGCGCGGAGGACTTCGGGGCGGTGCGAGGGCGTGATCCGCCCCTGCTCGCGGTGGCGGGACGGATAGAGGGCGTACGAGCGGGTCGTGCACGGCCGCCGTTGGTCTCGGATGCGCTCCTCCCGTCACCGGGGCCGACGGGATCGCCCGCTACTCGCCTGTGCGGCGCGCATGCCTCGCGTCCTTCGCGTTCGGAGCGCAGACAGCGACGTACCGATTCCGGGTCGAGCCCTTCGTTGCAGGCCTGGTGCAACAGACGGGCGAACAGGTAGTCGGGGTCCGCGCCCAAAGCCATGGCGAGGGCCTCCCGGGCCTCGAGTTCGTCGCCGCTGGACCAGGCGACCCAGCCGGCGAGAGTCAGAGGGGCCGCCGCGTGTTCGCCGTACGGACCGACGCAACGGCGGGCGAGCGCCCGCCAGAGGCGCAGGGCGGGCGCCGCCTCGTCGCCCTCCATCCACTCCGCCGCGCGGTCGCGCGTCACCCGGTCCTGGAGGCCGAGGATCAAAGTGGCGGCCTCGTCGCATCCGAGCAGTTCGTCGTCCCTGCGGTCGGCCATGAGGTTCCCGGACACGACGGGCGCCTCGGTGAAGCGCCGCAGGACCCGTCCGGCCAGCTCGACCGTCTCCTCGGCGACCACCGCTCGGTTCGCCGCGTCGAGAATCCTCGGGACCAGCGCCATGCCGGCCGTGTCCAGGGCGACTTCCTGCTCCGGCACGACGCCCGTCTCCAGGGGCAGCAACCGGGCCCGCAGCTCGCGCAGGGTGCCCCGGACCTGGATTCCGGCGTAGGTCGCGGCCGCGGCCAGCACGGAGGTTCCGGGCAGGCCCATCGGTGTCCCGTCAGCTGGGCAGCAGCCGACGCGTGCGCAGCAGTACGACCAGAAACGGCCGTCGGAGATGCACAACGCCTCGATGACCGGGGCGTCGAGCTTCCCGCACGCAAGACGCAGGGAGTGGGCCAAGGGCCGCAGCCGCTCCATGACCTCGCGGCCCGTCTCGCCCTCCGCCGGATCCTGGCAGAGGTAGGCGACCATCTGCGCGGGCGGGGCGCCTCGGCGTGCGCCTCCCTTCACGAGGCCCTCCGCCAGCTGCCGGGCGACGGCCTCCCAGTCGCCGGGATGCGCGGGAATGCCGAGCCTGGCCCTGCCACCGAACCGGCCCCGCCCGCCCCGGTCACTCAGGGCGACCAGCACGATGCTGTCCTCCGGCCGGTATCCGAGCAGGTAGGGCAGGGCGTCGGCGAGCTCGCCCGGGGTGCGCAGGGTGACCTGGTGGGCGGCGGAATCTCCGTCGGACGGGTAGGGCATGTTCGCGTCGTAGGGCATGTGACTGACGTACGCCGTGGGTCCGTCGTACGGGTGGTCGTCGCCGTGGACGGGTGTGTCGCTGTAGGCGGATGCCTCGCCATACGTGGACGCGTCCCCGTATGTGGATGCCTCGCTCCACCCGCTCGCGTCCCTGCACACAGGCGCATCGCTCGAGGCAGTGGCGTCGCTGTGGTCAATCGCGTCACCGTACTCGGGCGCTTGGCCATGAGTAGGCAGGCCGTCGCAGGACGCGGTTCCTTCGAGCCCGTCGCGCCCTGCGCGGCCATCGAGCCCTGCGCGGCCGTCGAGCCCGTCACGTCCGGGGATGTCGCCGTTTGCGGAGGAGCCGGTCGTTTCGCTGTGGTTCGTCATGCGCCGACGATCTCGCGGATTGCGAGGCTCCGCTTTGCCCTGTGGATAAGTCCGAGCAGGGACACGCCAACCAGAGGCAACCGGATCCCGACCGGACCCGGTTTGTCAGCGCCGTCCTGTTGTATGGGACCCATGGAGCACACGAGCAACGCGGATCTCCGGACGGACGCCGACACCGTACTCGCCCGCCTCGTCGGCGACGCCGACGGCAAGGCCCGGCTGCGGGAGGACCAGTGGCGGGCCATCGAGGCGCTGGTCGCCGACCGGCGCCGGGCCCTGGTCGTGCAGCGGACGGGCTGGGGCAAGTCGGCGGTCTACTTCGTGGCGACCTCGCTGCTGCGGGCCCGTGGTTCGGGTCCCACCGTGATCGTCTCCCCGCTGCTCGCCCTGATGCGCAACCAGGTCGAGGCCGCGGCCCGGGCCGGTATTCACGCACGGACCATCAACTCCTCGAACACGGAGGAGTGGGAGACCGTCCAGGCCGAGATCGCCGCCGGCGAGGTCGATGTCCTGCTGGTCAGTCCGGAGCGGCTGAACAACCCTGACTTCCGCGACCAGGTACTGCCCGAACTGGCCGCCGCGACCGGACTGCTCGTGGTCGACGAGGCGCACTGCATCTCCGACTGGGGCCACGACTTCCGGCCGGACTACCGCCGGCTGCGGACGATGCTCGCCGACCTCCCTCCCGGCGTTCCGGTGCTCGCGACGACCGCGACGGCCAACGCGCGCGTCACCGCCGACGTCGCCGAACAGCTCGGCACGGGCGGCATGTCGGACGCCTTGGTGCTGCGTGGCCCGCTGGACCGGGAGAGCCTCAGCCTGAGCGTGCTGCGGCTGCCCGACGCCGCGCACCGGATGGCCTGGCTCGCCGACCACCTCGACGAACTGCCCGGCTCCGGAATCGTCTACACGCTCACCGTGGCCGCCGCCGAGGAGGTCACCGCCTTCCTGCGGCAGCGCGGGCACGTCGTCGCCTCGTACACGGGCCGGACGGAGAACGCCGAGCGGCAGCAGGCCGAGGAGGACCTGCTGGCCAACAAGGTCAAGGCCCTGGTCGCCACCTCCGCGCTCGGGATGGGTTTCGACAAGCCCGACCTGGGTTTCGTCGTGCACCTCGGCTCGCCCTCCTCCCCCATCGCGTACTACCAGCAGGTGGGCCGCGCCGGCCGCGGCGTCGAGCACGCGGAGGTGCTCCTGCTGCCGGGCAAGGAGGACGAGGCGATCTGGCAGTACTTCGCCTCGCTGGCCTTCCCGTCCGAGGACCTGGTACGCCGCACGCTGGACGTCCTCGCGCATGCGGAGAGGCCCCTGTCGCTGCCCGCGCTGGAGCCGCTCGTCGAACTGCGCCGCTCCCGCCTGGAGATCATGCTGAAGGTCCTGGACGTGGACGGCGCGGTGCGGCGGGTCAAGGGCGGTTGGACCGCGACCGGTCGGCCGTGGTCGTACGAGACCGAGCGCTACGACTGGGTGGCACGGCAGCGCAAGGCCGAGCAGGAGGCGATGCGTGAGTACGCGTCGACGACCGACTGCCGGATGGAGTTCCTGCAGCGACAGCTCGACGACGACGGCGCCAAGCCGTGCGGACGGTGCGACAACTGCGCGGGGGCTCGCTATGCCGCCGAGACGTCCACGGTCGCGCTGGACGCCGCACGCGTGGACCTGGGCCGTGCGGGGGTGGAGGTTGAGCCGCGCCGGATGTGGCCGACCGGTCTCCCATCGATCGGGATGGCGCTCAAGGGACGGATTCCGGCGGGTGAACAGGCGGAGTCCGGACGGGCCTTGGGGCGACTCTCGGACATCGGCTGGGGCAATCGGCTCCGTCCGATGCTCACCGCCCAGGCCCCTGACGGTCCGGTACCGGACGATGTCGCCAAGGCGGTCGTGGGTGTACTGGCCGACTGGGCGAAGGGGCCCGGTGGTTGGGCTTCGGGGGCGGCCGACGCCGGGCCGCGCCCGGTGGGGGTGGTCACCCTCGCCTCCCGTACGCGGCCGCGGCTCATCCACTCGCTGGGCGCGCGCATCGCCGAGGTCGGCCGGCTGCCGCTGCTGGGGACGGTGGAGTACACCGCCGACGCCGCACCGGTCTCCCGGAGCAACAGCGCCCAACGCCTCAAGGCTCTCGACGGCCTGCTGGAGGTGCCACCCGCGCTGGCTTCCGCGCTGGCCGAGGCTTCGGGGCCCGTCCTGCTCGTGGACGACTACACCGAAACGGGCTGGACCCTCGCGGTCGCGGCACGGATGCTTCGACGCTCGGGGGCTCAGAGAGTGCTGCCTCTGGTGCTGGCTGTACAAGGGTGATCACGGACCGAGTGCGGAGGGGGCATGCGCTGCCGTCCCATGCGTCCGCCCGCGAATCACGGGGTAGGGATATATGACACACACCGCCATATAACGGTCGGTGGCCCCAATTGCTCGTTGCCGCATCCAAGTTCGACAGGAAGAATTGAGGTCCGCTCCCCGCACGGCTCGCCCGTAGTCCGGTAGGGCTCTGCTGCGGCGTGCGCTCCCCCGAATCCGACCCGCCCGCAGTGTGGGCCGTAGCCGAAGGGAGGATCGTGACCCTCGGATTCGCTCCGTCTTCGGCAGCATCGTTGTCGTCGTCCACGTCCGCCGCTTCCACCAATCGCTTGCTCGAACCCGCCGAGTGGTCCGCGGCCGGCATCCCTCTGCTGCGCAACCCGCGTGAAGTGGTCAGCGGGCTGCACTCACGGCACCGGCCCGCGCCGGCCACCGCGATCGTGGCCGTGCTCGATCCGGACGAACGGGTACGGGCCAGCGCGTCGTTCACCCGGCGCCAGGCACCGGCCGACGGCTGGATGTTCCGCAACGCACTGCTCGCCCAGCTGCGCCGGGTCATCCCGCACGACCTGCGGCGGCGCACACCGGTGCGGACCGCCGTGCTGCTGTACTGCCGTGACGGCGACGCGCGTTGGACGGAGGAGGACGGGGCGTGGATGTGGGGCCTGCGTGACGCCTGCACGCTGCACGGACTGCGCTGCGGGGCGTACATCACGCTGACCCAGGACGGGTGGCAGGTGCTCGGAGAGGGGCGCGGAGGCCGCCGCCCCAACACGGATTCCGCTCCGGAGCCCTTCGGTCTGTCCGAAGCGCCGCCCCCGCTGCCGCGGACCGGCGGCGCGGTCTCTGAGGTTCTGCGTCGCGCGGCCGCCCGCTGAACGACTGCAGCGGGGTCCGACGGTCCCAGGACCGTGTTCTATGGCCGGCCACGCCGCACAGCAGCCGGAAGGCGTCGCCGGGACGCTGAACCGTAGGACGGGGGCAACCCTCTGGGTGCTGACGAGCATCGTCGCGGGGCGTACCGAACCGCCCGCGACGACCCGGCCACCAGGGCATGCGGCGTGGGCGCGATGCGACCACCCCACGGCATGTGCGGGGCACGCCGCCGGGCGACGGCACTCATGGCCGACGGCAGCACCTCGCAGCGCTGCCGTCGGTCGACCGACCCGGGCGTCTGTCACGCCAGGCCGGTGCCGGGGCGGACTGTCCGTCCACCGAGCCCCACGGGACTGGCTGGACGGCTCCGGGTACGCCGAGGCGCGCGCCGAGACTTCCGTCGTCCGCGCGCGCTGAACCACACCGTGGAGGTGCCGCGACAGCGACTCCTCCCCGGCCCGGTACCTCTTGGCCGACCGGGGTCGGCTCAGACGCCCGCGCCCAGCACCGCGTTGATCTGCTGCGGGTCTCCGCAGACGATCAGCAGGGCACCGGCCCGAGCGTGGGCCAGAGGCATGGCGGTGGCGGCGGCCGTGTCGGGACCACCGTTGACGGCGACCACGACGACGGGGCGGACGGCCGCCCGGTCCGCGGCGGCGGCATCGGCGTAGAAGACGTCGTCCCCGGCGTCGTGCTGCGCCCAGTAGGACGCCTCGCCGAAGGACAGTTCATGGGCGGCCCAGGGGTGCTGTTCACCGGTGGTGAGCACCAGCACCTCACCGGGGGCGCGCCCGGTGTCCAGGAGCAGGTCCACGGCCTCTTCGGCGGCGTCCAGCGCGCCCTCGGCCGAGGCCGGGATCAGCTGGATCTGGGGAGTCGCCGAGGCGGACGCGGGAGCGGCCGGGGCGGAGGGCCCGGGCTTGGGGGCGACGTCACGCGGGGTGCGCTGCACCGGCGGCGTGGGCCGGAGGGGTCCGGGACGACCGGGACGCGACGGAGCCGCGGGACGGGGTCCGGGTACGGGTCGAGGGGTCGGCGCTGTGCGGCCGCTGGCCGAAGTGGCGCGGGGACCCTGGGCACTCTCGTGAATCTGAGGCTCCTCGGGAATGAGAGGCATGAGCTGTTATTTATCAAACGTTGGTGCGGCTCGCGCCAGTGGGTGGCACATCAGTGCGAGCGGAATCGTCAGAAGTCGAAGCCGAGCTGCCCCTCGATCTCCGGAACGGTTCCGTCCGCCCAGCTGCGGGCCTTCTTGAGATGCCGCCACTGGGGCAGCGCATCAAGATACGCCCACGACAACCGGTGGTACGGGGTGGGGCCCCGTACTTCCAGTGCGGCCTTGTGCACGGGCGACGGATACCCGGCATTGTCCGCAAAACCGAAGTCTGCATGGTCGACACCCAGTTCGGCCATCATTTTGTCGCGCTGAACCTTGGCGATCACCGAGGCCGCCGCGACCGCCACGCACGAGCGGTCACCCTTGATCACCGTGCGAACCTTCCACGGGGTGCCGAGATAGTCGTGCTTCCCGTCGAGGATCACCGCGTCGGGGCGGACCGGCAGCATCTCCAGCGCCCGCCCGGCCGCGAGCCGCAGTGCGGCGGTCATCCCCAGGTCGTCGATCTCCTCCGGGGAGGCGTGCCCCAGGGCGTACGCCGTCACCCACGTCTGCAGTACCTCGGCCAGCGCGGTGCGCCGCTTGAGAGTGAGCAGCTTCGAGTCGGTGAGACCTACGGGAGGGCGGCGCAGTCCGGTGACCGCCGCGCAGACGGTGACGGGACCGGCCCACGCACCGCGGCCCACCTCGTCGACACCGGCAATGACCTTCGCTCCGGTCGTGGCGCGGAGGGAGCGCTCGACGGTGTGGGTGGGTGGTTCGTACGGCATGGCGCCCTTAGCGTACGCCGCCGGGATCCCCTCGCGACACCCCGGTTCGGTGCGACCGCCCGTCCACCGGCGGCGCCCCCCTCCGGACCCCCGTCAGGGGGCGTCCGGGCGGAGCAACGGAAGCATGAGCCGGTCGATCATCTCTTCGAGATCCCGATCATTCCATTCGCTTGCGCACACCTTGGATCGGTACATCATCATGGCCGGGATGGCGTCGAAGACATAACTGTTCGCCGCTCCGGGTCGCACCTCTCCCCTCTCAATTCCGCGACTGATGACCTCATGCAGCATCCTGACGGCCGGCTCCACGACCCCCTGCACGATCAGGCCCTGGAAGCGTTCCGACTGCGATTGATCGCATTCGTGAATGATCGCTCGCAATGCGAAGCCGGGGCGCGAGAACATCGCGTCGCGTGCCGTGCGGCACAGCGCCACGAGGTCTTCGCGCACGCTCCCGAGGTCGGGTGCCGCATCCATCCGGGGCAGCCCGGCACTCAAGGCGTCCGCGACGAGATCCTCCTTGGACGGCCAGCGGCGGTAGACGGCCGCCTTCCCGGTCTGGGCCCCGGCGGCGACACCCTCCATCGTGAGGCCGTTCCAACCGACGGTGCCCAACTGTTCCAGCGCGGCGTCGAGGATCGCGCGTTCGAGCACGGCGCCGCGCCGGCGAGGGGAGGCCGTCCGAGCGGGGGCGGCCGTCCAGCCCGAAGTAACCATCTGAGTGTCTCCAGCGAGCAGAAGGGGCGGGGAGTTCGAAGCGGAGCGGGGGCCGCTGCGGCAGCAGAGGGGGACGTGCCGACAGACAGCCCGCAAAGTGAACGCTTGCGTTCACTACTGGGGACTCACTACCGTTGACGCGAGAGTGAACGCGAGCGTTCACTAAAGCAGTTGTGGGGGACCCATAGTGACAACCTCTCAGTTGATTCAGAACCAGAAACCGGGTGCGGCCCGCCAGGAGGGGCACCCCGGCATCGCGCTCACCGTCATCGCGGCCTGCCAACTCATGGTGGTACTCGACGCGACGATTGTGAACATCGCACTCCCGCACATTCAAGACGCTCTGAAGTTCAGCACCACCGACCTCACCTGGGTGGTCAGCGCCTACACACTCACGTTCGGCGGGCTGCTGCTGCTCGGTGCCCGTGCCGGTGACATCCTCGGCCGGCGCCGGGTGTTCATGACCGGAATCCTGCTCTTCACCTTCGCCTCGCTGCTGGGCGGACTGGCTCAGGAGCCCTGGCAGTTGCTGGCGGCCCGGGCTCTGCAGGGCATGGGAGGCGCCATAGCCTCGCCCACGTCGCTGGCGCTCATCACCACCACGTTTCCCGAAGGCCCGGAACGCAACCGGGCCTTCGGTGTCTTCGCCGCCGTCTCCGCGGGTGGCGGCGCCATCGGCCTGCTCGCGGGCGGCATGCTCACCGAATGGCTCGACTGGCGCTGGGTGCTGTTCGTCAACGTGCCCATCGGTGTACTCATCGCCGCCCTCACGCCGATCTACATCGGCGAGTCCGAGCGGCACCCCGGGCGCTTCGACATCGCGGGTGCCGTGACCTCGACGGCGGGCATGGCCTCCCTGGTCTATGCCTTCATCCGGGCCGCCGAGGAAGGCTGGCGGGACGGGCTGACCGTCGGGGCGTTCGCCATCGCCCTGGTCCTGCTGATCGCCTTCGTGTTCACGGAGATGCGTGCCAAGGAGCCGATCACTCCCCTGAAGATGTTCACCGATCGCAACCGCTCCGGCACGTACGTGATCATGCTGAGCCTGGCCGCGGCGATGTTCGGCATGTTCTTCTACATCGTCCTCTTCGTGCAGAACGTGCTGGGCTACAGCCCGATCAAGGCGGGGCTCGCCTTCCTCCCCGTCACGGCCGCGATCGCGGTCGGCGCGGGTCTGTCGCAGCGCTTCCTGCCCGTCCTGGGACCGAAGCCGTTCATGCTCGCGGGGTCCACGCTGGTGGTGACCGGCCTCGCCTGGCAGACGTTCATCAGTCCGGACAGCTCCTACGCGGGCGGGGTGCTCGGCCCGATGCTGGTGTTCGGCTTCGGTATGGGCCTGAACTTCGTGACGGCGACGGTCACCGCGGTCTCCGGTGTCGCACCCCACGAGGCGGGCGCCGCGTCCGGCCTGCTCAACGCCACACAGCAGGTGGGAGGTTCGCTCGGCCTCTCCATCCTGACCACGGTCTTCGGCTCGGCCAGCAAGGACGAGGCGGAGAAGCAGCTGCCGAAGTTCCTCGCCGACGGATCGGCCGAGCAGAAGGCCGAGTTCGCCAAGACACACCAGCTGCCCGCCCCGTGGGGGCACGAGGTCCTCGCCCACGGCATCTCCACCGCCTTCGTGCCGGCCGCCGCGATGGCCGGACTGGCCCTGGTCACGGCCTGGTTCGTGATCCGCGTCCGCAAGAGCGATCTGGACGCCCTGGCCGGGACGGCGGGGCCCATGGCGGGCTGACCCGCGCGGATGGCCGGGACTCGCCCCGAGGACAACCGGCGGGGACGACGACCCGGCCATCCGCACCGGCACCGCCGACAGCAGCGTGGACAACACGACCCACATGACCACCACCCCTTGCGTCGCTCCCCTACACCCGCTCGTGCCCCCACACGCCGCACGGCGGATGCCCGAACAACGCACGGCCATCACGCAGAGTTCCAGATGAACACGGAGAGTCCTCATCGGCGGTCGAGCCCTAGGCACAACAGCCCAAGGCGCCGGGGGAACCCGGCGCGGAGGACACACCACCGCTCCGTCAGATCGGTCAGACGGCCACGGTCACCCAGCCCGGCAGCGCCTCCACCTGTTCCGCCCAGCCGGCCGGAGGCGCCCCGGACTTCCCGGCGGCCAGCACTCCGCCCACGATGGCGCAGGTGGTGTCGACGTCCCCGCCGACCTGTGCGGTCGTCCAGAACGCCGTCTCGTAATCGCCGAGGGCGCGAGCGGCCGACCAGAGCGCGAAGGGAACCGTGTCATGGGCCGACGTACGCCGTCCGCAGCCCAGCACGGCCGCGACGGTGGCCGCGTCGCCGTAGTCGAGCATGTCCCGGGCGCGCCGCAGGCCGGCGCCGACGGCGCTCTTCGGCACCAGGGCGACGACGCCGTCCAGAAGCGCCGCGGCGCCGGGCGGACCGGCAGGAGCGCCGACCAGCGCCGCGGCCGCGGCAACGGCCATGGCCCCGACCACGGCTTCTCGGTGCTGATGCGTGGGATAGGCGGAAATCTCCGCCTGGTGGGTGGCCTGCTCGGGGTCGTCCGCGTACCAGGCGCCCAGGGGAGCGATCCGCATCGCGGCACCGTTGCCCCAGGACCCCTGCCCCTTGAACAGGGCTGCCGACAGTTCGCGCCAGTCGGCGCCTTCACGGACCAGTCTCAGCAGCCGGTTGACCGCGGGGCCGTAGCCACGGTCGAAGTCGTGGTGCTCCGCGAAGGAGTGGGCCAGGGCGTCCTGGTCGATGCGGTGGTGGGCGGCGAGGACGGCCACGACGGAACAGGCCATCTCCGTGTCGTCGGTCCACTGCCAGGGGCCTGGTGGGAGCTCGCGGCGCTTCAGCAGCGGGTAGTTCGCCGGAACGAAGAACTGGGACCCCAGCGCGTCACCCACCGCGAGTCCGCGCAGACTGGCGAGGGCGCGCTCCAGGCGCCCGTCGGGAGAGGAGTCAGCGGTCATCGCTCTGCCACTCTATCCGTGATCCCGTAGGGTTCCGGGTCTCGCCAGCGGTCGAAGGGCCGGTCAAGCGTGTACTTGCCGTCGTCCCCGAGAACGAGCATGCGCATCTCGGCGTTCCCCGGATTCGACAATGACTCGAATTCGGCGACCGTCCAGTGGAACCAGCGCATGCAGAACAGCCGCATGGCGAGGCCATGGGTCACGATGAGCACGTTCGGCGGGTGGTCGGGGGCCTCGAAGCTGCGGAACAGGCTCTCCAGGAAGCCACCGACCCGGTCGTAGACGTCGGCTCCGCTCTCGCCCTGCGCGAAACGGTAGAAGAAGTGGCCGTAGGCGTCCCGGTAGGCCTTCTGCAGCCGTACGTCGTCACGGTCCTGCCAGTTCCCCCAGTCCTGTTCGCGCAGCCGGGGTTCCTCGCGCACCCGGATGAGGTCGGCGTCGAGATGGAAGGCCCGGAGGGTCTCGTGGGTGCGCCGGTACGGGGAGACGTACACGCTGACGTGCTCGCTGCCGAAGACCTCCCGCAGCCTCTTGCCGGTCTCCTCGGCCTGCCGCCGGCCTCGTTCCGTGAGGGCCAACGCATGATCGGGTTCACGCTCATAGACGGTGTCATCAACATTGCCCGTTGACTCCCCGTGTCGGACAAGGACGATGCGCCGTGGTCGTGCCATGCCAAAACCCTAGATCGGAAGACGGCAGATCGAATACTCGTACGGCCTCCATACGGCGTAGGTCACACGAATCCCGCACCACGCGACACACAACCGCACACCGTCAACAGGCACAGACCGCGAGTCCGGACTCATACCGTCCAGGTCGACTCGAGTTCGATGATGTCACCAGTGAGTGCGGAGATGTCCGCCTCCGTCTGGGCGCGCAGCGCGAGCCGCTCCACGCGTTCGGTGCGGTACTTTCCGTGCTCGGCCTCGGAACGCCACATGGACAGGACCAGGAACTCGTGGCCGGGCGCCTCGGCGAACAGGCCCCGGATCATGCCGGGCGAGCCGGCCATGGCGGGGTTCCACACCTTCTCCTGCATGAGGGTGAAGTGCTCGGCGCGCTCCTCGTGGACCCGGCACAGGGCCACCCGCAGCAGGTCGGCGTCCGTGAAGCGGGGCTCGAAGCCGGTCTTCACGTCGAAGCGATAGTCGAACAGCCGTACCTGGGCGTCCTTGAACGTGCCCGACTGGGCCGTCGCCAGCCGGTCGTGGGAGCGCGCCATGAAGGAGTCGTAGAAGGCACGGCTTTCCCAGAAGGCGAAGACATGCGCGACCGAGGGCCGTCCCCTGCTCCAGCCCCCGCCCTGTCCCCGAAATCCCGGCTCCCCCAGAAGCCCCGCCCACTTTCGCTGTCCCCGTTCGAAACCGCGGCGGTCCACCACGGTGCAGCGAATCCACTTGACCAGCACCGCGCCATGGTAAGGCCCCCGGGCGTGGCGTCGGTCACTCTCTGGCGCAGAGCAGCCATGCCGAGGGCCACGCGCGCGTGGCAGGATGGACAACCGGCCCTGATGATCGGGCAGTTCGGGGTGAGGACAGATGGTGAACGGGGAGGGACGTCCGTGAGCGGCATCAACAAGGGGATCCGCAAGATCGAGATGGCGCTGAAGTGGGACCCGAGTCCGCCGGGGCAACCGCCCACCGATCTGGACATAGTCGCCGCGACGTACCTCGCGGGCGATCCGGGCGGGGCGCCCGCCTACGTGGTGCACTTCGACAGCCGTTCGCCCGACGGCACGATCTATCTCAACCGGGACAGCAAGGACGGCAAGGGCTTCGGCTGGGACGAGGTCATGACGCTGGAACTCGACCGGCTGGACGCGCGGTACACGCGCGTGGTGGTCGGAGTCGTCATCCAGCAGCAGCCGGGGCACCGGACCTTCGTCAGCGTCCTCAACCCCGCCTTCCGCCTCCGGGAGGGCTACGCCGTCCTGGACGAGGACGACTTCGGCAGTGTGCTCGGGGCGACCGCAGCGACCGTCGCGGAGTTCGTGCGCGAGCCGTCCGACGGCTGGACGTTCCACTCGGGAATCCAGGGCTTCGAGGACGACCCGGTGACGTTCACCAGGGTCATGGGCCAAATACGCCGGTCCTGAACTCCTGAGGGGACGAACACCGAGGGCGGTGGAGCCGGAGACCGGCGCCACCGCCCTCGTCAGATCACAGGGACCTGGTCGGCACGGCTGGGATCAGCTGCAGCCGCTGGTCGAGCCGCAGCCCTCGCAGATGTAGCAGGAACCGGCCCGCTGCATCTTCGTACCGCAGGAGAAGCACAGCGGGGCGTCGGCCTGGATGCCCAGCTGCATCTCCACCAGCTCGGCGCTGGTGTGGGCCTGCTTCGGGGCGGGCTTGGCCACCTCGGCGGCGGCCTTGGGAGTGGCGACGGCCTTCAGGTCCGTCTGCCGCGGGGCCGACTGGGCCAGGCCCTCGACGTCGACCTCTTCCTCGGCGGGCTCGTACGAGCCCGTCTCCAGGTGACGCTGACGCTCCTCGGCCGAGTGGATGCCGAGCGCGGAGCGCGTCTCGAACGGCAGGAAGTCCAGCGCCAGGCGGCGGAAGATGTAGTCGACGATCGACTGCGCCATCCGCACGTCCGGGTCGTCCGTCATGCCGGCCGGCTCGAAGCGCATGTTGGTGAACTTCGAGACGTACGTCTCCAGCGGCACGCCGTACTGGAGGCCGACGGAGACCGCGATGGAGAACGCGTCCATCATGCCCGCGAGGGTCGAACCCTGCTTCGACATCTTCAGGAAGACCTCGCCGAGACCGTCGTCCGGGTAGGAGTTGGCGGTCATGTAGCCCTCGGCGCCACCGACCGTGAAGGAGGTCGTGATGCCGGGACGGCCCTTGGGAAGGCGCTTGCGGACCGGGCGGTACTCGACGACCTTCTCGACCGCCGTACGGATCGTGTCCTCGGCCTTCTCCGTGATCTCGGCCTTCTCCTTCTCCTTGGTCTTCGCGGAGAGGGGCTGGCCGACCTTGCAGTTGTCGCGGTAGATCGCGAGCGCCTTGACGCCCAGCTTCCAGGCCTCGAAGTAGATCTCCTCGACCTCCTCGACGGTCGCCGTCTCCGGCATGTTGACCGTCTTGGAGATGGCGCCGGAGATCCACGGCTGGATCGCGGCCATCATGCGGACGTGGCCCATCGGGGAGATGGCGCGCTCGCCCATGGCGCAGTCGAACACCTCGTAGTGCTCCTGCTTGAGGCCGGGGGCGTCGATCACATTGCCGTTCTCGGCGATGTGGGCGACGATCGCCTCGATCTGCTCCTCCTGGTAGCCCAGGCGGCGCAGGGCCTGCGGGACGGTGCCGTTGACGATCTGCATCGAGCCGCCGCCGACCAGCTTCTTGAACTTGACCAGGGCGAGGTCGGGCTCGACACCGGTGGTGTCGCAGGACATCGCGAGGCCGATGGTGCCGGTGGGGGCGAGCACGGACGCCTGGGAGTTACGGAAACCGTTCTTCTCGCCGAGACGCAGCACGTCCTGCCAGGCCTCCGTGGCGGCGGCCCAGACCGGGGTGTCGAGGTCGTCCATGCGGACGGCCGTGCCGTTGGCGTCGGCGTGCTGCTTCATGACGCGGTTGTGGGCGTCGGCGTTGCGGGCGTAGCCGTCGTACGGGCCGACGACCGAGGCCAGTTCGGCGGAGCGGCGGTAGGCCGTGCCGGTCATCAGGGAGGTGATGGCGCCGGCCAGGGCGCGCCCGCCCTCGGAGTCGTACGCGTGGCCGGTGGCCATCAGCAGGGCGCCGAGGTTGGCGTAGCCGATGCCGAGCTGGCGGAACGCGCGCGTGTTCTCACCGATCCTCTGGGTCGGGAAGTCGGCGAAGCAGATGGAGATGTCCATCGCGGTGATGACGAGCTCGACGACCTTCTGGAAGCGCTCGGCCTCGAAGGACTGCTTGCCCTTGCCGTCGTCCTGGAGGAACTTCATCAGGTTCAGCGAGGCGAGGTTGCAGGACGTGTTGTCCAGGTGCATGTACTCGCTGCACGGGTTCGACGCGGTGATCCGGCCGGACTCGGGGCAGGTGTGCCAGTTGTTGATGACACCGTCGTACTGGATGCCCGGGTCGGCACAGGCCCACGCGGCCTCGGCGAGCTTACGGAACAGGGCCTTGGCGTCGACCTTCTCGATGATCTCGCCGGTCATCCGGGCGCGGAGGCCGAACTCGGTGCCGTTCTCGACGGCCGTCATGAACTCGTCGTTCACACGGACGCTGTTGTTGGCGTTCTGGTACTGGACGGACGTGATGTCGTCGCCGCCCAGGTCCATGTCGAAGCCCGCGTCGCGCAGCGCGCGGATCTTCTCCTCTTCCTTCACCTTGGTGGCGATGAAGTCCTCGACATCCGGGTGGTCCACGTCGAGGACGACCATCTTGGCGGCGCGGCGGGTCGCGCCGCCGGACTTGATGGTGCCGGCGGAGGCGTCGGCGCCGCGCATGAAGGAGACCGGACCGGAGGCGTTGCCGCCGGAGGACAGCAGCTCCTTGGAGGAGCGGATGCGGGAGAGGTTCAGGCCGGCACCGGAGCCGCCCTTGAAGATCATGCCCTCTTCCTTGTACCAGTCGAGGATCGACTCCATGGAGTCGTCGACGGACAGGATGAAGCAGGCGGAGACCTGCTGGGGCTGCGGGGTACCGACGTTGAACCAGACGGGGCTGTTGAAGCTGAAGATCTGGTGGAGGAGGGCGTACGCCAGTTCGTGCTCGAAGATCTCGGCGTCGGCGGGCGAGGCGAAGTACTTGTAGTCCTCACCGGCCTTCGTGTACGTCTTCACGATGCGGTCGATCAGCTGCTTGAGGCTGACCTCCCGCTGCGGGGTGCCGACGGCACCGCGGAAGTACTTGCTGGTGACGATGTTGACCGCGTTCACCGACCAGAAGTCGGGGAACTCGACGCCACGCTGCTCGAAGTTGACCGAGCCGTCGCGCCAGTTGGTCATGACGACGTCACGACGCTCCCAGACCACCTCGTCGTACGGGTGCACGCCGGGGGTGGTGTGGATGCGCTCGATACGCAGGCCCTTGGTGGTCTTGGTGCCCTTCGCTCGGGAACCTCGTGCCGGACCGCTCGCCGTCTCTGTCATGCCGCCTCCCTGTACAGGCAAAAACGCCCTGAAATGCCACGATGTTCCCGTGGCACGGTGTTTGTCTGGTGCTGGGGGCACGCATGCGCCTGGCCCTCAGCAAGTCTTGGTTCCGCCGCCGCCCGGCCGGATCCATGGCCCGAAGCCCGGTTCCGGCCCGCCGGGTCAGTCGGCGGCGTGGGCGGGCTCGGGGACCCGCATGGTCCCTCCGCGCCCGCCATCGTCTTCCCGGCCCCCCGCGACAGCACCGGGGTCGTCCTCGCGGTCTTCGTCGTCCGCGGCGGGGCGTCCCGTCTGGTCCCTGAGTTCTGCGATCGCGGCCTCGAAGTCCTCGAGCGAGTCGAATGCCCGGTAGACGGAGGCGAATCGCAGATAGGCGACGAGGTCGAGTTCCTGCAACGGGCCGAGTATGGCCAGCCCCACGTCGTGGGTGGTCAACTCGGCGCTCCCGGTGGCCCGCACCGCCTCCTCGACCCGCTGGCCGAGCTGGGCGAGAGCGTCCTCGGTGACAGGCCGTCCCTGGCATGCCTTGCGCACGCCGTTGATGACCTTGGTGCGACTGAACGGTTCGGTGACTCCGGACCGCTTCACCACCATGAGCGAGCACGTCTCCACGGTCGTGAAACGACGGGAGCAGTCAGGACACTGGCGGCGCCTGCGGATCGACGTGCCGTCGTCCGTCGTACGGCTGTCGACGACACGGCTGTCGGGGTGCCTGCAGAAGGGGCAGTGCATGAACTCCCAACCCTCCTCACAGCAGACTCAATAGCCTCGCCGGGCCTCATGGGCCCCTCGAAGCAGCCCCAAGCATAGGCGATCCATGAGCATCCGAAGACACGGGGGACCACAACTTCTGGGCCGCTGATGACATCCAAGCACTAGATATGGGGCTTGGCTCATACACCCAGGCCATATCGCGTGTCGCGCTACGACACCTCACACCATGCGATCCCACCGTCACGGCGAGCACTCGAAACCCGCCCCTACGCGCGCGTGCGCAACCGTGTCCGCGCGGCACATACGGCGATATCGTGGTCGGCGCAGGGAGGACCGGTGGGACTCTCGCACAGAGCGGGCCCGGCACCCCGGTCGACCGGGAACCGGATGGCAGACTGGGGCCACACCCCACAAGGGCCGCGACCCCGGCGGTGAAGAGTACAACAATGGGCTCTTTCGTCCGCCAGGCACCGACGTTGGCTATACACCCAGACACATGATCAAGTCAGGCTATCCACGCTTTTTCACTCGAACGTGTGTTTGGCGCAACCTTTCGAAAGCAACTACCGTTGTCCAGCAGGGAGACAATCGAGAGGGGCCGACGACGTGACCACCACCGCAGACAGTGCCACCATCACCGCCCAGGACCGCTCCCAGGGCCGACTCGAGCCGGTGCATGCGATGAACGAAGCCGTGAATCCCGAGGGGCACAAGCGCTCCCTGCCGGGCCGACCTCCAGGCATCCGGGCGGACAGCTCGGGACTCACCGACCGGCAGCGACGGGTGATCGAGGTGATCCGGGACTCCGTTCAGCGGCGCGGCTACCCGCCGTCCATGCGGGAGATCGGCCAGGCCGTGGGCCTTTCCAGCACGTCCTCGGTGGCGCACCAGCTGATGGCACTGGAGCGCAAGGGCTTCCTGCGCCGCGACCCGCACCGCCCGCGCGCGTACGAGGTCCGCGGCTCCGACCAGGCCGTCTCCGTGCAGCCCACGGACACCGCCGGCAAGCCCGCCGCGTCGTACGTCCCGCTCGTGGGCCGTATCGCCGCCGGTGGCCCGATCCTCGCCGAGGAGTCCGTCGAGGACGTCTTCCCGCTCCCGAGGCAGCTCGTGGGTGACGGTGAGCTGTTCGTACTGAAGGTCGTCGGTGACTCGATGATCGAGGCCGCGATCTGCGACGGCGACTGGGTCACCGTCCGGCGGCAGCCCGTCGCCGAGAACGGCGACATCGTGGCCGCCATGCTCGACGGCGAGGCCACCGTGAAGCGCTTCAAGCGCGAGGACGGCCATGTGTGGCTCCTCCCGCACAACGCGGCGTACGAGCCTATCCCCGGCGACGACGCCACCATCCTCGGCAAGGTGGTGGCGGTACTGCGCCGCGTCTGAGCACGGCGGGCGGCCTCACCTCCTCCGCCCCCCTGACTGGGCCCCGGGATCCCTGCGCCGATTCCGGGGCCCTGTGCTGTGCCCGACGCTCCTCATCGGCGAAGCGTCGAGGCAGCCGATAGCCCCTTCAACCACAGGGTGGCCCCACGAGGGCCACCCGCACTCACTACGCCTCGGCCTGGCGGGCCGCCGCATCGATCGCCGCGAGCGACTTCCGGACCTGGTTGCGGTCCGTGGTGTACCAGAAGTCCGGCAGGGACGCCTTGAGATAACTCCCGTAGCGGGCCGTCGCCAGCCGCTGGTCCAGTACGGCGACCACGCCCCGGTCCCCCGACGCGCGGACGAGACGGCCCGCGCCCTGCGCCATGAGCAGCGCGGCGTGCGTGGCGGCGACGGCCATGAAGCCGTTGCCCCCGGCGTCCTCCACCGCCTTCTGGCGGGCGCTCATCAACGGGTCGTCCGGGCGCGGGAACGGGATCTTGTCCATGACCACGAGCTGACAGCTGGGGCCGGGCACATCCACGCCCTGCCAGAGCGACAGCGTCCCGAAGAGACATGTCTTCGGATCCGCCGCGAAGTTCTTGATCAGCTCGCCCAGGGTCTCCTCGCCCTGGAGGAGGATCGGGAACTCCGGGATCCGGCTGCGCAGTTCCTCGGCGGCGAGTTGGGCACCTCGCATGGAGGAGAAGAGGCCGAGGGTGCGGCCACCGGCCGCCTGGATCAGTTCGGTCAGCTCGTCCAGCATGTCCGCACGGTCACCGTCGCGCGCGGGACGCGACAGGTGCTTGGCGACGTACAGGATGCCCTGCTTGGGGTAGTCGAAGGGCGAGCCGACGTCGATCCCCTTCCACGGGGGGAGGTCGTCGCCCTCGGTACCCTCCGGGGCCAGACCCAGCGAGGCGCCCACGCCGTTGAAGTCCCCGCCGAGCTTCAGCGTCGCCGAGGCCAGGGTCACCGAGCGGTCCGCGAAGAGCTTCTCGCGCAGCAGGCCCGACACGGACATGGGGGCGACACGCAGGGAGGCACCGAAGCGGTCGTGGCGTTCGTACCAGACGACGTCGTACTCGGAACCGTTGACGATCCGTTCCGCCACGTCGTGCACGGACTCCACCGAGGCGAGGGCCTGCTTGCGGACCGCGTCCTCGTCCTGGACGGACTTGTCGCGGGTGGCACCGATCGCCGAGATGACGGTGCGGGCGGCGTCGCGCAGGGCCATGAGGGCGTAGCCGAGGTCCTCCGGGATCTCCTCCAGGCGGCCCGGCAGCGCCAGCTCCATCAGCCGCTCGAAGCCCTCGGCGGCGGTCTGGAGCTGGTCGGCGGCCTTCTCGTTGACCAGCTTGGCCGCGCGCCGCACCGCTCGGTTGACCTGGCCCGGAGTGAGCTCGCCGGTGGCGACGCCGGTGACCCTCGACACCAGTTCGTGCGCCTCGTCGACGATCAGCACCTCGTGCTGCGGGAGTACGGGGGCGCCCTCGATAGCGTCGATGGCCAGGAGGGCGTGGTTGGTGACGACGACGTCCGACAGCTTGGCGCGCTCACGGGCCATCTCCGCGAAGCACTCCGCGCCGTAGGCGCACTTCGTCGCGCCCAGGCACTCCCGCGAGGACACCGACACCTGGGCCCAGGCCCGGTCGGAGACGCCGGGTGTGAGGTCGTCCCGGTCGCCGTTCTCCGTCTCGTCGGCCCAGTCGCGCAGCCGAAGCAGGTCCTGGCCCAGCTTGCTGGTGGGCGCGGCCGCCTCGAACGGGTCGAAGAGTCCCTCCTCCTCGTCCTGCGGGACTCCCTCGTGCAGTCGGTGCAGGCACAGATAGTTCGAGCGGCCCTTGAGCATCGCGAACTCCGGGCGCCGGCGCAGCAGCGGATGCAGCGCATCGACCGTGCGCGGCAGGTCCCGCTCCACCAGCTGGCGCTGCAGGGCGAGGGTGGCCGTCGCGACGACGACACGCTCCCCGTGCGCGAGCGCGGGCACCAGGTACCCCAGTGACTTACCGGTGCCGGTGCCGGCCTGGACCAGGAGATGGGAGCCGTCGTCGATCGCCTCCGCGACGGCTTCGGCCATGGTCACCTGGCCGGGGCGCTCCGTACCGCCGACAGCGGCGACGGCGGCGTGGAGGAGTGCGGGGAGTGAGGGCTTCGTCATAGCGCGACCACCCTACGGCTCGGCACTGACAAACGGGTGATCGACCAAGTGGCCGGTGAGGACAGCGGTGAGGGAATCAAGGTGCGGGGCTTCTCGGATTCGGGGCCGGTGGAGGGCCTGGCGGGGACGACGGCGGGGGCCGGCGGGAGTAAAGGGAGTGGGGTGGGCGGGTGCGGGAGCCGCGGTGGATGCGGCAGGCGGTGGATGCCGCCGATAGAAATTCTCCTGGATTCGCGGGACGGGCGGGAACCGGTTCGGAGTCCCGGGCGTTCCCATTGTGACGGCGCGACTGCAGAGCGTCACAGGAGATGGCGAAGGTTCCTGTCTCTGACCATGAGACCGGCCCGCTTGGTGGGCAGGTCGACCTCGGCACAGAAACGGAAACCGGCGCTGAGGAAGGCCGCGATGGAGGGGGTGTTACGAAGATCGGGTTCAGCGAGGACCCGCGAGCATGCGGGTCTCCTGTCGAGGACGAGGTCGGCGACGGCCCTCAGCAGTAGGCCACCGAGCCCTCGCCCGCGGGCGGCGGCACCTCCGATGAGGAGATGGATGCCGGTGTCGTGAGGTCGGGCCGGGTAGTGGCGGGCCAAGGGGTCGAGATCCGCCCGGTAGATCTCCCAGTAGCTCATCGGCGTGCCCTCCAGCACGCCGAGACACGGAACGCTGTGCACTTCGCCGGCGAGTTGGCGGCGCAGATGCCGTTCGGTCAGGTTCCGGGGACCCGCCAGTTCCCAGAACGCGGCGACGGCAGGCTCGTTCATCCACCGGCCGATGCGGGGCAGGTCCCTCTCGACCTGGACGGGGACGAGACGGAACACGCCCGCGGGTGTGGCCGTGGCCATGGGCTCCCAGTCGCCGAAGCGGTCGAGGAGTGGGCCCGGCAGGGCCCTCCCCCTGCGGCGAGCGACAGCGGGGGTGGTGTCGACGGTGTCGCGGATGTCGATGGGGGGCACGGCGAGGCTCCTCTCAGCAGGCGGGTCGGGGCATGTTCCTCAGGGACGCAGGAAGTCGAGGTCGGATGTGCGGACGGTTCAGGAATGCAGGGGGTTGGCGATGGTGACGTACACGGACTGGGTGTCCACCGGGCCGACGAGTTCGTCCAGGCCGTGCAGCCGGGTCAGCAGATTGGCCTTGCAGCGCAGCACGGGTGAGTCGAGGAGACGGGCGGGCAGCGAGCTGCGCGACCGGTCGGGGCCACAGGCCGCGGCGGTGAGAAAGCCACGGAAGGCGGCGAGCAGAAGGCGTTCGTCGGCGAGACGCTGTGCGCCGAAGGCGCCAATGAGTCCGAGGACGTTGTTGATACCCAGGTAGTAGGCGAAGCGCTCGTCGGTGACCTCGTCCGGGACGAAGGTGTCGCTGTGCTCGCCGATGCCGGGCAGCCGGGCCTCGAGTTCCGCGCGGCGGGAGTCGCGGAAGTAGTAGCCCTGGTTGTCGCGGTAGCGGCCGCCCGTGGGCCAGCCGTAGGAGTCCAGCAGGAGGAGCGTGTTCTGCTGGTGTGCCTCCAGAGCGATCCCGGCTTCCCCGTCGAGCCACAGCACCGGGCGCACGACCTGTTCCAGGTAGCGCAGAAACCACTCGGCGGCGACCGCCTCGAGCGGACGCCCTGTCCGTCCGGCGAGCCGGGTGAGGACCTCGGCCAAGCGGGAGCTGTGGAAAGCGACCGCGTCCGGGGCGGGTGAGGCGGTCCCGGCGGCCTGGGTGTCAGGGGCATTGGTCGCTCGGGGAGCTCGGGCGTACGGGCGGGGCGAGACGAGGCCCGCGATGCACGACACGTCGTCCGTGGGGGTGAACGGGTTGTGCCGGATCACGACGTCGAGTCCCGGCACCGGCCGGCCGTCCGTCCCGTCGACGGCGAGCCAGGCCGGGTCCCGGACGATGTCGAAGCCCGGGTGGGCTGCATGCCACTGCTTGGACAGGTCGGTCCGCAGCAGACGGTGCACCTCGACACCACGATGGAGTTCCTTGCGCAGGTTCTCACGACGGGAGTTGGTGATGCACAGGCCGAGCGACAGTTTGAGCATCGCCGGGGCGCCCGAACGGTGGACGGTGCGTACGGAGGAGGTGGGGTGCCACGGGGAGCCGTGCGTACCGAGGTCCCGGAGCAGCCCGGCGTCGAACAGGGCGGCGGTGTCGGGGCGGTGCCGGACCTCGCGCAGCTGCCAGGGGTGCAGCGGCAGGAGGGCGTGGTCGTCGGGCAACGGTAGGCCGGGGCCGGCGAGTCGGGCCGTCAGCCGGTCGGCGGTGACCGTACGGCCGCTCTCCGTCCAGGCGGAGTCGGCGGCGAGCAGGGAAGGAGCGACAGCCAGCCAGTGCAGGGGGAAGGAGCCGCGCAGCTCGGGTGAGTACAGCTGAGCTTCCGTGTCCGAGAGGCCTTCCCGGCTCTTCGGGGTCGGGTGCAGGGGGTGCCCGAGGATCAGCGCCTGTTCGGCGGAGAGGAACAGGTCGGGTCCGTCGGACGGGTGTTCCCGGCGCTCGCTGATGAAGTCGGCGGTACGTCGGACGGAGTCGGCGACGCGGGCCACGAGGTCGACGCCTTCGGCAGCGGGGTGGGGCAATGCGGGCACCCGGGCCGGGCCGTGCGTCCCGGGTGCGTCGGACGGGCGGTGCGTCCTCGGTGTGTCGGCCGGGCCGGTCGTCGCGGGCGTCTCGCGGGCCAGGAGGGCGGCGACCGTGACGGCGTCTGCGGGCGGGGACTGGTCGGGGGCGGCGGCCAGGCGTGGGAGGCCGAAGCGGTGCAGGCCGGTCGGGGACCAGTAGAGGACGGGGGTCAGGAGGGCGGTGCCGCTGGCGGGCAGTGGCACACGGAGGGTGCCGTCCGTGGGGGCGGGCAGGCCCGCCTCGCGCACCCAGCAGCGCAGCAGGCTCTCCACGGCGGCTGCCTGGGCCGCGATGTGCGGGTCGGGGTGGTCCAGGAGATCGGCCGGGAGACGGGCCGACGGCTCGGCGCGGGTGGAGGCGCGCTGTTGGGAGGGGACGGAGACGGTCGGTGAGCAGGTGGTTGACGCGACGGAAGAGGTGGACGCGTGTGTGGTGGAGGCGGCGAAGGAGGCATCCGAGGAACCAGTGGGCTGCGGGGAGTTGTTCAAGGTCGGTCTTCCTGGGGTGGGGCCGGAGCGATCGGCAACACGACGGGCTGCCGGTGCGGCAGTGGGGGCGCGAGAGTGTGAGAGGGGCGATCGGTGCGGGCGACGTACGCGGGAGGACGGTGGGCGGGCGGCTCGGCCGGCTGCTCGCGTCATTCCGTCCGTCCGGCGCGGTCGCGTCGCTGCCGGGCCTGCCCGGGTGGCTGGTTCGGGTGCTCTCCGTCTCCGTGGCCCGTGCGGTGGGCGTGGCCACGGGCCACCGCCTCGATCGCGTCGGCCAGCCGGTCGAGCACCGCGGCCGCCTGTTCGTCGGTGATCGTCAGAGGCGGAAGCAGGCGTACGACGCTTGCATGGCGGCCTCCGAGCTCGACGATCAGCCCCCGGCGCAGGCACTCCCGCCGTACGGCGACGGCCAGTTCGGGGGCGGCGGGACGGGGGCCGCCAACCCTGAGCCCGGCGCCCGGCGCATCGAAGCCGTCGCTTCCCGTACCCAGCCGCCCCTCGCACTCCCCCTCGGGGTCGACCAGTTCGACCCCGATCATCAGGCCGCGCCCCCGCACATCCCCCATGCACGGGAAGTGCTCGGCGAGGCGGCGGAGTTGGTTCAGCATGTGGGTGCCCAGGGTGGCCGCTCGCTCGGCGAGGCCGTTCTCGCGGACGTGGGCGAGGGTGGCCGTGCCGGCGGCCATGGCGAGCTGGTTGCCGCGGAACGTGCCGGCGTGGGCGCCGGGTTCCCAGACGTCGAGGTCGTCGCGGTAGACGACGACCGCCAGGGGCAGGCTGCCGCCGATGGCCTTGGACAGGACCATCACATCGGGGGTGACCCCGCTGTGTTCCACCGCCCAGAAGGCACCGGTGCGGCCGACGCCCGTCTGGACCTCGTCGGCGATGAGGGGGATGGACCGGTCGGCGGTGATCTGCCGCATGCGGCGCATCCAGGTGTCCGGAGCGGGGATCACGCCGCCCTCGCCCTGGACGGGTTCCAGGATCATGCCAGCGGGGCACCGGACGCCGGACTTGGGGTCGTCGAGGACGGACTCGGTCCAGCGGGCGGCGAGTTCGGCGCCGTGTGCGCCGCCGATGCCGAACGGACAGCGGTAGTCCTGCGGATAGGGCAGGCGCGCCACCCGGACGTCGAAGGCGCCGCCGGAGGCTTCGAGGGAACCGGTGGTCATGCCGTGGTAGGCGCCGGTGAAGGCCAGGACGCCGGTGCGGCCGGTGGCGGCGCGGACCAGCTTGAGCGCGGCCTCGACCGCGTCCGTGCCGGCGGGCCCGCAGAACTGCACGCGCGCACGGCCGGCGAGCCCGGGCGGCAGGGTGCGGAAGAGTTCGGTGATGAAGGCGTCCTTGACCGGGGTGGCGAGATCGAGGACGTGCAGGGGCGCACCCGAGTCGAGGACCTTGCGGATGGCCTCCAGCACGACGGGATGGTTGTGGCCGAGCGCGAGGGTGCCGGCGCCGGAGAGACAGTCGAGATAGCGGCGGCCGTCGGCGCCCTCGATGGTGAGTCCCCGCGCCCGCACGGGCACGATGGGCAGGGCGCGCGCGTAGGTGCGTGCCGAGGACTCGCGCGCCGACTGGCGCCGCAGGATCCCCTCGTGCGCGAGCCGCGCGCCCGCCTGCCTCCCGACGGTGGCGGTCCCTTCGGCGACCGTCCCGATCGTGGCGCCCCCGGCGGGAGATGGGCCGCTGGGGGAAGTGCCGGGGAGAGATGTTCCGGTGGAACGCCCCGAGGGGGCCTCCTCGGGCACTGGCTCGGTCACGGCCACGGCTCCCTGTCCTCCCGCAGTTCAGGGGGCCGAGCGCGGGCATCGGACCCCCCACCGCTACCAACCGCGAACGGCTCTCCTGCGTTACGGGTTGCCTCAAGATCCTTGGCGAGACGGAACCGTTGCCCTCCCGTCGGGAGTCCCCCACAGCGAACGCATATCGTGTGGGGGCATTGCACAGGGCCGTGAGAGCCGCTTGAACTCGGCGTGGGATCACGATGAGTTCCGCTCCTCGGGCACGGCCGGAGCTTCAAGTTCGTTGACAGCAGGGGGACTCAGACCATGCGATCGATACGGCCGTCGTTCACCGCTCGCCGGGGGAGGAACGCGCGCCGCAGAACCTCCCCCGTGCTCGGCGCCGTCGCCCTCGCCTCGGTGCTCGCGCTCACCGCGACCGCCTGCGACTCGGGCGACACCAACGCAGGCGGCGGGGCGAGCGCGTCGGCCACGGCCGGCGACGACGGCAAGATCACGATCCCGGACGACATCAAGGACCGGCTCAAGGAGCACGGGATCGATCTCGACAAGTGGAAGAACGGCGCCTGGAAGAACTGGGACAAGGACGACTGGCTGCGCGAGGCGCAGGACTACGTCAACCCGATCATCAAGGGGCTGTGGGACCCGGACCGGATGCGGGAGGCCGAGGATCCGGACCGGGCTGTCGACGACAACGACCTCTCGGGCGACCAGGGCGTGACCGACCCGACGCCGGAGCCGGTGGACGCGAAGGCCGTGCCGACGACGTACCACGCCAACGCGCCCGAGGCGGGCAAGGTGTTCTTCGACGCCCCCGACGGCACGATGGTCTGCTCGGCGACGGTCGTGGAGGACCCCGCCCACCCCGGCAAGTCCAACCTGGTGTGGACGGCGGGCCACTGTGTGCACGCGGGCAAGAGCGGGGGCTGGTACCGCAACATCGCGTTCGTGCCGTCGTACAACGACAAGGGTCTGTCGGCCGAGAAGCTGCAGACGGCCACCCGGGAGGAGGCCGCTCCGTACGGCGTCTGGTGGGGCGACTGGGTGAAGACGTCCGACCAGTGGATCGCGCAGGGCGGGGAGACCGGCGGTGACGGTGCGCCGTACGACTTCGCCGTCATCCATGTGACGCCGGAGGCGGGCGGTTCCGGCAAGTCGCTGGAGGAGACGGTCGGCGGGGCGCTGCCGGTGGACTTCAACGCTCCGGCGGTGCCGAAGGTGAACAGCATCACCGCGACGGGCTACCCGGCCGCGGCGCCGTTCGACGGGCAGAAGCTCTACCAGTGCCAGGACAAGCCGGGGCGGCTGTCGTTCAGCGAGTCTGACCCGACGATGTACCGCATCGGCTGCACGATGACCGGTGGTTCGTCCGGCGGCGGCTGGGTGGCGACGGGGTCGGACGGCAAGCCGGCGCTGGTCTCCAACACCTCGATCGGCCCGGTGAGTGCGGGCTGGCTCGCGGGGCCGCGGCTGGGTGAGGTGGCCAAGGGCGTGTACGACTCGGTGAGCGACAAGTTCGCCGGTCAGTAGCCGGAGCGGCGGTGGGGTGCCGGCCTCCGGTGAGCCGCACACGCTGAAGGCCCGCTCCCCGGCAGAACCGGGGAGCGGGCCTTTCCGCTGTTCCGAGGGCCGATCAGGCCACCGGCGCCGGGACGTACGGCGCGAGGTCCGCCGCCAGTTCCTCGTGCACCCGCACCTTGAGGAGGGTGCCCTCCGCCGTGTGCTCCGCGGAGATCACCTCGCCCTCGGTGTGGGCGCGGGCGACCAGCTTGCCGTGGGTGTACGGCACGAGCGCCTCGATCTCGACCGAGGGTCGCGGCAGCTCGTTGTCGATGAGCGCGAGCAACTCCTCGATGCCCTGACCGGTGCGGGCCGAGACGGCGATGGAGCGCTTCTCGATCCGCATGAGCCGCTGGAGGGTCAGCGGGTCGGCCGCGTCCGCCTTGTTGATCACGACGATCTCGGGCACCTGGGTGGCGCCGACATCCCGGACCACCTCGCGTACGGCGGCCAGCTGCTCCTCCGGGTTGGGGTGCGAGCCGTCCACCACGTGCAGGATCAGGTCGGACTCGCCGACCTCCTCCATGGTGGAGCGGAACGCCTCGACCAGGTGGTGCGGCAGATGCCGGACGAAGCCGACGGTGTCCGCCAGCGTGTACAGGCGGCCGCTCGGGGTCTCGGCCCGGCGCACGGTCGGGTCGAGGGTCGCGAACAGGGCGTTCTCGACCAGGACGCCCGCGCCGGTGAGGCGGTTGAGCAGCGAGGACTTGCCGGCGTTGGTGTAGCCCGCGATGGCGACGGACGGCACCTTGTGGCGCTTGCGCTCCTGGCGCTTGATCTCGCGGCCGGTCTTCATGTCCGCGATCTCCCGGCGCATCTTCGCCATCTTCTCGCGGATCCGTCGCCGGTCCGTCTCGATCTTGGTCTCACCGGGACCACGGGTGGCGAGGCCGCCGCCCTTGCCGCCGCCCATCTGACGGGACAGCGACTGACCCCAGCCTCGGAGCCTCGGCAGCATGTACTGCATCTGCGCGAGCGCGACCTGCGCCTTGCCCTCTCGGGACTTGGCGTGCTGGGCGAAGATGTCGAGGATCAGGGCCGTACGGTCGATGACCTTGACCTTGACGACGTCCTCGAGGTGGATGAGCTGGCCCGGGCTGAGCTCACCGTCGCAGATGACGGTGTCCGCGCCCGTCTCGAGGACGATGTCCCGCAGTTCGCCGGCCTTGCCGGAGCCGATGTAGGTGGCCGCGTCGGGCTTGTCGCGGCGCTGGATCACGCCGTCGAGCACGAGCGCGCCCGCGGTCTCCGCGAGGGCGGCGAGCTCCGCGAGGGAGTTGTCCGCGTCCTGCACGGTCCCCGTGGTCCAGACGCCGACGAGGACGACCCGCTCCAGGCGGAGCTGGCGGTACTCGACCTCGGTGACGTCCTCGAGCTCGGTGGAGAGGCCCGCGACGCGGCGCAGGGCCGCGCGCTCGGTGCGGTCGAACTGGTCGCCGTCCCGCTCTCCGTCGATCTCGTGGCTCCAGGCGACGTCCTCTTCCATCAGGGCATCGGCCCGAAGACCTTCGGGGTAGGCGTGCGCGAAGCGCTTGGTGTCCTGGGAAGGGGAAGAAGAGGAGGTCATTGGGTCCTTACGTCGTTGGGGATGCCGATTCGGCGGTCTTCATGAATCCGCAGGGGACTCCATGATGGACAACGCACGGGCACTCCGGGAGATTCCCGCCTCCCGTGCCGCGCCGACCTCACGATGGTCGCACGGTACGGCCCGTCTCGTCACGGCCTTATTTCGGGGTCCGTGGGGCCTGTGAGGCCTTGGGCTTCTTCTCGTTCTGTGCCGTCGGCCTCCAGTCCGGGTGCCCGGGCATCGGCGGGGTCTTCTCCCCGTACAGCCAGTCCTGGAAGAACGTGCCGAGGTCGCGTCCGGAGACCTGCTCGGCGAGGCGCCGGAAGTCGGCCGTGGTGGCGGTGGCGTCCCGGTGGTCGCGCACCCAGTCCCGCTCCACCTGCTCGAACGCCTTCTCGCCGATCTCCTGGCGCAGGGCGTACAGGACCAGGGCGGCACCGTCGTAGACGTTCGGACGGAAGATGCCGATCTTCTGACCCGGCTCGGGCGCCTTGGGGAGCGCAGGGGGGCCGCCCGCGGCGCGCCAGCCGTCGGAGGCGCCGTACGCCGCCTTCATGCGCTCCTCCAGGGTGCGGCCACCCTTCTCCTCGGCGTACAGGGACTCGTACCAGGTGGCGTGCCCCTCGTTGAGCCACAGGTCGGACCACGTGTGCGGGCTGACGCTGTCCCCGAACCACTGGTGGGACAGCTCGTGCACCATGATCGACTCGATGTACCACCGGGGGTAGCCCGGCTCGGTGAAGAGATCCTTCTCGAAGAGGGAGAGGGTCTGCGTCTCGAGTTCGAAGCCGGTGGAGGCGTCGGCCATGAGCACGCCGTACGTCTCGAAGGGGTAGGGGCCGACCTTGCTCTCCATCCAGGCGATCTGGTCGGGGGTCTTCTTCAGCCACGGTTCGAGGACCTCACGGTCCTTGGTGGGCACGACGTCCCGGACGGGCAGGCCGTGCGGTCCGTCGCGGTGCAGGACGGTGGAGCGGCCGATGGTCACCTGGGCGAGCTCAGTGGCCATGGGGTGTGCGGTGCGGTACGTCCACGTGGTCGTCCGGCCGGCCCGGTGGGCGCCGGTGGGCAACCCGTTGGCGACGGCCGTGTACTCGTCGGGGGCGGTGACGCGGATGGTGAACATCGCCTTGTCGGAGGGGTGGTCGTTGCACGGGAACACCAGGTGGGCGACATCGGCCTGGTTGGCCATGGCGAGGCCGTCGGCGGTGCGCACCCAGCCGCCGTCGCGGTCGCCGCTGCTCACCGGATCGCTGGTGTGGCGCACGGTGAGGCGCGTCCGGCTGCCCGGCGTCAGCGGCTTCTCGGGGGTGACCACCAGGTCGTCGCCGGCGCTCTCGAACGTGGCGGGCCTGCCGTCGACCTCGACCGAGTCGACCTTGCCGTGCGCGAAGTCGAGGTTGATCTTCTCCAGCGTGCTGGTGGTCCAGGCGTCGATGGTGGTGACCGCCTGGAGCGGCTTGCTGTTGGAGCCGGAGTACGTGAAGGAGAGGTCGTACGCCGCCACGTCGTAGCCGGGGTTCCCCAGGTACGGGAAGAGGCGGTCGCCGACGCCCAGCGGCGCGGCCGGGGCGCTCGCGGCGACGAGACAGACGGAGACGGCCGAGGCGAGCAGCGCGGACTTCAGCCGGCGGGAGGAGGCGGTACGGGGGCGGTGGGCCCGGGAGCGGGGGGTGAGCAGCATGCCCCACCGCTACCAGCGCGCACCTGCCGCACGACGGCGACGCGCGCCCGACCCACCCGAACGGGTTGCGCACGCGCGGGCGTGACGGCCGGCGTGCTCCGTCACGGCACACGCGTGTGCGGGATGGCCCACCCGTGCCGGGTGGCTCAGGAGGCCGACGCGTGGTGCTGGGCGCGGCTGACGTCGTACACGCCGGGTACGTTCCGCATGGCGCGCATCAGGGTGGGGAGGTGGGCCGCGTCGGGGAGCTGGAGGGTGTACGTGTGACGTACGCGCTGCTGGCTCGGGGGTTCGACGGTCGCGGCGACGATCTCGGCGCCCTCCAGGGCCATGGCCTCCGTGAGGTCGGCGAGCAGATGGGGACGGCCGAAGGATTCCGCGACCAGGGTGACCCGGCATCCGGCGCTGTCGCCCCAGTGCACGTCGACGGCCGCGCGCCCCGCGTCCGCCATGCGCGCCACCGCGGCGCACTCCACGCGGTGCACGGTCACCACTCCCCCACGCACGGCGAAGCCGGTGACCTCGTCGGCCGGTACGGGGGTGCAGCACCCGGCGAGCCGGACGGTGGCGTCGGGCCGGCCGTCGACGGTGATCGCGGCGCCGGGCCGGGGGGCCGGGGTGTCGGCTGCGGAGTCCGCGGCCGGGGCGTCGGGCAAGGGCCTCGCGGTGGACTCGGCACTTCTCTCGGCCCCGGCCGGAGCCAGGGTGTCGGCCACCGGCCTCGCGGCGGACGCGACCTCCTCGGGCTCGGCCGGCGCCGGGTGCGTGGCCAGCCATCGCTGGATGGCGATCCGCGCGGCGGGGGTGTGGGCGTGCTCCAGCCACTCCCTCGACGGCTCGGAGGCGGGGTCCTGGCCCATGAGGAGCTGGACGGTGTCGCCGTCCCGCAGAACGGTGCTCAGGGTCGCGAGCCGGCCGTTGACGCGGGCTCCGATGCAGGCGTGCGCGTCCTCGCCGTACTGCGCGTAGGCGGCGTCCACGCAGGTGGCTCCCTCCGGCAGGCCGAGGGTGCCGCCGTCGGGACGGAAGACGGTGATCTCGCGGTCCTGGGCGAGGTCCTCGCGCAGGGTGGACCAGAAGGTGTCCGGGTCGGGCGCGGCCTCCTGCCAGTCGAGGAGGCGGGAGAGCCAGCCGGGCCTGGTGGGGTCGACGCGCTCCCCGTCGGCCGTACCGCTCGAACCGGCCGTACCGCTCGAACCGGCCGTACCGCCGCCACCGGCCGTACCGCCGCCACCGGCCGTACCGCTCACGCCGGCTGAGGATCCGTCACCGCTTTGCTCCTCCGCGGGAGCGGCGTAGGGGTTGCCGAGCGCGACGACGCCGGCCTCGGCGACCTTGTGCATCTGATGGGTGCGGATGAGGACTTCGGCGACCTGGCCGTCCTCGCGGGCGACGGCGGTGTGCAGCGACTGGTACAGGTTGAACTTGGGGACGGCGATGAAGTCCTTGAACTCCGAGACGACCGGCGTCATGCAGGTGTGCAGTTCACCGAGGACGGCGTAACAGTCCGCGTCCTCGTTGACGAGCACCAGCAGGCGGCCGAAGTCGCAGCCGCGCAGTCGGCCGCGCTTGCGCGAGACCCGGTGGACGGAGACGAAGTGCCGGGGCCGGATGAGGACTTCGGCCTGGATCGCGGCGTCGCGCAGGACCGCACGCATCGCGTCGGCGAACTCCGCGAGGGGGTCGTCCGCGCGGGAGGCGTTGTCGACGATCAGCTCCCGCGTGCGCTCGTACTCCTCGGGATGCAGGATCGCGAAGACGAGGTCTTCCAGCTCGGTCTTGAGGGCCTGGACGCCGAGCCGTTCGGCGAGCGGGATCAGGACGTCGCGGGTGACCTTGGCGATGCGCTCCTGTTTCTCGGGGCGCATCACACCGAGGGTGCGCATGTTGTGCAGCCGGTCGGCGAGTTTGATCGACATCACGCGGACGTCGCTGCCGGTGGCGACGAGCATCTTGCGGAAGGTCTCGGACTCGGCGGCCGCGCCGTAGTCGACCTTCTCCAGCTTCGTGACGCCGTCGACGAGATAGCGCACCTCCTCGCCGAACTGCTCGCGCACCTGATCGAGGGTCACATCGGTGTCCTCGACGGTGTCGTGCAGTAGAGAGGCCGTCAAGGTCGTGGTCTCGGCGCCGAGTTCGGCGAGGATCAGGGTGACGGCGAGGGGGTGCGTGATGTACGGCTCGCCGCTCTTGCGCATCTGACCGCGGTGCGAGGACTCGGCGAGTACGTAGGCGCGACGCAGGGGTTCGAGGTCGGCGTCGGGGTGGTGGGCGCGGTGGGCCTCGACGACATGGCCGATCGCGTCGGGCAGCCGACCGCGGGCGGCGGAGCCGAGCAGCGCGGCCCGGCCCAGGCGACGCAGGTCGATCCGGGGAAGGCTGCGCCTGCGGGGCGTGGCCGACGCCGGGCCTGGGGTCGCAGGGTTCGTGGCCTCCGCACTCATGGGCACCTCCGGCTGCGTGGACCGGCGGACGGGGTGTCCCAGGGCGGACACGGCTCAGGGGACAGGCAACGGTCCCCCGTCCGGGCCGGTGCTTGATGCTACCGAGCCCATCACGTGCGACTGACCGCCTCTCGGCGAGCGTGAAACGGATCACCCATTCGAGCGACGATTTGGGTGTTTACGGTTTTGCGCCACCCGAGTTGGAGCGGATCGTCGTTTCGAACCCCTGACCGGGCCCCTGAGGTGCCATCACGCACCTCAGGGCCGTTCCCGGCTCCGATCCGTAGCCGCGACAGCGGTCAACGGGCGGCGGTTTCCAGCCACTCGGGGTCGATCTCGCCTGTGGCGACGATCACTGCGGGTCCGGTCATCTCGATCTCGCCGTCGGGCTGTTCGGTGATCACCAGGCGTCCGCCGGGGACGTCCACGGTGTACGTGACCGGTGTCCCGGTGACGGCCGGGTCGGCGCCGTCCCTGCGGGCGGCGGCCACGGCGACGGCGCACGCGCCCGTGCCGCACGAGCGGGTCTCGCCGGAGCCTCGCTCGTGCACGCGCAAAGCGACGTGCCCGGGGCCGCGGTCGACGACGAACTCGACGTTGACCCCCTCCGGGTAGGCGGAGGCCGGGCTGAAGGGCGGCGGGCTGTACAGGTCGCCCGCGTGCGCGAGGTCGTCGACGAAGGCGACGGCGTGCGGGTTGCCCATGTTCACGTTCCGCGCGGGCCAGCTGCGGTCGCCCACGCTCACCGTCACCTCCCCCTCGGGGAGACGCGCCCTGCCCATGCCGACGGTGATGTCCCCGTCCTTGGCGATGTGCGCGGTCTTGACGCCCCCGCGTGTGGCGATGGCGAGGTCACCCTCGGTGACGAGGCCCGCGCGCTGGAGGTAGCGCGCGAAGACCCTTACTCCGTTGCCGCACATCTCCGCGACGGAGCCGTCGCCGTTGCGGTAGTCCATGAACCACTCCGCCTCGGCCGCCATGTCCCTCGCCTCGGGGTGCGCGGCGGACCGCACGACGTGCAGCAGCCCGTCGCCGCCGATGCCCGCGCGCCGGTCGCACAGGGCGGCCACGGCGGACGGGGGGAGGTCGATGACGTTCTCCGGGTCCGGGACGATCACGAAGTCGTTCTCGGTGCCGTGACCCTTGAGGAAGGCGATCCGCGTGCTCATTCCTCGATCGTACGGGGTGGCCACGACACACCCCGCACGCGCGTACATGCGGCTCAGCCCATCCCCGGGCAAGCGCGCGTACGTGCGCCTCAGCCCATCCCCGGGCAAGCGCGCGTACGTGCGGCTCAGCGCAGGCGGGCCACGCGCCAGACGGCGAGGACGGCCACCACGGCGACCAGGACGACGTACGCCAGGACGACCCGCCAGTCGGGGCGGCGGCCGGAGCCGCGCGCGGGGAGTCCAGGCCACGTGTAACCAACGCGGCGCGCGGCCATCATGCCCCAGCCGGCCGCACAGGAGCAGATCAGCAGCCCCAGCATGGCGATCACGGCCCCGCTGTCGCCGAAGTCGAAGGCGAGGGGGAACGCGAACATCAGAGAGCCGGTCGCGGACAGGGCGACGATGGGCGCGAGCTGCCAGATCCGCAGCCGTCGCTGCGGGCGCAGCTCGACCTCGACCTCGGGCCCGCTCGCGAACATCTCCTCGGGCTCGGGACCGTCGTCGGTCACGCCACCGTCCTGGGTGTCGTCCGCGACGTCGTCCACCACGTCCGGGAGCGCACGCCCGTCCACGGGACGCCCCTCCTCGGGCTCCGGTTCCCCGCGCTCGGGGCTGAGGTCCTCGGTGCCTTGTGCGGTGTCACGAGGGCCGGCCTCCATCGCCACGCGCCCTCCCAACTCGGACTCCACTTGGTCGATCGAAGCTCGATGATGGCACGGCACCGGAGGCACGGAAGACGGCCTGGGCGTCCCGATGCCATGACGTGATCAGGCTGTAACCGGTCGTTCCACCAACGCCAGCGCGAGCTCCGGAAGTTCTGTGAGATCCGCCGCAGCCCCACTCAACCAGTGCACCCGCGGATCGCGCCTGAACCACGAATCCTGACGGCGCGCGAAGCGCTTGGTGGCACGGACGGTCTCGGCACGCGCCTCGGCTTCGGTGCACTCACCGGCCAGGGCGGCGAGGATCTGCTGGTAGCCGAGCGCGCGCGACGCCGTACGCCCCTCGCGCAGGCCTTGCGCCTCCAGCGCGCGGACCTCGTCGACGAGCCCCGCGTCCCACATGCGGTCGACGCGGCGGGCGATGCGCTCGTCGAGTTCGGGGCGGGCCACGTCCACACCGATCTGGACCGTGTCGTAGACCGAGTCGTGGCCGGGCAGGTTCGCGGTGAAGGGCCGCCCGGTGATCTCGATGACCTCCAGGGCGCGGACGATACGGCGGCCGTTGCTGGGCAGGATCGCCTGGGCGGCCTCGGGGTCGGCGGCGGCCAGGCGGGCGTGCAGCGCGCCGGAGCCGCGCAGTGTGAGTTCCTCCTCGAGCCGGGCTCGGACCTCGGGGTCGGTGCCGGGGAACTCGAGGTTGTCGACGGCGCCACGGACGTACAGCCCCGAACCACCGACGAGAATCGGCCAGCGGCCCTCGGCGAGCAGTGCGTCGATCCGGGCCCTGGCCAGCTTCTGGTACTCGGCGACGGAGGCGGTGACGGTGACGTCCCAGATGTCCAGGAGGTGGTGCGGGACGTCCGCGCGCTCCTCCGGCGTCAGTTTGGCGGTGCCGATGTCCATCCCTCGGTAGAGCTGCATGGAGTCGGCGTTGACGACCTCGCCGCCGAGCCGCTGGGCCAGGAAGACGCCCAGATCGGACTTTCCGGCCGCGGTCGGTCCGACGACGGCGATGACGCGGGGGGTGGGGGCTGCGCTGCTCACCGCACCAGTCTCCCAAACCTCGGGGCCCGCCCTCGAACGAGTTACGTGACGGCCCCGGTCCGACGTCGTTGCCCGTTGCGACATTCCCGTCACCCGCTCGCGGGGGCGGTGATCCCCGTGGCGCAAACGGACGCACCGGGCAGCGCGGGATTTCGCCCGCACGAGTACCGTATGGAGTTGATATGGGCGTTTTGGCGCGACTTTTCCGGAGGTCGAAGGCCACGGAGGAGGCCACGGAGGCCACGGACACGGCTACGGAGGCGGTCGAGGAGGCCGCCACCCGGGAGGTGACGACCGCCCCCGAGGCATCGGCCGGTACGACGGAGGACGGTGCCGAGGCGGAGCGGGCCGCGCAGGCCGCGCCGGCGCAGGAGCCGGGCGAGGCAGGGGACCCCGAGGAGACGGAAGCGGAGGCCGGTGCCGCCGCGGCCCCCTCCGACGGCGTGGAGATCCCCCGGCAGCAGTCCGCCGAGGAGGTGGCCGACAGCGAGGCCGGCGACGGCGCCCGCACGTAACGGACCCGGTAGGGAAGGTGGCCCATGGGCCTTTTGGAGCAGTTGAGGGCCAGGCTCGCCCCGGCCAAGGACAAGGTCTCGCACTTCGCGCACGAGCACGGGGTCTCGCATTTCGCGCACGAGCACGGGGACAAGCTCTCGCACGGTCTCGACAAGGCGGCCAAGGTCGTCGACGAGAAGACCAAGGGCAAGTACAGCGACAGGATCCACACGGGCACCGACAAGGCCAAGGGCGCCATGGACCGGCTCGCGCACAAGGACGAGCCGCCCGCGGGCGGCGGCGACACGTTCACGCCACCGCGCACGCCCCCACCGGCTTCCTGAACCTCACCCACACCGGCACATCGATCGGCGGACGGCCGCGAAGCGCAGACGCTCGCGGCCGTCCGCCGTTTCAGCGGCCGTGGTCCAGGACCCCTGTGACCGCCGGTGCCCAGAACGACCACATGACAGCCGGGACCCAGGAACGACTACGACCAGCCGGCGACCACATACCCCACGCCGTACGGCGCGTCCTCGTACAGCAGCGTGCCCTTCAGCCCCGCGTCCTCGGCGGCGCCCGCGAGCACCTGCCAGGGGATCCGGCCCGCGGCCTTCAGCTCGCGCGCCAGTTCGGTGTCCAAGGCCTTGATCGCCGCCAGGTCCGCCGCGCCCAGCGCCCGTGCCGCCTCCGCGTCGAAGGGGGCGGCCCGCTCGTCGAGGTAGCCCGGCGCCTTCAGGGTCCGGCAGGCGCTGGCGTCGCCCATGACGAGCAGCGCGACGCGACCCGCCCGGCCGGCGAGCTCCCTGCCGATCTCGGCGCACTGCTCGACCGTGAGCGGTTCCCCGACGCCGAGGCCCTCGACCGGGGCGGCCGACCAGCCGGTCCGCTCCAGCAGCCAGGCGGCGACGGCGAGCGAGGTGGGCAGTTCGCCTGCGGACGGGGGCTCGACGCCGGCCCGGCCCAGCCGTACGGCCACGTCCACGCCGAAGCCGCGGAACGAGCCCCGCGCCCCCTCGGGGTGCGGACCGCGGCCGGCCTCGTCTGCGGGCCCGACGACGACGAGCCGGTCCGGCCGCGCGGCCGCCAGCACGGCCAGCGCGTCGGAGCAGGCGGCACGCGCCACATCCAGCTCGGGTGCGGCTCCCGCGGCGACCTCGGGAACGAGGAGCGGCGGACAGGGGCAGACTGCGGCGGCGACAAGCATGATCGGCAGCGTAACCCCGTACGGCGCCGGGGAGGCGTCGGTGCTGCCGGCGGATCGAGCCCGAAGGAGCCGCGGCATCCGCCGGGCAGGTCCCGGGTCAGTCGCAGCCGCAGCCGCTGCCCGTGGCCACCGGGAGCGGGGCCGGGGCGCCGATCTTCGGGAGGCCGAGCATGACGCCGGCCGGCTTCGCCGCCTTCTCGGCGTTGCGCTTCTCCCAGGCGTCACCCGCGCGCGTGCGGCGCACGTCGAGGACGGCACCCTCGGCGAGGAGGTGGTGCGGGGCGGCGTACGTGATCTCGACCGTGACGACGTCGCCGGGGCGCACCTCCTGGTCCGGCTTGGTGAAGTGGACCAGGCGGTTGTCGGGGGCGCGGCCGGAGAGGCGGTGGGTGGCGCCGTCCTTGCGGCCCTCGCCCTCGGCGACCATCAGCTCCAGGGTGCGGCCGACCTGCTTCTTGTTCTCCTCCCAGGAGATCTCCTCCTGGAGGGCGACGAGACGCTCGTAGCGCGCCTGGACGACCTCCTTGGGGATCTGGTTCTCCATGGTCGCGGCCGGGGTGCCGGGGCGCTTGGAGTACTGGAAGGTGAAGGCCTGCGAGAAGCGCGCCTCGCGGACGGCGTGCAGGGTCTGCTCGAAGTCCTCCTCGGTCTCGCCGGGGAAGCCCACGATGATGTCGGTGGTGATCGCCGCGTGCGGGATCGCCTCGCGCACCTTGCGGATGATCCCCAGGTAGCGCTCCTGCCGGTAGGAGCGGCGCATCGCCTTCAGGACGGTGTCCGAGCCGGACTGCAGGGGCATGTGCAGCTGCGGCATGACGTTCGGGGTCTCCGCCATGGCCGCGATCACGTCGTCCGTGAAGTCGCGGGGGTGGGGGGAGGTGAAGCGGACGCGCTCCAGGCCCTCGATCTGCCCGCAGGCGCGCAGCAGCTTGCTGAAGGCCTCGCGGTCGCCGATGTCGGAGCCGTAGGCGTTGACGTTCTGGCCGAGCAGGGTGATCTCGCTGACGCCCTCGCCGACCAGGGCCTCGATCTCGGCGAGGATGTCGCCGGTGCGGCGGTCCTTCTCCTTGCCGCGCAGGGCCGGGACGATGCAGAAGGTGCACGTGTTGTTGCAGCCGACGGAGATCGACACCCAGGCCGCGTACGCGCTCTCGCGGCGGGTCGGCAGCGTGGAGGGGAAGGCCTCCAGGGACTCGGCGATCTCGACCTGGGCCTCTTCCTGCACGCGCGCGCGTTCCAGCAGGATCGGGAGCTTGCCGATGTTGTGCGTGCCGAAGACGACGTCCACCCAGGGCGCCTTCTTCACGATGGTGTCGCGGTCCTTCTGCGCGAGGCAGCCGCCGACCGCGATCTGCATGCCGGGGCGCGAGGCTTTCCTGGGCGCGAGCCGGCCGAGGTTGCCGTACAGCCGGTTGTCCGCGTTCTCCCGGACCGCGCAGGTGTTGAAGACGACGACGTCCGCGTCGCCGTCGGATCCCTCGGGGGCGCGCACGTACCCGGCTTCTTCGAGCAGCCCGGACAATCGCTCGGAGTCGTGGACGTTCATCTGGCACCCATAGGTGCGGATTTCATAGCTCTTGGGTGCTGGAACGTCCACTGCGAGGCTCCGGTCGCTGCTGCTGGTCATGCCTCAAGGGTAGGTGCTCGCGCGCGAGCCCCCATCCGGCTCCCGTGCCGCCGCTCAGGTCTCGATCACGGCGGCGCAGTCGGGGCAGACCACGGACGCGAGTTCCTCGGGGTACCAGGGTTCGCCGGGGTGGTCGGAGGGCTGCCGGCGGGCCCGGGCCATGGCGAAGGTGTCCTTGCCGCAGAGGGTGCGCGGTCCCGTCTCGCCGGACGCCCCCGGGGCGGGGGGTGCCGCGTGCACCGTGCGGACGCGGCGTTCCGCGCCGCCCGGTGCTTCCGGGGCACCGGTGGCGACCGGTTTGTCGAGTTCGTAGACGACTATCTCGGTCATGTCTCTAGCCGGGTTCCTGGAGGACGGAGAGCACATTGCCCGCGGGGTCGGTGAACCACGCGATCAGCGGGCCGCCGCCGCGGAAGATGCCCTTGTCGTCGGCCCCGAGGTGGTCGTAGCGCTCGAAGCGCACTCCCCTGCCGGTGAGCTCGTCGACCGCGGCCTCGATGTCGTCGACGGGGAAGTTGAGGATCGTGTACGTCGCCGGGGTGTGGTCGGGCTTGGGGTAGACCAGGATGTTCCGGTCCCCCGCGATGTGCAGGGTCAGCATCCCGTTCTCCTCGGACACCCGCAGCCCGAGCGTCTCGCCGTAGAACTTCCTGGCCGCGTCGATGTCGTCGACCGCGAAGCCGCTGAAGGCCTTCGTGTTGCCGAACATGATCGCCTCCCTGGGGTGGTTCCTTGGGTGGTTCCTGAGGTGGTTCCTTAGGGTTAGGACCCGGAGCCGGCCGGGAACTCATCGGCCTCGCCGTCGTCCGCGACGCGCACGACGGCCAGCGTGATGTTGTCGGGGCCGCCCGCGGCGATGGCGGACTTCCACAGTTCGAAGGCCGCCCGGACGTCGTCGTGCTCCCGCATCACGTCGTCGAGCACGTCGGTCGTCACGGGATCGCTCAGGCCGTCGGTGCAGATGAGGTAGCGGTCGCCGGGGGTCAGGGGCGCGGTCGTCACATGGGGCTGGACGGCACGGAAGTCGAGGGAGCCGCCGAGGCACTGGGTGACGAGCGAGGTGGTGCGCCGGCCGGGTGGGAGCGGTGGGCTGTCGTCCACGCTGACCTGGCGCAGCCCGTCCCGGGAGGCCGCGTAGACCCGGCTGTCGCCGACGTTGAACACCAGCGCCGAGCCGGGCAGTACGACGATTCCGGCGACCGTGGTCCCCATGCCGGTGAGCCCGCTTCCCTCCTCCCCGGCAGCCTCGTAGACGGCGCGGTTGCAGGCGTTCAGGGCGTCGCGCACGGCGTCCTCGCCGGTCAGGAGGGGGCCGACGGACGCGATCCGGCGGGCGACCAGGGCGCTGGCCACGTCGCCGCCGGGGTGCCCGCCGAGCCCGTCGGCGACGGCGACGAGCAGAGGTGTGCCGAGCGGGAACACCAGGGTCTGCGGGTTCTCGGTCACGGTGGCGCACAGCGTCCACGGTCCTACGACGAGGCTGTCCTCGTTGCGCTCACGGAGCAGCCCGGGATGGCTGAGCGCGCTGACGGCGACGTACGGCATGGGGCGTCACCGCCGGTTCCGGTCGCGACTGCCGGTCATGCCTCCAGCCTAGGCGGCCCCCCGGAGACTTCCACCGGTCCCGGCCCGCTCCGGCGGTCCCGTGTCAGTCGGTGGTGAAGGGCACCGGCAGTGGGGCGGGGTGGCGGCTGCCCGCGGAACCCTGGGGGAGGATCTCGGCGTCGGTGAGGTCCACGTCGGCCGCGCCGGCGTTCTCCGTCAGACGGTCGGCGTTGCAGGTGCCGGGGATGGGGACGACGTCCTCGCCGTGCCGGCGCTCGTCCCAGCTGCGCATGTCGTCGGCGGGGTACTCGGCGGCCGGCTCGACCGCGCCGGTGAGGAAGCCGCGGCCCAGCGGGGAGTACGGCACCAGGCATATGCCGAGTTCCCGCAGGACCGGGAGGATCTTCTCCTCCAGGAGAGCGGTTCTACGCACCCGCCCGGCAGCGCATCAGCGGCTGGATGCGGGTCCCGAAGTTCTCCAGCCCCTCCAGGAAGTCGTCGAAGACGAGCATGATCCCCTTGTTGCCGGGCACCTCGGCGATCTCGTCGAGCATCCCGGCGACGGTCTCGTAGGAGCCGACGAGCGTGCCCATGTTGAAGTTGACGGCGCCTTCGGGAAGCACGATGGTGCGGGCGGTGGAGGAGTCGTCGGCGGTGGTGTCGGTGGCCGACTCCCCCGCCATGTAGGCGAGCGCCGCGTGGTCGGCGTTGTCGTGGTAGTCCCGCCACTTCGCGCGGGCGGCCTCGTCGGTCTCGTCGGCGATCACCATGAACAGCGACAGCGCCCCGACGTCACGGCCCGTCTCCCGCACCGCGTCCACCAGTGCGGCCGTCGTGTCCGCGAACGCGAGCGGGGTGTTCACGCCGCTGCCCAGGATGAAGTTGTAGTCGGCGTGCTCGGCGGCGAACCGCATGCCGGTGCTGCTCTGTCCGGCGGCGACGATGTCGATGCGCCCGTCCGCCGGCCGCGGCGACAGCACGCAGTCGTCCATCTCGTAGAACTCGCCCTTGAAGTCGCTGACGCCCTCGCTCCACAGCTCCTTCATGACGGTGACGTACTCGACGGCCCGGTCGTACCGGTTGCCGAAGTGCTCGTCGCCGGGCCACACGCCCATCTGCGCGTACTCGCCCGGCGCCCAGCCGGTGACGATGTTGACGCCGAACCGGCCGGGGGCGATGGAGTCGACCGTGACCGCCATGCGCGCGACGATGGCCGGGGGCAGGGCGAGGATCGGGGTGGAGGCGTACAGCTTGATCCGCTCCGTCACCGCGGCCAGGCCCGCCATCAGCGTGAACGACTCCAGGCAGTGGTCCCAGAACTCCGTCTCGCCGCCGAAGCCCTTGAGTTTGATCATCGAGAGGGCGAAGTCGAGTCCGTGCTCCTCCGCCTTGCGCACCACGGCCTTGTTCAGCTCGAAGGTCGGCATGTACTGGGGAGCGCTCTTCGAGATGAGCCAGCCGTTGTTGCCGATGGGGATGAAGACACCGATGTCCATGCCGCTCCTCATGATCGGAAGGTGCTCGTGCGACGGCACGCTACACGGACCGCCTTTGATCAACTCGCTTCGTTTTTAGGGCCGTTGACGCGTGAAACTGGCAGGAAACCACCGGTGAGAATGTGTGAAAAAGGTTCCGTACGAGAACGGGAACGATAGGTTCCCTGCATGAACGCACGGCTCGCTCTGCTCGGCACGGTGGCCCCCGGGGTGACGGAGAGCGAGGTCTTCCGGCTTGCGCTGCAGCACGCCATGGGTGAGCTGGGCGCGCTCGGCGCGGCCATGCACCTGCGCGGTCCGATGTCCGCGCTGCGACTGGTGTCGGCCGTCGGTCTGCCGCCCGCCCTCACCCGCTCCTGGGAGATCGTCGACCAGGAGGGTCCCCTGGCCCCGGCCCGCGCCCTCCACCGGGGCGACGGTGTGTGGACGCCGCTGGGGTCCGGCGGCCCGCCCGAGCCCGGGGCGGTCTGGCCAGGCACCGGCCTCGCCGCCCTGCCGGTGTTCAGCGGGAGGCGCAGCATAGGCGCGCTGACCGTGCTGGCCGGCGAGCTCGGTGAACCCACGCCGGAGCACTGGGAGTTCCTGCGGGCCGTCGTCGCCTGGACCGAGGACCGCATGGCGCAGGCCCCGCCCCCGGCCGGACCCGCGCAGACCGAGCTGAGCGGGGAGCGGCTGCGGCAGGCCCTGAAGGAGGTCCGGGTCGGCTCGTGGGACTGGGACATCCACAGCGGCGACCTGATCTGGGACGAGGCGGCACTGGAGCTGTACGGCACCCGGCCGGCCGACTTCACCGGAAGGATCGAGAACTGGATGCGGATCGTCCACCCCGACGACCTGGCGCCCACACTGGCGGCGGCGCAGCGGGCGATCCTCGACCACTCGGTCTACGAGGCCGAGTACCGGGTACGGCGCCTGGACGGCACGTACGGCTGGACCCAGGCGCGCGGCAGGGCCACGTACGACGAGCACGGCGAGCCCCTGCGGATGATCGGGGTGGGCTGGGAGAGCAACGAGTCGCGGACCGCCCGGGACGCGCTCAGCCGGGCCCTGCGGCACATGAGCGACGGCTTCCTCGCGGTGGACGACGAGTGGCGGATCACCTTCGCCAACCTGGAGGCGGAGCGCTTCCTGGGCTTCTCGGAGGAGGAGTTGTTCGGGCGTCTGCTCTGGGACCTGCCCGCCGCCCGGCAGGTGCCCGGCCTGGAGGGCCGGTGCCGTAAGGCCGCGGCCGAGGAGAAGCCCGCCGGGTTCGATGTGCGGATGCCGGCCGGGTGCCGCTACCACATGCGGCTGGTGCCGGGTCCCGACGGGCGCACCCTCTACTTCACCGATGTCACCGAGAGACGGCGGCTCGCGGAGGAGCGGCAGGCGGACGAGCGCGCCGCGGCCGAGCGGTCGGCGCGGATAGCGGAGCTGACCGCGGAACTGGCCAAGGCGACCACCTCGCAGGACGTGGTGGACGCGGTCGCCCGGCGGGTGCTGCCGCCGTTCGCCGCCGCCGGGGTCCTGGTGCAGGTGATCGAGGAGGAGCGGCTGCACTACGTGGGTGCCGTCGGCTACCCGGACGACTTCCTGGAACTCATCGACGGACGCCGCCGGTTACCCGGCGATCCGGCCTGGGACGCGATCACGTCCGGCACTCCCCTGTTCTTCTCCTCGCCGCTGGAGCTGACCTCGCACTCGCCCTGGCTGGCGGGCCTGCCGGAGCGCGGCCGCAAGCAGGCGTGGGCGTTCCTGCCGCTGACCGCGTCCGGACACACGTTCGGGGTGTGCGTGGTGGCCTTCGACCGCCGTCGGCTGCTCACCGCCGAGGAGCGTGCCCTGCTGGCCACGATCAGCGCCCTCGTCGCGCAGTCCCTGGAGCGGGCCCGCCTCTACGACGCCGAGTACACCCGGTCCCGTGAACTCCAGCGCAGTCTGCTCCCCCAGGCGCTGCCCGACCTGCCCTCGTGCACGGCCGCCGCCCGCTATCTGCCGACCGGGCGGGGCGCGGACGTGGGCGGCGACTGGTACGACATCATCCCGCTGTCCGGCGGACAGGTGGCGCTCGTCGTCGGCGACGTCATGGGCCACGGGCTCCCGGAGGCGGCCACCATGGGCCGGCTGCGCACCGCCGTCCACACCCTGGCCGACCTCGAACTGCCGCCCGGCGAGATCATGAGCCACCTCAACGACATCGTCGGCGGCATGGGCGAGGGGTCGTACGCCACCTGTCTGTACGCGCTCTACGACTCCACCACCCGGGTCTGTTCCCTGGTCCGCGCCGGACACCCGCCGCCGGCGCTGGTGTGTCCCGACGGCACCGTGCACTTCCCGGAGCCGGACGCCGACCCGCCCCTGGGCGCGGCGGAACCGCCGTTCGAGACGGTCGAGCTGAGGGTGCCGGAGGGCAGTCTGCTCGTGCTGTACACCGACGGTCTGGTCGAGTCGGCGAAACGGGACATCGACGAGGGGATGGCGGAGCTGGCCCGGCTGCTGACGGCGGCTCACGCGGGCGGCGCCGTCGGCAGTGCCGTGGATCTCGAGCGGCTGTGCGACACGCTGACGGCCCATCTCCTGCCCACCGAGCAACAGGCCGCCGACGACGCGGCGTTCCTCGTCGCCCGGCTGCACGCCCTGCCCGCCGACCGGATGGCCTCCTGGCCGCTGCCAGAGGACCCGAGAGCCGCCGGCCAGGCCCGCCGGCACGTCCGCGAGCAGCTTTCCCTCTGGGACCTGGGGCAGCTGACCCCCACCGCGGAACTGCTGGTCAGCGAACTCGTGGGCAATGTCGTCCGGCATGCCAGGGGCCCGGTCCGGCTGCGGCTGCTGTACGGCGCCGAGCTGATCTGCGAGGTCTACGACGGCAGCCAGACCATGCCCCGCATCCGGCGTGCCACGGAGACCGACGAGGGCGGCCGGGGCCTGCAGCTGATCACGGCGCTGTCCGGGCGGTGGGGCGCGCGCTTCACGCCGAACGGCAAGTGCATCTGGACCGAGCAGCCGTTGCCCGGCCCGGACGACGGACCGGACGAACCCGACGGCGCACCGGAGGCGGTGTTCCTGAACCTGGCCGGCTTCGACGAGGACTGGGACGCGCTGCTGTGAGGGCCGTGACGTCACTCAGGGATCGATGAGCCCGGCGCGGATCGCGTAGCGGGTGAGTTCCAGGCGGTCGCGCATGCCGAGTTTGTACAGCAGGTTGGCGCGGTGCCGTTCGACGGTCTTGGCGCTGATGAAGAGCAGGGTGCCGATCTCCCGTGAGGTGTGCCCCTCGGCGACCAGCTTGAGGATCTCCTCCTCGCGCTCGGTGATGGGCCGCTCCGGCAGCCCGTCGACGCCGTCCCCGCGGTGCAGCCGCTCCAGGTACGAGCGCACGAGGGCCCGCTCGGCGCCCGGGTAGATGAACGGCTCGTCGCGCACCACGGCCCGGCAGGCCTCGACGAGATCGCGGTCGGCGACCGACTTCAGGACGTAACCGCCCGCCCCGGCCCTGAGCGCCTCGAAGAAGTACTGCTCGTTGTCGTACATGGTGAGGATGAGGATCCGCGGCGAAGGCTGCCGCCGGGACAGCTCACGGGCCGCCTGCAGTCCCGTCATCCGGGGCATGGCCACGTCGAGCACGGCCAGATCGATGTCCCCCGCCCGGGCCCGCTCGACCGCCTCGGCCCCGTCCCCGGCCTCGGCGACGACCTCCAGATCGGGTTCGCCGTCCAGGATGAGCCGCACGCCACGGCGGACCAGCGTGTGGTCGTCGGCGAGGAGGACGCGGACCGGTGAGGTGCGGTCGGTCATCGCTCGGCTCCGAGCGCGGCCGCGGGCCCACCTGGCCGCACAGGCACCGTCAGCCGTACGTCCGTTCCCGGACCCTCGTCGTCCAGGCTGAGCCGCGCTCCTATCAACAGCGCCCGTTCCCGCATGCCCCGTATTCCGGCCCCCTCCCCCGCCGCCGTGCCGAGCCCCTCGCCGTTGTCCCGTACGAGGAGTTCGACGCCGTCGCCGACCGGGCGCAGCCGGAGTTCGGCGCGGTCGGCGCCGGCGTGCCGGGCGGTGTTGGTGAGGGCTTCCTGGGCGACGCGGTAGAGCACGAGTTCGGTCTCCTCGGTCAGCGGAGGCAGGCCGGTGCGCAGGTCGTGACGTACCGTCAGCCCGTGGGTGGTGAACTCGGCCGCGAGCGAGCGCAGTGCGCTGAGCAGGCCGAGTTCGTCGAGGACGCCGGGGCGCAGACGGCGGGCGATGCGCCGGATCTCGTCGAGCCCGGAGCGGGTGGCCTCCTGGGCCTGGCCCAGTTCCTCGCGCAGCTCGTCCGGCGCCCGGTCGGCGACCCGCTTGAGCTGGAGGAGGACCGCGGTCAGGGTCTGGCCGACCTCGTCGTGGAGTTCCCGCGCGATGCGGTGGCGCTCACGTTCCTGGGCGGACAGCGCCCGGCCCGCGCTGGCGGCGCGCTCGGCCTCCAGCCGGTCGAGCATGGCGTTGTACGTGGTGATCAGCTCGGCTGTCTCGACCGGGCCGGAGACCACGGCCCGGGCCCCGGGCCGCAGCAGATCGGCGTCGGCCATCGCCCGGCCGAGCCGCCCCAGCGGGGCCAGTCCGACCCGCAGCACGACCACGTTGACGGCGAGGAGCACGGCCAGACCGCCCAGGACGACGAGCGCCTCGCCCGGCAGCACCGGCGTGGAGACGGTGACCGGGCCCAGGAGCAGCGCGGCGGCCACGGTCAGGCCGACGGCGTTGAGCGTGAAGATCCGTGCGAACAGCGACACGCTCCCGGTTCCTCCTCTCCCGCGCACCCATGGCACCGCCGTGACCAGCCTCTCCGTCCTCCGCGGTCCCCGTCCATCCGTCACAACACCCATGTCGCCACCGTACGGGCGGATGGCAGCATGACCGCTCCGGGCACCCGTGAACCACTGAACCACTGAACCACTGACGGCATCGACGAACGACAAGACGGACGACAAGGAGAAGAAACGTGTCTGCGCCACGCCTGAGGACGACACCGCTGCCAGGCATCGGGGTCCAGTACGACCTGGTGACTCGGGAACAGCGCCATCTGTCCGTGGTGGCGCACCGGGACGGCACCCGTACGGTCGCCGTGTACCGCGCCGACGACCCCGACTCGTGCGCCCAGTCCCTGCACCTGACCGGCGCGGAGGCCGGCTCGCTGATCGACGCGCTGAAGCCGTCCCACCACAGCGCGAGCCTGCTGTACACCACGGACCTGGGCCTGGTCGCCGAGCGCATCGAGGTCGCGGCGGCCTCCCGCTGGAACGGGCGGCTGCTGGGCGACACCCGGATGCGCACGGAGACGGGCGCGTCGATCGTGGCGGTGCTGCGGCGGGCCGAGGCGATCCCGTCCCCCGCTCCGGACTTCCGGCTGGCGGGCGGCGACACGCTCATCGTGATCGGCACCCGCGAGGGCGTGGACGCGGCCGCGGCGATACTCGGGCGGGAGTGATCGCGTGCACTCCGCCGTCCTGCTGATCGAGTTCGGTTCCATCATCCTGGCGCTCGGGCTGCTCGGCCGGTTCGCCGCCCGTTTCCGGTTCTCGCCGATACCGCTGTACCTGCTGGCCGGTCTGGCCTTCGGCGAGGGCGGGCTGCTGCCGCTCGGCGCGAGCGAGGAGTTCGTCGCCACCGGCGCCGAGATCGGCGTCATCCTGTTGCTGCTGATGCTCGGCCTGGAGTACACGGCGAGCGATCTGGTCTCCAACCTCAAGGCCCACTATCCGGCCGGGCTCGTCGACTGCGCCCTCAACGCCCTGCCTGGCGCGGCCGCCGCGCTGCTGCTGGGCTGGGGGCCGGTGGCTGCCGTGGTCCTCGCCGGCGTCACCTGGATCTCCTCGTCCGGGGTGATCGCCAAGGTGCTGGGCGACCTCGGCCGGGTGGGCAACCGGGAGACCCCGGTCATCCTCAGCGTCCTCGTCCTGGAGGACCTGGCGATGGCCGTCTACCTGCCGATCGTCACCGCGCTGGTGGCCGGGGCGGGTCTGGCCGCCGGCAGCCTGACCCTGGCGATCGCGCTCGGCGTGGCGGGGCTGGTGCTGTTCGCGGCGGTGCGCTACGGCCGGGTCATCTCCCGGTTCGTGTCGAGCGACGACCCGGAGAAGCTGCTGCTCGTCGTGCTGGGGCTGACGATCCTGGTCGCCGGTGTGGCACAGCAGCTCCAGGTGTCGGCGGCGGTGGGCGCGTTCCTGGTGGGCATCGCGTTGTCCGGTGAGGCCGCGGAGGGCGCGCACACACTGCTGAGCCCGCTGCGGGACCTGTTCGCGGCGATCTTCTTCGTCTTCTTCGGGCTGCACACCGACCCGGCGAGCATCCCTCCCGTCCTCCTCCCCGCGCTGGCGCTGGCCGTCGTCACGGCCGCGACGAAGATCGCCACCGGTTACTGGGCGGCCCGGCGCGCGGGCATCTCCGTGCGGGGCCGCTGGCGCGCGGGCGGTGCGCTGGTAGCCCGCGGCGAGTTCTCGATCGTCATCGCCGGCCTCGCGGTCACCGCCGGAATCGAGCCGTCCCTGGGCCCGCTGGCGACCGCGTACGTCCTGCTCCTGGTGGTCCTCGGCCCGCTCACCGCGCGCTACACGGAACCGCTGGCGCTGTGGTGGACGCGCCGCCGGACACCCCGGGAGGACGTGGCGGAGCGGCCGTCCGAGACGCGGGCGCAGGAGCCGGTGAGCGACTGAGGGGCGGTGAGGGGCGGCCCGAGGTTATGCCGTAGGTCACATCTCCCTGTGGCCGAATCATGGAGTGGCGGTGAGAGAGCCATGGCATGCTCATGGCTCGTTACCGGCCAGTAGGTACCCGGTGGCCCCACCGTGCCCGGCCGGTCTCCCTTTCTCGCCCCCCACCACCCCCAGGACTGACCTTGCGCAGACGCACGACGCACCGCCGTGCCCTCATGCCCGCCTTGGCCGCATCCGCCCTCCTCCTCGCCGCGGGCTGCTCCTCCGCCCCGTCGCAGGCCGCATCCCCCTCCGCCACGGCCGACCGGCAGGCCGGCGCCTCGGAGTCCGCCGCCGACCGCTCGCTCGCGGTGGCCGCGGCTCCGGCGGGCACCGCCACCGCCGCGGCCAACCCGGCCAGGTCCGACGGCAAGGCCCAGCGGACCGAGCTCGCTGTCGCCTCGTACGACAGCAAGACCCGACGGGCCGTCATCGCCTCGGACGACTCCGACGACGGCGCCGGTACGGCCAGTTCCGCACCCTCCCCGAGCGCGTCCTCCGCCGGCGCCTCGGCGGCCCCGCACCGCACCGCCGTGGGCGACGTCATCGCCAGCGCCCCCGCTCCCGGCGCGCCGCAGGGGCTCCTCGCCAAGGTCACGAAGGTGCTCGGCGAGACCGAGGAGGGGACGGAGGTACAGACCGAACCGGCCCAGCTCAACGCGCTGCTCGGGGACGACACCGCCAAGGGCAGCGTGCCGGTCGACCCGGCCGCGTTCGACGTCGACAAGTTGCTGCCCGACGTCGACGTGTCCTGGTCGCGCACGGGTGACGTGCACGTCGGCCCGGAGGGCGCGACGGTCCCGCTCGGCAGCCTGCGGCTCGACGTACGCGCCGAACTCCCCACCCTGACCAAGGGATCCGCCTCCGCCTACGCGTCCGTCGAGGGCTTCGTCCAGGTCGCCCCGCAGGTCGACTTCCGCTACGGCGGCGAGGGCGCCGACACCGCACCCGCCTCGGCGTACCTGGGCGTGTCCGGGGACTGGACCTCCGGCTGGTCGCTCAAGGGCCGGGCCGGCGCCTCCGCGACCCCGGTGCGCATCCCCTTCGCCACCCTGCACGCCGATCCCGTCCTCCAGGTCGGCCCCGTCCCCGTCGTCGTCAACCTCGACCTGACCTGTTACGTCGAGATCAGCGGCGACGGAAAGATCACCGTGGACGTGGAGCAGAGCCTGAAGGGCGACTTCGAGGCGGGCGGCACCTTCGGTCTCACCCAGGGCTGGACCCCGGTCAGCTCCTCCGACATGACCAGCACGCCGGTGCGGACGTCCGTCACCACCGCCGGAGGCGTGAAGGCGGCCCTCGGCGCCCAGGCCTCCGTCGGCCTCTACGGCAGCGTCGGCGTCGTCGCCGACCTGGCCCCGTACGTCCGCGGCGAGGGCACCGGCACGGTCACCGGCACCGACGACGTGTTCGAGGCCAAGGGCACCTGGGCCGTCTACGGAGGCGTGGACCTCACCGGCACGCTCCGGCTGCAGCTGACGATCTTCGGCACGCCCGTGTTCCAGAAGGACATCCCGCTGGGCGCGCTGCACCGCGAGTGGAAGCTGGCGGGCGGCGAGACGCCGTAGCGCCCGTCAGGACGCCGCGCCGTCAGGTATCCATCCCTGGCGGCGCAGCACCGCGGACACGTCCGGCGCCTCGTAGTGCTGCCCCTTGAGCACCTTGCCGTCGGCCCGGCGGGCCACCTGGCCGTCGGGGCCCAGCTTGGTCATGTTGGAGCGGTGGATCTCGGAGATCACCGCGTCGAGGTCGATCCCGTGCACCAGCGCCGTGCCGTACGCGACGTAGACGACGTCGGCCAGTTCGTGCGCCAGCCGGTCCAGCGGGCCGCTCACCGACACCTCGGCGACCTCCGCCGCCTCCTCGGCGAGCAGCTCCCCGCGGTGCGCGGCGAGACGGGGCGACACCTCCGTCGGCGTACTGCGGGTGTCGAGCCCGAAGGCACGGTGGAACTCACGGACCAGGTCGGCGGGCGAGGAAGAGCTCATGCCCCCGACTGTAACGACGCCCACTGACAGTGCCGTCCGGAACCGGCCCTGTGAGCCCCGCCCTGGTCAGCACCGCGCGCGGGCTGGCAGGATCGCCGCATGTCCAAGGTTCTCCCCCGTATCGGCAGGCGCCGGGCCCTGCAGGGCGCGGCGGCCGGTGCCGTCGTGCTCGGGCTGCTGCTGTGGTGGCTGCTGCCGCTGGGCGAGGACCCGCCGAGCGGGTCGATCACGTTCAGCACGGGCTCGACCGGTGGTGTCTACCAGGAGTACGGCAGCCTGCTGCGCAACGAGCTGGCCAAGGACATGCCGGGGCTGAAGGTGACCCTGAAGACGAGCAACGGCTCGCAGGAGAACGTCGCGCGCGTGGCGACGGGCGAGGCCGACTTCACCATCGCCGCGGCGGACGCCGTACAGACGTACGAGGAGCGGCATGCCGCCTCGGCGACCAGGCTGCGCGGGGTGGCCCGGCTCTACGACGACTACGTCCAGCTGGTGGTGCCGCGCGACTCGGACGTCCGTTCCGTCGCCGATCTGCGCGGGAAGCGGGTCGCGACGGGGCTGCCCGGCTCGGGCGTGCGGCTGATCGCCGAGCGGGTGCTCACGACGGCGGGCGTTGATCCGGCCAAGGACATCACGGCCGTGTCCGAGGGCATCAACACCGGTCCGGAGCGTCTGAAGGAGGGCAAGATCGATGCCTTCTTCTGGTCCGGCGGGGTCCCGACGGCCGGTCTGGAGAACCTGGCGGACAGTTTCACCTTCCGGTTCGTGCCGATCGACGCCGCCCTGGTGGCCGAGATGCACGACCAGGACGAGTCCACCAGCTACTACCGGGCCACCAACATGCCCGAGTCGGCCTATCCCAGCGTCCAGAACGGCGACACCGTGCCGACGATCGCGGTGTCCAACCTGCTGATGACCCGCACGGACATGAATCCCCGGCTCACCGAATGGCTGACCCGGACCGTGCTCAAGAGCCGCGACGACATCGGGGGCCACGTCCACTCGGCCCAGCTGGTGGACCTGCGCACGGCCATCTACACCGACCCGCTCCCCCTGCACACGGGCGCCCGGCGCTACTACCGCTCGGTCAAGCCGTAGACGACGGAACGGCCCCCGCGACGCCAAGGCGTGGACGCCAGAACGGCCCCCGCGGCGCCAAGACGTGGACGCCGGAACGGGTCCCCCGACGCCAAGCCATGGACGGCTGGCCCGGCCCCGCGAAGCCAAGGCGTAGACGGCGGCCGGACCCCGCGAAGCCAAGCCATGGACGGCCGGCCCGGCCCCGCGACACCAAGGTGTAGACGGCGGCCGGACCCCGCGACGCCAAGCCACAGACAGCAGCCGGACCCCGCGCCGTCAGGCCGTAGGGCGTGTCCTGGGCACCGACACCGTCACCTTCAGCCCGGTCGGCTCGTGGTGGTCGTACGCCAGTGAGCCGCCGCCCGCTGCGAGCAGGGTCCGGGAGATGGACAGGCCGAGGCCGGAGCCCTTGATGTTCTGATGGCGGCCGCTGCGCCAGAAGCGGTCGCCCACGCGCGCGAGTTCCTCGTCGGTGAGGCCGGGCCCGTGGTCCGTGACGACGACGGTGGAGGTCTCGCCGTCGGCCGCGACCGTCACCTCGACGCTCTCGCCCTCCGGCGTGAACTTCACCGCGTTGTCGATCACCGCGTCCAGGGCGCTGGAGAGCGTGACCGGGTCGGCCCAGGCCGTGGTGGGCGGGCAGTCGCCCACCAGCCGGACACCCTTGGCCTCGGCGGTGGGTGCCCAGGCGGCGACGCGCTCGGCGGTCAGCGCGCCGATGTCGGTGACCCTCAGGTCGGCCTCGGTGTGCTCGGCCAGGGCGAGGTCGAGCAGGTCGTCCAGGACCTGGGCCAGGCGTTTGCCCTCGCTCTGGACGGAGGCGATCTCCTCGTTGCCCTCCGGGAGTTCGTAGGCGAGCAGTTCGATGCGCAGCAGCAGCGCCGCGAGCGGGTTGCGCAACTGGTGCGAGGCGTCGGCGACGAAGGCGCGCTGCTGTTCCAGCACGTCCTCGACGGTGTCCGCCATCTCGTTGAACGACCGGCCCAGACGTCTGAGTTCCGGCGGACCGGTCGCGACCGCGACCCGGGACTTCAACCGGCCGCTCGCGATCGCGTGCGTGGTGACGTCCAGGACGCGTACGGGCTTGAGGACCCACCCGGTCAGCTGCAGCGCGGCACCGATGGCCAGGAGCATCGCGGCGATCTCGCCGGCACCGATGACCAGCCAGCCGTGCAGGATCCGCGACCGCATCGGCCCGGTGGGCGAGTCGGTGACGACGACCGCGACCACGTCGCCGTCCCGGATGACCGGCGACGCCACGACGAGATGACGGCGCTGCCACGGCCACACCTGCTGCGGGTCATGGCTGCGACGGCTGAGCAGTGCCTCGTCGAAGGCGTCCCGCACCTCGCCCGTCTGAGGGAGGTAAAGATCCCTCGGGGCATGAGCCAGAGGGGTGTCGGTGGGGTAGAAGACACCGGCACGAATGCCGTAGACGTCGTAGTAGCTGGCGAGTTCGCGTTTCAGGGTCTCGAGCCGCTCGTCCGTGGACGCGGACGTGGCGTCGTCCGCGCCCGACGCGGCGGTGACGAACTGGGCGAGCGCCGCGAAGCGCGCGGTGTCGTCGATCCGGTCGACGACCACCTTCTGCTGCTGTGCCCCTGCCACGCTGACGGCCAGCGGCACCCCCAGGGCCAGCAGCACGGCCGCCATCAGCACGATGAGCAGCGGCAGAAGACGTGTGCGCAACGGTCCCCGCTACGCGCTCGGCGCGACGAGCCGGTACCCGACGCCTCGCACGGTCTCGATCAGGGCGGGCATGCGCAGCTTGGCGCGCAGTGAGGCGACGTGCACCTCCAGGGTGCGTCCGGTCCCCTCCCAGCTGGTGCGCCACACCTCGCTGATGATCTGCTCCCGCCGGAAGACGACTCCGGGGCGCTGGGCGAGCAGCGCGAGCAGGTCGAACTCCTTGCGGGTCAGCTGGACGACCGAACCGTCGACCGTGACGCGTCGCGTGGGCAGTTCGATCTGCACGGGGCCCAGCCGCAGCGCGTCCTCGCCGCCCGCGGCCGCGTCCTCGTGGACGGTGCGCCGGCTGACGGCGTGGATACGGGCGAGCAGCTCTCCGGTGTCGTACGGCTTCACCACATAATCGTCGGCCCCGAGGTTGAGGCCGTGGATGCGGGAGCGTACGTCGGAGCGGGCCGTCACCATGATCACCGGGGTGGCGGTGCGCTTGCGGATCTTGCCGCACACCTCGTAGCCGTCCTGGTCGGGCAGGCCCAGGTCGAGCAGGACGACCCCGAAGCCGGGGCCTTCGGGCACGAGGGCCTGGAGTGCCTCCTCGCCGTTGCGGGCATGCGTGACGTCGAAACCGTGCCGCTTGAGGACCGCGGACAGCGCGGCAGCGACATGGTTGTCGTCCTCGACGAGGAGCAGTCTCATCCCGGCCCCCTCCGATTCATCGGCCGTTTGGTCTGTTTATGTACACATTCACGGGCACGCGCGCGTGCGCACCATGGCAGTCACGCTGATGGACGAGGACGCAGTCAAGTGGGTTCCGGTTGCGCGCGGCTTCCGTTATCCGCCCGATACGCACGCAGGTCACAAGTGCTACGACACGTGTCCGATTGCTATCGGATCGTGATGCTCAGATTCCCCTCAGATGTAATGACGCTGGTCGCGGCCGCTCACTACTGTCCTCCGAAACCGAGGAGGACGGAGCCAGAGAGCGATGACCGAAGTATCGGTGGCCAAGGAAGACGCGGTCCCGCCCGGCGAACTCGTCGTCCTGAAGAATGTCAACAAGCACTTCGGCGCGTTGCACGTACTCCAGGACATCGATCTGACGATCGCCCGTGGCGAGGTCGTCGTGGTCATCGGGCCCTCCGGGTCCGGGAAGTCGACCCTGTGCCGCACCATCAACCGCTTGGAAACGATCGACGCGGGCACCATCACTATTGACGGGAAGCCGCTGCCCAAGGAGGGCAAGGCGCTGGCCCGGCTGAGGGCCGACGTCGGCATGGTCTTCCAGTCGTTCAACCTGTTCGCGCACAAGACCGTGCTCGAGAACGTGATGCTGGGCCAGCTCAAGGTCCGCAGGACCGACAAGAAGCAGGCCGAGGAGAAGGCCCGCGCCCTCCTCGACCGGGTCGGTGTGGGCACCCAGGCCGACAAGTACCCCGCCCAGCTCTCGGGCGGCCAGCAGCAGCGCGTCGCCATCGCCCGGGCGCTGGCGATGGGCCCGAAGGTCATGCTCTTCGACGAGCCGACGTCGGCTCTCGACCCGGAGATGATCAACGAGGTCCTGGAGGTCATGCAGCAGCTCGCCCGGGACGGCATGACCATGATCGTCGTCACCCATGAGATGGGCTTCGCACGATCGGCTGCAAACCGCGTGGTGTTCATGGCGGACGGTCGCATCGTCGAAGAGGCTGCGCCCGACCAGTTCTTCAGCAATCCGCGCAGCGACCGTGCCAAGGACTTCCTGTCGAAGATCCTGCACCACTGACGCTTCCCCGACGGGAATCCGCACCGCCCTCATTCCTTCATCACTCCTAAGGAAGTCGACATGAAGCTTCGCAAGGTCACCGCCGCCTCGGCCGTCGTTCTCGCTCTCGCACTGTCCGCCACCGCCTGCGGCGGCGACAGCGACGACGAGGGCAGCGGCAGCTCCACCGGTGGCAGCGGCGGCGGCAAGATCAAGATCGGCATCAAGTACGACCAGCCCGGCCTCGGCCTGAAGCAGGCCGACGGATCCTTCGCCGGCTTCGACGTGGACGTGGCCACGTACGTCGCCAAGCAGCTCGGCTACGAGCCGGACCAGATCGAGTTCGTCGAGACCAAGAGCGCCGACCGCGAGAACGCCCTCGCGCGCGGGGACGTCAAGTTCATCGCGGCCACCTACTCGATCAACGACGAGCGCAAGCAGAAGGTGGACTTCGCCGGCCCGTACCTGCTGGCCCACCAGGACCTGCTGGTCAAGGCGGACTCGGACATCACCAAGGGCACCGACCTCAACGGCAAGAACCTGTGTTCCGTGACCGGTTCGACGTCGGCGCAGAACGTCCAGAAGTCCATCGCGCCGAAGGCCAACCTGAAGGAGGTCAGCGGCTACTCCGAGTGCATCTCCGGTCTCCAGAGCGGCGCCGTGGACGCGGTGACCACCGACGACTCGATCCTCGCCGGCTTCGCCTCCCAGGAGCAGTACAAGGGCAAGTTCAAGCTCGCGGGCCTGAAGCTCAGCAACGAGAACTACGGCATCGGCGTCAAGAAGGGCGACACCGCGACCGTCGACAAGATCAACAAGGCGCTGGAGCAGATGGTCAGCGACGGCTCCTGGCAGAAGGCTGTCGACGCCAACCTCGGCCCGGCGGACTACAAGAACGAGCCCGCCCCGAAGATCGGCGTCATCGTCCCGAACGCCTCGTAAGCACAGTCCAGCCCAGCGGGGTTTCCTGCGGTGCGCCGCCGTCCGTCGCGATCACGGCGGCGGCGCGCCCCGCCCTCCACATACGCCACCCACCCGGAAGCGCGGGAGATCGTGTTCGACTTTCTTGAAGGTTACGACGTCCTCGGGGCGTTCTGGATGACGGTGAAACTCACCGCCCTCTCCGCCGTGGGCTCCCTGATCTGGGGCACCCTGTTGGCCGGGATGCGGGTCAGCCCGGTGCCGCTGATGCGTGTGTTCGGCACCGCCTACGTCAACTTCGTCCGGAACATCCCCCTGACCGTCATCATCCTCTTCTGCTCGCTCGGCCTGGCCGACGTCTTCGGTGTCACCATGGGCTCCGCGGACTTCAAGATCCAGGGCTTCCGGCTGGCCGTGCTCGGCCTGGTCGGCTACACCGCGGCCTTCGTGTGCGAGGCGCTGCGCTCCGGCATCAACACGGTGCCGCTCGGGCAGGCCGAGGCGGCCCGGGCCATCGGGCTCGGCTTCGTCCAGACCCTGCGGCTCATCGTCCTGCCGCAGGCCTTCCGCGCGGTCATCGGCCCGCTGGCGAACGTCCTGATCGCCCTGACCAAGAACACCACGGTGGCCGCCGCCATCGGCGTCGCCGAAGCCGCCTACCTGATGAAGACGATGATCGAGAACGAGGCGCAGACACTGCTCATCGGCGCGGTCTTCGCGTTCGGGTTCGTGGTACTGACCCTGCCGACCGGCCTCTTCCTGGGCTGGCTGGGCAAGCGACTGGCGGTGAAGCGATGAGCTCGGTCCTCTACGACACACCCGGCCCCCGCGCCAAGCGGCGCAACCTCCTCCTCTCGGTGGCCTTCTCCGTCCTTCTCGTGCTGCTCCTGTGGTGGGTGTGGCAGAAGATGGAGGCCAAGGACCTCCTGACGTCCGCCCAGTGGAAGCCGTTCACCAAGTCGGAAGCCTGGACGACGTACCTGCTGCCGGGCCTCGCCGACACGCTGAAGGCCGCGTCCCTCTCGATGGTGATCGCCCTTCCGCTGGGTGCGGTCTTCGGCATCGCCCGGCTGTCCGAACACCGGTGGGTGCGGATCGTGTCCGGCACGGTGGTCGAGTTCTTCCGGGCCATCCCGGTGCTGCTGCTGATGCTGTTCGCCAACGAGTTCTACGCCCGCTCCACGGACGTCACCAGCGAGGACCGGCCTCTGTACGCGGTCATCACCGGCCTGGTGCTCTACAACTCGGCCGTCCTCGCCGAGGTCGTCCGGGCCGGCATCCTGGCCCTCCCCAAGGGGCAGACGGAGGCCGCGTACGCCATCGGTCTGCGCAAGGGCCAGACGATGAGCAGCATTCTGCTGCCCCAGGCGGTCACGGCGATGCTTCCGGCGATCGTCAGCCAGCTGGTGGTCATCGTGAAGGACACCGCACTCGGCGGTGTGATGATCGGATTCACCGAGCTCCTCAACTCGCGCGGCACACTCGCGGCGTTCTACGCCAACCCGATCCCCAGCTTCATCGTGGTCGCGGCCATGTTCGTCGTGCTGAACTTCATCCTCACCAGCTTCGCGAGCTGGCTGGAGCGCCGCCTGCGGCGCAGCAAGCGCAGCACGGGCGCGGTCCTCGGTGTCGAGGACGTGGACGAGCTCAACGCGGCCGAGGTCGGTGGCTCCTTCGGCACCGGCGCGGGCGGGGCCAGCATGTGACGCACCCTCAAGCGATATGACGTGTACGAAAGGCAGTGGCGCGCGCCACTGCCTTTCGTCGCTTGACGCAAACAACGACAATGGGTTGCATACGTTCTGTGATCGTGCACCCTGCTCCAACCTGTTGTTCACTCATGTCCCTCGGGGCACCGTCGAAGGCAGGGAGCGCCACGCCGTGGACCCGGTGATCATCGTCGGAGCGGGGCCGGTAGGGCTCACGCTCGCCCTGGCGCTGGCGCGCCAGGAGGTGCCGTCGGTCGTCCTCGACGAGGGGCCGGGCAAGGACGAACCACGGCTCGCGCGCACCGTCGTGCTGCGCGAGGACACCGCCGCCCTCATGGAGCGGCTCACCGGGACGCCCCTGGACGAGGCGGGCGTCCGCTTCGCCGGCTGGCGGGCGATGCGGCGCCGACAGGTGACGGGCGAGATCACGTTCGGCGACGACGAACCCGCCCCCCTCCACATCGCCCAGCACGTGCTGACCGGCGCCCTGCGCACCGCCCTCGCACGCGAGCGGCTGGTGAAGATCGCCGTGAACAGCCGCCTGGACACGATCGAGCAGGAACCTTCCGGTGTCACGGCCCACACCCGCGGCCCCCAGGGCACCTGGTGGCGCGGCAGCCATCTGATCGGCTGCGACGGCCCCCGCTCCACGGTCCGCAAACTCCTCGACATCCGCTTCCCCGGCCGTACGGCGGTGGAACGACACGCCGTGGCGGCGCTGCGCGTGGAACTTCCGTGGGAGGGCGAGGCGTTGCTCCATCGGACACCGCCGTGGCGGATGTCCGGCCCGTCCGCCGGGGAGGTCACCGCCCGCCCCCTGCCGGACGACGTCTGGCGCCTGGACTGGCTGCTCCCGCCCGGCAAGGACCTCGTCACACCCGAGCTGCTGCTGACCCGTGTCCGCGAGACCCTCGCGGGCTGGAGCGACGGCCCGACGCCGGAGTACGAACTGCTCGACACCGGCGTGCACACCGTCCACCACCGGCTGGCCCGCCGCTGGCGCGTGGGCCGGGTCCTCCTCGCCGGGGACGCCGCGCACCTGCTCGGCACGCTCGGCACCCAGGGCGTCGACGAGGGGTTGCGGGACGCCGACAACCTCGCCTGGAAACTGGCCCTGACCTGGCACCACGGGCCGCACGAGACGCTGCTCGACAGCTACCAGACCGAGCGCCGCGCGGTGGTCGCCGCCCGGCTGCGCGCGGCCGACCAGGTACTGCCGCTGCTGCGCGGAGGCGGCGGCATAAGGTCGTACGTCCCCGGCGCCGCCCGTGGCCACGACGTGCTGCTCACCGACGGCCACCTGGGGCGCGGCCAGCTGGGCGCGCCAGGCACGTACGACGGCTCACCGCTCGCGCCCCGGGACCTCGAGGCCGAGGTGCCGGTGGACACGCCCCTGGGCGCGCCGGTGGAGGACGTGCGGGTGACCGCCGAGGACGGCTCCTTCGTACGGCTGCGGGACCGGCTCGGCCGGGGCGCGCTGCTCGTCGTGCTGATCGCGCCGGGCACGGGCGTGTGGGAGCGACGGCACTGGGTGAGCGCCGGGATCATGCCCCGGCTCGCGGCCGCCGTGACGGCCCTGCCCAGCCCGGCCGAACTGCTGGTGGCCGAGAGCTACCCGGGCGCGGCCGCCCACACCGTGCTGCTGGTACGGCCCGACGGGCACCTGGTGACCGCGTTGAACGGGGTGCGCCCGGCCGACCTGTACGCGGCGGCGGAGGCCGCGGTGGGCGGGAAGGCGTCGGAGTCGGAGGAGGCGACGGCCGGTTCGGGGGCGAAGTAGAGCGGCAGTCGGTGGCGCGAAGTGGACCGGCAGCGCGTTGGCACGACAAGCGGATGACCGCACCAGTGTGTCCGTCCGCACGGTGACGTTGAATTGACCGGCCGACACCGGCGTGGTGTACTCCGGATCGTGACCGACACCGATGTGCGCCTGTGGCGGAGGGTCCATATGGACCTCGTCCGCTATGCGGGCTGCGTGTGTCGTCCGTCCTGCTGAACTCGCATCCCCACCTTCCACCGGCCCGCGCCGCCGATGCGCCTGTGCGCTCGTGCGCTGTCGCACGCTCCCGCGAACGTTCTCAGGACGGTACCCGTGTCTGTCTCTCCCTCCGTGTCCGCCGCCGTCGCCGCGCCCACCCAGGCGGACCTCCTCGACTTCGTCCGGCGTACCGCCGCCGACGCCGAGCTGATCGCCTCCCTCCCTCTCGACCCCGAGGGCCGCACCTGGGTGCATCTGGAAGGGCCCGGCGGCAGCGAGGCGTGGCTGATCGGCTGGCCGCCCGGCACGGGCACCGGCTGGCACGACCACGCCGACTCGGTGGGCGCCTTCACCACCGCACGGGGTGAACTCAAGGAGTACTCGCTCGCCGTGCGGTTGCCCACCGACGGCTGGAAGACACTGGAGCTGACCGAGGGCGTGGACCGGGAGCGCACCCTGCCGGCCGGCAAGGGCCGCGCCTTCGGCCGCCACCACGTCCACGAGGTCCTCAACGAGTCCACCGAAGAGCACGCCATCTCCGTCCACGCCTACTACCCGCCGCTGCCGCGCATCCGCCGCTTCAGCCGCACCGGACAGGTGCTCCGCCTGGAGCAGGTCGAGCGTCCCGAGGACTGGCAGTGAGCGACGACAGGGCTGTGGGCGATCAGCCCGTCGGCATAGAGGAGTTGCTCGACCGGGTGCGTGCGGGGTACGCGCGCGTGGAGGCACGCGAGGCGTACGAGGCCGCCCGCGCGGGCGAGGCGCTGCTCGTCGACATCCGGTACGCGGCCCTGCGCGAGCGGGACGGTCTGATCCCCGGCGCCCTGGTCGTGGAGCGCAACGAGTTGGAGTGGCGGCTCGACCCCCAGGGCAGCCATCGCGTCGCCGAGGCCACGAGCCACGGCCTCCGGGCCGTCGTGATCTGCAACGAGGGCTATGCGTCGAGCCTGGCGGCCGCCTCCCTGCACCGGCTGGGGCTGCACCGGGCCACCGACCTGGTCGGCGGGTTCCAGGCCTGGAAGGCGGCAGGACTGCCGGTGACGTCGTAGCGCGTACGGAGGTCGGCCGTCCCGCCGGCGGCTGAGCGGGACGGCCGATCGTGTCGTGCCGGTCATTCCTTGGCCGTGGCCACCGTCACCGCGGGGACCCGCAGGGCGACCCGGCCGGGAACGGAGGTGGCGACGAGCGCGAGGAGTCCGGCTCCCGCGACCACGACGGCGTACACCAGCGGGGTGACCGCCGGTGCCGCGCGACCGGTCATGCCCACGCTGAACGCGGTGAGGACCGCCAGCGCGATGCCGCTGCCGAGGGCGGTGGCCAGAAGCAGCACCGACAGGGCCTCGGTGCGCAGCATGCGCAGCACCTGGCGGCGGGTCGCCCCCGCGAGCCGCAGCAGCGCGAACTCCCGGACGCGTTCGGAGACCGACATCGCCAGCGTGTTCACCACGGCGATCGCCGTGAAGGCCAGGACGAGTCCCATCGCGAGGAGGTTGACCTCGGCGTTCGCCTGCTGCCGCTCGGCCTGGAGCGAGTCGGCGGCGGCCGGGGAGATCACCGCGAGTCCCGGGAACTCACGGAGCGTAGTCGCGAGTTGTGTCTGTGTACGGTCCGTGCTGACGAGGAGGGAGGAGGAGAGCGGGTTGTCGACGTGGCGGGCGAGGAGGTCGTGCGCGAAGGTGAGGTCTCCGAAGCCGAGGCCCCTGGCGTAGACGGCGGCGACGGTGAGGGTGGCGGGCGTGCCGTCGCCGAGCGTGAGCCTCAGGGTGCTGCCGGGCTTCAGGTGGAGCTGGTCCGCGGCCAGTTCGCTGAGGGCGACGGTGTCCTCGGTGAGCCCGGCGAGGGTGCCGGCGGTGACGTCCGGGTCCCAGGTGCGGGCGAGTCCGGCCGGGGTGACGCCCTGCGCCGCGTACTTGTCGAGGCCCACCCGGACGGTGCTACGGACGACTTCGGTGACGACGTCCGGTCCGGTACGGAGCCGGCGCGCCGCCTCGGCCGGGACGCCGGGCCCCTGGGAGGCGACGACCCAGTCGGCGCGGACGCCCTCGCGGGCCTGGGCGCGGGCCGAGTCGCCAAGGGTGGGCTGCACGAACAGCACCGTGCAGGTCATGCCGACGAGCAGGGTGAGCGGGGTGACGACGGAGGCCATGCGAGCGGCGTTGCCGCGGAGGTTGGCGGTGGCGAGCCTGCCACTGTGGCCGGTCAGCCGCAGCGGGCCCGCGAGGAACAGCGCGGCCGCCTTGACCAGGAGCGGCCCGAGCAGGGCGACGGAGGTGGACAGCACGACGACGGCGAGGAAGGTGACGGGCGTCGACGCGGGCTCGGTCCGCAGGACGCTGAGCACGGCGACGAGGACGGCCCCGCCGGCGAGCAGCAGCAGACCGGCGAGGAGGCGGCCCCAGGCGGGTCGGGTGCGTTCGGTCCGGGCCTCGGCGAGTGCCTCGGCGGGGCGGATCCGGGCGACCCGGCGGGAGGCGATCCGCGCGGCGGCCCAGGCGCCGAACAGGGTCGCGGCGAGGGCGGCGAACGGCGGGAAGACACTGACGGTGTGCTGGAGCGTGGCGGGCACCGCGCCCAGGGCGACGAACCTGCCGTGCAGCCAGTCGCCCAGGGGAAGACCCAGGCAGGCCCCGGCCGTACCGGCGATCGCTCCGACGATCAGGGCCTCCCGCCCGAGGAGCCTGCGGATCTGCCCGGAGGTGGCGGCGACGGCACGCAGGAGGGCGAGTTCACGGTGGCGCTGCTGGCCGGAGAGCGCGAAGGTCCCGACGACCACGAGGACCGCCACCAGCAGCGAGGTCCCGCCCATCGCGCCGCCCATGCTGACGAGCTTGGTGCGCGCCGCGGCGGCGTCCAGGAACTCGACCGGGCCGCGGGCGTCACCGGTGCTGACCTGCGCACCGGTGCCGTGCAGGGCCTCGGCCACGGTCTGCCGCAGCCGCTCCGGGTCGGTGCCCGTCTTCGGCAGCACCCCGAAGGCGGTGACCTTGCCGGGGTGCGCGGCGAGGCGTCGGGCCTCCTCGGCGGAGAAGAAGAGGGCGGTCTGGTGGCGTACGTCCGTGGCGGGAGCGGCGACGCCGGAGACCCGGTAGGTGCGCGGGGCCTGCGTCGACTGGACGGTGAGCCGGTCGCCGGGGGCGAGGTGGGCGCGCTCGGCGAGGTCGCGGTCGACGACGACGTCGGTCGCCTTCTCGGGGGCGGTGCCGGCCGTGAGCCGGTACGGCGTCAGCGCGGCGGAGTCCCAGGCGTGCCCGTAGGCGGGCCTGCCGTCTCCGGCCGCCGCGCGGTCGGGGGTCGACAACGGCTCGGCGAGGAAGGTGAGTTCGGGGAGGACGCGGGCGGTGCCCGGTAGGTCGGCGAGGGACTCCCCGAGGCCGGCCGGGAGCCAGGCCCGCTCGGCGATGGGCTTGGCCTTGTGCTTGACCTTGGTCTTGCCCTTCTTGTGCTTGATGGTCGTCCGGTGGACGTTCTGGTCGGCGGAGACCACGACCGGGGCGGCCGCATAACGTTCGGTGCGGATGGTGCCGCGCAGCCCCGTCTCGAGCAGGGTGCCGCACGCGGTGATCAGGGCGGCCGCGCACATGAGGGCGAGGAAGGCGCCGAGGAAGCCCGCCTTGCGGGCGCGGACGGTCTTCAGGGCGTAGCGCAGCATCATGACGGACCGGTCTCTCTTCTGTTGTGTGCGCGGTTGTGGTGGTCGGGCGCGGGGTGGGCGAGGAAGCGGGTGAGGACGGTGCGTGCGCCGGGCGGGGTCTCGGCCTCGGGGCGCTTGTAGCGGTTGAGGAGCGCGATGTACTCCTCGAAGAGCTCCCGGAGTTCGGGCAGCGTGAGCCGGATCGTGCCGCGCGAGTGGGGGAAGGCGTCGGCCCAGGGGTCGCCGTCGGCCGCGTCCCGCTGGAGCCGCTCGAAGAGGTCCAGGTCGGCGGCGTAGGCATGATGGTTCAGCTCGTCCATGACGTGCCGCATCTCGGGGCTCTGCCGGCTGCGCGGTGGGAAGCGCCGGTCACCGGGGACGGCTCGCCACCAGCGCTCCCGATGAGCGGACGGTTCCGCGCTCCGGTCCCCTCGCGGCGGCCCGTCCAGCTCCTCGACGAAGCCGTACCTGGCCAGTTCGCGCAGGTGGTAGCTGGTGGAGCCGGTGTTCAGGCCGAGGGCACGGGCGAGTGTCGCCGAGGTGGCGGGCCCGTAGAGGGTGAGGTGCTCCAGCATGCGCTGACGCCGCGGCTGGGCGAGCGCCTTGAACGCGGCGAGATCGCCGAGTTCGACGGGCACCGCCGCCGCGTGGCCCGCCTGCGGGGGCTCACCGCCACCGGCTTCCTGGGGTGTTCGGGGCATGCGTACACAGTCGTCTGTGCACAGGCCCCTGTGCACTGAGGCGGCCCGGCGTCCTCAACGGGGGGTTGTCCCCACCCCTGGGACGACCGGCGCTCTCCGCGTCCACGGAGGAGTCAGCCCCCGTCCTCCGTGAGGAACTCCGTGTCCTCGCCCTCCTCCTCCAGCGCTTGCCGGACCACCCGCAGGGCCATGCCCTCGGAGTAGCCCTTGCGGGCGAGCATGCCCGCGAGTCGGCGGAGGCGTTTGTCGCGGTCGAGACCGCGGGTCGAGCGCAGTTTGCGGGCGACGAGATCGCGCGCGGTCTCCTCCTCCCGCTCGGAGTCGAGCTGGGCGACGGCCTCGTCGATCAGCGCCGAGTCGACCCCCTTGGTCCGCAGCTCCTGTGCGAGTGCGCGCCGGGCCAGTCCGCGCCCGTGGTGGCGGGACTCCACCCAGGCGTCCGCGAAGGCGCTGTCGTTGATCAGCCCGACCTCCTCGAACCGCGAGAGCACCTCCTCGGCCACGTCGTCCGGGATCTCGCGCTTGCGCAGGGCGTCGGCGAGCTGTTTTCGCGTGCGCGGGGTCCCGGTGAGCAGGCGCAGACAGATCGCCCGCGCCCGCTCAGCCGGGTCCCCTGAAGGCTCCCCCTTCTCGGCCCTCGACGAGGAGGAAGTGCCTCCGTCCTCGGCGGACGGTTCTCCGAAGCCACGGCGGCGGCGCCCCCGCCCGCCACGCGGGCCGCCGCCCCCGCCGCGTCCGGTCGCCCGGCCGTCACGGTACGGACCGTCACCGCCCGCGCCGTCACCGCCGTACGGGCCACCGTCCGCGCCGTACCGGCCGTCGGCCTCGCCGTAGGCATCGACGCCACGGCCGTACGGGGCGTCGGCCCCTCGGTGGCGTCCGCCGTCCGGCCGGTCGCCGCCTCGGGCGGGGCCGTCATGGTCCCCGCCCCCCGGCTCCCGGAGGGCGCCGGGGTGGGCGTCGTACTCGGCCCAGTCCGTTCGTCGTGTCACGGATCAGCTCTTGGCGGTCGCGGCCTTGGTCTTGGCGGTCTTGGCGGCGGGGGCCGGAACCGTCTTGGCGTCGTCCGCCGGCGTGCCCGGGGCGGCCGCGGCGTCCGCGCCCGGCTCGGCGGCGGGCTCCTCCGGGCGCACGCCCACGCCCAGCTTCTCCTTGATCTTCTTCTCGATCTCGTTGGCGAGATCGGGGTTGTCCTTCAGGAAGTTACGGGCGTTCTCCTTGCCCTGGCCGAGCTGGTCGCCCTCGTACGTGTACCAGGCGCCGGCCTTGCGGACGAAGCCGTGCTCCACGCCCATGTCGATCAGACCGCCCTCGCGGCTGATGCCCTGGCCGTAGAGGATGTCGAACTCGGCCTGCTTGAACGGCGGCGCGACCTTGTTCTTGACGACCTTGCAGCGGGTGCGGTTGCCGACCGCCTCGGTGCCGTCCTTCAGGGTCTCGATGCGGCGGATGTCGATACGCACCGAGGCGTAGAACTTCAGCGCGCGGCCACCGGTCGTGGTCTCCGGGGAGCCGAACATCACGCCGATCTTCTCGCGGAGCTGGTTGATGAAGATCGCGGTGGTCTTGGACTGGTTGAGCGCGCTGGTGATCTTCCGCAGCGCCTGGCTCATCAGACGGGCCTGCAGACCGACGTGGCTGTCGCCCATCTCGCCCTCGATCTCCGCGCGCGGGACGAGCGCGGCGACGGAGTCGATGACGATCAGGTCGAGGGCACCGGAGCGGACCAGCATGTCCACGATCTCCAGGGCCTGCTCGCCGTTGTCGGGCTGGGAGAGGATCAGGTTGTCGATGTCGACGCCGAGCTTGCGCGCGTACTCGGGGTCGAGGGCGTGCTCCGCGTCCACGAAGGCGACCTGACCGCCGGCCTTCTGGGCGTTGGCCACGGCGTGCAGGGTCAGCGTGGTCTTACCGGAGGATTCCGGTCCGTAGATCTCCACGACACGGCCGCGCGGCAGTCCGCCGACGCCGAGGGCCACGTCGAGCGCGGTCGACCCGGTCGGGATGACCTCGATGGGCTCCCTCGACCGCTCGCCCATGCGCATGACCGCGCCCTTGCCGAATTGTCGTTCAATCTGTGCGAGTGCGGCATCAAGGGCCTTCTCGCGGTCGGTTCCTGCCATGGGTTCCACCCGGTTTGCTTGAGTCGATCGCTTCACGTCAAAGACGCTAACGCCTGCCACTGACAATGCGCCCCGACGCCGGTCCAGCCTGTGGATAACTCGGGTACTTCCCTGCCTAAACCGGGACGTAACCCCCGTCGCGAGCCTCGCCGGAGCCTCCATAAGAATGGATGTTCGATTTTCGTGTCAAGCGCACCACGCGGCACCCGACAGGCACCACGCGGCACGCACGTGCCGGCACCCAGCGCCCGGCAGGCCCCCGTCCCGCTACTTCCCCTGACGTACGACGGGTGTCTTCGGCCGGACGACGACGGCGTCCGGCGCGGCCGCGAGGCTCGGTGCATGGCCGACGAGAAGAAGACCGCCGCCACCACCGGCTCTGCGCGCCCGCCCCTGCGGCACCGCCTCTACGAGGCGACCGCTCTGCTGCTGATCCTCTCCGGCCTCGTCCACCTGGGGGTGTTCGCCGTCGACGGCGGTCCGTGGAACGGGCCCGTCTCCTGGCGCAAGCCGGTGACCTTCGGACTCTCCTTCGGCGTGACGCTCCTCGCCGTCGTCCGGGTCACGTCGTACCTGCGCGTCGGACCACGGCTGCGCACCGCGCTCCTGGGGGTGTTCACCGCCGACTGTGTCGTGGAGGTCGGGGGCATCACCCTCCAGGCGTGGCGGGGAGTGCCCTTGCACCTGGACATGGAGACGCCCTTCGACACGGCGGTGTCCATGACGCTCGCGGTCGGCGGCGGTGTCCTGGTGGTGCTGCTTACCGTGTTCGCCGTGCTGTCCTTCCGGTACCGGCCGGCGGGTCCGGCCGGTATGGCGCTCGCCGTCCGCTCCGGTTTCGCGATCCTCCTGGTCGCGCTCGCCTCGAGTGCGGCGATGATCGCGCGCGGCGTGGTGCTCACCCGGACCGGCCACCAGGAGGCGGCGTACCACTCGACGGCCTCCCTCAAGCCCCTGCACGGGATCAGCCTGCACGCCGTCCTGGTCCTGCCCGCGCTGGCCTGGCTGCTGTCCCGCACGCCCTGGAGCGCGACGGTGCGCCGGTGGATCGTGGCCGCGGCCGTGGGCTGCTACGCGGCGGCGGTCGCCGCGGCCGGGGTGTGGGCGATCGTCACGTACTGAGGCGCGCTCCCGGAGGACGAGCGCAAGGCGGGGCGCCGGCCCTCAGTCCGACTCGTTGCCCGGCCGGTCCTCCGCCCCGCTCCCCGACCGGCTCCCCCGCTGCTGTTGCGCCCTCGCCCAGAGGCCTCGCGCGCGCGTGAGCAGACGCGAGCCCCCACCACGGCGGCGGTGGCCGTGGACGCGGGGGTCGTCGGTGACGTCGTAGCGCTTCACGTACGCGCCCAGGAACGCCTGGAGGGTGGCGACGGCCGGGATGGAGATCAGGGCTCCGACGGCGCCGAGGAGGGCGGTGCCGGCGATGACCGAACCGAAGGCGACCGCGGGGTGGATGTCGACGGTCTTCGAGGTCAGCTTGGGCTGGAGCATGTAGTTCTCGAACTGCTGGTAGACCACGACGAAGACCAGCACCCACACCGCGTACAACGGGGAGACCGTGAAGGCGATCAGCATGGGCAGGGCACCCGCGAGATAGGTGCCGATGGTGGGGATGAACTGCGAGACCACGCCCACCCACACGGCGAGCACGGGCGCGTACGGGATGCCGAGCGCTTGCAGGAGCACGTAGTGCGCGGCTCCCGAGATCAGTGCCATCAGCCCGCGTGAGTACAGGTACCCGCCGGTCTTGTCGACGGCGATCTCCCACGCGCGCAGCACCTCGGTCTGCTTGGCGGGCGGCAGCACGGAGCACAGGGCGCGGCGCAGACGCGGTCCGTCGGCGGCGAAGTAGAACGAGAACAGGGCGATCGTCAGCAGCTGGAAGAGGCCGCCCAGGACCTGGGTGGAGACGTCCAGGACACCGGCGGCGCTGTTCTGCGCGTACTTCTTCAGCCAGTCCGAGTGGAGCAGGCCCTCCTGGATGTCCACACGGCGGAGATCGGTGTGGAACGTCGTGTTGACCCAGTTGATCACGGAGTCGAGGTACTCCGGGAAGCCCTCGATCATCTTGATGATCTGCCCCGCGAGCATCGAGCCGAGCAGCGTGAAGAAACCGGCGACCACGATCAGCAGGCCGAAGAAGACCAGGAAGGTCGCGAACCCCCTGCGTATCCCGCGGGCGGCCATCCGGCTCACCGCGGGTTCCACGGCGAGGGCCAGGAAGAACGCGATGAGGATGTTGACCAGCAGGCCGAGGAGCTGGTGAAAGGCCCAGGTGCCCAGTTGGAACGCACCGACGAGGGCGAGCGCGAGCACCATCGCGCGCGGGAGCCAGCGCGGCATGCGCTCGCCCGCGGCCACGGCGCCGTCGGCCGGCGGCCGGTTCGGCGGCGTCGTGCCGGACGGTGATGCGTGCCGGGCTGCCTGCCCGGTCTCGTCAGTGGATGTCACGGCTCAAGTCTCGCCTACGCCACCGACAATCCGGGAGCCCCGGGTGATCTTCCCTGTGGATCAGCGCATCTCCTGCGGAACGTTCATCACCGCGCACACCACGCGCCACACGTCCTTGGCCTCCCAGCCGTCCGCCAGCGCCTCGTGCACGGTGCGCCCGCCGAGTTCCGTCATCACGTGATCACGCGCGAAGGTGTCGGCGTAGCCCGCGCCGAAGTGCTCGTCCATCCGCTGCCAGAAGACCGTCAACCGCATGACTCCAGTATCCCGCCCCCGGGGGTGGCCCCCGCCGTGACCGCCTGCCGAGAACGCTTTCCGTCCTACGGTCTGAGACATGGCCGAAACCGGAGCATCCCCACTCCCCCCGACGCCCTCGTCGCGCTCACCGCTCTTCCGCGCCGAGCACTTCGTCTGGCTCACCGCGCGCGTGCTGGAGCAGCGCCTCTTCGCGTACGACTTCCTGCACGGCGGCGCCGATCCCGTCGAGGCGGCGCTCGACGCCTACCGCAATGAGGACGGCGGGTACGGCCATGCGCTGGAACCCGACCTGCGGGGGCCCGTGAGCCAGCCGCTGCACACCGCCCGCGCCCTGCGCGTACTGGACTCCGTCGGCCGGCTCGGCGGTCAGCGCGTGGAGCGGGTGTGCCGCTACCTCACCTCCGTCTCCACCGCCGACGGCGCACTCCCGGCGATCGATCCCGGCCAGCGCGGATACCCCGCCGCTCCCTTCGTGCCGATCGTGGACGACCCTCCCAGCGATCTGCTGGCCACGGCCCCGGTGGTGGGCCTGCTGCACCGCAACGACGTGTGGCACGCCTGGCTCTTCCGGGCCACGGACTTCTGCTGGCAGGCGATCGACTCCCTGGAGCGGTCCCATCCGTACGAGATCGAGGCCGCCGTCGCCTTCCTGGACGCCGCCCCCGACCGCCCGCGCGCGGAGGCGGCCGCCGACCGTCTGGGCCGCCTGGTGCGCGCCCACCACCTCGCCGCGCTGGACCCGGACCACCTGGACGCGTACCCGGTCGCGCCCGGCTACGCCCCGGGCGAGCACCACTTCCCGCACGACTACGCGCGCACTCCGCATTCCCTCGCGCGCGCGTGGTTCACGGACGACGAGATGGCACGCTCCCTGGACTTCCTCGCGGGCGAGCAGGAGGAGGACGGCGGCTGGCCGATCCGTTGGCGCCAGTGGGCACCGGCTCCCGTCCTGGAGGCACGCCCCTTGGTGACGATCGAGGCCCTGCGCACTCTGCGGGCCCACGGCCGGACGATCGGGTGAGCTGAGGAGCCACCGTGCGAGGGCCCGTCACCCTCCGAGGGCCCGCACCCCCGCCGTGACCACCACGGCCGCCGCCACGACGAGCAGGAAGGGCGCCCGGAGCACCAGCGCGACGGCGGCCGCGGCAAGCCCCGCGGCCCGTGCGTCGAGGACGAGCGCGTGCCCGTCGGCGAAGGTCTGCTGGGCCGTGAGAGCGGCCAGCAGGGCCACGGGAAGCAGGGCCGCGAGCCGGCGGACGAGGGGCCGCTCCAAGGCCCCCGCGGGCACGAGCAGGCCGGCGAGCTTGACGAGGTAGCACCCGACAGCGGTGGCGCCGATGGCGATCCAGACACCCATCACGCACGCTCCTTCCGCCGGCGCCCCTCGGCGTACAGCACGACGGGCGCGGCCAGCGCGCCCACCAGCACGGGCACTCCGGCCGGCAGCACCGGCAGCATGCCGAGCCCCAGCAGGACGGCGAGCCCGGCGACGGCCCGCTCGGTGCCGGTCCTCACCATGGGCGCGAGCAGCGCCAGGAAGACCGCCGGGCCCGCCGCGTCGAGCCCCCACGCGTCCGTGTCCCCGATGGCCTCGGCCCCCAGGGCCCCCAGCAGGGTGGTGAGATTCCACAGCACGTACAGGCTCACCCCGGTGACGGCGAAGCCGATCCGCGCCCCGCGCCGCCCGCTCTGCGCCAGCGAGACGGCCGCCGTCTCGTCGATCACCCATTGCGCCGCGAACGGGCGCACCGCGCGCGGGAGGGCCAGCACCTGGGACAGCCGCAGACCGTAGAACGCGTTGCGCACCCCCAGGAAGAAGGCGCCGGCGGCCGCCGTGAGCGGGTTGCCGCCCGCCGCCAGGGCCCCGACCAGGGCGAACTGGGACGCGCCGGTGAACACCAGCAGACTGAGCGCGCATGTCTGCCACACCGTGAGCCCACTGCCCGCCGAGGTCACGCCGAAGGCGAACCCGGACAGTCCTACGGCGACCCCGACTCCGAGGGCGTCCCGGACGACGGCGGAGTCCGGCCTTCCGGCGCGGATGTCTGAGAGAGCGATACGTTCCTGCACGCCTCGGACGGTAGGAGGGAGGGCACGCGCGCGTCTTGTACGTTCTTGCGCTCGCGCTGGTAGGCACCGGGCGGGACGCCCACGATCCGGGCGAAGTGCCGGTTGAGGTGGGGCTGGTCGGTGAACCCCACCGCGACGGCCGCCTCGGCGGGCGCCGTCCCCGCGTCCAGGAGCCGTCGCGCCCGCCGCACGCGCGCGTCGGTCAGCCAGGTGTGAGGCGGCATTCCGTACGCCCCACGGAATGCCCTCAGCAGCGCGAACGGGCTGGTCCCCAGGTCCCCGGCGAGCCGCTCCAGCGTCGGCGGATCGGCCATCCGCCCCTCCAGCACCTCACGCGCGCGTGCCGCCATCCGCGCCCCGGCGGTGCGCACCTCCCGCTGCGGCAGCGAGCCGCCGTTCAGCCGGAGCAGCCGCGTGACCGCCACCCGCAGCAGTGTGTCGGCGGCCAGCGCGTTGCCCTCGTCGGCGGCCCGCAGCACCTGGTGCACCAGCCCCACGGTGTACGGGTCGTCGAGCACGGGCCTGACGAATCCCGGAGTGCCGCGCAGCTCCGTCGTCTCGGCGGCGATCGCGGCCACGACCTCCGGCGAGGGATACACCGCCCCGTACCGCCACCCCTCGGGCACCCCGGCCCGCCCGGTGTGCGGGGTGTCCGGATTGACCAGGGCCAGCGCCCCGGCCCCCGCGTACTGGTCGCCGCTTCCGTGGTGGAAGACCTCCACGCCCTCGGCGATGGCGGCGATCACGAAGTGCTCATGGGTGTGCCGCACGAACGTCTTCCGCACGTACCGCGCCCGCAGCAGATCCACGCCCGGCAACTCGGCGTACTGCCAGTGCCGTGCCAGCTCACCGGAACGAGAACCCGCCACACCCCCATTGTCCGTGACGGGGCCGACGGCTCCCCGACACCCCGTGTCTCCGTGCACACCCCCCGGCCCCGAGCTGCCGAAACAGCGGGCGCCGGAGCCGTCACCGCAGCTCAGAGCCGATTGTCAGTGGCGGGGTGCACGATGGACGCATGGCGAGCTCCACGCATCGAGCCCTGGACGGCTTCTCCCCCGCGACCCGCGGCTGGTTCACGGGGGCGTTCTCCGCGCCCACCGCGGCCCAGGCAGGCGCGTGGCAGGCCATCGCCGCGGGCTCGGACGTGCTCGTCGTGGCCCCCACCGGCTCCGGCAAGACCCTCGCCGCGTTCCTCGCCGCCCTGGACCAGCTCACCTCCACTCCCCCGCCCGCCGACCCCAAGAAGCGCTGCCGCGTCCTCTACGTCTCCCCGCTCAAGGCCCTGGCCGTCGACGTGGAGCGCAACCTCCGCAGCCCCCTCACCGGCATCCGCCAGGAGTCCGTCCGCCTGGGCCTGCCGGAGCCCGAGGTCAAGGTGGGCATCCGCTCCGGCGACACCCCGCCCGCCGAGCGCCGCGCGCTCTCCACCCGCCCGCCGGACATCCTGATCACCACCCCCGAGTCCCTGTTCCTGATGCTGACGTCGGCCACCCGCGACGCGCTGACGGGCATCGAGACGGTCATCCTGGACGAGGTCCATGCCGTAGCCGGCACCAAGCGCGGCGCCCACCTGGCCCTCACCCTGGAGCGGCTCGACGAGCTCCTCCCCAAGCCGGCCCGCCGCATCGGTCTCTCCGCGACCGTCCGGCCGGTCGACGAGGTCGCCCGCTATCTCTCCCCCCACCGCAAGGTGGAGATCGTCCAGCCGAAGTCGGGCAAGGAATTCGACCTGTCGGTCGTCGTCCCCGTGGAGGACCTGGCCGAGCTGGGCGCCTCCCCGGTGGCCGACGGCTCCGAAGGAGCGGAACGCCCGTCGATCTGGCCCCACGTCGAGGAACGCATCGCGGACCTGATCCAGGCCCACCACTCCACGATCGTCTTCGCGAACTCCCGCCGCCTGGCCGAGCGCCTGTGCAACCGCCTGAACGAGATCGCCTACGAACGCGCCACCGGCCTGCCCCTCGACGAGCACCACGCCCCGGCCGAACTCATGGGCGGTTCAGGAGCGGCCCAGGGCGCCCCGCCCGTCATCGCGCGCGCCCACCACGGCTCGGTCTCCAAGGAGCAGCGCGCCCTGGTCGAGGAGGACCTCAAGGCGGGCCGCCTGCCCGCGGTGGTCGCCACCTCCAGCCTGGAACTGGGCATCGACATGGGCGCGGTGGACCTGGTGGTCCAGGTCGAGTCCCCGCCCTCCGTGGCCTCCGGCCTCCAGCGCGTCGGCCGCGCCGGCCACCAGGTGGGGGCGGTCTCCACAGGCGTGGTCTTCCCCAAGTACCGCGGCGACCTGGTCCAGGCGGCCGTGGTCACCGAGCGCATGCGCACGGGCTCCATCGAGTCCCTGAAGATCCCCGCCAACCCCCTGGACGTGCTGGCGCAGCAGCTCGTGGCCATGACCGCCCTGGACACCTGGCAGGTGGACGACCTCCTCGCCACGGTCCGCCGGGCCGCCCCGTTCGCGTCCCTGCCCGAGTCCGCCTTCATGGCCACCCTGGACATGCTCGCGGGCCGCTATCCCTCCGACGCGTTCGCCGAGCTGCGCCCGCGCGTGGTGTGGGACCGCGTCGCCGGCACGGTCACGGGCCGCCCCGGCGCCCAGCGCCTCGCGGTCACCTCCGGCGGCACGATCCCCGACCGCGGCCTGTTCGGCGTCTTCCTCGCCGGCTCCGACCCCAAGAAGGGCGGAGGCCGGGTCGGCGAACTCGACGAGGAGATGGTCTACGAGTCGCGCGTGGGCGATGTCTTCACGCTCGGCACCAGCTCCTGGCGCATCGAGGACATCACCCGCGACCGCGTCCTGGTCTCGCCCGCCCCCGGCGTCCCGGGCCGTCTCCCGTTCTGGAAGGGCGACCAGCTGGGCCGTCCACTGGAGCTGGGCCGCGCGGTGGGCGCCTTCCTGCGCGAGGTCGGCTCCCTGCCCAAGGACGACGCCCGGCTCCGCCTGCTCACCGCGGGCCTGGACGCCTGGGCGGCCGACAACGTGCTCTCCTACCTGGACGAACAACGCCAGGCCTGCGGTCACGTCCCCGACGACCGCACGATCGTCGTGGAGCGCTTCCGCGACGAACTCGGCGACTGGCGGGTCGTCGTCCACTCCCCCTTCGGCGCCCAGGTCCACGCCCCGTGGGCGCTCGCGCTCGGCGCGAAGCTCTCCGAGCGGTACGGCATGGACGCCCAGGTCATGCACGCCGACGACGGCATCGTCCTGCGCCTGCCGGACGCCGATCTGATGAGCCTGGACCTCCTCGACCGGGATCCGGTGAAGACGGGCACGGAGTACGACGCCGAGCAAGCTCCTGTGGGCGCGGCGGACGTCGTCTTCGACAAGGGCGAGGTCGACCAGATCGTCACCGACCAGGTCGGCGGCTCCGCCCTGTTCGCGTCCCGCTTCCGCGAGTGCGCCGCCCGCGCGCTGCTGCTGCCGCGCCGCAACCCCGGCAAGCGCACCCCGCTGTGGCAGCAGCGTCAGCGGGCCGCGCAGCTGCTCCAGGTGGCGAGCGAGTTCGGCTCGTTCCCGATCGTCCTGGAGGCGGTCCGCGAGTGCCTCCAGGACGTCTTCGACGTCCCCGGCCTCACCGAGCTGATGGGCGACCTGGAGTCCCGCAAGGTCCGCCTGGTCGAGGTCACCACGCCCGAACCGTCGCCCTTCGCCCGGTCGCTCCTCTTCGGGTACGTCGCCCAGTTCCTGTACGAGGGTGACTCACCGCTCGCCGAGCGCCGCGCCGCCGCCCTCTCGCTGGACTCGCGGCTGCTGGCCGAGCTGCTCGGCCAGGCGGAGCTGCGCGAACTGCTCGACGCCGAGGTCCTCACCGAGCTCGAACAGGAACTGCAATGGCTCACCGAGGACCGCCGCGCGAAAGACACCGAAAGCGTCGCCGACCTCCTCCGACTCCTCGGCCCGCTCACCGACGCCGAACTGGCGGAGCGGGGCTCCGAACCACACTGGGCGCGGGAACTGGCCTCGGCTCGCCGCGCCATCCGCGTCCGCATCGCCGGCGCCGACCACTGGGCGGCCGTCGAGGACGCGGGCCGTCTGCGCGACGCGCTCGGCACAGCGCTCCCGGTCGGCGTCCCGGAGGCCTTCACCGAGCCGGTGAAGGACCCCCTCGGCGACCTCCTCGCCCGGTTCGCCCGCACCCACGGCCCGTTCACCTCGGCCGCCGCGGCCGCCCGTTTCGGCCTGGGCGTGGCGGTCACCGAGGGCGCCCTGCAGCGGCTCGCGGCGAGCGGACGCGTCGTCCAGGGCGAGTTCCACCCGGCCGGCATCGGCCAGGAGTGGTGTGACGCCACGGTCCTGCGCAGGCTGCGCCGCCGCTCCCTGGCCGCCCTGCGGCACGAGCTCGAACCGGTGCCGCCGCCCGCCCTCGCCCAGTTCCTGCCCCAGTGGCAGCACATCGGCAAGGGCCACTCCCTGCGCGGGGTCGACGGCCTGGTGCGCGCCGTCGAGCAGCTCCAGGGCTCCTCCGTCCCCGCCTCGGCCCTGGAGAAGCTCGTCCTGCCCTCCCGTGTCACGGACTACAACCCGGCCATGCTCGACGAGCTCACGGCCGCCGGAGAGATCGTCTGGGCGGGCGCGGGCGCGCTCCCCGGCAAGGACGGCTGGGTCTCCCTGTACCTGGCGGACGCGGCTCCGCTGCTCCTGCCCCCTCCCCACCCCCTGGAGCCGACGGCACTGCACCAGTCCGTCCTGGACGCCCTGTCCGGGGGCTACGGTCTGTTCTTCCGCCAGATCGCCGACCAGGTCCGCGCCACCACCCATCCCGACGCCACGGATCCGCAACTCGCCGACATCGTCTGGGACCTGGCCTGGTCCGGCCTCCTGACCAACGACACCCTCGCCCCGATGCGCTCCCTGCTGGGCTCGGGCCGCACAGCCGGCTCCACCGCCCATCGCGCCAAACGCACGATCCCCCGGGGCCGCTACGGCTCCCTGACGGCCGCCGCCCGCCCCGCCTCCCGCAGCGGCCCCCCGACCGTCGCCGGCCGCTGGTCCCTCCTCCCGGCCCACGAGCCCGACCCCACCGTCCGGGCCCACGCGCTCGCCCGCACACTGCTCGACCGGCACGGCGTGGTGACCCGGGGCGCGGTCGCGGCCGAGGGCGTCGAGGGCGGCTTCTCGGCGACGTACCGCATCCTGTCCGTCTTCGAGGAGAGCGGCCAGGCCCGGCGCGGCTACGTCGTCGAGGGCCTCGGCGCCGCGCAGTTCGCGATGGACGGTGCCGTGGACCGCCTGCGCGCGGTGGCCAACGCCCGCGACCGCGGCCAGCCCCTGCCCGGCCCGGCCGGCACGCAGAACGGCGTACAGAGCGCCGCTCCGGACGCCTTCACCGACGCGTTCACCGACGGCTTCCCGGCTCCGGACGCGCAGTGGGACACCCCGTTCCCCGACGACCCGTTCGCGGCGCCGGGCGAGTACACATCCCCGCACGACTTCTCCTCCCCGGGCGCGGGCGGCCCCCGCGGCGGCGGCGACGGCTTCCCCCACAGCAGCCACAACACGGCCTCCTCGTACGGTCCGGCCACCCCCAACCGCCGCCGCGCCCCTTCCCCCGCCTCCCGCGCGGTCGTCCTCGCGGCCGCCGACCCGGCGAACGCGTACGGCGCCGCCCTGGCCTGGCCCGAGCCGCCGACGGGCGCCGGGCACAAGCCGGGCCGCAAGGCGGGCTCCCTGGTGGTGCTCGTCGACGGCGAGCTGACGCTCTACATGGAGCGCGGCGGCAAGACACTGCTGGCCTGGCCCTCCACCCCGGACGCGGAGAGCACCCCCACCGACGATCCCCGTCTGCGGGACGCGGCGGAGGCCCTCGCCCTGGCCGCCCGCGCAGGCTCCCTCGGCACGGTCACGGTGGAGCGGATCAACGGCGCCTCGGCACTGACGTCCCCCATAGGCGTCCTCCTGGAAGGAGCAGGCTTCATCGCGACCCCACGGGGCCTGCGGCTGCGCGCATGACAAGCAGACGAACGCCGGAAGCAACCCCCACGCCACCCGCCCTCATGCCACGCACCCCCGTGCCACCCTTGACCCATGCCCGAAGGTGACACGGTCTGGCAGGCCGCGAAACGGCTGCACGGCGCGCTCGCGGGTCAGGTGCTGACACGCAGCGACTTCCGGGTGCCCAAGTACGCCACCGTGGACCTCACCGGGCGGCACGTCCTGAACACGATCCCGCGCGGCAAGCACCTGCTGACCCGCGTCGAGGGCGGCCTGACCCTGCACACGCATCTGCGCATGGAAGGCACGTGGAAGGTCTTCGGCCACGGCGAGCGCTGGACCGGGGGCCCGGCGCACCAGATCCGGGTGGTTCTGGGCACGGACGACCGCTCGGCGGTCGGCTACCGACTCCCCGTCATCCACCTGCTGCGCACCAAGGACGAGGAGAGTGTCGTCGGCCATCTCGGCCCCGATCTCCTCGGCCCGGACTGGGACGCCGACCTCGCCCTGGCGAACCTCCTCGCCGACCCCGCGCGCCCCCTGGGTGAGGCGCTCCTCGACCAGCGCAACCTCGCCGGCATCGGCAATGTCTACAAGAGCGAGCTCTGCTTCCTGCTCGGCGTCACCCCATGGCTCCCCGTCGGCGCGCTCCCCGACGACCGCGCCGCGAAGCTGCCCGGCCTCGCCCGGCGACTGCTGGAAGTGAACCGCGACCGCGTCGTCCGCCAGACCACGGGCCTGCGCAACCAGGACCTGTTCGTCTACGGCCGCGCTCCCCGCCCCTGCCTGCGCTGCCACACACAGATCCGGGTGGCCGACCAGGGCGACGGATCGCAGGAGCGCCCCACGTACTGGTGCCCCACCTGCCAGTCGGGGCCCGCCCCGGCGCCGGGTTCTCCGCAGCGCTGGCGTGAGCGTTACCGCCGTACGACCAGTTGACGAGCGCCGTACGACCAATTGACGCACCGTCAGAAACCCTCGTACCGTCCCCTCATGGCCGTGAAGGCGTACGACCTCACCGGACGCACCGCGTTCGTCACCGGCGCCGCCAGCGGGATAGGCCGCGCCTGCGCCGTCCTGCTCGCCCAGGCCGGCGCCACCGTGCACGGCGCCGACCGGGACGCGCAGGGGCTGCACGAGACGGCGACGCTGATCAAGGACCGGGGTGGCACCGCCCGCACCCACCACCTCGACGTCACCGACCGCGCCCAGGTCCGCCGGGCCGTCGAGTCCTGTGAGCGCCTGGACGTGCTGGCGGCCGTCGCCGGGATCATGCACAGCAGCCCCGTCCTGGAGACCCGGGACGAGGACCTCGACCGGGTCCTGGCCGTCAACTTCAAGGGTGTGCTGTACGCCTGCCAGGAGGCCGCCCGTCTGATGATCGCGCGCGACACCGGCGGCAGCATCGTCACCATGGCCTCGGGCGCCGTGGACACCGGTGGCCCCGGCCTGCTCTGCTACGGCGCCGCCAAGGCGGCCGTGGTCCAGCTGACGAAGACCCTGGCGACCGAGGTGGGCCGATACGGCATCCGGGTCAACGCCGTCGCTCCGGGCTGGATCCGCACCCCCATGACCGACCGCCACGACGTCGGCGCACAGGCGCACACCGAGGCGCTCATGGCCCGCATGGCGCCCCTGCGCCGCGTCGGCGAACCGGAGGACATCGCCCACGCGGTACTCCACCTGGCCTCCGACGCATCAGCCTTCACAACAGGCCAGATCCTCCGCCCGAACGGCGGCGTAGCCATGCCCTGGTAACCACACCCACCTCCCGACCACCTCCCTCCCCAGGCGCCACCCCGGAAGCCGCCTCGGGCATCGCCCGGCCAGCCGCCTCGGGCCCCAACCCAGCGGCCCTCTCGGACCCCGCCTCCGAAGCCGCCTCGCGCCCTGCCTCAGGCACCACCCCCGAAGCCACCTCGGACCCCGCCCCGAAATCCGCCCCAGGCCCCGCCCAAGCCACCCTCCACCGCCCCGCCCCAACCGCCCCCACCGCCCCCGTCTTGGCCACGCAGTGCACCGGCAGCAGGCTCAGCCCCCAGCCGCCGGCGGCGATCGCCCCCTCCAGGGCCCCGGCGCCGGGCGCCACGGCCAGTCTCAGCGCGGCCCACCACCACACGGCGGCGAGCCCGAGCAGCGCCCCGCGGCGCGCTATGCGGCGCGCCACGGCTTCACCACCGGCCCGCCGCCGAAAAGCCCATGCCGACCCGCACGACCCGTCCGCACGTCACGTGTTCTCCGCCTGGAACATCCAGTGGTGCTTCTCCAGGTCGGCGGTGATTCCGATGAAGATGTCCTGGCTGACGGGATCCGCCTCCCCCGTCGCCGCCACCCGGTCCCGCATCCGGGTGATCGCCGCGCCCAGCGCGGCCACGAGCGCGCCCACGGCGTCGGAGTCCTTGACCCAGCCCTCCGCCACCGCGCCGATCCCGCTGCCGCCCGCCACCGTGGCCGCTCGGCCGTCGGGAGAGACGCCCAGCGCGGAGGCACGCTCCGCCACGGTGTCGGAGTGGGCGCGCGCGACGTCCACGACCTCGTCGAGCTGAAGGTGGACGGACCGGAACCGCGGCCCGACGACGTTCCAGTGGACCTGCTTGGCCACCAGCGACAGGTCGATCAGATCGACGAGCGCTCCCTGCAATGCCTCGGCGACGGTCTTCAGATCGGCGTCGGCCAGCGGGCTCTTCACGACGTACATCGCTACCTCCGGTGTGCGGCGACCGCCATGCCCTCCACGATGACCGCAGGTCCCCTCACCGGCAAACGGACGCGAAAAACCCCGACCGCACTCCTCCGGGTCTCCCCGGAGAAGCCCCGGCCGGGGCCTCACACAGTGCCTGAGCGCGTGTCCCTACGGACACGCCCGCAGGCGGAACCTCACGCGGCGACCACGTCCACCGCCTCGGCGGGCGCCTTGATGGTCACCCGCTCCGGCGGCACACCGGTCACCGACACGGAACCCAGCATCGGACGAACCGACGTGGGCACAGGCTCACTGGGGGTGGCCGCAGCAGACTGGGCCAGCTCGGCGAGGGCGAGCTCGTCGCTCACTTCCCGCATGAGCTCGGACATCCGTACGTCCAGCGCGTCGCAGATCGCGGAGAGCAGCTCGGAGGAAGCCTCCTTCTGCCCCCGCTCCACCTCGGAGAGATAGCCGAGTGAGACTCGGGCGGACGAGGAGACTTCGCGCAGAGTACGGCCCTGGCGCTGGCGCTGCCGACGCAGCACGTCACCCAGCAGGCGACGGAGCAGAATCATCGGTGGCTCCCTCCTCGGACCGCGTAGCCGCATCCTTCACGCCCCACCGTACCGCCTTGCGCTGCGGCCGTGCGGGGAGCGATGTCGTGTTCACTCAGGGCTGCAAACATCAAAACCCCCCGTTCTGTTCCGTATCCTGTGCCCGCTCATTCCCGGTGTGTTCGCCCACAAGCTCTGTCAGAAGCAGTGCGAGCACGCTCCGTACACTCTCTCTACGAATTTCCGCACGGTCGCCGTTCAACCGCAGGCCCTCCACTTTTCCGCCAGGGGCGGAACCGGATTCCGGTCCGAACGGGCCGTCCACGGCCACGAAGACCGTGCCGACGGGCTGCCCGTCCTGTGGATCGGGGCCGGCGACACCGGTCGTCGCGATGCCCCAGTCGGCGCCCAGCGCCTTGCGCACTCCGGCCGCCATCTGGGCCGCGACCTGCGGATCCACCGCGCCATGCGCGGCCAGCAGACCCGCGTCCACGGCGAGCAGCTCCCGCTTCAGCTCGGTCGCGTAGGCCGTGACCGAGCCGCGGAAGACCTTGGAGGCGCCGGGCACCGATGTGATCTCCGCCGCAACCAGGCCACCGGTCAGCGACTCGGCCACAGCGAGCGTCTCGCCCTTCACCGTGAGTAGTCGCACCACGTCGGTGGCCGGGGAATTCACGCTTCCGTCTCCTCCGACGCGGCCCGGCGCTCGGCGATTCCCTGCCGGCGCAGCACAATGGCCTGTCTCACATAGTCGAGCCCGGTCACCACGGTCAGGACGACCGCGGCCGCCATCACCCACCACCTCAGGGTGGCCAGCCACCCCGTCAGCGCCAGGACGTACATCCCGACGGCCACGCCCTGCGTGAGCGTCTTGAGCTTGCCGCCCCGGCTCGCGGGGATGACGCCGTACCGGATGACCAGGAAACGCATCAGGGTGATGCCGAGTTCCCGGCCGAGGATCACGATCGTCACCCACCACGGCAGATCGCCGAGCGCGGAGAGACAGATCAGCGCCGCTCCCATGATCGCCTTGTCGGCGATGGGATCGGCGATCTTCCCGAAGTCGGTGACGAGGTTGTAGGTCCGCGCCAGGTGTCCGTCGAACAGGTCGGTGATCATGGCGATGGCGAAGGCCGCCCAGGCGAGCGACCGCCACGCCGGGTCGTAGCCGCCGTCGGCCAGCATCAGCGCGACGAAGCCGGGCACCAGGATCAGCCGGAGCATCGTCAGCAGATTGGCGATGTTCCAGACGCTCGCCTGGTTGACGGCCGCGGCGGCCAGCTTCCCGCCGCGCGGCCCGCGGCCCGCGGCACCCTGTGCCTCGGCGTCGCCGACGTCCGGGGAGCCGCCGGCGGCAGTGGCGGGGCCGACAGCGGCAGACGGGTCGACGGCGCCGGGCCCGGCGGCGGACACGTCCGCGGCGCCGACCCCTTTCGCCTGCGAGGAGCCGCCGGCAGCCGATGCCGGAACACCCGTCATCTGCCCGCCTCCTCACTACACCCGAACGAGCCCTGCAGAGGCTCGGCCACCAGGTCGACACCTTCGGTGCCGACCACCTTCGCCTCGACCATACGACCGACGCTCAGACCTTCGCCCGATGTGAGCAGCACCTGCCCGTCGGTCTCCGGCGCCTGGTGCGCCCCGCGGCCGTACACGCCGTCCTCGTCCACGGACTCCACGAGCACGTGCACCGTCTCGCCCAGACGCTCCTCGGCGCGCTGCGAGACGAGTTCCTCGGCGAGCCGCGAGACCCGGGCCAGCCGCTCGGCGACGACGTCCTCGTCGAGCTTGTCGTCGTACGTGGCGGCCTCGGTGCCCTCCTCGTCGGAGTAGCCGAAGACCCCGATGGCGTCCAGCCGCGCGCCGTTCAGGAACCGCTCCAGCTCGGCCAGGTCGGCCTCGGACTCGCCGGGGAAGCCCACGATGAAGTTGGAGCGCACACCCGCCTGAGGTGCCTTGCCGCGGATGGTGTCGAGCAGTTCCAGGAACCGGTCGGTGTCGCCGAAGCGGCGCATCGCGCGCAGCACGCCGGGCGCGGAGTGCTGGAAGGACAGGTCGAAGTAGGGGGTGACCTTGGGCGTGGACGTCAGGACGTCGATGAGCCCCGGCCGCATCTCGGCGGGCTGGAGGTAGCTGACCCGCACCCGCTCGAGGCCGTCGACCTCCGCGAGCTCGGGCAGCAGGGACTCCAGCAGACGGATGTCGCCCAGGTCCTTGCCGTAGGAGGTGTTGTTCTCGGAGACCAGCATGATCTCCTTGACGCCCTGCTCGGCCAGCCACCGCGTCTCGTTGAGCACGTCGCTCGGCCGGCGCGAGATGAAGGAGCCGCGGAAGGACGGGATGGCGCAGAAGGAGCAGCGCCGGTCGCAGCCGGAGGCGAGCTTCACCGAGGCGACCGGGGAGCCGTCGAGGCGGCGGCGCAGGGGCGCACGGGGGCCGGACTGCGGGGCCAGGCCCTCCGGGAGGTCCACGGGGGCGCCGTGCCCGGGCAGGGCCACCTCGGTCGCCGACTGCCGCTCCGCCGGGCTGATCGGCAGCAGCTTGCGCCGGTCGCGCGGGGTGTGGGAGGCGTGGATGCCGCCGTTCAGGATGGTCTGGAGGCGGTCGGAGATGTTCGCGTAGTCGTCGAAGCCGAGCACTCCGTCGGCTTCGGGGAGGGCCTCGGCGAGTTCCTTGCCGTACCGCTCGGCCATGCAGCCCACCGCCACAACGGCCTGGGTTCTGCCGTGCCCCTTGAGATCGTTGGCCTCCAGGAGGGCGTCGACGGAGTCCTTCTTGGCGGCTTCGACGAAGCCACAGGTGTTGACCACGGCGACGTCCGCGTCCTCGGCGTCCTCCACGAGTTGCCAGCCGTCCGCCTCCAAGCGGCCTGCGAGCTCCTCCGAGTCCACCTCGTTACGGGCGCAGCCAAGAGTGACGAGTGCGACGGTACGGCGTTCAGGCATGGGCTCAAGACTACTTTGTCCCACCGACAACGAACGTCGACGGGGTTGGCGATCATGGCCAACCCCGTCGATTCACACGTATCTCTCAAGCTCTAGCCGGCCTGCGGATCGCCCTTGGTGTACGTCAGGCGTTCCACCGCGCCCGGCTGGAAGTTGTCGTCGATCTTCTTGCCGTTGACGAACAGGTCGATCGCCCCGGCGTCGCCGAGGACGAGGTTGATCTTCTCGCTGTCCTGGAAGGTCTTGGAGTCGCCCTGCTTGAGGAGTCCGTCGAACAGCAGCCGGCCGTTGTGGTCCTTGGCGGAGATCCAGCTGCGGCCGTCGGTCGCGCTGACCTTGACGGTCACCTTGTCCTGGGGCGCGGCCGCGATGGCGCTGTCGGAGGGCTCGGGCTCGGTGTCGGTGGACTTGTCGGTCTTGGGTGTGGGCGAGGCGGTGGCGCTGGCCGCGGGCGTGGTGCCCTCGGCGACCGCCTCCTTGGACCCGCCCTCGTCGCCGCCCTTGAACGCGGTGAAGCCGACGAAGCCGACCACGGCCACGATCGCGGCGACCATCGCCGCCGTCCAGTTCGGTCCCCGCCGCTCGGGGCGGATGCGTTCCGCCTCGAACAGCGGCGCGGCCGCGGTCGGCGCCGGACGGCCGCCGTGGTCGGCGTCGTACTGTTCGATCAGCCGGCCGGGGTCGAGGCGCACGGCCCGGGCCAGGGTTCGGATGTGCCCGCGCGCGTAGACGTCTCCGCCGCAGGGGGCGAAGTCGTCCGACTCGATGGCATGGATGATGGCGATGCGGACCCGGGTGGCGGTACTGACGTCGTCGACGGTCAGCCCGGCGGTGATGCGCGCCTGGCGCAGGGCACGACCGATGGAGAAGGGGGCTTCCTCGGACGGGTCTTCGAACGGACGCTCGTCTTCAGGGGAGTTGCCGATGGACACGGGGGCGCCTTTCGAGCGTGTAGCCACCTGTGCTGGAGGTTCAGTCTAGGGGGGGTGCCAAAGGGAGGGGCAACCGGACGGTACGACTTTGTACGCCATCGGAATGGCCGGTCACGCCGATGACGGGCCAGACACGGCCCCCGGTGGCAAGCCGTACCTGTCCTCTCGCTCAACTGGACGTACGCCAAAGGGAAACGGTTGCCCTGCGGTTTCTAACGGGTGAGTCACGGACGACCGGGTACCCGACGCGACGTCTACCCCTCAGACTCCCCCCGGATCACCGCGAGCACGCCGTCCAGCTCGTCGGGTTTCACAAGAACGTCACGGGCCTTGGAGCCCTCGCTCGGACCGACGATGTTCCGCGACTCCATGAGGTCCATCAGCCGGCCGGCCTTCGCGAAGCCGACGCGCAGCTTGCGCTGGAGCATCGACGTCGAGCCGAACTGGGTGGAGACCACGAGCTCGGCCGCCTGGCACAGCAGGTCGAGGTCGTCCCCGATGTCCTCGTCGATCTCCTTCTTCTGCTTGGTGCCCACGGTGACGTCGTCCCGGAAGACGGGCGCCATCTGGTCCTTGCAGTGCTGCACGATCGCCGCGACCTCGGCCTCGGTGACGAAGGCGCCCTGCATACGGGTCGGCTTGTTCGCACCCATCGGCAGGAACAGACCGTCACCCTTTCCGATCAGCTTCTCGGCGCCCGGCTGGTCGAGGATGACCCGCGAGTCGGCGAGCGAGGAGGTGGCGAACGCGAGCCGCGAGGGGACGTTCGCCTTGATCAGACCGGTGACGACGTCGACCGACGGCCGCTGGGTGGCGAGCACCAGGTGGATGCCGGCCGCGCGCGCGAGCTGCGTGATCCGCACGATCGCGTCCTCGACGTCGCGCGGCGCGACCATCATCAGGTCGGCGAGCTCATCGACGATCACCAGCAGGTACGGGTACGGCTGCAGCTCCCGCTCGCTGCCCTCGGGCGGCTTGACCTTGCCGTTCCTTATGGCCTCGTTGAAGTCGTCGATGTGCCGGAAGCCGTACGCGGCGAGGTCGTCGTAGCGCAGGTCCATCTCGCGTACGACCCACTGCAGCGCCTCGGCGGCCCGCTTGGGGTTGGTGATGATCGGCGTGATCAGGTGCGGGATGCCCTCGTACGCGGTCAGCTCGACGCGCTTGGGGTCGACGAGGACCATCCGCACGTCCTCGGGGGTCGCGCGGACCATGACGGACGTGATGAGGCAGTTGATGCACGACGACTTGCCGGAACCGGTGGCTCCGGCTACGAGGATGTGCGGCATCTTCGCCAGGTTGGCCATGACATAGCCGCCCTCGACGTCCTTGCCGAGCGCGACCAGCATCGGATGGTCGTCCTCGGCCGCGTCCGCGAGCCGCAGCACGTCCCCTAGGTTGACCATCTCCCGGTCGGTGTTGGGGATCTCGATGCCGACCGCCGACTTGCCGGGGATCGGGCTGATGATCCGCACGTCCGGGCTGGCGACGGCGTACGCGATGTTCTTGGTCAGCGCGGTGATCCGCTCGACCTTCACGGCGGGGCCGAGTTCCACCTCGTAGCGGGTGACCGTCGGGCCACGGGTGAAGCCGGTGACGGCGGCGTCGACCTTGAACTCGGTGAAGACGTTCGTCAGCGAGGCGACGACGGCGTCGTTGGCGGCGCTGCGCGCCTTGCCGGGGCCACCGCGCTCCAGGAGGTCCAGCGACGGCAGCGCGTAGGTGATGTCGCCGGAGAGCTGGAGCTGCTCGGCGCGCGGCGGCAGGTCGCGGATCTCCTCCGGCGGCGCCTTGGTCAGATCGGGTACGGCCCCGGAGCTGAGCTTCTCCTGCTTGGGCCGCGCGGCCGGGACCGGTGTCGGCGTGGTCGCCTCGCGGTCGCCCACGCGCACGCCCTGGGTGAGGTCGGCGACGATCGGCGAGGGCGGCATGCCGTGCATGATGGCGCCGTCGAGATCGGCCGCGGCGGCCGCGGCGATGTCCACGGCGTCCGGCTCCCGGTCCATCGCGGGCTGCGGCACGGCCGAGCGCCGGGGACGGCCGCGGCGCTGGGACAGGGCCTCCTGCTCGGCGCCGTCGGGGTCGTACGCCCCGCGGCCGCCCGAGCGCCGGCGGGGACGCCCGGGCAGCGCCTCGCGCCACTGCTCGTCGTAGCGCGCGTCGTCGTCGGAGAACTCGTCCTGTCCGTCCGCCTCGGGGTCGTGCAGCACCCCGAGGCGGACCCCGAGCTGCCGCAGCCGCTGCGGGATCGCGTTGACCGGGGTGGCCGTGACGACCAGCAACCCGAAGACCGTGAGCAGCACCAGCAGCGGTACGGCGAGCACCTCGCCCATGGCGTACGTCAGCGGGGTCGCCGCGCTCCAGCCGATGAGACCGCCGGCGTCCCTTATGGCCTGCATGCCGTCGCTGCGGGCGGGCGCGCCGCAGGCGATGTGGACCTGGCCGAGGACGCCGATGACGAGGGCGGACAGGCCGATCACGATGCGGCCGTTGGCGTCGGGCTTCTCCGGGTGCCTGATGAAGCGCACGGCGATGACCGCGAGCAGGATCGGCACGAGCAGGTCGAGCCGGCCGAAGGAGCCGGTGACGAGGATCTCGACCAGGTCGCCGACGGGGCCCTTCAGGTCGGCCCAGGTGCCCGCCGCGACGATCAGCGCGACGCCGAGCAGCAGCAGGGCGACGCCGTCCTTGCGGTGGGCCGGGTCGAGGTTCTTCGCGCCGTTCCCTATCCCCCGGAACACGGCGCCCACCGCGTGCGCCAGGCCCAGCCAGAGGGCGCGCACGAGCCGGTAGATGCCCCCGGTGGGACTCGGCGCCGGCTTGGGTGCCGGCGCCGCCTTCTTCGCCGCGGCCTTCTTGGCGGGTGCCTTCTTCGCCGGGGCCTTTTTCGCGGCGGCCTTCTTCGCCGGAGCCTTCGCGGGAGCAGCCGCCTTCTTGGCGGGCTGCTTCTTGGCTGCGGAGGGACGTGAGGCCATGGGTGTGAGGTTACCGGGGGAGACGACAGTGGACACGCGTGCCCACTGCTTCACCCGTTCGTGTCGTCCCTGCGCAGGCGCGGAACTGACGCGTCCGCAGGGCGGGGACGGGGGGCCGGAGCGTCAGCCCGGTGGGGAGCCGGAGTGCCCGCCCGCCGCGGAGCCGAAGCACCGGCCCCATGACGGCGTGGAACTGACCCCCGCTCACCCCCAACGCCTCCCGCCTCTCGCGTCAGTTCTGCGACGGCACCGAGGCCGCACCGTTCCCGGTGCCCGGCTCCAGCGCGTCCAGCGCCCGCCGCAGGCCGGTGAGTTTGCGCTCCAGATGCGCCGCCGTGGCCACCGCGGCCGCGTCCGCCGACTCGTCGTCGAGCTGCTTGGAGAGCGCCTCCGCCTGCTCCTCGACGGCCGCGAGCCGTGCGGAGAGCTCGGCCAGCAGTCCGGCCGACTCCTTGGCCCCGCCGCCCGCCGCGGCCTTGCCACCGCCCTCCAACTGGAGCCGCAGCAGCGCCGCCTGCTCCCTCAGCTGGCAGTTCTTCATGTACAGCTCGACGAACACGGAGACCTTGGCGCGCAGCACCCACGGGTCGAACGGCTTGGAGATGTAGTCCACCGCGCCGGCCGCGTACCCACGGAAGGTGTGGTGCGGGCCGTGGTTGATCGCCGTGAGGAAGATGATCGGGATGTCCCTGGTGCGTTCTCGCCGCTTGATGTGCGCGGCCGTTTCGAAACCGTCCATTCCCGGCATCTGGACGTCCAGCAGAATGACCGCGAAATCGTCCGTCAGCAGTGCTTTGAGCGCCTCTTCCCCGGACGATGCCCGCACCAGCGTCTGATCGAGCGCCGAGAGGATCGCCTCCAGCGCCAGCAGATTCTCCGGCCGGTCATCGACCAGGAGGATCTTGGCCTTCTGCACCATGGCCCGCCCTCCTCGCCCCGGCAGTGCACCGGGCGCCGCCCCTGGGGACGACTCCTTTGCGCCGCCCTTCCTTGTGCCGGTCATGGTAGCCGCACCCCGACCGTCGCCACACCCTGTCACCGTGATGTCACTGTGCACATAGCGGGAACGCGACAGGAGACCAGAAGGTTCCCCCGATCCGGCCCCGCTACACGGCCGTGGACACCCTCGGTCGGCAACTCCTCACGTGTTCCACAAGTTCCCGCCACACGAGCGGATCCCGTCACGCCTCCCGCATCCACTGCTCCATCACCGACAGCAGGTGATCGGGATCGACCGGCTTCGTGACGTAGTCGGAAGCACCCGACTCGATCGCCTTCTCCCGGTCGCCCTTCATCGCCTTCGCCGTCAGCGCGATGATCGGCAGCCCGGAGAACTGCGGCATCCGGCGGATCGCCGTCGTCGTCGCGTAGCCGTCCATCTCGGGCATCATGATGTCCATCAGGACGACCGCCACGTCGTCGTGCTGCTCCAGGACCTCGATGCCCTCACGGCCGTTCTCCGCGTACAGCACGGACAGGCCGTGCTGCTCCAGGACGCTGGTCAGCGCGAACACGTTGCGGATGTCGTCGTCGACGATCAGCACCTTCTCACCGCCGAACCGGATGCCCCGCTGACCCTGCGGCGCCGGCCACTGCGACGCCTCCCCGACCCGTTCACCGCCGTTCGACGAACGCCGCCGGCGCCGGAAGAGCGCGGCCGCCCCGTTCTGGGTCTCCTGGTACGACTTCACCTCGGCCGGCGTCACGATCTCCGCCTCGGCCAGGTCCGACAGCTCGATCGCCCCGTTCTCCGAGGCCACCAGGTCACCGGCCTCCAGCGCGGGCACCACCTGCTGGTAGCCCTGCGGAGGCAGCTCGCTCGGGTGCAGCGGCAGATACAGCGTGAACGTCGAGCCACGCCCCGGCTCGCTCTGCGCGTGGATCTCACCGCCCAGCAACTGCGCGATCTCCCGCGAGATCGACAGCCCCAGGCCCGTACCGCCGTACTTGCGGCTGGTCGTGCCGTCCGCCTGCTTGAACGCCTCGAAGATCACCCGCATCTTGCTGGCCGCGATCCCGATGCCGGTGTCGGTCACCGAGAACGCGATCAGCGGCGCGTCCGGATCCGTCAGCGACCCGGCCTCCAGCAACTGCTCCCGGATCGCCACCGGTACGTCCGCCCCGGCCGGCCGGATCACCAGCTCGACCGAGCCCGAGTCGGTGAACTTCACCGCGTTCGACAGCAGGTTGCGCAGCACCTGCAGCAGCCGCTGCTCGTCCGTGTGCAGCGTGGCCGGCAGCTCCGGCGAGACCCGCACGGACAGGTCGAGGCCCTTCTCCGCGGTCAGCGGCCGGAAGGTCGCCTCCACGTAGTCCACGAGCTGCACCAGCGCGATCCGCGTCGGCGAGACGTCCATCTTGCCCGCCTCGACCTTCGACAGGTCGAGGATGTCGTTGATCAGCTGCAGCAGGTCCGAGCCCGCCCCATGGATCGTCTCCGCGAACTCGACCTGCTTCGGCGAGAGGTTGCCCTCCGCGTTGTCCGCGAGCAGCTTCGCCAGGATCAGCAGCGAGTTCAGCGGCGTACGCAGCTCGTGCGACATGTTGGCGAGGAACTCGCTCTTGTAGCGCATCGACACGGCGAGTTGCTCGGCACGCTCCTCCAGGACCTGCCGCGCCTCCTCGATCTCGGTGTTCTTCACCTCGATGTCACGGTTCTGCTGGGCCAGCAGCTCGGCCTTCTCCTCCAGTTCGGCGTTGGACGCCTGGAGGGCCATCTGCCGCTGCTCCAACTCCGCCGACCGCTCCTGCAGTTGCTCGGTCAGCTCCTGCGACTGCTTCAGCAGCTGCTCCGTCTTGGTGTTGACGGAGATGGTGTTGACGCTGGTCGCGATCATCTCGGCGAGCTGGTTGAGGAAGTCCTTCTGGATCTGTGTGAACGGCGCGAAGGACGCCAGCTCGATCACCCCGAGCACCTTGCCCTCGAACAGCACCGGCAGCACGATCACCTGCGCCGGCGGCGCCTCGCCGAGCCCGGAGGAGATCTTCAGATAGCCGCTCGGCGCGTTCTCCACCAGGATCGTGCGCTTCTCCTCCGCGGCCGTCCCCACCAGCGCCTCACCCGGCCGGAACGACGTCGGCATCGACCCCATCGAATAGCCGTACGACCCCAGCATCCGCAGCTCGTACGGGTCGTCCGTGCCCTCGGGCGACGGCATCGCCAGGAAGAACGCGCCGTGCTGCGCGGCCACCAGCGGCGGCAGCTCGCTCATGATCAGCGAGGCCACGTCCTCCAGGTCGCGCCGCCCCTGCATCAGGGCCGACACACGCGCGAGGTTGCCCTTGAGCCAGTCCTGCTCCTTGTTGGCGATCGTGGTGTCGCGCAGGTTGGCGATCATCTTGTTGATGTAGTCCTGCAGCTCCTGGATCTCGCCGGCCGCGTCCACGTCGAGCTTCAGGTTCAGGTCGCCCCGCGTCACCGCGGTGGCCGCGCGCGCGATGGCACGCACCTGCCGGGTCAGGTTCCCGGCCATCTCGTTCACCGACTCGGTGAGGTCCCGCCAGGTGCCGTCGACGTCACGCACGCGTGCCTGGCCGCCGAGCTGCCCCTCCGTACCCACCTCGCGGGCCACACGCGTGACCTCCTCGGCGAAGGACGACAGCTGGTCGACCATCGTGTTGATGGTCGTCTTCAGCTCCAGGATCTCCCCGCGGGCGTCGATGTCGATCTTCTTCGTCAGATCGCCCTTGGCGATGGCCGTCGTGACCATGGCGATGTTGCGCACCTGGCCGGTCAGGTTGGACGCCATGCCGTTCACCGAATCGGTGAGGTCCTTCCACGTGCCCGCCACACCCGGTACGTGCGCCTGACCGCCGAGGATGCCGTCCGTGCCCACCTCGCGGGCCACCTTGGTGACCTGCTCGGCGAACGAGCTCAGCGTCTTCACCATGGTGTTGATGGTGTCGGCGAGCTGCTGGACCTCGCCACGCGCCTCGATCGTCACCGTCCGCGTCAGATCGCCGTTGGCGACGGCCGCCGCGACCTGCGAGATGTTGCGCACCTGCATGGTCAGGTTCTTGGCCATCAGGTTCACATTGCCGCTGAGGTCCTTCCAGATGCCCGTGATACCCGGCACGTGCGCCTGACCGCCCAGGATGCCCTCGGTGCCCACCTCGCGGGCCACCCGGGTCACCTGCTCGGCGAAGGACGACAGCTGGTCCACCATCGTGTTGACGGTGGTGACGAGCTCGAGGATCTCGCCCTTGGCGTCGACGGTGATCTTCTTCGACAGGTCGCCCTTGGCGACCGCGGTCGTCACCTCGGCGATCTGCCTCACCTGGATGGTCAGGTTGTTCGCCATGAAGTTCACCGACTGCGTGAGGTCCTTCCAGGTGCCGGAGACACCCTGCACCTCGGCCTGACCGCCGAGCTGCCCCTCCGTACCCACCTCACGGGCCACACGCGTGACCTCCTGGGCGAAGGACGACAGCTGGTCGACCATCGTGTTCAGGGTGTTCTTCAGCTCCAGGATCTCCCCGCGCGCGTCCACGGTGATCTTCTGGGACAGGTCACCACGCGCGACCGCCGTGGCGACCTGCGCGATGTTGCGCACCTGCGCGGTGAGGTTGCCGGCCATGCCGTTCACCGAGTCCGTCAGGTCCCGCCACACACCGGCCACACCGGGCACCTGCGCCTGACCGCCCAGCCGGCCCTCGGTACCCACGTCCCGCGCGACCCGGGTCACCTGGTCGGCGAACGCGGAGAGCTGGTCGACCATCGTGTTGATGGTGTTCTTCAGCTCGAGGATCTCCCCGCGCGCGTCGACGTCGATCTTCTGCGACAGGTCACCCCGCGCCACGGCCGTCGTCACCTGGGCGATCTGCCTCACCTGAGAGGTGAGATTGCCCGCCATGAAGTTGACGGAGTCGGTCAGCTCCCGCCACGTACCCGACACACCGTCCACGCGCGCCTGACCGCCCAGCCGGCCCTCGGTACCCACGTCCCGGGCCATCCGCGTCACCTGGTCGGCGAACGACGACAGCTGGTCCACCATCGTGTTCACGGTGTTCTTCAGCTGGAGCATCTCGCCGGAGACGTCGACGGTGACCTTCTGCGAGAGGTCGCCGTTGGCCACGGCCGTCGTCACCTGCGCGATGTTCCTCACCTGTCCGGTGAGATTCCTGAACGCCGTGTTGACGGAGTCCGTCAGGTCCTTCCACGTCCCCGCCGCGCCGGACACCTGCGCCTGACCGCCCAGTTCGCCCTCGACACCGATCTCCCGCGCCACACGCGTCACTTCGGCACCGAAAGCCGACAGCTGGTCCACCATCCCGTTGACGGTGTTCTTCAGCTCCAGCATCTCGCCGGCCACGTCCACGGTGACCTTCTGCGACAGATCACCGCTCGCCACGGCCGTCGTCACGGCCGCGATGTCCCGCACCTGAGTGGTGAGGTTCCGGAACACCGTGTTGACGGAGTCCGTCAGGTCCTTCCACGTCCCCGCCGCCCCGGGCACGTTCGCCTGACCGCCCAACTGCCCCGCGGCCCCCACCTCGTTGGCCACGCGCGTGACCTCGTCCGCGAAGATCCTCAGCGTCTCGGTCATCTGGTTGATGGTCTCGGCGAGCTGCGCGACCTCACCGCGCGCCGGAACGGTCACCTTCCGCGACAGGTCACCGTTGGCGACCGCCGTCATCACCTCGGAGACCCCGCGCACCTGGGCCGTCAAATTGCCGGCCATGGTGTTCACCGAATCGGTGAGTTCCTTCCACACACCGTCGACACCCGACACCTGCGCCTGGCCGCCCAGCATGCCGTCGGTGCCCACCTCGCGCGCGACGCGGGTCACCTCGGACGAGAACGCGGAGAGCTGGTCCACCATCGTGTTGACGGTGTTCTTCAGCTCGAGCATCTCGCCCTCGACGTGAACCGTCACCTTCCGCGACAGATCACCCTTGGCCACCGCCGTCGTCACCAGCGCGATGTCCCGCACCTGCGCGGTCAGCCGCTCCGCCATCGTGTTGACGGACTCCGTGAGGTCCTTCCACGAACCGGACATGCCGCGCACCTGCGCCTGCCCGCCCAGCTTGCCCTCGGTGCCCACCTCACTGGCCACGCGCGTGACCTCGTCGGTGAACGTCGACAGCTGGTCAACCAGATTGTTGACCGTCCGCCCGACCTTCAGGAACTCCCCACGCAGCGGCTGCCCGGCCGCCCCGTCCGGCGTCTGCGTCCGCAGCTCCATCCGCGGCGACAGATCACCCTCGGCCACCGCCGACAGCACCCGCCCGACCTCGGAGACAGGCCGTACGAGGTCGTCGACCAGCGCGTTCGAGTTGTCGATGGCGGTCGCCCACGAGCCCTCGCAGGCACCCGTCTCCAGCCGCTCGGTGAGCTTGCCCTCCCGGCCCACCATGCGACGTACGCGCGAAAGCTCACCCGTGAGATGGAGATTACGGTCCGCGACCTCGTTGAACACGGCCGCGATCTCCGACATCACGCCGTCGCCGGACACCGTGAGGCGTTTGCGGAAGTTCCCGTCCCGCATGGACACCAGGGCCGTCAGCAGCCGCTCCAGGGCCGCCGTGTCCACGGTGGTGGTACCTCCGCGCGGTGCACGCCTGCTCAGGGACTGTCCGCCTTTCGCGCGCGCCTTAGTGCTCCGCGTCGCTGCGCCAGACTCCACTTGTCCCTCCCGCAGGGGTCGACCGTCACGCTGTGCTGGGGTGTTGCTACTCGTCTGTGTGCTGCTTACTGCTGGGTTTTCCGCCCGATGAAACCAGGCGGACCCCGGGGGCTGCTGCCCCCTGTACTCAGAAGACACCCAGTCTGCCCGGACCTTCACAAGAAGCTTGCCCAGTGTTTCACCCTCACCGAACCCGGCCATAACAGTTCGGCAGCTTCGCACATCGTCCGCACACCCACGGGGCGGAAACACGGGTGACCGGCATCCGCACGGACGGGGAAGGTAAGTAACCTTGCATGCGGCTGTCCAGCCGCGCCGGTCCGTCCGGCCTGGGCGGTGGCACGAGGCACGAGCGGGCATCGGAGGGGCGGCCGCACACATGACCACCGGACTGATCCCGGGGGGACAGCCCCCGGACCCCCGGCCTTCGGGCATGCGCCCGCCGCAGCAGCGGCGCGACCAGGGCGGCCAGGGATCCCCCCACGTCGACAACCGGCCGAGGAGTTCTGTGATCACCGCGCGCGCGGCCGCCAGCTTCGAGCCCGTCGGGCGATCCGTCGCGACCGCCCGCTCCTTCGTCCGCGACACCCTCCAGGGCTGGGGCTTCGCCGACATCGTCGACGACGCCGTGGTCCTCACCAGCGAACTGGTGACCAACGCCGTCGTCCACGCGGGCACCCACGCCGACGTCCTGTGTCTGCGCTCCGAGGACGGCGTACGCATCGAGGTGGCCGACCGGTACCCGGAACGCGAGATCCCCCTCCAGGGCTCCCCCGCCACCATGGGCAGCCCCGACCGCGAGGGCGGCAGAGGCCTCCAGCTCTGCGCGGCCATCGCGGGCCGCTGGGGCGTCGAGTACACCCCGACCCACAAACACGTCTGGTTCCAACTCGACCTCCCCGACCGCCCGGTGGGCACCCGCGCCGCAGGCCCGTCCCTCCCCGCCGACCTCCTCCCGCTCGCGGACAGCCGCGTCCGCGTCGCGGTCGTCCAGATCGACCGCGCGGGCGCCATCTCGGCCTGGAACGAGGACGCCGAGGAACTCTTCGGCTACCAGGCCGACCAGGTCACCGGAAAGCCCCTCACCGACCTCGCCGCCTGGCCGCACACGCCCGGCACCGGCACCGGCATCGCCGAGGCCCTCCAACTCTCCCGCTGGGAGGGCAGTTACGGCATCCGCGGCGCCACCGGCCGGGTGACCCCGGTGTACGCCTCCCACCTCCGCGTCCGCGACACCGACGGCGAGCCCTCCACGGTCTGCCTCCTGGTCCGCGACCACGAACGCGCCGTCCTGCAGACCCCGTCGCGCCTCCCGGCCTCCGACACCGGGCCCGCCGACGGCCAGAGCACCGACCCCTTCGAGGTCTTCATCGGCTCCCCCGCCCCCGACGACCTCGACGGCCTCCTCCAGCGCACCGTGGAACGCGCCCGCGACATGCTCGACGGCGACTCCGCCTTCCTGCTCCTCGCGACCGACGACGAGACCGAGTTGGAGGTCCGCGCCTCCACCGGCCTGCCCTCCGCACGCCAGCGTTTCGCACGCGTCCCCGTCGAGGCGGGCCCCGGCCGCTACGGCTCGGCCCGGATGCCGGCCGTCCACGAGGACCTCACGGCCGTCCCCGGCGCCGTACCGCTGTTGAACGGCACGGGCATGCGCTCGGTGGTGACGGTGCCGCTGAAGGTCGAGGGCCGCCTCACCGGCTCCCTCGGCGTCGCGGCCGAGGCCCCCGGCCGGTACTCCAACGAGGAGGCCCTGCGCCTGCAGTTCGCGGCCGACCGCATCGCCCTCGCCGTCGAGTCGGCCCGCCTGGGCGAACTGGAACGCCTGCGCCGTGGCTCGCTCAGCTTCCTCGTCGAGGCCTCCGACCTCCTGGCCGGCACCCTCGACCGCGACCAGACCCTGGCCCTGATGGCCCAGATGACCGTCCCCACCCTGGCGACGTGGTGCGCGGTCTACACGATCGCCGACCAGGCCTCCGACCCGTACCTGTCCTACGTCCTGCACGAGGACGAGGAACTCATCGACGGCATCAAGTCGTTGCTCTCGAAGATCCCCCCGCCGGACCCGGTACCCACCCCGGGCGCCCGCGTCTGGACGGCGCCCGGCGCGGCCGCCCACGAGGCGGCCCTGCGCAGCTCCATGCGCAGCCTCGGCCTGACCGGCGGTCCCACCCACCAGGTGGCCTCGGGCATCGGCCCCACCCTCGCCACGGCCTCCGCGGTCGGCGGCGAGACCGTCGTCCTCCCCCTGGTCGCCCGCAACCGCGTCATCGGCATGCTGACCCTCGGCAAGCCCACCGACGAACACTTCCGCCAGGAGATCCTGGAGCTGGCCGAGGACCTGTCCCGCCGCGCCGCCCTCGCCCTGGACAACGCCCGCCTCTACTCCGAGCGCACGGCCATCAGCCAGTCCCTCCAGCGCAGCCTCCTGCCCCCGGGACTCCCCGAGATCGACGGCGTCGAGGTCGACGTCATCTACCGCGCGGCCGGCGAGGGCAACGAGGTCGGCGGCGACTTCTACGACGTCTTCCCGATCAGCGACGGCGCCTACGGCTTCGCGATCGGCGACGTCTGCGGCACGGGCCCGCACGCGGCCGCCGTGACGGGCCTGGCCCGCCACGCCCTGCGCCTGCTGGCCAGAGAGGGCCTCAGCGGCCCGGCGGTCCTGGAGCGCCTCAACTCGGCCATCCTCGACGAGGGCGCCCGCAGCCGCTTCCTGACCCTCCTCTACGGCGAGATGCGCCCGCAGGACGACGGCAGCGCGCAGCTGAAGGTGGTCTGCGCCGGCCACCCCCTTCCGCTCCGCCTGCGCCAGAACGGCACGGTCGAGCCCGCCGCCGAGCCCCAGCCCCTCCTCGGCGTCATCGAGGACCTGGAGCTGTACGAGCAGACGGTCACCCTCGATGCGGGCGACGTCCTGCTCTGTGTCACCGACGGCGTCACCGAGCGCCGAGAGGGCACCCGCATGCTGGGCGACGACGGCCTCGCCGACGTCCTGTCCACCTGTACGGGCCTCACGGCCGGCGCGGTCGCGGCCCGCATCATGCGCGCGGTCGAACGCTTCGCCTCGGACGCCCCGTCCGACGACATGGCGATCCTGGCGATGCGAGTGGCGTGAGACGGCAGGAGCCGCGGACATGAGAAAACCCCCGCCCGAAAGGGCGGGGGTTTTTCTTGAGCCCCCAAACGGAATCGAACCGTTGACCTTCTCCTTACCATGGAGACGCTCTGCCGACTGAGCTATAGGGGCCAGTTGCTTTTCGAGGTTTCCCTCGCGGCAACGGAATAGATCATACCCCGAACGAGCCCGTGTTCCCAAACTCGTTCAGAAGGCCGGTTGCAGCAGCCCACCGAGCGCATTGCACGCGGCCACGATCCGCTGCATGTCCCGCTTCGTCAAAGAGGCGTCCACCGGCAGAGCGAGCGTCTCGTCCGCGGCCAGCTCGGTCTCGGGCAGCGACACACAGCGCCGGAACTCGGGCAGCCGGTGCAAGGGGGTCTTCACCGGCACCCGGCACTCAACTCCCCTCCCCCGCAGAGCCCGAGCGAAGGCATCACGATCGGGACGGCCATTTCCCGGAACCCGCACCACGTACTGCTGATAGGAGTGCCCGTCCCCACCATCGGGCGTCCGCACCCCACGCAGCCGCGCATCGAGATAGGCCGCCCGCTCCCGCCGCCGAGCGATCTCGTCGTACGGCGCCTCGGACTCCGCCTGTTCCAGCACCAGCAGTCCATGCCGCTGCCCGACGGCGTGCAACCGCGCGACATCGGCCGGCCGCCCGAAGCGGTGTACGACAACGATGGCCGCGGTACGCGGAGTTACGACCGCCTCGACAGTGGCCGCGTCCAGGCAGTAGGTCACCGGATCCACGTCGGCGAACACCGGCAGCGCACCCGCCAGGACGACCGCTCCGGCGACTTCGGCGTTCCCGAAAGCCGGCACGATGACCTCGTCACCGATGCCGACGCCGGCGGCCCTGAGCATTGCAGCAGTACCCATGCCGTGGATGCTGCGGGCGGAACGTGAACTTCAAGTGACAGAAAGCAGAAAAGGGTTGGGCCCTGAACCGAAGTTCAGGGCCCAACCCTTTGAATGATTGTTCGGCGGTGTCCTACTCTCCCACAGGGTCCCCCCTGCAGTACCATCGGCGCTGTAAGGCTTAGCTTCCGGGTTCGGAATGTAACCGGGCGTTTCCCTCACGCTATGACCACCGAAACACTATGAAACTGTTCAGCCGCACCGTATGTGGCCATACGGGGCTGTTCGTGGTTTCAGAACCAACACAGTGGACGCGAGCAACTGAGGACAAGCCCTCGGCCTATTAGTACCGGTCACCTCCACACGTTACCGTGCTTCCAGATCCGGCCTATCAAC